>JBCDGE010000009.1:0-103398 GCA_038757895.1 Planctomycetota bacterium | reverse complement strand
GGCGTGGGGTGTTTCTGCCTGCGGGGGTTCGGGGATTGCGCCCCGACCTCTAATTTCCGCACGGCGGGGGGGGTGGGGTGCGAAGGCCCGCACCACCCACCGGTCGGGGGGCCCGCGTCCCCGGGCGGGGGGCGCCTCGCTACGTATCGGACTCCCCCGCTTCCTCGGCCAGGCTGCGCACCTGGTCGACGAGGTCGCCGCTCGTGAAGTGGAAGGTCGCCCGCGCGCCCCGCAGGATGTCCTGGAGGGCCTCGAGCTCCTTCATGCGCACGAGCGCCGGGTTGGAGGCGAGCAGTCGCGCCGTGTTCGCCTGGCTCCGCGCGGCCGCGGTCTCCTCGCGGCGCTGGATCAGGTTCGCCTCGGCGCGCTTCTCGGCCTCGATCACCCGGTTCAGGATCGTCTTCATCTCGCCCGGCAGGATCACGTCCCGCAGGCCCACGCTCCGGACGGCGACGCCGAACGTCTCCGCACGGGCAGCCGCCGCCGCGCGCACCTCGTCGCCGACCGCGTCCTTCTCGGCCAGGAGCTGATCGAGCGTCCGGGTCCCGACCGCGGCGCGCAGCGCGAGCTGCGCCTCGCGGTACAGGGTCTGGTCCGGATCCTCGACCGTCTCCAGCGCGAGGAGCGGGTCCACGATGCGGTACGTGACGAGCAGGTTGACGCGGAGGCTGACCTTGTCAGCGGTCATGATCTCCTGTCCCCCGACGTCGGCCACCTGCTCCCGCGTGCGGATCGTCTTCCACGTCACCTCGCCCGGGCCGCGCCAGAAGACGCGGACGCCTGTTGCGGCGTCGTCGATCCGCTCGCCGTCGCGGTAGAAGACGACGTGCTCGTGCTCGCCGGCGCGCACGGCCCGGAAGTGCCGGGCCGCGCTCGCGTGGGCGAGGATCGCGTCCATCCGATCGTGGAGGAAGCGGCCCGGCGTCACGCGATGCACCTCGACCTGGACCTGGAACGGCTCCTTCCAGTACGCATGCAGGCCGGGCCCGAGGATCGCCTCCAGGCGTCCCTGCTTCCATACGAACGCTCGCTCGTCGTCGACGAGATCGACGACCTCCAGCTCGTTCCGCAGCTCCGGGTCGCGCACGAGCACGTCGAGCTGGTCGTGCTCGAAGTGCGTCTCGCGCCGGTCGACGACCACGATCCGGTCGCCGCGCAGGAAGCGCCCCAGGCCGTAGTAGACGCCTGGGCGCAGGATGTCGACGAAGTCGCCGTTCTGGAAGCGGAGGGCGAGGTCGAACTTGCGGACACGGATGCGTTGCATGGCAGCGGGTTGGATGGAGCTCCTGTCTCCAAGGGGTGCTTCGAAGGGCCGGCGCGGGAACGCCCCGCGCTCCGTGGGTGGCGCCGTACGCGAGGAGTCGCACACGGCGTGGAAGTGCGGACCGAGAACGAGCCTTCGGGCGGTGGCCACGGCTCGCGTCGCGGGACGGAGGGCCGACGCGCGGGAGGCGCGCGGCGTCGCTCACCGGGGCACGCGGGCCCGACGGATCGGGTCACGGGCTCGGGCGGAGCGCGCCGACGCGGATCACGCGCGGCGGGATCGCATCCGTCGCGGGCGTCGCGCGTCCGCTGCGAGGAGAACGGTCGCAGCCCGAGGGCGCACCGTGCCGCTCGCGCGTCGTCACGATCGAAGGGGTCGCCCCCGGTCCGCGTGGTCGACTCGTACTGGAGCCGTCAGGGGGATTCGAACCCCAGGCGCGGAGCGCCCACAGCGGCGAGAAAAGCCGCTCCGGGTTTCCATTCCGGTGCTTCCCTCTCGGGATCCCCCGACGAGCGCCGGTCGAACCCGTGGTCGCGGAACGCCGATCCGAGGACCCCGAAGGGCTCGAGCGGCGCCGCCGGACGACGATTCGTCGGGGTGGTCTCGTTCGTGATCGCGATCTGCATGGCGGGAGTGATCCGGTGCCATGGACGCGGCACGAGCACCCAGAACGACTCCGCGCGCCCGACCGAACGAACAACTGGAGGGATTCCGCAGGAACGAGCCGCGAAACCCCGTTGCACCCGCCGCCGCGCGCGGTCCTCCCCATCGACCACCCACACACAGATCCCTTGAAGCTCGCCGCACCGCTCGCCCTGCTCGCCTCCGTCGCCACGACCGCCGCACCGGCCCCCGCCGACGTCCTCGTCGTCGACGCTGGCGGGGCAGGAAGTCACACCTCGGTCCAGGACGCCGTCCACGACGCGGCGCCGGGCGACATCGTCCTCGTCCGGGGCGGCGTCTACCCGGGCAGCGTCACGGTCGCGGCCCTGTCGGTCACGATCGTCTCCGAGGACGACGCAGTGATCGCGGGCCGGCTCTTCGTGCGCGACCTCGGCGCCTCGGACGTCGTGCTCCTCTCGGGGCTCATCGTCGATCCCCCGGACGACACGTTCCCCACGAACGGCACGTACGAGGGCGCACTCGACGTACGGAACTGCCTCGGGCGCGTGCGCGCGCAGGACTGCCGCTTCGACGCGACCGGCCTCTTCGGCGACCCCGACTTCACTCCGATCTTCTACGCGCCGTCCGGAGCGCCGGGGGTGCTCGCCGTCGACAGCGCCGACGTGGCGCTCGTCGACTCGCGCGCGACCGGCGGCGACGGACGGCTGGCCGTCATCGCACCGGCAGGCCTCGGCGGGCGCGGCGTCTGGGCCGAGCGCGTCGACGCGCTTACGCTGGTGCGGAGCGTCCTCCGCGGCGGCGGCGGCGGCGAGTCGGACGACCCGGGTGACGGCGGCGACGGCGTGCGCATCGAGGGCGGCACGACGCTCTACCTGGCCTACTCGGCGAGCTTCGGCGGCGCTGCCGGCTGCTGGAGCGGTTTCATGTCCAGTCCGGGCTGGACCGTCGACGGCGGCGACGGCATCCACCGTGGAGCGGGCACGCTGACGTGGAACTTCGAGGGCGTCCTGGAGGGCGGCCCCAGAGCGATGGACTTCGTCTGCAACCCGACTCCCGCCGGCGGCGTCGACGGGCAGCCGCTCGGCGGCACCGGCCTGAGCAACCCGCTGAACGGCTTCCCGTCGGCGCTGGAGGCCCCCGCCGTCGTCCGCACCGGCCAGCCCTGGCAGGTGACGTTCTTCACCGTGCCCGCGAATGACGCGCGGCTCTTCTTCGGCAGCGGCACGACTCTCGCGTTCACGCCGGCGCTGAACCAGCCGCGCCTCGTCGGAGGCCTCGACGTCCTCCGCTTCCGGGGCGTGTTCCCGACGCCGCCATCCGGCCTGCTCACGCTGGACATGCCGATCATCGGCCTGCCCCCGACCGTCGACGGCTTCGTGCAGGGGTTCCAGGGTTTCGTCACCGACGCGACGCCGGCGAGCGCGTTCACGAGCCCGCGGTTCGTCGTGTTCCTCGACTCGTCGTTCTGATCAGAGCGCAGCGACGGGTCGTCGGGCAGGTGCCATCCGTCGTCCTCCACCCCGAAGGCTCGGACCAGGCCCTCGAGAGACGCGGCGTCCTCTTCGGTGAGCTCCACGCCCGTGTCGTAGAGCATGTAGAGCAAATGCTCGAGCGCGAGCCCCCACTCACCGACCTCCACGTACTCCTCCACGTGCTCGAGTCCGTCGCGTAGTCCGACTTGATCGAGGCCGGAGTCCGGCTCCACCGGTTCGGCCCTAGCGTAGAACGCGTCGAGCTGCGACTGCACGCGTCTTGCGATCGCAACGAGGAGCTCGAGCTGCTCCTTCCTCTCCCGCGTCTGCCTGCCGAACGCCGTGGGGCGAGTGTCCCTCGTCGAGAGCGGCTCCGCAAGGCAGCACGACTCGCCGAGAACGACGAGACTGGTGCCATGCCCGCACGACGTCTTCTCCGCGAGCGCGACCTGGCGCACCCGCCGTTCGACGACCCGGTCATGGTCCGGCGACGCGCCTTCTGCGCGAGACGCTCGCGGTCCTCCGAAGGCGGGGCCGACGGAAGGCCCTCGAGCGGGCCGCGGACGAGAATCACCGGCGGTGGGCGGAGCGCCGCACACCCGTAGCGGACGGGTGCGAGGTGCGCATCGTGGCCGGAGACTGGGGTGACGTGACACGGGCGCTGAGCGAGGAATTCGGCGCGACGTTCGCCGCGCTCAACATGGCCAACCCGCACATCGCAGGCGGCGGCTACGTCGAGGGGATGGCGGCCCAGGAGGAGAACATGTTCCGCCGCACCGACTGCCACCTCGCGGTGGAGCGTGACCCGCTCGTCGGGCTGGACGGGAACTACACGCCCGCGGGTACCGCTCTCGTGACGGGTCGCGACGGGCGCGTTCACCTCGACACCGAGCACCCCCGCCTCTGCATTCGCGGGAGCGAGAACCGTTCGCGCGACGACCTCGGCTACCCGTTCCTCGACGCGGCCGACGTCTTCCGGTACTTCGAGGTGCGCGCAGCGGCCCAGGACCTCAGGCAAGGTGCCCCGTTCGACCCGGCAGGCGCGGAGCGCTGCATCGAGGCCCTCCTCGACACGCTCGCCGAGGCAGAGGTCCGCCACGCCGTCCTCGGCGCGCTCGGTTGCGGCGCGTTCGAGGACCCCGCTGCTGCGGTCGCCCGAGTGTTCCGCCGCGCGCTCGATGCGCGCCGCGATCGATTCGACGTGATCGCGTTCGCGATCCACTCCGCCGGCTACGGCCCGGACAACCTCGAGCCCTTCCAGGACGCATTCTCGTAGCGCTCAGCGCCCGAGGAGAGAGCGCTGACGCTGTGCGAAACCGGGGTCACCGCTCCCGACCTCGCGATCGGGAACGACCTGACACCCGGCCTCGAGCAGCACGTCCTGCAGCGCCTGCAAATCCACGTTGCGCGGCTCGCTGCCCGCCGCGGACGCGAGCGCCGCCGCGGCGCCCGCCGCCTGGCCGATCAGCATCGACACCGGCTGGAGCCGCGAGCAGCCGTTCACGATGTGCGTGGCGCCGATGTTCTTCTCTGCAGCGAGCAGCCCGTCGATCGATCGGGGGACGAGCGCGGAGTACGGCACCTGGAACGGCGCGTTCGCGGGGTAGTCCTCGCCCAGACGCTCGCCAGGCGGGCGGTGGTCCTTGTCGTGATGATGGTCGAGGTAGTAGTCCCCCACCGCGATCCCGTCGCGCAGCACGGCGTTCCGCTCGGAGCCGTCCTGCGGCACCACGTCCTGCTCGCGCAGCCAGCGCACCGGGACGACGCGCCGGCTCTCGCGCACGTACGGCAGCAGCGGCAGGCTGTCGTCCGTCGGGTACACGTCCGTCGCGAGCCCCCACTCCGGGTGGCCGAGCTCGGTCTGGATGTAGTGGACGTACGCGAGCGCGCGCTCCTTCGCGCGCTCGATCGTCCGGGCGCGCTCCTCGCGCGTTCCGAACAGCCCCTGCGCGGGATGGTCGTTCGCGTGGAACGGCCAGTTCAGCATGAAGCGACCGCCGGGCAGCAGCGCGTAGCCCAGGAACGAATCCCAGTCGTGTAGCGCGTGGTTCCAGTGTTCCGGGTAGGGGACTTCGCAGCGCACCGCGGTCGAGCAGTCGAAGCGGCCGAGGTCGAATCCGATCGGCAGCGGCACGCGCGGGGCCTCGTCGTCGAAGCGCTGCAGCGTCGCGACCATCGTGAGGTCCTGGATCTCGTCGTCCGACGCGGCGGGCGCGTGCGGCTCGCCGGCCTCCTCGGCCGACTCGCGCCCCAGCCGGTAAGGCACGCCGCCGAGGTGCAGCACGTCGCCGTACTCGGTCGCGTCGATCGTGACCTTCGCGCGCACGTCCAGCCACTCCTCCCCCACGTCGAAGAGCACGCCGGTCACGCGGTCCCCGTCGGGGCTCGCCTTCTCGCGGTGGACGCGCTCGGGGACCGCGCCGTGCACGACCTCGGCGCCGCTCGCCCGTGCCTCGCGCGCGAACCACGCCGCCGCGACCTGGGGCTCGAAGCACGTGTTCGACACCCAGCCGGAGCGGACCGCCTCGGGCCCGCCGTGGTGGTCCTCCATCGCCGCGCGGAACGCGCCGAAGAGGCCGCCGCCCAGCGCCCCTTCGTTCCCGTCGACCGCGCTCACGCCCGCCGCCGTCAGCATGCCGCCGAGCCACGGCGTCTCCTCGACGACGAGCACCCGCGCGCCCATGCGCGCGGCCTGGATCGCCGCGGCCGAGCCGGAGCAGCCTCCGCCCACCACGAGCACGTCGACCTCGCGCGTCTCCACCCGGTCCGCCATTATGCCCGCATGCTAGCTGCCGCTCTGTGCGCCGTGTCGCTCGCCGCGCCCTCGCCGCGCCCCGTCGCGCAGGAGGTCGAGATCCGCGGGGTCTGGATCCCGAACAGCCACTCGACGTTCTTCGACTCGCCGCAGAACGTCCGCGACCAGATGGAGGCGCTCTCGGCGGCCGGCGTGAACGTCGTCTTCCCGGTCGTGTGGAGCAAGGGCTACACGCTCTTCGACAGCGCGGTCGCCGAGGAGGTCGTCGGCGCCCGCAAGGACCCGCGGTACGGCGATCGCGACCCGCTCGCCGAGGTCCTGTTCGAGGCCCATCGCCACGGCATCGAGGTCGTCCCGTGGTTCGAGTACGGCTTCGCGGCCGGGCACGAGACGTTCCCGGGCCAGGCGCTCGTCACCCATCCCGAGTGGGCCGCGATCGGCGTGGACGGGCAGCCCGTCGTGAAGAACGGGTTCCAGTGGATGAACGCGCTCGACCCGGACGTGCAGCGCTTCATGACGGACCTCGTGCTGGAGTGCGCCACGATCTACGACATCGACGGTGTCCAGGGCGACGACCGCCTGCCCGCGCTCCCGGCCGAGGCCGGCTACGACGATCGGACCTCGCGGGCCTACCGTCGCGAGAAGGGTCGCCGTCCGCCCGAGGACATCCACGATCCCGAGTGGACCCAGTGGCGCGCCGACCGCCTGACCGACTACCTCGCGAAGCTCCGCCGGGCGGTCAAGCGCGTGAGCGAGGACCACGCGTTCTCGATGGCGCCCGGCGGGCCGTCGTGGTCGCTGCGCGACTACCTGCAGGACCAGAAGACGTGGGTCGAGCGCGGGCTCGTCGACGCGCTCCACCCCCAGCTCTACGTCCGCGACGTCGCGTCCTACCAGCGCTCGCTGGACGCGATGCTGAAGATCGAGTGGCTCGCGACCCGGCGCGACCTGATCGCGCCCGGCGTGCTGGCGAGCTTCCGGGACTACGTCGCGTCCGACGAGATGGCGCTCGGCGCCGTGCGGGCGAACCGCGAGAGCGGCCTCGCGGGTGAGGTGTGGTTCTACGAGCTCGGGCTGCTCGCGCAGGACGGGCGACTCGCCGCGACGCTGACCGGGGATCCGTACGCGCAGCGCGCGCGCCTGCCGTGGCGCGAGGACCCGGACTGGCGCCCCGGCGAGGTGGTCGCCGAGCGCGAGCCGAAGGACGAGTGGGTCAGCTGGCGCGTCGAGGCGCCGACGTCCGGCACGTACACGATCTGGGTCGACTACGCGTACGAGCCAGAGAGCGACGGGACCAAGCCCGCGCGCGCCCGCGAGTACGAGCCCGGCTGGCACGCCGTCGGAATCGTCAAGCTCCGCGCGGGGCGGCCGCGCGAGGTGCTCCGCGTCGCCGCCGCGGACGCGGCCGACGCGCGCAAGGTGATGGTCCTCATCGATCGACGAGCAGACCGTCGCTGAGCAGCCCGACGCACGTCATGAGGGCGCGCGGGACGTGGAAGAAGCCCTTGTACGGGCCGCCCTTGAAGCGCTGCGACACGCGGCCCTCGCGGTCGAGGTAGCCGAACCACTCGCCGTGCTCCGGGTCGGGGAAGCGCTCGTAGGTCCAGCTCGCGACGCGGTCGAACCACGTCCACCAGCGCTCGTCGCCGGTCAGGCGCCACGCGTACAGCGTGGCGATCATCGCCTCGCAGTGCGGCCACCACAGCTTCATCGACCACTCGAGCTGGGTCGGGCTGAAGCCGTCCGCGTCCAGGAAGTAGAAGAGCCCGCCGTGGTCGTCGTCCCACCCGACGTCCAGTGAGACCGTCAGCATCTGGACCGCCTTGGCGACGAGCCGCTCGTCGTGCTGGCGCTCGGCGTACTGCAGGAGGAACCACGCGGCCTCGATCGCGTGCCCGGGGTTCAGGAGCCGCCCCTCGGGCGAGTCGATCGGCCTGCCGTCCGGCGCCACGGTCTCGCGCACGAGCCCGCGCTCGCGGTCGAAGTGCCGGAGGATCCCGCGCACGCAGTCCTCCTCCAGCGTGTCAAAGCCGTCCCAGTCGCCGAAGGTCTCCGATCCCGGAGCGCCGCGCAGCTCGGCCACGAGGTTGAGCAGGATCATCGGGATCGCGAGTGAGCTCGTCGTCGGCTCTCCCGCGAGCACCGGCCGGCCGAGCACCTCGGCGTCGCATGCGATCCGCAGGACGGTGTGGAACGCCTCCAGCGCGCGCGCCCGGAAGCGGTCGTCGCCCGTCGCGCGCGCGTACTCGGAGAACGCGAGGGCGCAGAAGCACTCCGAGAACGGCTTCCGCTGGAGCCCCGCCGGCACGCCGTCGCGCGTCAGGCTGAAGTACGCGCGTCCGTCGTCGCGGAACGCGTGCCGATCGAGGAACTCGGCGCCGAGCCGCGCCGCGTCGAGCAGCGTCGAGTCGCCGTTCCGCCGGTACATGCGCGCGAGCGTCCAGACCTGCCGCCCCTGCAGCCAGACGTGCTTCTTCGTGTCGAAGCACGTCCCGTCCCGGTCGAGGTTGTTGAGGTACCCGCCGCGCTCGCGGTCGAGCGAGTGGTTCATCCAGAACGGGACAACGCTCCCCCAAAGGTCCGCGCCGATGCGCGAGCGCCAGCACTCGATCCCGTGTTCGTCCAGCTCGGTCCTGGCCGCTCCTTGCTCGTCCATCGCGATTCGCCCGACGGGGCGAACAGCGAGCATCGAACTCCCGTGCCTCGAGCGCAAGCACGCGAGTTCGAACGGACCGCGCCTCAGCGTCGCAGGACGCGCAATCCCCCGGCTCCGGCCGAGATGACGATGTGCTCATCCGTCGCGGCGACGCCGCTGAACGCTCCCGGACCCGGGAACGTCACCGTCGACACGACCGTCGGAGAGGCCCCGCCGAGGTCCACCTCGGCCAGCGAGCGCTCCGTCCCGACGACGAAAGCGGACGCGCCCGCGCCGTCGACGTTGACCGCGGCGAAGGACAGCGGCGTCGTTCCGGCGAACACGCCGTCGAGCGTGAGCCGTGACAGCCCGCCCCCGTGCGCGGTGACGAGCCGGGAGCCGATGAGCGCGGACTCGATCGGGAAGTTCGCCGGGCTCTGGAAGCCTCCCGTGAACCCCGAGCCCGGAAGGCCGGTACGCCGGACGGTCGACGGCGGGGTCGGCGGAGCGGCAAGGTCGATCGTCGTGACGCCGAAGCCCGCGCCTCCGACCGTGCCCGCAAAGTCGGTGGAGACGTACGCACGCGCTCCGTCGGGCGCGACGAGCACGTCCGGCTGCCCGATCCCGAGGTCGGTGGACGCGACGGCGGCCGAGAGCGCGCCGGCGGCGTCGTAGCTGCGCGCTATGAGCAGCCCGGTCCCACCCGACACGACGACCCGGCCGCCACCGGCCGACACGCCAGCGAACGGCCCGACCGGAACGGTGACGGGTCCCGAGACGAGCGCCGGCTGGTCCGGGTCGACGAGCGACAGGACGGACAGCCGCCCGCCCGACGCCGCGTCGAGCACGAACAGGAACCCGTCGGCGACGCTCACGTCGTCGACGCGGTTGCTGCCGGCGACGGGCGGCATGGTCGTGAACTCGCGCGTCGCGAGGTCCATGATCCCGAGCCCCGCGGTGCCCCGCGCCGCGTAGGCGCGGCCCCCCACCGCGACGACGTTGTTCGAGGTCAGGCGCGAGAGCGTGACGGTCCGCGTCTCCTCGAACGTCGACCCGTTCGGCGCGATCGCACGCACGGTGACGACGTTGGCTCCGGCGCCCAGCTCGAGGTTCGCCAGCACGAACCGATCGGCCGCTGTCGGCGAGGCGAGCACGTCCGCCGCGACGCCATTGACCGTGACCTGGGTCCCGGGAGCGTCGAGGAGGCCGCGCAGTCGACCGGTGACGTCGATCGTCGGAGACCCGACGGTCGCACCGGCACGCGGCGCCGTGATCCGGAGCGGCGAGCTCGGAGCGGCGTCGGTCAGCGGACCGAGCGACGTGGCGCGGAACGAGCTCACCGACGCGAACGACAGTCCGACGGGGCGCCCCCCGGCGCCGAGGAGGACGACCTGGTACGCGAGGCCGGCCGGCGCACTGCCGACCGCCCGGAGGTCGACCGCCGCCCGCCCGCGGCGATCGAGCGTGCCACGCAGCCGATCGTGGCGCGCCGCGAGAGTCCGCGACGGCCGCCCGTCCTGGAGCGGGACGAGCGCGAAGCCGAGCCCGGCGCCCTCGACGCCCGCATCGACGGTGAGCGCCAGGACACCGTTCCCCTCGGGCTCGACGGAGACGCGGACGTCCGCCGCGGACACGGACGGCGCGAGGAGTGCGGTCGAAACGGCGACGACGAGAGAGAGGGCAGCGCGGCGCGCGAGGCCGGGGCGACGTGACATGGCTGGGATCGGCCTGGGTCGGCCGGAGGGGGTCCAGGGGCGAGGTCGCCGCACCGTTCGGCGCACGCCCCACCCTGTGACCGATCCCGTGACCGGCCCCTACCCCTCGCCCCGCCAGTCCATGTACATCCGGTGCAATCCCGCGGCCGACGGGAACATCGAGTGCGGGCTCATGAAGTGGCTGAACTCGAACGTGATCAGCTTGTCCACGCCCGCCGCGCGCGCGGCCTCCAGCTTGTGGCGCAGCTTCGGCCACGCGATCGGCGGGAACTTGAGGTGCACGTCGCGGTCGAAGCTCTCGACGTTCGACCACGACGCGATGCCGTGCGCGCGCGCCAGCTCGGCGTTCGTCCTGAGGTACGCCGGCAGCTCGCGGTACTCGACCTGGCCGTCCTGGAACGCGACGACGTCGACGAGGCCCCGGATGCGGCCGAAGATCCGCTCCCAGTGCAACGCGTGCTCGTCGAGCGTGAACGGCCGGTCGAACTGCTTCGCGCCGCGCGGGTACGGCGAGATCAGGATCGGCAGGTCGCGCAGCCCCTTGAGGTGCCCGGCGAGCCCTTCGAAAACGCGCATGACGGTCTCGTCGAACGCGTCGATCTCGTGACTCAGGTACCAGCCGCCCAGCGCGGGATGGTCGCCGTAGCGCCGGACGAACTCCTCGGTGAACGCGCGGTTGATCTCGACCTCGGCCTCGTGCTCCCCGCGCAGCCAGTGCTCGCCGGAGTCGTACGTCCCGAACCAGAACGACATGCCGTTCCGCTCCGCGAGGTCGAGGAAGAGCCCGACGAGGTCGTCCTGCACGATCAGGTAGCCGTGCCGCTCCTTCAGCACCTCGGACTGGAACGCGCAGCGGTCGCGGTACCCGGCGCGGATCAGGATGACCGTGTCGATCCCCGTGCGCGCCATCGCCTCGAAGTCGCGCGCCCACTCGTCGGGCCCCCAGTTCTGCGAGGGGATGTCGTGGCTGATCTCGTCGAGGAACGTGCCAGTGATCATTCGGACCGCGGGATCATCGGACGAAGCGCGGCGCGTCAGCCGCGCGCGAGCGGGACGATCAGGCCGGGCGCGCCGTGGCCGAGGCCCTCGGGCAGCCCGCCGGACCAGCGCCGCAGGCGACGGTCGCCGTTCGAGTCCACGCCCTCGATCCCGCACGAGAACGGAACGCCGAGCGGCACGTCGTCGAACCGCGGCGGCAGGCGCAGCCGGATCCCGCGTCCTCCGCGGACGACCTCGGCCCCGAGGCGCGCGACGAGATGGGCGTCCTCGAGACCGCCGGGATTCTCCAGGCTCAGGGCGAGCTCCCCGCCCGCGCGGCGCGCGGTGACCGTCGCCGGCGGGTCGCCGGGACGCTCGGCGAGCATCTCCAGGCGCCGCGCGAGCCCGTCGGCCGTCGCCACGCGGCGCCGTACGAGCGGTGCGTCGAAGAGGAGCTGGCCGCCGGGCCGCACCTCGCCGTTCAGCGTCACGCCCTCGCGCCAGGTCAGGAGCACGCCGAGCAGCGGATCCGGCCCTGGGATCCGCGCGCCGCCCGCGAGGCGGAACGAGATCGAGCGCTCCTCGTGCGCCTCCAGGTCGAACACGCGGGGCAGTCCGTCGATGTCGAAGGCGCCGTGCGGAACGAAGACCGACGCACGCGCGGACACCGGGAACGGGAACGGGTTCCGCACCTGGGCCGACGTCTCCCACGAGCCGAACCACTCGCCGCGCTCTCGCACGTCGAGCGTCTCGGGCTCGATGTACAGCTCCGGCGCCGCGACCGGGAAGGGATGGTCGGCGTCGGGCTGCATCCGCGCCAGCGCCCGCGCGGCGAGCGCGCGGTGCGGCTCGTTCGAGTTGAGCCCGAACAGCGGCATGCGCGACAGCTCGAGCAGCTCGTCCCCGTCGTCGATCGCCCACGCCCAGCGCTCGGTGAACGACCAGTCCTCGCGCGCGACGTCGGTGCGCCAACCGCCGGGCCCGACGCTGTACGCCGGGATGCGCTCGTCCCGGACGAAGCGGCGGTCGTCCTCGGTCGCGACGACGCCGAGGAGCATCGCGGGGAGGCCCGCCTCGCGCGCGTCGAGCACGACGTCGCGCCGGAAGCTCGCCACGCGGCACGGGATCGACGGCCGGTGCTCGCGCAGGAGCTCCGCGAGCGCATCGACGAGCCCGGGCTCCTTGAGCTCGATCATGTGGAACGGCGGCTCGCCGCCGCGCCGCTCGTGCGTCAGCCCGAGCGCCTCGTCGAGGACCGGGATCGGCTCGCCGGTGTAGCGCTTGGCGAACCAGCCGCCCGCGTCGATCGAGAAGAGCTCGCGCAGGTCGAGGTCGGCGAGCGCGCCGCGCGCGTCGGTCGTGCGCTCCAGGCGCTCGTCGTGGAACAGCACGAGCTCCTCGCTCGCACAGGCGCGCACGTCGTACTCGACGCCGTCGAGGCCGAGCTCCAGCGCGCGGCGGAGGCTCGCGAGCGTGTTCTCCGGCGCCTCCCGCGGCGCGCCGCGGTGGCCGAGCACCAGCGGCGGCGGACCCAGGTGCGCGCCCGAGACCTCCAGACCGTCGAGCCCGGCGTAGACGTCCCGCCGGGGCGGGAGCGGGGAGAAGGAGCCGGGAGACGTCAAAGCGAAGCGCGACCGCTCACCCGTCGGCGGGCTCGAGGCCGACGACGAGGACGTCGCCCGAGTAGCCGCAGCTCACGAGGCACGTCCCCATGCCCTCGAACTCGCCCGAGGTGAGGTGGTGGATCTTGGCGGTGTCGCGGGCGACGATCGCGTTGCTGGTCGCGAGCTGATCGCCCCGGGGGTGGAACCAGATCACGCGGATCAACCCGTCATAGCCCGCGGTCGCGGTCTCCCGCCCCTCGTGCGTCGGGTCGAGGTCCGCGATCACCGCGCCGCGCAGCCGGGTGTCGCAGCGAGCGAGCCCGTTGGTCCGACGCGATCCGGTCTCGGGATCGTGCCGGATCAGCATGTACCTGCCGTTGTTCGCGCACACCGTCACGGCGTCGTACTCGGGGAACGCCGCGACCCGCGCGAGAGTCGCTTTCAGGTCCTCCCTCCGGAGGAGCTCCCAGCGCCCGTCCCCGTCAGGCCGGTACTCGGTCAGGAAGCCGTCGTCGCCCGCCATGACGATGCCGTCCTCGGTGACGCAGGCGCCCTTGATGTTGCCCTCGTGCTGGAGACCGATCCCGTCCGCGAAGGACATCCGGACCGGACCGGGACGCGGGGAGATCGATCCGACGAGCGCTTCACCGAAGAAGCCCGCGACCAGGAACTCGATCCCCGGGTGACTGGCGTCCATCTCGCCGGCGACGACGCCGTGCACCAGCGCAGGCGTGACCTTGCGGTGCTCGACCCAGGTCCGGTCGGTGCCCGCTCTCGCGAGCACGCGGACGAGCCCCTGGCCGCCATCGTCCTCGCCGCCCTCCAGCACGCCGACGGCGACGATCTCGTCGCCGGGGATCCGGGGCGCGATGTCGGCGCAGATCACCTGGACGAGCTCGCCGGTCGGCGCGTTCGTCATGCCCTGCTCGTCGAGGCCGTCGCCGAACGCGGGGATGGGCGGGCCCACCATCGGCTCGAACCCGTCCCCCGCGCGGCGGAACATCAGGATCCGCCCGCGCTGATCGACGGCGACGATCTCGTCGCCCGGCGTCTGCCGGTCGAGCTCCCCGCACGCGACGCCGTTCACCCGCACGTCGCTCTCGTACGCGGCGGTAAGGCTCCATCCGTCCTCCAGGACCGCCGGGATCGAGATCGGCTCCGGGCCGGTGGCGGTGGGCTCGGTCGGTGACGAGTCCCCGGCAGGCGCCGGCGCGTCGTCGGGCGTGCCGTTCGGCTCGTCGGTCGAGGCGCAGGCCGCGAGGAGGAGGAGGAGGGCGAGCGCGGGGAGACGGCGGTGGGTCATGACGTCGGCGGGAGGGTTCCTACCTCCCTAGACGAGGTCGATCAGGAGGTCACCCTCGCGGGGAACGACCTCTCCGACGCGATGGACGGGGACGTCGCGCGACGCGAGTTCGTCCTCCAGCTTCGGAGCGTTCTCCTCGGGAAGGACGATCAGGAGGCCGCCTGAGGTCTCGGCGTCGTAGGTGATATCGACGAGGGCCTGGTCGAGCCCGTCAGCGACGCGCACCTCGCCCGCGAGCGCGCTCTTGCCCCGGCCGACCCCGCCGGACACGACGCCCTTGTCCGCGAGATCGCGCGCGCCGGGGAAGATCGGGATGGTCGCCAGCTCGAAGCGGAACATCACCTCGGACGCGCGGGCGATGTTGCTCGCGTGCCCATTGAGACCGAAGCCGGTGACGTCCGTGCACGCGTGCGCGCCCGACGCGTTCATCGCCGTCGCGGCGCGGTCGTTCAGCGTCGCCATCACGAGCGCCGCCTCCCGGACCGCCTCGTCGGGCGCCTTCTTGAACTTGCCCGCCGTCGTCATGGAGCCCATCCCGAGCGGCTTGGTCAGGTACACCACGTCGCCCGCCTGGGCGCCCGCGTTCGCGGTGAGCTGCGAGCGGTCGACGACGCCGGTGACCGCGAAACCGAACTGTGGCTCGGGCGCCTCGACGGTGTGGCCGCCGGCGATGACGGCGCCGGACTCGGCGACCTTGTCGAAGCCGCCCTGGAAGATCTCGCGCACCCACTCCTCGTCGAAGCCCTTGGGGAAGCCCGCGAGGTTGAGCGCGCTGATCGGGCGCCCCCCCATCGCGTAGACGTCCGACAGGGAGTTCGCCGCCGCGACCGCGCCGTACAGGTACGCGTCGTCGAGGACGGGCGGGAAGTAGTCGACCGTCTGCACGAGGGCGACCTCCGCGCCGTCGGGCAGGCCCTCCCCCGCACCGAGCAGCACGACGCCGGCGTCGTCGACCGTCTGGGGGCCGACGACGAGCCGCGGGTCGTCCGACTGCCTCATGCCACGCAGCACCTGCGTGAGCTGCCCCATGGGCATCTTGGCAGCTCAGCCGGCGCAGGCCGCGTAGTCCGTGAGTCGCTTGTTGCGCTTGAGTTTCATCGTGGAGATGGCGGCAGCGCGGATCGTGCGCCGCCGGACGAGGACTCTAAGCCCAGGGCCGGACGCTTGGAAGCAGCGCCGGAGCGCGATTCAAGGACGCGCCTCAGGACCCCGCGCCCGCGAGCCGCCGGAACGCGTCCAGGAGCAGCTCCTCGTCGCCGGGGAGCAGCGCCCGCGGGTCGACGTGGACGGCGTCGTCGTGGATCCGGACGAACACGGGCGGGTCACCGGCCCGGAGCGCCGAGGCCAGGTCGTCGGCGCTCGTCCCCTCGCGGACGACGCGCACCGCGGTCGTCGGCAGGAACACGGTGGGCGCGCTTCCGCTGCCGGGCTGGGACTCGGACGGCACGGCACGCGCTTCGAAGCCCTCGAGGCCCCCGATCGCAGACGCGATCCGCTCGGCCGCGGGCGCGAGGTCGTCTGCGGTCGGGTGCATCAGCGCCCGGGACGGGATCTCGTCCCCGCGCCCGGCGAGGAGCAGCCCGAGCGTCGCCTCGATCCCGGACAGGGCGACCTTGTCGAGCCGCACGGCGCGGTAGATCGGGTTCTTGCGAAGCGCGCGGATCGCGGCGCGGCGGCCGACGATCAGCCCGGCCTGGGGGGCGCCGAGGAGCTTGTCGCCCGAGAACGCGATCGCGTCGATCCCGCTCGCGACCGCGTCGCGAACGATCGTCTCGTCGCCGACGACCTCCAGCGAACGCGCGCCGTCGGACTCGACGCGCCCCGAGCCGAGGTCCCAGCCCGTGGTCACGCCGCGCTCGCGGCCGAGGCGCGCCATCTCCGCGGGGTCGACCTCCTCGGTGAATCCGACGACGCGGAAGTTGCTCGTGTGCACCTTCATCAGGAGCCCGGTGTCGTCGGTGATCGCGCGCTCGTAGTCGGCGATCCGCGTCCGGTTCGTCGTCCCCACCTCGACGAGCTTCGCGCCCGCGCGCGCCATCACGTCCGGGACCCGGAACGAGCCGCCGATCTCGACGAGCTCCCCGCGGCTCACGATCGCCTCGCGGCCACCGGCGAAGGTCTGCATCATCAGGAACGCCGCCGCGGCGCAGTTGTTCACCGCGATGCCGGCCTCGGCGCCCGTGAGACGCGAGAGCAGCACGCCGACCCGCGCGTCGCGCTCGTTCCGTCGCGCCGAGAAGCGGTCGAGCTCCAGGACGCAGTAGCCCGAGGCGGCGTCGCGCATGCGGTCCGCTGCTTCGGGGTGGACGGGAGCGCGGCCGAGGTTCGTGTGCAGCACGACCCCGGTCGCGTTCACGGCGCGGACGACCCCGCGGCCGACCTCGATCCGGGACCTCTCCACCAGCGCCCGGGTGAACGCACCGGATGCGATCTCGTGCTCGACGGTCGCGGCATCGAGCGACTCGCGGCCAATACGCTCGCGCATCTGCTCCAGGGCGGACTGGACGATCTCGGTGCGAACGGCCCGCGGGACGTTCGCCACCCAGGCGTGCTCGGCCGCTGCGTCCTCGAGCGCGCGCAGCGCCTCGTCGACGCCGGGGAGGGCGCGGAAGGGGTTGGTGCGTGCGGCGTCGGCGCCCGCTTTCTCTCCGGAGCTCATGTGGGCACGAGGGTAGCGTTCCGCCCGCCCCCCGTCGCAGCCGCGGGGCTCGATCCTCGGGCAGGGCGCTGGTACGGTTGGGACATGGCGCTGGTTCCTTCATCGGCCGAGAGCTCGGTTCCCCGCACGACTGGTCGATCCGAGAACGGCGCGAGCGGAGGGGCCGGCCAGACGGACCTCCCGGCCCACTGGCGCCTCCAGCAGCCCGAACCGGACGCGGTGATGCGGCTCGTCACCACGGAGCGCGTCCCCGAGGTGCTCGCGCGCATCCTCGTGAACCGCGGGCACGCGACGCCCGGCGCGGCGAGCACGATCCTCGCGCCGTCGCTCCACTCCCTCCACGACCCGGCGGGCCTGCCGGACATCGACCGCGCGGCCGAGCGGCTGCAGCGCGCCGTCGAGAGCGGCGAGACGGTGCTCGTCCACGGCGACTACGACGTCGATGGCGTGAGCGGCACCGTGCTGCTCGTGCGCTTCCTCCGCACGCTCTGCGGCAACGTCGAGTGGCACATCCCTCACCGCACGCGCGACGGGTACTCGTTCGGCGACCACTCGGTCGCGAAGGCGCGCGAGACGGGCGCGACGCTGGTGATCTCGGTGGACAACGGGACGTCCGCGGTCGAGCCGATCGCCAAGCTCGGCGAGGCGGGCGTCGACGTCATCGTCACCGACCACCACGAGCCGCCCGAGGGCGACCTGCCGCCGGCGTTCGCGCTGGTGAATCCGAAGCTGGAGACGTCGCAGTATCCGTTCCGCGAGCTGTGCGGCACCGGCGTGGCGTTCAAGCTGGCGTGGGCGACGTGCCAGCGCCTCAGCGGCGGCGAGAAGGTGCGGCCGGACCTGCGCAAGTTCCTGCTGGAAGCGCTCGGCTACGTCGCGATCGCGACGGTGTGCGACGTCGTCCCGCTGGAGGACGAGAACCGCGTGCTCGCGTCCTTCGGCCTGCGCTCGCTCAGCGAATCGCCCTCACCGGGCATGCTCGCGCTCCTCGATCGCATCGGGCTGACGGGCCGCGCGCTCACCGCCGAGGACGTCGGATTCCAGATCGGCCCGCGCATCAACGCGAGCGGCCGGATGGACAGCGCGGCGCGCGCCGTCGAGGCGCTGCTCTCTGCGGACGCCCTCGAGGGCCGCCGCCACGCCGAGACCCTGGAGCAGCTCAACGACGAGCGCCGCGCGGTCGAGCGCGGCGTGCTGGCGGAGGCGCTGGAGCAGGCGGAGCTCTACGCCGACCCGGACGCGTACCCGATCCTCGTGCTCGGCGGCGAGGGCTGGCACCCCGGCGTCGTCGGGATCGTCGCGTCGCGCATGGTCGACCGCTACGGCCGGCCGGCGCTGATCATCGGCGTCGAGGACGGCGTCGGGCGCGGCAGCGCGAGGTCGATCCCGGGCGTCGACGTGCTCTCGATCATGCGCGGCGGCGCCGACCTGATGGCGCGCTTCGGCGGCCACGCGATGGCGGCCGGCTGCGAGGTCGCGCCGGAACACCTCGACGCGCTGCGCGACGCCCTCGTGCGCGCCGCGTCCGAGGTCCCGCGTTCCGCCGACGTCCAGCCGATCGACGTCGACGCGTCGGTGCGCCTGGAGGGCTTCGACGCCGCGCTGATGCGCCAGCTCGATCGCATGGAGCCGTGCGGCAACGGCAACCCACAGGCGGTGCTCCTCGCCGAGGACGTCCGTCTGGAAGAGATGCCGCGCGTCATCGGCCAGGACCGGACGCACCTCCTGCTCCACGTCCGCTCGGGCACGGCGGTGCTGAAGGCGCTCGCGTTCGGGATAGCCGACCGCGTGCACGAGCTGGAGATGTCGCGCCCGATCGACCTCGTGTTCCGCCCGCGGCTCAGCCACTGGCGGGGCCGGACGGAGCTCGAGCTCGTCGTGGCGGACTTCCGCTGCCGTTAGTCCACGACGTCGAGCGGCCGCTTGGCCCTGAGCACGCCCGCGAGGGGGCCGGAGTCGAACTCCGCTTCGAGCGACGCCGCGTCTCCTTCGATCTCGATCGGCACTTCCACGAAGGCCGGACAGAACGTGCCTCAGGCGAAGCCCGACGTCGCGGCGCCGAGCCGGCGTCCGCCGGCGCCGAGCAGCGTCAAGGACGCGCGGGCCGATCCGAAGCCGAAGGTCGGCGCCGCCCGGCCGCGGTAGACCGTCGTCACCAGCAGCCGGTCGGCCGTGTGCAGGCGGAGCTGCGCCCGGAAGCGCTCTCCGGTCTCGATCTCGTCGAAGTCGCCGACCTTCGCGATCGAGAATTCGAGCGCGCCGATCGGGTCGATGACGAGCTCCGCGTCCTTGGCGATCGATCGCCATCGCTCCTCCGTGGGGTCGTAGCGCTCGGAGAAGACGTAGTTCCACGGGTCTCCGCCCTTGGTCGCAGCGAGGCGGAGGGTGACCATCGTCGGCCGGTAGTCGCCGGCGGGGACCTCGGTCGCGGCGCCGGGTGCGCGCACGAGCGATGCGCTGCCGTCGCGACCGACGAGCAGGACCTGGGCTTCCAGGACATCGGCGCGTGGACCGCCTTGGCCGTTCGGCATCTCGATGCGGACGAAACCGGTGCCGTCGATGCGCTCGAACGCGAGGTCTTCGCCCAGGCGGCTCGAGCGCATCGCGTAGCGCTCCCCGTCGAACGGAAGGATCGGCTGGACGACGAAGAGCTCCTCCATGGCGCTCCACTCGCCATCGCCGTTCCGGTCGACCCAGAGGTGGTCCGCGGCGTCATGGAAGAACCCGTTGGCGTCACCGTCGCGGCGCCGGACATCGAGCTCGCGCTCGCCGATCCGCACGCGGCCCTCGAGCCAGCCAAGCGTCGCAACGCCGAGGATCGTCCCCGTGCGACCGAGCTCGATCGCGACGCGGCGGGGCACGAACCGGATCGCTCCGTCCGCGTCCTCGGTCGCGCACGGGAGCGAGAGCTCCCAGAGCCGTTCGCTCGTCCCCATCACGCGCTCGTCGGCGGTGATCACCAGGTCGCGATCCGCGTCGACGTAGAGCGCGTACATCTCATGGCCGAGGTCCTCAAGCGCTACCGTCACGCGCGGGGACGACTCGTCGCCGAACCGCAGGACGCCGTACCGGAACGAGCGCTCGTCGAACGCCGTTGCCGTGACCCCCTGGGGGAGCGCGTCGCCGAGCGGGAGCGCGACGAGGGACGGCCGACGCATCGCGCTGCCGGACGGAGGAACGACGTAGCGCCACGCGTCACCGTCAGACGCCTGACGTGGAACCGGGAGCGGGGCCGCAAGAGCGAGCGCGGCCGAAGCGAGCAGTGCGTTCATTCGGTCTCTCCGGGGGTCGGAAGCAGGAGCAGTTCGGAGCGCACGAAGCGCTGGCGCTCCGCCGGAGGCATCGCGAGGATCCCGCCGACGATATCGGACGCGACCGCGCCAGCAGCGCGCGCGCGCTCGGCCGCGTCCTCGGGATCGAGTCGCGCCGCGGCCGCCCAGACGATGCTCACCTGGCGGGTGTCGAGGCCGCTCGCTGCCTCGAGCGCGCGGCCTACCAGCGCTCGCCCGAGCTCTGGATCGAGATCCGCAAGGAACCACGCGATCGCGCCGTCCGCGGCCACGCGTGCGTCGTCGCCGCGGAAATCCGGCGGCGGCACGGGCGGCCTCAGCGCGAGCACGCGCGCGACCCAGGCCTCGAGCCGCACCGGGTCGAGACGAGCGGCCACGGGGAGCAGCGAGGCGGCGGCGGCGGTACGGCGCTGGCGGACCTCCTCCTTCGGGTCGATCGACTCCAGCTTCTCGAATGCGCGCTCCAGGCTCGCCCGCGCCTCGTCGTGCGAGCCCCCCGCGTCGAGGAGCGCCTCGGCGATCATCCCGTCGGCGTGCCCGCTCGGGTCGTAGCGCTCGGCGATCGCGCGAGCACGCTGCAGATCGACGGGCGCCATCGCGTACGCGACGCGTCCCGCGAAACGTCTCGGCGGCCACCCGCTGCGGCCCCCCGCGTTCTTGTCGAGGAACTGCTCGGCCGCTGCGGGATCCTCGGCCGCGAGGAGCATCGCGACGTTCCCACGATGACGGGAGATCTCGAACGTCTCCTTCGTCGCTTCGATGAGCCGGCTCCCGGCCTCCACGTCGACCCGACACAGCGTCTCTCCCAGTACGCTCCGCGCGTAGGCCGGCCACCCCTCGTCGGGGAGCTTGGTCGCGAGCGCCTGCGCCTCGGTGAGCACGGAGTCCGCGGCATCCGACTGGCCGAGGTCGAGCAGG
Organism: Planctomycetota bacterium; assembly: GCA_038757895.1. GTDB lineage: Bacteria > Planctomycetota > UBA1135 > UBA1135 > Saltatorellus. Next base: position 82,181 of record JBCDGE010000009.1, on the reverse strand, counting down.
CGGCCACCGAGCCGCGCCAGCACGACGACCCGATGCTCGGGCGGATCGATGGCGCGGGCCTTGGCCCGCAGGAGCGCGAGCTGCTCCAGCTCGGCGTCCCGCTCCAGGCGCTCGGCGGCCGCGAGGACCTGGAGCCCGTGGCTCATGCCGCGCTCGATGCGCTGGGCCACGGCGAGGGCCTCCTCCGGGCTGGTCTCCAGCAGCGCGGTGGCGACGTAGGATCGCGTGAAGTCGTTCTGCCACGGCACTTCGAAGAGCCCCTTCTCGACGCGGGCGAGCGTGCCGCTCGGGTCGACCCAGGCATAGCGCTCGACGGCGCGGAGCGTTCGGCCGTCGTCCCCGCTGGCGAGCTCCTCGTCGAGGCGCTCCGCGAGGAGCGCCCGCGCCACCTCGCGCTCCCCCTCGAGATCGCGGAGTCGATCGAGATTCCCGAAGACGGGGGGCCTCAGGTTCCACGCCACCGGATCCCCCGATGGCGCGAGCACGCCCCAGCTCGACCGTCCATCGGCCGTCGTCACCAGGACGACGTCGCCGGACGTCGCGACCCCGTCGAGCGCGAAAGCGCCTGTCGCGTCGGCCCTGGTCGTCTCGCCGGTCGACCTGACGACGAGCTGCGCGCCCGCGAGCGGGATGCGATCGCCGCCGGTCAGCGTCCCGCGGACCGGACGCCGTGCGTCGACGTCGAGCGCGACGCCGCTCGCGAGCTCGGCGCCGGTCCACCATCGGCTCCGCCCGCTCGTCGCCTCCGCGCCGCGCCAGAGGATCGCGTAGCGCTGGTCCGGCTCCAGTCCCGCGTTCGAGGAGAATCGGCCCTGCTCGTCCGTGCGGAACGTCTCTGCGCCACCGAGCGGCGTGAGCCTCTCACCGCCCGAGAGCCCCTCGGGGGAAGCGGAGAAGACGCGGAGCTCCAGCCCCGCGACCGGAACGCCGTCGGTGCCCGTCACGGCCCCCGTCGCCGCGAGCCCGCGCTCCAGGGTGAGGTCGAGGACCCGCTCGTTCGCGCCGACGACGGCGCGTCCGGTCCCACGACCCGTCGATACCACCACCCGCGCGTCGACTCCGGCTGCGAGGCCGCGCAGGACGAACCTCCCGTCGGCATCCGTCGTCGTCGTGGCGAGGCGCTCGACCGATCGGCCACGACCGTTCGGGGCGTCCTGCTCGGCCACGATCCACGCGTGGGCGGCGGGGGCGCCGTCGGCGAGGACGGCGCGCCCGCTGACCTCCCTCCCCCGCTGGAGCGTGATGTCCTTGAGGTCCACGACCTCCGCGTCGTCGGCGATCTTGCTCCAGACGCGCGGAGACGGGGCGGGCCAGTACCCCGTCGGCGGATCGACGTGTTGAACGCGGACCATCGACGTGGCGGCCACCAGCGCCTCGTACCGCCCGTCCTCGCCGGTGACGACCGAGCCGCTGTGGGACGTCGCGAGACGGACGCGCGCCCCGGCCACGGGCTCGCCGCCCGGGTCCGAGACGACCCTCCCGCGGACGCGCACCGTCCTCTCCTGCGCGGAGAGGACGAACGGCTCGACCGACTCGCGATCGGTGGGGCTGCCCGCCTCGGCGCCGTAGCGAAGGGCGGACGCGTCCTCCGACCACAGCTGCAGGCTCCCGTACCCCGCCGGGGCGAAGAGCCGCTGCCTCTCGTCCGCCTCGACGGTCCCGTACGCGTGGAAGCCGAGGAAGACCTTGCGGCCATCCGGCAGCGTCCTTGCCGTCCATGTCTCCTGACGGATCGCCGTGCCGACGGGGCGCGCTCCCTCGAAGGAGAGGCGACGCTCCAGGAGCTCAGGGAGCTGCAGGACGAGGGGAGGCTCGATCTCGTCGATCTGATACTGGAGCGTGACTCCATCCTCTCCCTCCACGCCGAGCATGCGCACCTCGTCTAGGTCGAACGGCAGGTGCACGACGCCGCTCTCGTCCGCCGCGATCGCCCACTTCGTCCACACGGCGGTCGGGAGCGTGACCTGGGCTCCCCGGTCGATGTGGAACTGGATCGGGAACACGCGCGCGCCGGCGAAGCCCGCGCCATCCGCGCGAAGGACGCGCAGTTCGTCCGACGAGCCCGGAGGGTCGAGCCGGATGGTGATCGAGTGGCCGACGGGCACGTCCTCGACCGGCCAGTCCAGGCAGCCCAGCGCGTACCCCTCCGCGCGCACGGACACGGTGAGATCGCGGTACACCGCGCGACGTTCGATCCAGTCGTCCGGAACGACGATCGTCCCGCGCCCTTCGGCGTCCGTCACGTCGTGCGAGAGCAGCTCGCGCTCGAAGCTGAGCGGCAGCGGAGGCTGGGTCGTGAGCGCGATCTCGGCGCCGGCGACGGGCGCTCCTTCGACGTCGAGGATCGTCGCCGGTATTTCGACGTCCCGCGCGAGAGAGGGACCTGCGAGGAGGAGCAGCGCTGAGGCTGCGAACGAGCTGTGCATGGCGGCGGGGAGGCGAGGATCTCCAACCTGGCGCGAGGCCCTTCGGGATCCAGGCGTCGCAACGCCCAACGTAGCACGGTGCTCCGGGACCGGAATCAGCGCGCGGTCTCTTCCAGCCGCTCCCAGTTTCCGTCGGCCCGCCGCTCCAGCTCCGCGGTGTCTTGCGCGAGCCACATCTTGCGCGTGTCGGCGAGCAGGCCGTCGTAGAAGAGCATCAGGCGGCCGCCCTGAACGAGGAACGACTTCGGGTCGACCTCGACGAGCGCCCCCTCCCCGTCCGCGATCGCCCACGCGCACCAGCCGCCGTAGGCCGGCGCGAACTGCGCGGGGTTCGTGAGGAACGCCTCCCGGCTCTCCGCGCTCGCGAACCGATACGTCGCGCCGTCGTGCTCGGCCACGTGGTCCTTCGAGCCCCGCGCGGGCGTCTCCCCCTCGAAGTAGCTCACCGGGTCGTACCCGCCGATGGCGACGCCCCCGCCGTTGACGAGGACCACGGGGTCTCCCGCCTGGAACGAGGTCCTGGGACCGGAGCAGGCCGCCACGAGCGCGGCGGCGAGGGACAGAAGGAGCGTGCGGACGGTCGGAGTCATGGCGGGCCGTTCGAGGGAGCCGGGTCGACGTGACGTCCCATCTTCGTCCATGCGGGCCGCAGGGCGACCGTAGGATCGAGCGGGTCCCCTGCCACGCTCCCCGCATGCTCCGTCCCACGCTCGTCGTCGCCCCCTGGCTCCTCCTGACGTCCCTCGTCGCTGCCCTCCAGGCGGATTGGCCCCAGGGTCCCGGGCCGAACGGGGACTGGAGCGCGGAGGGCCCCGAGCCGCCGCTGCGCTTCAGCGTCCGCACGGGCGAGGGCATCCGGTGGCGGACATCTCTGCCGGAGACCGGCCAGGGCGGGATCGCGGTCGCCGCCGGCCGCGTGTTCGTGGCGACCATGGCGCCGTGGGACCCGGCGAACGCGCTGAGCGCCGAGGACGCGGAGCTCTACGCGCACGCGATAGAGAAGCGCACGGTCGCGGGCAAGGACATCGACGCGCACTGCCTCGACGCCGCCACAGGTGAGATCCTGTGGACCCGACGCATCGAGGGCGAGGTGCCGGCGATCTACACCTACCCGTTCTCCGACGCCACCTCCGCGTCACCGGTCACCGACGGCGAGCACGTCTGGTTCACGAACGCCGGCGGCCGGGTCGTGTGCTTCAGGCTCGACGGCGAGGCGGTCTGGGAGCGCGCGTTCACCCCGACGTTCGACGGCCCGTTCAACAAGCAGTTCGAGCCGGTCCTCGTCCGGGACGGCGAGCGAAGGACGCTCGTCCACATGGAGCCGTTCCCCGCGCCGGACGCCGAGGATCCCGCGGACCTCCACGGTCGCTGGCACCACCTCGTCGGACTCGACGCCGCGACGGGCGAGGTGCTGTGGCGCAGCGAGGACGCGCTCACCCACTACAACGCGCCGACCGTCGTCACGACGGAGGACGGCCCGTGCATGCTCCACGCACGCGGCGGCCCGCACCAGGTTCCGGAGCGTCCCGTCGGCGTCTCGCTGACGCGGCTCACAGGCGAAGAGGCCGGCTCCCGCGTCTGGCGCTTCGAGGACCCGCGCGGCAACCACGAGGGCGCGCTGCAGACGATGGCGCACGACGGCGAGCGCGCGTACTGGATCCTGAAGGACCCGCGCAGCGCGCTCGTGGTGCTCGACCTCGCGACGGGCGAGGAGACGCGCGAGGTCTCGCTCGTGAAGGGCGGGACCCGCACGACGTTCGACGTGGCCGCGGGCCGCTGGGTCACCGAGACCGGCGTCGACCTGGACCGCGGCGTGTTCCCCGCGCGCTACTCGATGATCGCCGCGAACGGGTTCGTCCACTTCCAGTGCTACGCGACCGCCTGGGGCAAGCCGACGATCGGGCCCGCTTACTCCTTCGCGCGCGTGGACCCGGAGAGCGGCACCGTCGAGTACCTGGAAGTCCCGACCGACGCGGTGCGCGGCGAGGACGGCGTGCGCCGGTATCTGTGGCGCACGAAGCGCGTCGCGCGGCCGCTCAACGGGCGCGGCGAGGAGGTCACCGGCGACGACCGCTGCCGCTGGGACGGCTGGGACTGGGTCTTCAACGGGTCCCCCACCCGCGTCAACGACCGGCTCTACTTCACGCTCGCGAGCGGCGTCGTGTACGTGCTCGACGCGGACACGTCGGCGTTCGACGGGCGCGCGCTCCTCGCGGTGAACGACCTCGGCCCGGCGGGCGAGGTGTGGACGGCGAACTCTGCGTCGTACGCGGACGGGCGGCTGTACCACCGCACGGGCGCGGAGCTGATCTGCGTCGGCTACTTGCCGTAGCCGAGTCCGTTCAAAAGGTCGCGCGTGCCCGCATCCAGCTCCGCCGCGTCGCCGCTCTGCAGCGCGCGCATGCCGGACTCGAAGGCTTCGAGCTCGGCGCGCATCGCCTGGAGCCGCGCGGGCTCGGCGTCCGCGAGGCTGCGACGCTCGCTCGGGTCCATGGCGACCTGGTAGAGCTCGGGGGGGTGCCCCTCCCGAACGATCAGCTTCCACCCGTCCGACGTCCAGCTCGTCTGGGGCTGCGCCCACATGTTCCCGTGCGCGAGCGTCGGTCGCGGCCTTTCCGCCTCACCGCGCACGAGCGGGACGAGGCTCCGCCCCACGAACTGCGGATCCAGCGGCAGGTCGCACAGCTCGAGGAGCGTCGGCGCGATGTCGATGTGCCGGACCGGTGCCGCGATGATCGACGGGTCGAGGCGCCCCGGCGCGCGGATCAAGAGCGGGATGTGGACGAGTTCGTCGTACAGCGTGTGGCCGTGCTCGAAGCCCGCGTGGTCCATGAACTCCTCGCCGTGGTCGCCGGTGAAGACGAACACCGTGTCGTCGACGAGTCCGCGGGCGGCGAGCCCGTCGTCGAGCCGGCCGATCTCGGCATCGAGGTAGTTCACCTCTCCGTCGTAGAGGGCCTGCGCGCGTGCGATCGTCGGCGGCGCCGGCTGCAGCTCGCCGCGGCGAATCGCGAGCATCTGCTGGCGCGTCCCGAAGGTCCAGCTGCTCGTGCGGTCGCGCTCCTGCGCCCAGCGCTCGCGAAACACCGGCGGCGGCGCGTACACGCAGTGCGGATCGAAGTAGTGCACGAGCAGCAGGAACGGGCCCTCGTCCGCGTGCGCGTCGAGCCACTCCAGCGCCGCGCGGGTCGTCGCCGCCGCGGGCCGCACCTCGACGTTCGACTTCGGCCCGAACGTGTCGACCGTGTCGAAGTCGCGCGTGACGCCGAACAGCTCGGGATCGAGGAACAGTACGTTCACGATCGCGTGCGTCCGGTATCCCTTCTCCTTGAAGGACGCGACGACGGTCCGGACGCCGTCCCCGAGCTTGGTGAACTCCCCGAACCGGCCGCCGGCGCCGTGCTCCTTGGGATGGAGCGAGGTGAGGAGCGACGCCGTCGACGGCAGCGTCCAGGGCGCGTGGGAACGGGCCTGGTCGAAGCGGACCCCGCCGGCGGCGATCCGGTCGAGGTACGGCGTGAGCCCCTCGGGCCCGCCGAGCGACGTGAGCTTGTCGGCGCGCAGGGTGTCCCCCACGACGAGCACGACGTTCGGACGGTCGTCCGAGGCCCCGCCGCAAGCGGCGAGGACGACAGTGGCGGCGAGGGCCGCGATGCGCGGGAGTAAGCTCATTCGCTCCGACCTCCATCGGACGAGTCGCCGTCCGGGACGATCCTGAATCTCGAAACGCCGACACCGCCGTCGTCGTCGCGGAACAGGACGAAGCGCGAGACGAGCACCGAGCCGTCGCCGTCGTGGGACGGGACGAGCGTGTCCGGCCGCGCCTCCAGGAAGCCCTCCGCCCGCGACGCAAGCATCCGATCGAGCCCGAAGCGCTTGTCGAAGACCTCGACCTCGGCCACGCCGTCCGGACCGACCTCGATCTCGATCGGGCACGGATCCTCGCCGGGTCCGAGGAAGGCGAACCGGAAGGCGCCGACCTCGACGCCGTCGACCCGGAGCGTCGCCGGCCCCGAGACCCGAAGGACGAGCTGGTCGCCGCCGCGCGGGCTCCGCGCGATCGCCTGCACGACGACGCTCCCGTCCTCCCGGGCCTCCTGACCCACGATCTCCAGCTCGGGCGGCGGCGCGTCGATCCGCCGGGCCTCGGCGGCGAAGAGCGGGCTCCAGCTCCACGGGATCCAGCGCGTCGACGCGAGCCGCGCGTCGCCGCCGAGCGAGTCCCTCAGCGCCTCCAGGACCCGGCCGCGGATCGGCGTCTCCATCGCCATGACCTGCCACGCGGCGTCGCCCTCGTCCGGCTGGACGTGCACGAGGTTGAGCCGCCCCGGCCGGTCGGGCGAGTGCGCGGGCCGCGTCCCCGCGACCCCGGCGGCGACCAGCGCCACCGCGAGCCCGATCGACGTCACCCACGACGACGGGAACGGCCAGCCGCCCACGAGCGCGGGCAGCCCGAACGACCACACGACGAGCAGCGGTGCCGCGACGACGAGCGACGAGCCGGTGCCGAACGCGCCGACGACGCCGAACTGGAGCTGGGTCCACAGGAGGGTCGCCACCCCGAGCCCGAACACTCCCGCGCGCACCCAGCGCTCGTCGCCCTCGCTCGCGGTACGCATGAGTGACGCTGCAAGCCCGAGCGCGAGGGTCGGCAGCACGACGAGGTGCGCGGCGCCCGGGACCTCCCACGCGAGAGCGAGGCCCGCGAACGCGAGGACCGCGAGAAGCGCCGCGCCGCACTCGGCGGGACGAAAGGCGAGGCGGAGCACGCCCGACGCCAGGGTCAGTCCCGCGAGCGTCGCCGCCACGAGCCCGACGAGCGTCGGAGTCGGGTGCGCGGGGAACGGGACGGTGCCCGCGCCGAGTAGCCCGAGCAGGACGCTCTCCCCGCGCGCGACGAGCGCCGCGATCGCCAGCGCGAGCACCAGCGCGGGGATGGCGAGCACGACCCGCCACCCGCGGACGACGTGCGCTGCGACGGCGCGCCCGATGCCAACGAGCGCGAGCACGAGCGCCAGGGCCGCGAGGAAGCGGAGCGTCGAGAGGCGCATCGTGACGAGCGTCCGCCCGGCCACGTCGAAGAAGGCGACGTCGGGCCCGATGTGCGTCCTTTCCTGTCCGGCGTCCACGGGGAACGTCGCCCGGTCGAGCGCACGAATCGCGGTGAGCGCGTTGGACGCGTGGTGCTGGAGCGAGGCGGGCGAGAGATGCTCCAGGTCGTCGATCGGCGTGTGGTAGCGCGTCACGTCGCCGATGAACGCGAAGTTCAGGCCGGGCACGCCCCGACGGCGCCACACCGTGTAGTCGGTGTCATTGGGCATGCGCCGGTAGACCTCGACCGACACGGACGTCGAGCTCGGCCGGCCGACCTCCCCCGCCCAGGCCTCGACGGCCCACGCGTTCCCGGCGCCGGTCTCGAACATCATGCTCGGGCCCGTGGTCCCGCGCGCCTCCAGGTTGACGACGACGCCGACGTCGGCGGCCCAGGGGTGATTCTGTGCGAACGCCTCGGCGCCGAGCAGCCCGTGCTCCTCGGCGTCCTCGAACAGGAAGATCACGTCGCGGTCCGTCCCTTCCCCGGCGCGCAGCGCTCGCGCGACCTCCAGGAGCGCCGCGACCGCCGCCAGGTCGTCTCCGATCCCGGGCCCGGCGCCGACCGAGTCGTAGTGGGCCATGCACAGGATCGCGCTGCCCGGCTCGGTCCGCGCCGCGCCCCCGCGCAGGCGAGCGATCACGTTCCGGGTCGTGCCGGCGGCGCCCTGGTAGGTCGAGACGCAGAATCGCTCGTCGACCTCGGGGAACAGCCCGACGCGGCGGCACTCCTCGACGAGTCGCTCCCGGCAGCGCGCGTTGGCTGCGGTCCCGACCGGGCGCGGCGGGGACACGCGCTCACCGTCCGCGCGGGCCAGCCGTCGCAGGATCTCCATCGCGCGCCCGCCGGACGCGACGTCCGGCGGGGCGTCGAGGTCCAGCGGCGCGGGCGGCCGATCGCCGACGAGGACGAGCGTCGCGACGACGAGCCACGTGGCGAGCGCGGCTCCGAGCCGGCGCGCGGCGCGTCGTCCTGCCCCCCCGTGGAAGGGCCCCTCGTGAAGGGCCTCCCCCTGGACGGCCTCCCCGTCGATCGAACCGTCGGTCATCCGCGCATCTTGGCACGCGGCGCACGCGAGGGAGGCGGCGATTTGCCCCGCGCGGCGAGCGCGAGGATCCCGGCGGCGGGTCCAACGCATGGCCGCCGGGACCGTAGGGAGGCCGCCTCGACCGTTGGTCGTCCGCGAAGGTCTGCGTACCCTGGCGACCGACGCCTTCCCGTGGGTCGCCCGTTTGCGCGTGCAGGCAGGCGCCTCGTCCTGCGACACGGCCGCGCGAACGCGCGGCCGGCACGACGCCAAGATGCTCCTCTCCGATCGCCGCGCCCGCGCGCTGCCCCTCGCTCTCCTCGCCCCGCTCTGCTTCCTGGCCGCCGCCTGCGGGGGAGACGATTCGAAGGACCCCGAGGCCCAGACCTCCGCCGCCGAGCGGCCCGACATCGAGGACACGCTTCGGCGCGAGCGAGTCGCCGTCCACTTCGCCAAGGAGGAGTTCCCGAAGGCCCTCGCGGAGCTGGAGCCTCTGCTCGCGGGCGAGAGCCCTCGCCCGCGGGACCTCGTCCACGCGGCGCTGATCGCGCTCCGCACAGGAGAGCTGGAGGAGGCGCGCGGGCACGCGGACCGTGCGCTGGAGGTCGACCCCGACTCCGTCGCCGCGCTCTACGTCCGCGCCCGGCTGGCGATCACGGAGGGCGAGTTCGAGGAGGGCCGCGATCTGTTCGAGCGCGTCCTCCGGATCGCCCCCGACGACCCCGCGTCCAAGCTCGGGCTGTCCAAGGCGCTGTACGACATCGGCGACGACGCCGACCTCGACCGCGTGCGTGACCTGCTGGACGACGTCGTGGCGCTCGGCCTGCCGAACGGGCTGCAGTGGTACGTCACCGCCGTCTACCGGCGCTGGCGCTACGCGATCGAGGTCGAGAGCGACGAGGAGGCGATCCGGACCTGGGAGTCGCTGTGGACGTCGCTCAGCAACGAGAAGGGCTTCAAGCCCGCGTCGAGCCTCGACCTCGACCAGGGCGTGCTCGCGCGCGTCGCGCCGCCCGCGCCCTACGGCACGTTCCCGGCCGAGAAGCCGAAGCCGCTGGAGTTCGGGGATCCGCGGCGTCTCGCGTCGGCGAGCGCGGCGCCGTCCCACTTCGGCGTGCACGACGTGAACGGCGATCGGACGCCGGACGTGGTGACGATCGAGGGCGGCGCGCTGCTCGTCCACAAGAGGACGCGCGGCTCGGACGACGTCCAGGTCGACCGGCTCGTCGAGGCCGGCGTGATGGGGCCGTTCCGGGTGCTCGACCTCAACCAGCGCCGGGGCGGGGATACTCTCGACGTCGTCGCGGCCGCGGGCTCGGGGCTCGTGCTGATGGAGCAGTCGGACGAGACGGGCGCCACGAGCTGGACGCCGTCCCCGGTCGCGCTACCGACCTTCCCCTCGACCATCCGCGACCTGGAGACCGTCGACTTCGACCACGACGGCGACCTCGACCTGCTGGTGGTCGGCGACTTCGGCGCGCGGCTGTTGCGCAACGACGGCGCCGGCGCGCGCGTCGACAAGGACGGCAACCTGCAGCCGCGCGGCGCGTGGGGCGACGCGTCCGAGGAGGCGACGCTGCCCGCCGGCGCGTTCATCTGGTGCGGGGTCGAGGACTTCGACGGCGACAACGACGTCGACCTGCTCTTCGGCGGCCCGGGCGGCGCGCACCTGATGGACTCGCTGCGGCGCGGGCTGTTCGAGGACATCGGCGCGGCGGCGTTCGGCGGCCGCGCGTTCCCGCGCGAGCCCGCGGTCGCGGACATCGACGGCGACGGGCGGCCGGACCTCTTCGTGCCGAGCGCCACCGGCTCGCTCGGCCTGCGCCAGCGTCCCGAGGGCGGGTTCGACGAGGTCGCGATCGCCGCGAACGTCCCCGAGGGCGAGGGCGTGGTGCTCTGCGACATCGACCTCGACGGTGCCTACGACGCCGTCTGGGGCGAGCCGGGGCGGTTCGGGAGCGCGCTGCTCGGCCTCGCGCTCGACAGCCCGACGGCGATCCAGCTCCCCGCGCTGGAGGGCGCTCGCGGCTCGATCGTCGTGACCGAGGTCGACGCCCCCGACCCGTACGGGAAGCTCGCGCTGGAGGTCGTCCGCGTGGACGGCAGCGGCGTCGCGGCGGTCTCGACGACGAACGTGACCCACAACGCGCTCTACCTGAAGTTCGTCGGTCAGAAGGACAACCGCCAGGGTGTCGGCGCGATCGTCGAGGTGCGGGCGCGCGACCTGTACCGGCGGATCTACTGGCGCGGCGACGCCGAGGTCGTCGGGATCGGCGACCGCGAGTACTCGGACGTCGTGCGCGTCACGTGGCCGAACGGCGTCGTCCAGCAGGAGCTCGACGTCGAGGCGGGCGTGCAGTTCTTCCTCGACAACGAGACCTTCGGCGTCCAGCCCGAGGGCCTGATCGGCTCGTGCCCGTTCCTGTACGCGTGGAACGGCGAGACGTTCGAGTTCATCAGCGACGTGATCGGGATCACGCCGCTCGGACTGCCGATGGCCCCCGGGATGCTCGTGCCGCCGGACCACGACGAGTACGTCCTCGTGCGCGGCGACCAGCTCGCGCCGGACGCGAACGGCGAGCTCGTCCTGCAGTTCACCGAGGAGCTGCGCGAGGTGACCTACCTCGACCGCGTCAGGCTCGACGTCGTCGACCACCCGGTCGGCACGGACGTCTACCCGAACGAGCGGTTCTGCTTCCCGCCGTTCCCGGAGGCGCACACGCACGTCGTCGAGCGCGTCGCGAAGCCGAAGCGCGTGACCGGGTCCGACGGTCGCGACTGGACCGAGGAGGCGCGTGAGCTCGACTTCCGTCACCCGGCGCCGTTCGAGAGGCTCGCCGGGCAGTACCTCGGCCTCGCCGAACCGCACTGGCTGGAGCTGGAGTTCGACCCCGCCGACCTGGAGGGCGCCGAGAAGCTCCGCCTCGTCGCGACCGGCTGGTTCTACTGGAGCGACGCGAGCGTCAACGTGGCCTCGGCGCGCACGCCGGGCATCGAGTTCGTGCCGCCGATGATCCAGGTCCCCGGACCGGACGGGACGTGGGTCCCCACCGGCCCGCCGATCGGCTTCCCCGCGGGCAAGACCAAGACGATGGTCGTCGACGTCACCCGGATCGTGCCGCGCGACGATCCGAGGATCCGGCTCGGCTCGACGCTGGAGCTGTACTGGGATCGCATCGAGCTCGCGACGTGCAACGACGACGCGGCGTTCGTCACGACGTCCCTGGAGCCGCGCGCGACGAAGCTGTGGTCGCGCGGCTTCTCGGCGCCGCAGGTCCCCGATCGCGAGGATCTGCCGCTCTTCTTCGACTGGGACGAGCTGGCCAGCATGCCCCGCTGGAACCAGCACCCGGGCATGTACACCAAGTACGGCGAGGTCGATCCGCTGCTCACGGAGGTCGACGATCGCTACGTCATCATGGGCTCGGGCGACGCGCTCACGATCCGCTTCGATGCGAGCGAGCTGCCGCCCGTTCCCGAGGGCCACGTGCGCGACTACCTCGTCTTCCTCGACGGCTGGGCCAAGGACCGCGACCCGAACACGCACGAGGCCCTGGAGGTCGAGCCCCTCCCCTTCCACGGCATGAGCGGCTACCCCTACCGCGCGGACGAGTCGTTCCCCGACACGCCCGAGCACCGCGCGTGGCGCGCGGAGTGGAACACGCGGCCGGCCCACGGCTGGGTCGTGCCGCTGAGCCCGATCCAGGAGGCCGAGTGGATCCGCGCCGCGATGGGCAGCGAGCCGGGAGCGACGCGCTGAGCCGCACGCTTCGAGTCGTTGCGGCGGCCGCCGTCCTGCTCTCGGCGGGCGCCGGGTGTGGAGGCGAGCCCGACGAGGAGCCGGCGAAGCACCTCGTCGTCGTCGTCGTCGACACACTCCGCGCCGACGCGCTGGGCTGCTACGGAGCCCAGGGCGACGTCACGCCGCGCATCGACGCTCTCGCCGCCGGCGGGACGCTGTTCGAGTGCGCGCAGACCCCGTCGACGTGGACGATCCCGGCGACCGTCTCGCTGCTGAGCGGGATGACGCCCTTCGAGCACGGCACGACGTCGCGCAACTTCGGCCGGATCCCGAGCGACGTCCCGATGCTGGCGGAGGTGCTCGGCGAGGCCGGCGTTCGCTCTGCAGCCGTCGTCTGCAACCCGATCGTGTCGGCCGAGTACGCGTTCGACCGCGGCTTCGGCCGGTTCATCCACACCGAGCACGCGCCGGCCAGGGACGCGGTCGACCGCGCGCTCGCGTGGGTGGAGGAGACCGCGCCCGGAGGGGAGCGGATGTTCCTCTACCTGCACCTCTTCGATCCGCACTGGCCGTACGAGCCGGCGCCGCCGGAGGCCGAGCGGTTCGGGATCGTCCCGTCCGTCCTCGACCGCGCCGAGCAGGTCGCGCTCGCCAGCGGGATGATGGCCGGCGACGCGGAGCTGACCCGTCAGCTCCTGGAGTGGGGCCTCTGGGCGTCCGAGGCGTACCGCGCGTGCGTCGCCTCGGCGGACCGCGAGATCGGCCGCCTCTTCGACGAGCTCGACCGGCTCGGCGTGCTCGAGTCGTCCGTCGTCGTCGTGACCTCGGACCACGGAGAGGAGTTCGGCGAGAACGGCTCGCTCGGGCACGGCCGCCAGCTCCACCGCGAGACCCTGCACGTGCCGCTCGTCCTCTCGGGCCCCGGCGTACCTGCAGGCATTCGCGTCCCCGAGCCCGTGCCGCTTCGCTGCATCCCGGCGACCGTGCTCGCCCGGATGGGCCTGCGCGGGCCGTCGGCGCGCCTCGGCGCCGACCTGATCGACGACACGGCGCGGAGCTGGACCGTCGAACAAGACCAGGTCGCGGTGCTCAACTTCGCGCTTTGGCCGGCGGAGGACGGCGCGTTCCGCCTGACGCGGCACCTGATGGCGCTGCGGCGCGGCGACCGACGGCTGCTCTGGTCGTTCGAGGACGACTTCGACGCCGGCGTGGGTCGCCTCGTGCCGCTCGCCGAGGACCTGACCGAGGGCGAGGCGGTGCCGTACGACGCGGAGCGCGCGGGCTTCGAGCTCCTCGCCGCGCTCAAGCAGGCGTGGCTGCGCGCCCGCGAGCCGACGTCGCTCGAGGACGGTGGCGCGCGCGCCCGCCGTCGCGCGAAGCTGGAGCAGCTCGGCTACGTCGAGGCGACCGGCGAGAAGTAGAGCTAACCCCGCAGCGCCTCGAGGGCCTGCTTGAGGTCCTCGGGGATCGGTCGGCTCCCCATCGTCTCGGGGTCGTAGCACACGAGGACGGCCTCGGCCTCGGCCCAGACCTCGCCCTCCTCGCTCCGCACGCGGTACGCCTGCCGGAACGAGCTCGTGCCGACGTGCGTCGTCGAGAGCTCGACGCGCACCGCGCGGCCGCCGCGGCCCGGCGCCACGAAGCGCACGTTCGTCTGCGCGAGCAGGAACGGGAACGCGCCGTCGTCGAGCACCTCCGCCGCGCGGCAGAACCCGTGCCGCGCCTCCTCGAACAGCGACATGTAGATCGCGTTGTTCAGGACGCCCTGGCTGTCGTCGTCGGACCAGCGGGTGATGGTCTCGTGGACGAACTGCGGGAACTCGGGGATCTCGGGGGCTTCCATGCGGCGTGCGATTCTACGACGAGCGCGGCCGACGCAGGACCAGCGCCATCCCCGCGAAGAGCCCCGCCGCCGCGAGGCCGAGCGCCGGGGTCGGCCGCTCGGAGAGCATGAGCCACGCCGCGATCGCCGTGATGATCGGCTGGGCGAAGATGAAGAACGCCGTGGTCGACGCCTCGACGCGCGCGAGCGCGAACGTGTTCAGCGCGTACGCGACGATCGTCGGGAACACGATCACGTACGCGAGCGACAGCCACGCCCCGCGCGACGCGGACTCCGGCGCGATCTCGTGGCCCGACAGGAAGAACGGGAGGAACGGCACCGACAGCACGTAGACCCAGGCGACGAGCGCCAGCGGCGGCATACGCCGCAGGAGCGGCTTCGAGAGGACGAGGTAGACCGCGTAGCAGAACGCGTTCCCCGCCATGAGCAGGTTGCCGAAGGCGTGGCTCGACGACAGGTCGGCGCCGCGCGAGAGGAACAGCGGCACCGCGCCTCCGAGCGCCACGAGCACGCCGAGCGCGCGCGTCCCGTGCAGGCGCTCGCGCCCGAGGACGACCGCGATCGCGTACGCGAACACCGGGATCAGGCAGATCACGAGCCCCGCGTTCATCGGCGTCGAGCGCTGGAGCCCGACGAGGAACAGCGCCTGGTTGAGCACGATTCCGAGGACCGCGAACGCGGCGAGGCGGCCGAGATCGCGCCGCTCGGGGAGCGCACGGCGGCCGTGGATGGCGCCGGCGAGGAGCAGGAGCACGACCGCCCCGATCCCGATCCTCCAGCCTGCGACGGCGAACGGCGAGAACCCGTGGACCGGGTCCATCGCCAGCTCGCCGAACACGGGGAAGAGCCCGAAACAGACCTGCACCGCCGCGAGCGCGACGAGGCCGGAGCGCATCGACCCGGGCGCGCTGACGCGCGACGTTCGGGCCCCCACCGACGGATCGGTCGGCGGCGAGAGGGGTGCAGCTCCGGCGCTCATGGGGCGGGGAGCATAGGTCCGCCGCGCCGCCCTCCCCCCTCCCGCAATGCGGTTCCTGCCCGGCGATCGGCGGGTTCGATGGCTGTCGACACTTCTCCCGATCGGCGCCGGTGCATTCCGGCCCCGATCGGACTACCGTCCCTGCGATGGCAGCGCCCGAGGACCCCTCCGCCGCGTCGTCGACCTGGCCGCGCCCCTGGCCCCGCCACGGCGCCCGCCCGGGGGCCGACTACCGGATCTTCAAGACTCGCTTCGACGAGCTGGAGAACCCCCGCACCGGGCAGCGCATGGAGCGCGTCGTCGTCGAGACGCCGGACTGGGTGAACATCGTCGCCCTGACCCCCGAACGCGAGATCGTGGTCGTGCGGCAGCACCGCTTCGGCACGAACGCACCGACGATCGAGATCCCGGGCGGGATGATCGATCCGGGCGAGGCGCCGCTGGACGCCGCCGTACGCGAGCTGCGCGAGGAGACGGGGTACGAGGCGGAGTCCTGGACCCCGCTCGGCCACGTGGCGCCCAACCCGGCGTTCCTCGACAACACGTGCTTCCACTTCCTCGCCGAAGGGTGCCGACCGACCTCCGAGCAGGACCAGGACCCTGGGGAGGACATCGTCGTCGACACCATGACCCAGGCCCAGATCATCGAGGGCATCGCGGGCGGCGCGATCGACCACGCGCTCGTCCTGACGGCGATGCTGCGCGTCCTCGACCTCAGGACGCACGCGATCCAGGGGGACGGCGGGCGATGAGCCGCGGCGACCGCCGGAGGGTCGCGATCCTGGGCGGCGGGATCGCGGGCGTCGCAACGGCCGCGTTCCTGGCCGAAGAGCCGGACGTCGAGGTCACGCTCGTCGAGCGCGAGCCGCGCCATGACGCGCACTCCACCGGACGCAGCGCCGAGATCCTCCGCGTCGCCGTCGACGATCCCGTGACCCGAGAGATGGCGCGCGCCTGCGCCGCGCTGCTCGCGACGCCCTCGAAGGTCGGCCTCGATCGCGACGACCTGGTCGAGCGGACCGGGCTGTTCGTCTTGACGGGCGAGCCCGAGCCCGCTTGGGCCGCCGAGCTGGAGGCGTCGGGCGACGCCGAGCGCGTCGGACCGGACGCGCTGCGCGAGCGCGCCCCCCACTTCCGTCCGGAGGGGCATCGCCTGCACTGGCTCCCGGCCGCCGGCCGGGTCCGCGCCGAGCGCCTCGTCCCGGCGCTGGTCCGCACCGCGCTGCGCCGGGGAGCGAAGCTCGTGCGATCCGCGGGGCCCGCCGAGGTGCGCGTCGAGGCCGGGGCGGTCCGCGGGCTCTCGATCCCGGGCCGGACGCCGATCGAGTGCGACGACCTGGTCGTCGCGGCGGGCGCGTGGACGCGTGGGATCGCGCGGTCGCTCGGGCTCGACCTGGAGCTGCGCCCGACGCGCCGGCACATGTTCCTCGCGTCGACGGACCGTCCGTGCCCGCCCGGGGCGCCGATCGTCTGGGACGACGCCGCGGGCTTCTACGCGCGGCCGGACGGTGCGGTGTGGGGCATCTCGATGTGCGACATTGCGGACGCCGACCCATCGGCGACGCCGCCCTACCCGATCGACGACGCAGCGCGCGCACGCGCGCTGGCGCTCGTCGAGCGGCACCTGCCGCGCGCCGCGAACGGTCCTGCTGCCCGTCTCGTCGACGGCTGGTCCGGATTCCGGGACCTCACGCCGGACGACCGACCGATCCTCGGACCGGATGGGCGCATCGCAGGCCTCTCCTGGTGCGCGGGCCTCGGAGGGCACGGCATGACGCTCTCCCTGGCGGTGGGACGGGCTGCCGCGGCGGCGGCCCTCGGCCGGAGCGACGTGTTCGCGGACCGTTGCGGCCGGGAGCGGTTCGAGTCGACCGCGGTCGTCGGCTCGTCCGAGGTGTAGATTGGGCGCGTGCAAGCGTCGCCGCCCACCACCCCTGCCCGCCTGTCGCTCGCCCTCGCCTCCGCCGTCCTCGCCCCGGTCGCATGGGGTCAGGAGGACGTCCAGGAAGGCGAGGCGATCGAGTTCTTCGAGGCCAAGGTCCGTCCGGTCCTGGCCGAGCACTGCGTCGAGTGCCACTCCGGCGACGACCCGAAGGGCGACCTGCGGCTCGACTCGGTCGAGGGCATCGCGGCCGGCGTGGACGGCGAGTCGATCTTCGAGGCCGGCGACGTCGAGAGCAGCCTCATCGTCGAGGCCGTGCGATACGACGACGTGTTCATCGCGATGCCGCCCAGCGGCAAGCTCGCGGACGACGAGATCGCCGCGATCGAGCGCTGGATCGAGCTCGGCGCGCACCTGCCCGAGTCGATCGAGATCGACGCGTCCGACGCACTGCGCTGGTGCTTCCGACCGCCGGTGGACGCCGCCGCGCCCGACGTCGGCCGATCGACCGCGGACCCCGTCGACGCCTTCCTGCTCGAGGCACTCGCGGAGCGCGGCGTCGAGCCGTCCGCGCCCGCGGACCGTCGCGCGTGGCTGCGACGGGTCACCTTCGACCTGACCGGCCTGCCGCCCTCGGCCGACGAGATCGCCGCCTTCGAGGCGGACGGGCGCGCGGGCGCGCGCGAGCGCGTGGTCGATCGCCTGCTGGCGTCCCCGGCCTTCGGCGAGCGCTGGGCGCGACGCTGGCTCGACCTCGTCCGCTACGCAGAGACGAAGGCGCACGAGTTCGACTACCCGATCCCGAACGCGCACCGGTACCGCGACTACGTCATCCGCGCGTTCGAGGCGGACGTGCCGTACGACCGGTTCCTGACCGAGCTCCTGGCGGGCGACCTGGTCGAGACGCAGCGCCTCGACCCGAGCGGGACGTGGGACGAGTCGGTCCTCGGGACCGGCGCGTGGCAGCTCGGCGAGGAGGTCCACTCGCCCGTCGAGCCGCGCGGCGACCAGACGGACCGGATCGCGCACCAGGTCGAGGTGCTGTCGAAGTCCGTCCTGGCGCTCGGCGTGGCCTGCGCGCGCTGCCACGATCACAAGTTCGACCCGATCAGCGCGGAGGACTACCACGCGCTCGCGGGCTTCGCGCTGTCCACGGCGCCGCGTCAGGTCCGCTTCGAGTCGCACGATCGAAACGCGGCCGTCGCGCGCGACCTGCACGCGTGGCTCTCCGCGTCCCAGGCGAACGCGCGCGCCGCGGTGGCGGACGCGCTGGAGGAGGAGGCCGACGGGCTCGGCGCGACGCTCCTGCACGCGCGCGCGGTCCTGGCGACCGACGGCGAGGGCTCGACGAGCGTGACGCCCCTGACCGCCGAGTCGGTCCGCGCGCTCGACGAGCTCGTGGGCGCGCGACTCGACCTCCTCGTCGAGGACTTCGAGGGCGAGGCGTTCGACGCGTGCCGGCTCGCGCCCTGGACGCGCGAGGGCGAGGCCTTCGCCGAGCGCCCGATCCGGCGCGCAGACGTCCCCGGGAGCCAGGACGGCCTGGTCCCCCGCGGCGAGGGCTGCGTGAACAGCTACGCGGGCCACCCCGACACACAGGGGTTCTCGGCCGACAGGTTCACCGGGACGCTGACGAGTTCGTCCTTCGTCGTCGTGCGGCGTTACCTGCACTTCCTCGTCGACGGCGGGGACGAGGAGTCCGTGCGCATCGAGCTCGTGGACGCCGCGACGGACGAGGTCCTGCGCAAGGAGAGCGGGCGCCGACGCAACGAGCTCGGTCACGCCAGCTGGGACCTCGACGAGCTCCAGGACCGCGAGGTGCGGATCCGATTCGTCGACGAGCACGAAGGTGGCTGGGGCCAGATCGGCGGCGACCACTTCGTGCTGTCCGACGACGACGACGCGGGCTGCCTCGATCGCGCGCGGACGGTCGGCCAATGGAGCGCGCTCGTCGAGGCCGACGGAGCGCCCTCGCGGCGGACGCTGGCGTGGGGCGTCGCGCTCTCGACCGCGACCGACCGCCGGCTCGTCTCGGAGTGGCTCGGGTGGCTCGACGGGCTCGAGGACATCGAGGCAGCGAGCGACGTCGAAGCCGGCGGCCTCGCCGTGCACCGCTACGCGGTGGGCGCCGGGGCGGGCTGGATCACGAACGGGCCGGGCTTCGGCCCCGGACCGCGCGACGAGGGCGACGTCGTGCTCGACCTGGAGGACGGCAGCGCCGTCGTGGCCGCGATCGTCGACCGTCCGGCGGCGCTGCACCACCCGATGTGGGCGGACCTGAGGCTCGTCGAATCGTCGACGAACCGGGGCTCGAGGATCAACTGGGTCCAGGCGGGCCACACGGTCGTCTCGCCGGAGCTCGACCTGGAGACGGGCCGCGTCGCGCACCTGGTCCGCGGCAAGGGCCGCATCCTGCTCTCGATCGCATCGCACAAGCTCGTCGCAGGGCCGCTGCACCAGCGCTCGGTGCTCCGCTTCGACACGGGGAACGAGTGGCGCTGGGTGATCCAGGACGTGCCCTCCGGGGCGGGCCTCTCCGCGCACGTCGAGCTCTCGTCGGTGGGCGGCATTCCGTGCGCGATCGCGGAGACGCGCGAGCTGGAGAGCGGCGCGCCCGCTCCGCTCCTCGCCGGCGCGAGCTGGGCGTTCGAGCGCTTCCTCGACGAGGAGCATGGCCAGGCGGCCGACGAGGCGGCGCTCGCCGCGTTCGTCGAGATGCGCCTGCGCGACGCCGCCGAGCTGGTGCGCCGCGGTGCGATCGAGGGGCGCTCGCTGAGCGACGACGAGCGCCGGACCCTCTACGCGATCGCGGAGTTCGTCGCGCAGGAGATCCCGAGCGTCCGCGCGCGCGTCGCGACGGGCCTCGAGGAGGCCGCGAACGAGCTGGCCGCGCTGGAGGAGCGACGCGTGCTCGACTCTCGCCTCGCCCCCGCCGCGCTTGACATGGACGGCCGCGACGAGCGCGTGCTCGACCGCGGGAGCTGGCGCACGCCCCGCGAGTCCGCGGCGCGACGGCTGCCGTCGGTGCTCCGCTCGTCGGACGCGCCGCTCGCCGGCAACGGCCAGGGGAGCGGGCGGCTCGCGCTCGCCAAGGCGCTGATGGCGAGCGAGACCGCGATCGCCCAGCGGGTCTGGGTGAACCGAACCTGGCAGGCGCTCTTCGGCAGCGGCCTCGTGTCGACGACGGACGACTTCGGCGCGATGGGCTCGAAGCCGACGCACCCCGAGCTGCTCGACCGGCTCGCGCTCGACTTCACCGCCGACGGCTGGTCGACGAAGCGTCTCGTGCGACGGCTCGTCCTGACCGACGCGTACGCGCGCTCGACGCGCCCGACCGCGAGCGCCGCCGAGCTGGACCCGACGAACGAGCTCCTCGGGCACATGCGCATCCGTCGCCTGGAGGCCGAGGAGGTCCGCGACACTCTGCTGGCCGTGAGCGGCGAGCTCGACCGCACGCGCTACGGCCGCTCGATCCCCATCCACCTCACGCCGTTCATGACCGGCCGCGGGCGCCCGGGCGAGAGCGGGCCGCTCGACGGCGACCGCCGACGCTCGATCTACATCGAGGTGCGCCGGAACTTCCCGCACCCGCTGCTCGCAGTGTTCGACCAGCCGAGCCCGTCGACCTGCCACGGCAGGCGCACGAGCGCGAACGTCCCCGCGCAGGCGCTCGCGCTCTGGAACGACCCGTTCGTCGAGGGGCGCGCCGAGGCGCTGGCGGGGTCGCTCGACCGGACGGACGTCGGAGCGGCGGTCGACGTGCTCTGGCAGCGCGTCCTCGGGCGCGCGCCGCGCGCCGACGAGGGCGAGATCGCGCGCGCGCACGTCGCGAGCGCCGACGACCTGTCGCCGTGGGTGGACCTCGCGCACTCGCTCTTCAACACCAAGGAGTTCCTGTACCTCGAATGAGCCCCGATCCCAGGCTCCCCCACCGCGCGGGCTGCACGGCCCCGCTGACGCGACGCGCCCTCCTGGAGCGCACCGCGAACGGGTTCGGCGCGCTCGCCGCGTCCGCGCTCTTCGGTAGATCCGCGTACGCGGAGGTCGAGGACCGACGCGACCCCTTCGCGCCGCGCAAGCCGCACTTCGAGCCGCGCGCGAAGAACGTGATCTTCCTGTACATGGACGGCGGTCCGGCGCAGATGGACACGTTCGACCCGAAGCCGGAGATGGAGCGCTGGGCGGGCAAGCCGCTCCCGGTCGAGGCGCCGCCGACGCAGTTCGACGACATCGGAACCGTCCTGCCGTCCCCCTGGAAGTTCCAGCCGGGCGGCGAGAGCGGGCTGCCGATCAGCGACCTGTTCCCGAAGCTGCGCGAGCAGGCCGACAAGCTCTGCGTCGTGCGCTCGATGACGAACAAGTTCCCCGAGCACACCGCGGCAAACTACCTGCTGCACACGGGGCACAACCCGGCGGGCCGGCCGTCGGTGGGCGCGTGGTGCGCGTACGGGCTCGGGTCGGAGGCCGACGACCTGCCGGGGTACGTCGTGCTGGACGGCGGCCTCACGCCGCCGGGCGGGATCGAGTGCTACGGCAGCGGCTTCCTGAGCCCTTCGTTCCAGGGCTCGACGTTCCGCCCGGAGGGCGAGCCGGTCGCGCACGCGCGCGGCGCGCACACCGGTACGGAGCGCGAGACCTCCAGGCGGCGGCTGCTCGACGCGCTCGACCGTCGCGAGGGCGGAACGGACCCTGCGATCGAGGCGGCGCTCGCGAACTACGAGCTCGCCTTCCGCATGCAGGCGACGGTGCCGGGGCTCGCCGACCTCGGCACGGAGTCCGCGGCGACCCGCGAGCTCTACGGGATCGACGCCGAGTACGCGCCGCAGGCGACCTTCGCGCGCCAGTGCCTCCTGGCGCGGCGCCTCGTCGAGAAGGGCGTGCGCTTCGTCCAGGTCTCGATGGTCCGCACCGGGCACGACCGATGGGATCAGCACGGCAACCTCGTCCAGGGCCACGGCGACAATGCGCGCGCCGTCGACCAGCCGGTCGCCGCGCTGCTCGCCGACCTGGAGAGCCGCGGGCTGCTCGACTCAACGCTGGTGCTGTTCGGGGGTGAGTTCGGTCGCACCCCCATGGCCCAGGGCCAGGGCGACGGGCCGAACCGCGGGCGGGACCACAACCCCCACGGGTTCTCGATCTGGCTGGCCGGCGGTGGCGTGAAGGGCGGCACTGCCCACGGGGCGACCGACGAGTTCGGCTACTTCGCGGTCGAGGACCCGGTC
The DNA here is from genome assembly GCA_038757895.1 of Planctomycetota bacterium. Classification (GTDB taxonomy): domain Bacteria; phylum Planctomycetota; class UBA1135; order UBA1135; genus Saltatorellus. Next base: position 59,968 of record JBCDGE010000009.1, on the reverse strand, counting down.
GAGATGCACGACCTCCACGCCACGCTCCTGCACCTCCTGGGGCTCGACCACACGCGCCTCACCGTGCGCTTCGACGGCCGCGACATGCGCCTGACGGACGTCTTCGGGCACGTCCAGCACGCCTGGCTGGCCTGAGGCCCCGGGACCCAAGACCCGGGACCCGGGACTTCCGGCTCCAGGTTTTGCGCGGATCGGGCGAAAGTCCCGACGTCGTCCGCGTACGGTCCGCGGCCCACGAACCGACTCTCACTTGCCATGAAGACCCACCGCCGCCTCGCCCTCGTCGCCCTCCCGATCGCCATCGGCCTCGCCGCGGCGAGCTCCACCCCGCCGACCGAGAAGGTCGACATCACCCCCCGCTTCGAGAAGGGCCAGACGCTCGTCATCACACAGGCCTTCAAGATGGACGGGGCGCTCGACAACCTCGCCGTCACCGTCGAGGGCACCGAGATCCTCGGGGACGGCGTCGGCTTCGACATCGAGGGCGAGGGCAACGCGACCTACTCCGAGGAGATCCTGGAGGTCCGGGACGGCGGCATCTCGAAGATGCGGATCAAGGTCGAGGAGCAGGGCGGAAACATGTCCGGCGAGCTCGACGCGATGGGCGAGTCGGAGACGGTGGACGAGTCCATCGACAGCAGCCTCGTCGGGCACACGCTGGAGATCGTCGTCGACGAGGAGGGCGAGGTCGAGGTGACCGACGTCACCGAGGACGCCGTCGAGGAGGCGGTCGAGGCGGAGATGAACGCCATGACGACCGAGAACCACTTCGAGGAGTTCCTGCCCAAGGAGCCCGTCGAGATCGGCGCCGAGTTCACGCTGGGCGACGACTGGCTCGAACGCGCGCGCGAGATGATGGACACCGACTCGGGCGAGATGGACGAGCTCCCGGCCGAGCAGGCCGAGATGATCCGTCAGATGATGGACGCGATGTTCGACGGCACGACGATCGAGGCGACCGGCACGGTCGTCGAGGTCGACGGCGGGCTGGCGAAGATCGAGTACGACCTCGCGGCGATCATGTCGATCGACGACCTGATCTCGCTCGTCGCCCAGGCGCTGCCCCCCGAGATGGGCGGCGAGATCCCGCAAGGCGTCGAGGCCTCGCTGGAGATCAGCCTGGAGCTCACGGGCACCGGCCTGTTCGACCTGCGGGTCGGCCAGATGACCGAGCTCGACCTCGAGGGCGAGTACGAGGTGATCTTCAGCGGCAGCGCGGACGTCGAGGGCCAGTCCGCCGCGGCGGACGCGTCGATGTCCGGCGAGATGACGGTCGAGGCGACGATCCTGGTCGAGTGACGCGACCAGGGTGACGGCGGCGATTCAGCCCTCGCCGCCCGGCAATTCCGCGCGCCTCGTCGCGCTCTTCAGCGCCGCTGCGGCCCGAGCCGCGGCGGCGCGCGCTTTCTGGGCCAGCGGCGCGTCGTCGCTGCGCGTCGAGACGCTCTCTCCGGACGCCGCGCGCCGGGCGAGTTCGCCGAGCTGGCGCAGATCGACCTTGCCCGTCCCGAGCTTCGGGATCTCGTCGACCTCGTACCACGACCCGGGCCGCGGCCGGAACAGATTCGGGAGGCTGCTGTCGGCGAGGCGCTCCTTCAGCTGGTCGACCTCGAAGGGCAGCGCCTCGTGCAGGACGACGAGCTGCTCGCCCTTCGCCTCGTCCTGGACCGAGGTGACCGCGATGTCCGGCGCGTGGTCCTCCTCGCCGTCCGCGGGCACTCCCGCGCCCTCGCGAATGAGCTCGAAGGCGAGGTCCTGGAGCGTCTCCTCGACGCGACCGTGCGGCACCATCTCGCCGCCGATCTTGCTGAATCGGGACAGCCGGTCCGTGATGAACAGGAAGCCGTCGGCGTCGACGTACCCGATGTCGCCGGTGGTGTACCAGCCGCCGACGAGGACGGCGGCCGACTCCTCCGGCCGCTTGACGTAGCCCTTCATCACGTTCGGCCCCTTGACGACGATCAGGCCCTCCTCCCCCGCGTCGCGCAGGACGACCTCGCCCGGGTACAGGTCCTGGTCGACGATCCGCACGGCGACGCCGGGCACCGGGCGCCCGATCGAGCCGGGCCGGTAGCAGCGCAGCCGCGGCGGCAGCCCGTCGGGGCTCGGGAGATTGGCCGAGACCACGGGCGAGACCTCGGTGCAGCCGTAGCCCTCCATCAGCTTCGAGCCGAACTTGGCCTCCCACGCGTCCGCGAGCCCCTGGCTGAGCTTCTGGGCACCGGACAGCGCGACGCGCACGCGGGCGAACTGCTCGGGCGTGCAGCGGCGCAGGTACGACTGGTAGAAGGTCGGCGTCCCGATCGTGATCGTCACGCCGTGCTCGCCCGACAGCTCGCCGATGGTCTTGGCCTCGAGCGGATTGGCGTGGTACACGGCGCGCGAGCCGCTGAGCAGCGTCGCCCACAGCGTGATCGTGTAGCCGAAGCTGTGGAAGAAAGGCAGGATGCCGAGGACGGCGTCGCCCGGTCCCAGCGCGACGACCTGGAGCACGGACTGCACGTTCGAGAGGATGTTCGAGTGCGTCAGCATCACGCCCTTGGGCGTGCCGGTGCTTCCGCTGGAGAAGATGATCGTCGCGACCGCCTCCGACTCGGGCGTGCCGTCGGTGGACCGCGGCGCCTGCAGGTTCGCGAGCCACGTCCCCGGGAGGTACGTCTGCGCGAGGTAGCGCAGCTTCATCCCGGTCGTGATGTCGCCGCGGACGTCCTCCAGCAGGATCGTCCGCTCCGGCGGCAGCGGTGACGGCCGCTCCAGCGCCGACAGGAACCGCTTCGCCGTGATCACCACGTCGACGTCCGCGACCTCGCACATCGACACGAGGTCCTCGTTCGACATGGTGTAGTTCAGGTTGACCGATGTCCGGCCGTCGAGCGCGAGGGCGATGTTGACGAGCGCACCGCCGGCCCCGGGCGGCAGGAGCACCGCCACGGACCGACGCTCGGTCAGCCGCGGCCGCAGCGCGTCCCGCATGCAGAGCGAGCCGACGACGAGCTTCCTGAAGTCGATGTCGACGCCGGTCCCGTCGACGACGGCGGGCCGACGCGCGTACTTGCGCGTCTCGCGCAGGAAGCGCCACGCGAGCGAGCCCCGGCGTCCCTCGCGCTCGGTCCGGCGCTCGGCGATCAGCTCCTGGATGCGCTGGCGGACCTCGTGGGGCGTCGACGACGGCCGCATCGGCTCGCCGATGGCGATGTCGACCTTGAACGGGAGCTGCCGCGGGATCCGCCAGAAGAGGCGCCCGCCGAAGTGGCTGAAGATGCTGCCCCACAGCCGATCGAGCGCGACCGGGATCACAGGGACGTCCGCACGCTCGGCGATCTTCTGCATCCCGGAGGCGAACGGCATCAGGTGCCCGCTGCGCGTCAGCGCGCCCTCCGCGAAGATGCACACGAGCTCGCCGTCGGCCGCAGCGTCCGCGGCAGCGAGGAGCGCCTCGTCCTTCTGCTCGCGCGCATCCGAGGAGCTGATCGGGATCGCGTTCATCTTCCGCGCGAACCAGCCGAGCAGCGGGACGTCCAGGAAGCCGCGGTACATCAGGAACCGCACCGGCCGCCCGGCGACGGCCGCGACGAGCACGGCGTCGACGAACGACACGTGGTTCGCGACGAGCAGCGCTCCCCCCCGCTGCGGCACGTGCGCGATGCCGCGAACGTCGAGGCGGTAGATCGTGTGCGCGAGCGCCCAGGCGACGAAGCGGACGCTGAAGTGAGCTGCGTAGCGGAGCGAAACGACGAACGCCACGACCATCAGCCCCGCCGTGACGAGCGTCATCGCAGGCGCGGAGAGGCCGGCCTTCTGCATGAGCAGCATGAACGGCCCCGCGAGCAGGATGCCCGCGAAGTCGATCACCTGGCTGAACCCGATGACGGCGCCGCGCGACTCGTCCTTCGGCAGGACCTGGATCAGCGTCCGGATCGGGAGGACGAAGATTCCGGACGACGTCCCCAGGACGCCGAGGCAGATCGCGACCCATGTGACGCTGTACGGCGCGATCTGGAGCGCCAGGAGGGCGCCCGCCATCCCGAAGAGCCCCAGCGGCGTGAGGCCACCCTCGATCCGGTCACCGGAGAGCTTGCCGGCCAGGAGTGCGCCCGCGGCGATGCCGACGATCACCGGACCGAACAGCATCGACGTCTGCGACTCGCTCAGCTCCAGCACGAGCAGGCCGTACTCGTTCACGACGAGCAGCAGCAGCGCCCCGATGAAGTAGAAGAACGCGCTCCCGAAGATCGACACCGCGAGCGTCGGGTGCCCCTTGACCGACCGCCACTGGCGCAGCATCTCCGCCGGGACGAACCAGGGGATCGCGCGCTCCGGCTGGCGCGGCGCCTGGTGCTCGATCGGCAGCGACAGGAGGAAGCCGATCGCCGCGATCACGACGTAGCTGAGCGCAGGGATCCAGAGCGCGTCGCCGAACGTGCCGGCGAGCTGCCCGGCGAGGATCACGCCGCCGAGGATCGCGATCGTCGTCGTCGTTTGGACGATCGCATTGGCGCGCGACATGTCGCGTCCGTCGACGATCTCGCGCAGGATCCCGTACTTCGAGGGGCCGAAGAGCGCGCTCTGCATCCCCATGCAGAACAGGACTCCGAGCAGCATCGGGTAGCTCTCCAGGAAGAACGCCAGCAGCGCGCCCCCCATCACGAGGACCTCGATGAAGTTCGCGACCTTGATGATCGTCGACTTCGAGAGCTTGTCCGCGAGCGCTCCCGTCAGGGAGCAGAACATCAGGAACGGCAGCGAGAAGACGGTCGCCGGCAGCCACTGCCGGTTGACCCCGTTCGCGTCGACCGCCCACGGGCTCTCCGCGATCCACGGCACCGCGTCCGCCGTGACGGCCGAGACGGTGAGGAGCAGCACGAGCTGCTTGAACGCGTTGTCGTTGAACGCCCCGAGGAACTGCGAGGCGACGAGGGATCCGAACGAGCGCTTCTCGAGGAGTTTGAGCATGCCGACGGCCCCGATCCTACGGAATCGCGGGGCTCGCCCCCCCTTCCGTCGGAGCGCGCCGGATCTCTCCGCAGTCCTGCTTGTCGCCTCGCCAAGCGCGGCTTGTCAGGCCGCGCGCGGACCGCGAAGCGTCACTTCGTCCCCGTCCGAGCCTGGAGCCAGGCGTGGAACGCCTCCTCCAGAGCGCGCGACGTCTCGAAACCGAGCTCCTTCCAGATCGCGTCGCCCGACTCGTTGCGGCAGTGATCGAGCAGGACCTGCAGGTAGAGGCGGCGGCCGTCGGCGCGCCGCTCGTCCAGCAAGAACGCGACGAGCGCGCCGGCCTGGACCTCGAAGATCGCGCGCGTGGAGTACGTCACGGGCGAGGCGGGCGTCCCGACCTCGACGGTGACGATCGGGACGCGCGACATCTGCTCGACGTCGATGCGACGCTCGTGGAAGAAGGTCCCGAGCTCGAGGAGCTCGCCCGCCTCGGCGAGCGCCGCGGCCGCGAGGATCGACGACGCGTCCTTGCCGGCGAGGGACCAGCGGCCGAGCGCGACGGTCTCGGCGCGGTCCTCGACGAAACGGGCGAGTCCGGCGGCGGCCCAGTATCCCTCTAGCTCCGGGTGCGGCGGCTCGTTCTCACGCGTCGCGCGCCAGCGCTCGGCGAGGTACTGGTGCGTCATGAGGCTCGCGACCTCGTCCTCGATCGCACGCTGGTCGTCGCCGGGCCAGCCCCCGCTCGGCACGTGGAAGCGGGACGCTCCCAGCGCGGGCGTGTAGTCACCGAGGCCACGCGGGTCGGGCTTGCCCGCGCCGTCGCGCGGTTCGGCGAGGTAGTCCTGGCGATTGCGGTGGATGCGGACCTGCAGGAGCGCGTCGGACTTCCGCGGTGTGTCGCCCAGGACGTACTGCAGGATGCGCGCCGCGGCCTCGCCGTGGCGCAGGCAGCGCCCGACCACCATGGGATCGTTCGAGCGCGACACCAGCATGAGGTTCCGCGTGACCAGCGAGAACGCACTGAGGCGCCAGGGCGACGACTCCGGCCCAAGGTGCTCGACCTCGTCCGGACGCGCGAAGCGTGCGCTCACGGGCGCGATCTCGCGCGCCCACGCGATCCAGCGATCGACCGCCTGGTCGTCCCGCTTGCCGGGGAACGTCTTCGGCATGATCGGCCGCGCGATCTTGCGGATCTTGGCGTCGACGTCCTGCGGAGCGAACGCGCCGGGCCACAGGTCGCGCGCGTACGACAGCACCGCCCCCGCCTCCAGGCCGCGTCCGGACGCGACGAACGCCCGCGCGGCGCCGAGCGTCTGGGAGAGCGCGGCCTGTCGCGCCTGCTCCTCCTTGCCCTCGACGTTCTCCAGCACCATCTCGCGGTTGCCGACGTCCGAGGGCTCGGACGCGCGCGCGAGCTCCTCGACCTCCTGCAGCCGCTTCTTCGCCAGCGGGAGCCCGTGGAGCTCGCGCAGGACACGGCGCGCCTCGGACGGGAAGCCGCGCCGCGCGTAGAGCTCGACGACCTCGGCGAGCCCGACCGCGAGTCTCCGCTCGACCGCATCGCGGGTCGCGAGGACGAGGCCGTGCGCGGGGCCGACGATCCGCACGCCCTCCTTCGACTCGATCGCGGAGAGGTCGCGCCGCTCGAACCGCGCCGGATCGCGTCCTTCGCGGTGCAGGAGGACGACGCCGCCTTCGCGCTCCTCGACGCGACCCCGGAGACGGCGGCCGTCCGCGAGGACGACGCCGGGGCCGGTGCCCGGGAGCGGCGCGACGCGGTTCCGCACGCCCTGGATGGCGGGCGGCTTCGGCGTCTTCTGCTGGGCGACCCTGGCCGGGCTCTTCGCGGCAGGGCCCTTCTTGGCTGCGTTCTTCTTCGCCGGGCCCTTCTTGGCTGCGTCCTTGTTCGCGGGCGGTGTCTTCGGCTGGGCCTTGGCCGTCTTGGCGTTCTTGGGCGGAGCCGGCGTGGCCTGCGTGGGCTTCGGCTGCGGCTTCGCGGCGACCTTGGGCTGCGCCTTCTTCGCCGGCTTCGGCTGGGCCTTGGCGCCGGGCTTCGGCTGAGCCTTGTCCGCGACCTTGGCCGGGGGCTTCGGCTGCGCCTTCGCGGCGGCCTTCGGCTGGGGCTTCGCGGCGGGCTTCTGCTGGGGCTTCGCGGCGACCTTGGGCTGCTGCTTCGCGGCGGGCTTCGGCTGTGCCTTCGCAGCGGGCTTCGGCTTCTGCTGCGGCTTCGGCTTCTGCTGCGGCTGTTGCCGCTTCGCGGGCGTCTTCTTCGCGACCTTCGCCGGGCCCTTCTGCTGGGCGCCCTTGTTCTGGGCGCCCTGCTGCACGCCCTTCTGGGCGACCTTCTTGTTCTTCGCCCCGTTCGCAGGCGTGCCCTTCGCCGGAGCGCCCTTCTGGGGGGCGGTCGGCGCCGCCTTGGCGACCTTGCCGCCAGGCTTCTTCGGCGCCTCGCCTCCGCCCCCCTTCGTGATCCTGGGCTCACCGCCCTTCTGCAGCGCGCCGACGAGCGCTCCCTCGCCGTCACGGAAGACGACCCATCCCGGCGCAGCGGGGATCATCGGTCCGACCGGCTTCAGCTTCGGCGCGGTCCACAGCACGCGGTGCGCCTTCACGTCGTACGCGTAGTTCCCGAGAAGCAGCACGCCGCCGGCGCACGTGATCGGCCCGTCGACGGCGCCCTTCGGACGCTTCGCCTTCGACAGAAGCTTCCTGTGCTCCTCGCCGGGCACCTGGCAGAGCAGCGCGCCCAGTCGGTTCCGTCCGTAGAGCACGCCTTCCCACACGCACGGATCGCGCTGGATCTCCGGGGCGGCACCGGACTCCGGCGTCAGGAAGAACGCGTTGAGGCCGCGCCCGGTGGTCCGCGCCGCCCGATCGGAGGCGACGAGGAAGCGGCCCCCGTCCTTCGGGTCGACGAACGCGATCGACGGCTCCTGCTCGCTCGTCGAGAGCGCGAGCAGTCGGAGAAGCGGCTTCTCCACGGTCGCCTTCGGCGCGTCGGTCCCCAGCCCGGTCACGCCGATTCGCGCGACGCCGCAGCGCTCCTCCTTGCCCTTCGCGATCGGGCAGTAGACGGTCGCGGTTCCGTTCTTCCGGCCGAGCACGACCGGCTTGGTGGCGAGCGCCGGCGTCTTCGCGAGCACCTGAGCGGTCGTGAGGTCGACGACGGTGAGCTGCCCCCCGTCGACGACCGCCGCGACGCCGTCGAGCATCGAGGCGGGCGCGGTGAAGGAGCCGGCGAGCGCGCCGGAGCGCACGAAGCCCTTCTTCTGGCGCTGGAAGACGGCCAGGCCCGACGAGGTCACGACGACGACCGTCGTGCCGCGGACCGACACGTGCGCGAACGTCGGCGCGGCGATCTTGATCGAGGCGACCTGCTCGCCGGTCTTCACGTCGAGCGCGACGAGCCGGCGCGTCTGTCCCCTCCGGATCGTCGCGTACAGGAGGTTGCCCGACACCACGGGCTCCGACAGCACCTCGTCGAACGCCTGGCGCCACTTCTGGATCGGTACGCTGCGCGGGGGCTCGACCATGGCGGTCGAGCCGGCGTTGCGCGGGCCGCCGCCGGGCTCCAACCACTGACGGGCGACCGCGGTAGGCGCGGTCGCGACGGCGAGAACGAAAAGGGCGAGGGGCGCGACGAGTGCGCGGTGGAGTTGCATCGGGGAGGCTCGGGTCGGCGGCCGGTCCGGGGCACGGCGTGTCCGTGGGATCGGCATCCGGGCCCCTCACGCTGGGCCGAATCCCGCTTCGAGGCGCCCGCCCGGGCCCCCCGTCTCACTTACCGAGCGCTCGGGTCGGCGAGGAAGCCCAGGAACGCCTTCTCCAGCGCCTCGACGGTCTCGAAGCCGAGCTTCTCCCACGCCCCGGCCCGCGTCGTGCTCCGGTAGTGGTCCCGCAGGACCTCCCGGAACCGCTCGGGCCCCTCGGGGCCGCGGCGGTTGTAGAGGAAGAAGACCAGCGCCCCTGCCTGCTCGTAGTAGAGCGACTTGGCCGAGTACGCGAGCGTCACCAGCGTCGTCCGCAGCCGGACGCGGGCCACCTCTTCCTCGGGAAGCTTCAGGAAGGCGGCCTGCTGGGCCTCGAAGAAGGACTCGAACGGCAGCAGCTGGTCCTGCTTCGCGAGCACCGACGCCGCCTCGACCGACTGCACCGTCGCGTCGTCGAGCCGGTTGCCACGGCGGCCCATCTCCAGCGCCTGGTCCTCGATGAAGCGCGCGAAGCCCTCGACGAGCCAGAAGCCGCGCGTCGCGGGGCTGCGCATGGCGCGCTTGCCGAGCGCGCGCCAGCGCTCGGCGATGTACTGGTGCGTGACCTCGTGCGCGACCACCTCGTGGAGCGCACGACCGGCGTGCAGCGAGAGGTCCTCCTCGGGCGCGTGGAACCGGGACGCGCGGAGCGCGGGCGAGTAGAAACCGAGGCTCCACTCGTTCGCACGGTTTCCCTCCCCGAGGTCCTCGGCGAGGTAGTCGGCGCGCGAGCGGTGGATCCGGATCTCCAGCGGCGCCTCGTCGCCTTCGGGTGGGTTGACGAGCACCTCGTCGAGCGTGCGGATCGCCGCCTCCGCGTGCCGCAGGCACGGTCCGACGAGCGCCGGGTCGTCCGTGCGGGAGAGCAGGACGACGTTGTCGGTGCGCAGCGCGATCGTCCCGCGCCGCCACATCGAGCTCGCGGGGCCCAGGTCGGGCATCTCGTCCTTGGCCAGGAAGCGCGCGCCGGCGGGCGCGATCTCGGGCGCCCAGATGAGCCAGCGCTTCCACGCGTCGCGTTCGCCGCGCCAGGGGAAGCGCGATGGGATGAGGTCCTTCGCGATCGGCTCCAGGCGCTCGAACGCCGCGGGCGGCAGGCCGTCGCCGGGCCAGATGAAGATCGAGCGCGAGAGGACGTCGCTCGCCTCCAGCGCGAGGCCGGCGTCGGCGAGCCAGGTCACGACCGTGACGGCGCGGTCGAGCGCCTCGACGCGCGCCTTCTCGACCCCGCGGCGGACGGCGGCGAGCTGGCGGTCGCGGTTGCCGGCGACGGACTCCTTCTTGCCGGACAGACGCAGCTCCAGCTCGCGCGCCTCGGCGTCGGGGAGGCCGCGCTCGCGCGCCTCGTCGAGGAGCGCGCGCGCCTCGGCGACGAGGCCGCTGCGGGCGCCGCGTTCGATCAGCGGGCAGAGGGCCCGCGCGAGCTCCAGCTCGATCGCCAGCCGTGCCGCGATGGCGAGACCGTACGGATCGCCGACGACCTCGACGCCGCTTTCGGTCTCGACGGCGCAGACCTTGCCGACGACCGGGATCGGCGCTGCACCGTCCGCGGCCACGACGCGCGCCGCGCCGTCCTCGCCCGTCTCCAGCCGTCCAGGGATGCGGGTCCCGTCCACGAGCACCACCGCGTCACCGGTGCCGGGGAGCGTCGGCTCGATCGCCGCCGCGAGGGACGTCGCGTCGGCGCCGGCCCCGGCGGAGGGCCCGGACCCCTCGGCGGCGACGAGCGATCCCTCTCCGTCGTGGAAGACGACCACGCCGTCCACCGCGGGCACGAGCCGCCCGTCGAACTTCAGGTCGGGCGCGGTCCACAGGATCCTGCGCGTCTCGATGTCGAGGGCATAGTTGCCGAGCAGCAGCACGCCGTTCGCGCACGTGATCGGCCCGTCGACCGCGCCGGCAGGACGCTCGGCCGCCTCCAGCAGCCCGCGCCCGACGTCGCCGATCTCCTGCTGGACGAGCATGCCGTCGCGGCTCCGCCCGTACACGACGTTCCCCCACACGACCGGGCTCGCGACCATCGCGGGCAGCGCGGCCGAGCTCTCGGTCGGCCAGAAGAAGAACGGGAGCTCCCCGCCGCCCATGAGCTTCACCGGCATCTCCATCGCCACGAGGAAACGATCGACGTGGCCTCGGTCGATGTGGACGAGCCGCGGGGTCTGGCTCTCCCCCGTCAGCGCCGGCGAGAGGATGGACTGATCGATGTCCACCGCCGCGGGCTTTCGCGTGCCGACGCCGGTCAGCCTGAACTGGTAGAGGGTCTGCGGACTCTGCTTCCCTTCCCGCCGTTTCGTGAAGTAGAGGTCCGCGACGCCCGGTTCGCGCTCGATCGCGACGGGCTTAAGCGCAACGCTCTCGTGGCGGAACACCTCGTCGCCCGAGCGCAGGTCCAGCACGCGCACCGCGCCGCCGCCGGTCACGATCGCGAGCCCGGGCAGGAGCGTCGCGGCGCTCTCGAACCGTCCCTGGATCGTCCGGGTGCGCTTGAGTCTGTTCTTGCGCCGCTCGAAGACCTCCATCGCGCCCTTGCCGACCACGACGATCGTCGAACCGAGCGCCGACACGCGGTACGGCGCCTCGACCTTCAGCTTCGCCGCCGCGACCTCCTCCCCCGTGTCGGCGGCGATCGCGTACAGGCGCCGCGTCTTCTTGCGCCGCCCGGTGACGTAGACGAAGTCGCTCTCGACGACGGGCTCGCTCAGGAGCACGTCGAAGGAGACGCGCCAGCGCTCGACGGGCGCGGTGCGCGGCGCCTCGACGTCGGCGACCGCGCTCCGGTTCAGGGGCCCGCCCCCCGGCTCCGACCAGTCGCGCGCCTCGCCCGGAGCGACGAGGAGCGCGAGGGTCAGCGCGACGAGGAGCCCCTTGAGCGAGGGCCCCCCCGACATCACGAGTAGATCTGGCCGCCCTGGTCGCTGAACTCCTTCGACTTGTCGCGCATCCCGGCCTCGATCGCCTCGGTGGTCTCCAGGCCCTTCTCCCTGGCGAACTTCCGCACGTCCTCGGTGATCTTCATCGAGCAGAAGTGCGGCCCGCACATCGAGCAGAAATGCGCGATCTTCGCGCCCTGCGCGGGCAGGGTCTCGTCGTGGTATTCGCGGGCCGTGACCGGATCGAGCGCGAGGTTGAACTGGTCCTCCCACCGGAATTCGAAGCGCGCCTTGCTGAGCGCGTCGTCCCACGCCTGCGCGCCCTTGTGCCCCTTCGCGAGGTCCGCGGCGTGCGCGGCGATCTTGTACGCGATGACGCCGTCCTTGACGTCCTTCGCGTTCGGCAGCCCGAGGTGCTCCTTGGGCGTGACGTAGCACAGCATCGCGGTACCGAACCATCCGATCATCGCGGCGCCGATCGCGCTCGTGATGTGGTCGTAGCCCGGCGCGATGTCGGTCGTGAGCGGGCCGAGCGTGTAGAAGGGCGCCTCCTGGCAGACCTCCATCTGCTTGTCGACGTTCTCCTTGATCTTGTGCATCGGGACGTGCCCGGGGCCCTCGATCATCACCTGGACGTCGTGCTCCCACGCGATCTTGGTGAGCTCGCCGAGCGTCTCCAGCTCGCCGAACTGCGCCTCGTCGTTCGCGTCCGCGATCGAGCCCGGGCGCAGGCCGTCGCCGAGGCTGAAGGAGACGTCGTACTTCTTCATCACCTCGCAGATGCGCTCGAAGTGCGTGTAGAGGAAGTTCTCCTCGTGGTGCGCGAGGCACCACTTGGCCATGATCGACCCGCCGCGGCTCACGATCCCGGTCACGCGGTTCGCGGTCAACGGGACGTAGCGCAGGAGCACGCCTGCGTGGATCGTGAAGTAGTCGACGCCCTGCTCGGCCTGCTCGACGAGCGTCTCCAGAAACAGGTCGATCGTCAGATCCTCGGCCTTGCCGTTGACCTTCTCCAGGCACTGGTAGATCGGCACCGTCCCGATCGGCACCGGGCTGTTCCGGATGATGTGCTCGCGCGTCTCGTGGATGTTGTCGCCGGTCGACAGGTCCATGACCGTGTCGGCGCCCCACCGGATGCTGCGCTGGAGCTTCTCGACCTCCTCCTCGATCGAGCTCGTCACGGCGGAGTTGCCGATGTTCGAGTTGATCTTCACGAGGAAGTTCGTGCCGATGATCATCGGCTCGATCTCCGGGTGGTTGATGTTCGCCGGGAGCACGGCGCGCCCGCGCGCGATCTCGGAGCGCACGAACTCGGGGTCGACGCCCTCGCGCGCCGCGACGAACGCCATCTCCTCGGTGACGACGCCGCGCCGGGCGTAGTGCATCTGGCTGAAGTTGCCGGTCTCGTTCGACGCGCGGCGCTTCGCGATCCACTCCGTGCGGGGCTTCGGCACGCCGACGCGGACGTCGCATCCCTGCGGCCCGGAGGTGTCGTAGACGTCGACCGGCGCCTCGCCGTTCGAGAGGTGGATCCGCCGCTTCGGGACGAGCAGCTCGTGTCCGTTCCACTCGACCCGATCGTGGACCTTCTGGGAGCTGGGGAAGCTGGTCTCGAAGGGCTCGAGGCGAGCGGCGTCGGACGCGCTCGTGGTGGACGCCGATGCGTCCGGGAGAGTGTCGGTCATGGGACTTCCTACGCCGGTGCGAACCGGATCAGGTTCGAGGGGTGCTTCTCAGGCGCGCCGAGTGATGTCGGGCGCCGCCCCCGCCTTGTGACTCGGGGCCGCGGGTCGCACGAGTGCGCGCGGGCCGGGCAATTCGGGATGGTGGAGTGTGCAAACGCGGCGGACGCCGCGTGGCTCGCATCGTAGGACGGCGCGTTCACCGGGACGCACAGGATCTTTCGGAGAACGCACCTCCGCACGACGCTCCATGCGGCGCAGCAGCGCATTTCTCGGAACACCGGGAACTCGCGGGGTCCCATCCCGTCCGAATGACATAGGGTCTCCTCTGGGTCCGACGGCGCGTTCCTGGCGCCCGATGGCTGCCACCCTTCCCCTACAACGAGGTCACGCCATGAAGATGGCAACGCTGCACACGTCGCTCGTACGTGCGCTCATCGTGATCGGCGGCACGGCCGCCTTCGCCGACTGGTCCTTCGCCTTCCAGTGATGAGGCGGAGGTAGCGGAGCCCCCGGTGGGGGCTCGGGTGGAGGAGCGACACCCTCTGGCGGTGGCGGCGGAGGAGGAGCCCCCGGCAGCGGCGGCGGCAGCGGGCCGGGTGGACCGGCCGGCGGTGGCCCTTCGGGCGGTGGCCCGCCGGGCAGCGGAGGCGGCATGGGCGTGCCCCTCTCCCCCCCCGGTGGCGCTCCGGGCGCACCCGGCGGCCTGCCGGGCGGCGGCCCCCGCGACGACCTCTACGACCTCGACCGCTACGGCACCGTCGACGACCACACCGACTGGCAGCTGTGGTGGAACTTCAACCGCGACCGGTTCCTGAAGTTCACCAACATCCACACGGGCGCGGTCGCGACCGGCAGCGACGAGTTCTACCTCGGCCTCGGCCAGAGCGAGAACAAGGTCGGCGGTCGCGCGACCGACGAGGTCATCGACGGGCCGCTCGCGAAGGCCCTGCTCGCCGGCCTCCAGAAGGGCGGCTCGAACGAGTTCTGCCAGAGCACGCTCGTCGCGATGACGAAGGTCGGAGGTCCGCGCCAGCGCGACTTCGACTTCGTGACGCAGTGGTTCCTCGCCAACGGCACGCAGCCGATGCACCCGACGGCGGCGTTCATGCTCGGCGTGACCGGCGACGACGCCCGCGTGAAGCTCCTCGAGGACATCGCGCTCAACACGGAGGCGGGCTGCGCCGCCGTCACGGAGGCGGACAAGCACACGACGGCCCGCGTCCCGATGTCGATCCGCGCGTACGCCGCGTACGGGCTCGGGATGATCGGCGCGCGCTCGACCGACCGCGCCGTGCGCCAGGACATCGTCAAGACCCTCGTCGAGATCCTGGAGAACGACGCGGCCGAGGCGAACGACGCGCGGGTCGCAGCGATGATCGCGCTGGGCCTCGTGCCTCTGCACGTCGACGAGGACGTCGTCGCGTGCTACTGCGGGACGTGCGTCGTGCCGGATCCGCACACGTCGCTGCGTCCGCAGGTCACCTACCTGATGCGGTACTTCACGGCCGCGAAGGAGTTCGACCCGATCCTGCGCGCGCACGCCGCGACGACGCTCGGTCGGCTCGTGGCCGCGCGCCCCGAGGGCATGACCGAGCGGATGAAGGAGGGCGTCGCCGAGGTGCTCATCCGGTCGCTCGAGAAGTCGAACCGGCAGCCGAAGGAGGTCCGCGAGAGCGCGGTCCTCGCGCTCGGGCTGATCGGTGATGCCGACAACGGCAACGTCGACAAGTGGATCCGGTGGGCTCTGAAGCGCTCGCTCCGTTCGGGCGGCGACATGGAGTCCCGCTACGCCCTCATCTCGCTCGCCGAGACCGGCGGGCACCCCGGCGAGGGCGAGGACCCCTACGGCGCGCTCGGCGAGATCCGGAAGTCGATCGGGCAGAAGCTCGCCAGCGGCAAGAAGCGCGAGAAGCCCTGGGCGGCCCTCGCGTACGGCGTGCTCGGGCACCAGCTCCGGGCCAAGGGTGTGGATCTCGACCCCAAGGTCGACTCGGCGCTCGTCGCATCGATGCGGAAGTCGAAGCGGGTCGACGACCTCGGCGCCTACGCGGTGGCCCTCGGGCTGCGGCGGCACGCGGACGCCGCGCCGCGACTCCTGAAGAAGCTCGACCGCGCCAAGGACGAGGCGGCCCGCGGCTACGTCGCGATGTCGCTCGGCATGATCGGCGCCCGTGAGGCGATCGAGCCCCTCCAGAACACCCTGGAGAAGGCCGAGGGCCAGCCGCTCCTGCAGACCCGCGCGGGCCTCGCGCTGGGCATGCTGGGCGACGCGGGCGTCGCGGACTCCCTCCTCGCGATCCTCCGCGAGGCCAAGGAGGCCGCGGACGCCGAGGAGGCCGAGGAGGCCGAGAAGGGACCGCGCGAATGGGACCCGCTCTCCGACGAGTCCGACCCGTTCGAGGCGACCCAGGTCGCGGCGATCGCCGCGCTCGGATTCATCGGCGACGAGCGCGGGGTGGACGCCCTGTGCGAGGTCGTGGTGGACGCGAACGACGAGTACTCGCTCGCGGCCCGCGAGGCCGCGGTCGTGGCGCTCGGATTCTGCGGCGACCGGTCGTCGCGGTCCTGGCGCACCGCGCTGACGCTCGGGGCCAACTACGTGGCCAGGACGAAGACCCTGACCAGCGGCGAGGGCACGGGCGTGCTCGACCTGAGGTGAGCCCGCCATTGAGCGCCCTCCGGGGCGTTGATTAGGCTCACAGGACCCCGCGGGTGCCGCGACCCGCGGGGTCCTTCCATGCACTGGACGAGGCTCCCGCACGCCGAGCTGATGGAGGTCCGCATCAAGGACCTCGGAGTCACGCTGGAGGACTCGCCGCTGCGGGCGCGGATCGACGACCTGCACGCCGAGTTCGAGCGCCGGCACTTCGTGTTCCGCCCGTACGCGTGGGTGTCGACGGAGTGGTTCACGCCGGACGACACGACGGGGTTCGCGATCCCCTTCTACCTCGCGCACGCGCGCCTCACGCGCCTGGAGCGCACCGAGATGCTGGAGGTCGAGGGCGGCACGCGCTCGGACTGCATGAAGATCATGCGGCACGAGGCGGCGCACGCGCTCGACAACGCCTACGGGCTGCGGCGCCGCCGGCGCTGGCGCGAGGTGTTCGGGCTCCCCGGCGCCCCCTACCGCTCCTCGTACACGCCCGACCCGAACAGCCGGTCGTTCGTCCAGCACCTCGACTACTGGTACGCGCAGAGCCACCCGCTGGAGGACTTCGCCGAGACGTTCGCCGTGTGGCTCAAGCCCGGCTCGCGCTGGCGCCGGCGCTACGCGGGCTGGCCGGCGATGGAGAAGCTCCGCTACGTCGACGAGCTGATGAAGGAGATCCGCGGGACGCCGCCGCGGCTGCGGACGCGGCGGCGCGAGGAGCCCGTCACCAGCGTCTCGACCACGCTCGGCGACTACTACGCGCGCAAGAAGGAGATCTACGCGCACGAGGGCACGCCCGCCTTCGCCGGCCAGCTCGGGCACTCGTTCCCGCGCCCCGACGACGCGGCTCCCGAGGCGCCGCGGCTCGCGCCCTTCCTGCGGCGGCATCGCAGCCAGCTCGTACGGCGCGTGTCGGACGCCACGGGACAGCACCGCTACCTGCTCGACCACGTCGTGCGCGAGATGACCCAGCGCGCGAAGACCGAGGACCTGCGGCTCGCGAACGGGGAAGAAGGCGCGCTCCTCGACGCGGCGATCCTGCTGACCTCGCTGTCGTCACAGTTCGTGTACGGCGGCCACCCCCGCTACCAGAGGTAGTCTTGCGCAAGCTCCGCATCGCCGTCCTCATGCACGCGGCCCTCGTGCCGCCCGAGTCCATCGAGGGGCTCAGCGACGAGGAGATCGACGCGTTCAAGATGGAGTACGACGTGTGCGCCGCGCTCCACAACATGGGGCACGACGTGGTCCACGTCCCCGTCGAGGACGACCTCGCGCCGATCCGCCGGACGATCGCCGACCGCGACCCGCACATCCTGTTCAACCTGCTGATGCACTTCCACGACGCCGGGATCTACGACTCGGCGGTCGTCGCGTGGCTGGAGCTGAGCAAGCGGCACTACACGGGCTGCAACCCCCGCGGGCTCCTCGTCGCGAACGACAAGGCGCTGTGCAAGAAGGTCCTCGCGTACCACCGCATCCGCGCCCCGCGGTTCTTCGTCGTCCAGCGCGGCAAGGCCGTGTCGCGGCTTCCGAAGGGGCTGCGCTGGCCGCTGTTCGTCAAGTCGCGCAGCGAGCACTCGTCGACCGGGATCAGCCAGGCGTCGATCGTCCACGACCTCGAGCAGCTCCGCGCGCGCGTCGCGTACGTGCACGAGAACGTGGGCACCGCGGCGCTCTGCGAGGAGTACATCGTCGGGCGCGAGCTGACCGTCGGGATCCTCGGCAACAAGCGGGTCGAGGTCTCGCCGGTGTGGGAGATCTTCATGGACGACCTGCCGTCGGGCGTCGCGAACATCACGACGAGCCGCGTGAAGTGGGACCACGCCTACCAGAAGAAGATCGGCCTGCGGACGGGCCCCGCCGAGGGGCTGGAGCCCTCGAAGGTCGCCGAGATCCAGCGCACCGCGCGCCGCATCCACCGCGCGCTCGGGCTGTCGGGCTACAGCCGGATCGACATGCGGATGGACGAGGAGGGGCGCGTCTGGATCCTGGAGGCGAACCCGAACCCCGACCTGTGCTACGGCGAGGACTTCGCCGAGAGCTTCGAGAAGGTCGGGTACGGCTACCAGGAGCTCCTGCAGAAGATCCTGAACCTGGGCCTGCGCTACGAGGCGCCCTGGAAGGGCTGACGCGCCCGGGGCCGCGAAATCGGCGGCCGCCTCTCCAGGTCCGCGAGGATCGCGCCGATCCCCGGGCGGTGGACTACCTCATCTGCTCCAGCCCGCGCGTCGGCAGCAACCTGCTCTCGGCGCTCCTGCGCCGCACCGACCAGTGCGGCACGCCGCGCGAGTACCTCTGCCCCGCCGAGATCGCCGAGCACGGCCCCGCCGCCGCGGGCATCGCGTCGATCGACTGCGACCCGGCGCGCTACCAGCGCTACTACGACGGGATCCGCCGGACGTTCAGCAAGGGCGGCCGGTTCGGACTGAAGGCACACATGCACCAGCTCAAGGCGGCGCTGGAACAGGGCTTCGACTTCGACCGCAACGTCCCCGACCGCTTCATCCTGCTCACGCGCGCCGACGTCGTCGGCCAGGCGATCTCGTTCGCCCGCGCGCTGCAGACCGGCGCGTGGACGGCGGCCAAGGAGGAGCAGCGGACGCCGCGCTACGACGCCGCGATGATCCAGAGCGCGATGCGCGAGATCCTCGGCGAGGGCGAGGGCTGGGAGCGGCTCTTCCGCGGGTACGGGATCGAGCCGTACCGGCTCTCGTACGAGGCGCTGGTGGCCGACATGGAGGGCGAGCTCGCGGGCGTGCTCGACTACCTCGACGTCGACCCCGCGTCGGTCGACCTGGGCGCGGTGGTCGAGCGCAGCACGGGCTACCACCGCCGCCAGCGCGACGGGGTCAGCGCCGAGTGGCGGCGCCGATGGAACCGGGACCTGCGGGACCACGCGGTGGCCTCGCAGGCCGCCCGGCGGGCGGCCTGAGGTACCCCCAGCGGGCCCCGGACGCGACCTGGGCTGACCCGTTTCGGGAATCGCGCGGTCCTCGCACAGACCGGCCGGGCCGGCGGTCGATCCAGAGAGCCCCCCCTCTTCGATCCCGACCCATGATCTCTCGCCAAATCGGCTCGCTGTTCCGCGGGAAGGCCACGCCTTTCCAGATCGTGACGGCCTGCGTGCTCGGCTGCCTCATCGGCTTCGCGCCCGGCCTCACGACGGCGCCGGCGCTGTACCTGTTTCTCGCGCTCGCGCTCCTCGTCGTGAACGCGAACCTGGGCGTCGCGCTCTTCGCCGCGGGCGTCGGGCGCGTGCTCGCCTGGCAGCTCGCGCCGACGTCGTTCGAGCTGGG
The DNA here is from genome assembly GCA_038757895.1 of Planctomycetota bacterium. Taxonomy (GTDB): domain Bacteria; phylum Planctomycetota; class UBA1135; order UBA1135; genus Saltatorellus. The sequence continues at coordinate 40,780 of JBCDGE010000009.1, read as the reverse complement.
TCAGTACCTGCTCGACGGCCCGACCGCGAACATCGCGGACAGGGTCGTCGGCGCGCCGGTCCTGGCCTGGTGCGCGCTCGACCACTACGTCGTCACCGGCGGGCTCGTGGTCGGCACCGGCTGCGGGATCGTGATCGGCGGGGTCGTCGCGTCCGTGGTGGCGCGCTTCCGCCGACGCATGGCGGCCGCGGCGGGGAGCGAGTCGAAGCTGAGCGAGATCACGAGCAAGCGCACGTCGCGCTTCCTCCTCTGGCTGCTCTTCGGCAAGAACGCGAAGGGGTCCTGGTCCGAGAAGGCCGAGCGCAAGACGCGCACGCCGCTGCGCCCGATCGGGATCCTGGCCGCGGTCGGGCTCGTGGCCGGCGTGTGGTTCGGACACCGCGCGCTGACCGAGGAGTTCGCGCGCGAGGCGATGATCGAACGGCTCGCCGCGCTGCACGGCGCGACGGTCGACCTGACCGCCGTGCGCTTCGACCTGGCCTCGGGCGAATTCGGCCTGGAGGAGATCGCGTTCGCCGACCCGGTCGAGCTCGAGAAGGACACCTTTCGCGCCCGCGAGATCCTGTTCGACTTCGGCCAGCTCGACCTCTTGCGCCGCCGCGCGAACGTCCAGCGCATCGTGATCGACGGCGCCCGCAGCGGCGTCGAGCGCGTCGTACCCGGTGAGCTCTACGTCGCGCCCGAGGACGATCCGGCCGAGGCCGCACACGACGAGGAGGGCTCTGGTGACGAAACGGACGCGGAGCCGGGCGAGGACGGGACGTGGACGCTCGACGAGATCCTCGCCGAAGCCGACCTGTGGAAGGCGCGCCTCGCGCGGATCGACGTGTGGCTGGATCGTCTCTCGAGCGATGAGACCCAGCCTCGCACGATGCCGTGCGGCAGCGACGAGACCGACGAGCGGCGCGTCGACCGCGAGGTGCGCGAGTCGGGCTGGGCGAGCGTCGCCTCGCCGCGGTTCGGCCGCCGCGCGCCGTCGCTCCACGTCGGCGAGCTCGTCCTCGACGGGCTGACCTCCGAGCGCTTCCCGGACACGACCTTCGACGTGCGCGGCTCGCACCTCTCGACGGCGCCGTCGCTGATCGATGCGCCGCCGACGCTCTCGATCGCGGCCAAGGACCACTCGATCGGGCTGCGCGTCGACCTCGCGCCCGTCTCCCGCGGCGGCGGCGAGGGCGGCCTGCGGTTCTTCTGGACGGACATCGACGTCGACCGCGCGCTCGCGCTCCTGAGCCTGGAGGGCGACGCGCCGCTGCGCGGCGGCACCCTCGACCTGGAGTTCGACGGCGTCTGGGCGAACGGCACCATCGGCGCGCTCGACATGCCGGTCCGCCTGACCTTCAAGGGCACGACCGTCACGCTGCCGTCGCTGGAGAACTCCGTCCTGGACGAGCTGATCGTGCCGGCCCACCTGACGGGGACGCTGACGTCGCCGGTCATCCACTTCGACACGACCGCATTCACGGACCAGCTGATCGCGCAGGGCCTCGCCGAGGTCGAGCGCCGCGCGCGCGAGGAGGCCGAGAAGCTGCTCAACGGAGCCGCCGAGGAGGCCCTCGACGCCGTGGAAGAGGCGACGGGGATCGAGATCCCGACCACCGACACGCCGGACGACGTCGAGGAGATCCTCCGCAAGAGCGCGGACGACGCGCTCCGCGGCGCGCTGGGCCGCTTCGGCGGGAAGCGTCGCTGAGCGGCGCTTGGACGGGCGCGTGCGAGCTGCTATGCCAAGGGCATGGCAGACCTGATCATCCGTGACCTGGATCCGGCGATCCTCGAGACGCTCCGCGCTCGCGCCGCTGCGAGAAGCCGGAGCGTGGAGGAGGAGGTGGCCCGCATCCTCACCCTCGAGGCCTACCGATCCGAGCAGACCAGCTCGACGGGCCTCGGAACCCGCCTCATGGAGCGTCTCCGCGACTGTGACTTCGAGGGGGCGGAGATTCGCGAGCTCCGCGGCGGCCCACCGTGGGGCGCGGATCTCGAGGCCTGAGCGCGCGACGACCGATTTCCACCGATTCCATGACGGCGCCGCGAGCCAGCCGTCGCGAACGACCTCGAGCGCGGTGGGGACCGCGCAGACCGGGCATCGCGCCCGGGAGTGGATCGTGCGGCCGGGTCGGGGGTGCAGCCCGGGCTCGGCCGCGCCCTTGCCGTCCCTAGCCGTCGCCCCGACTTTCGGCGCCGAGCCACCCCTCCAGCCGCGCCCGCGCCGGCTCGTCCGCGGGGTGCGCCCAGTCCCAGCCGATCGCCTCCCAGTCCGGGTCGTCGGGGTCGAGGCCCAGCGCGGCGACGTACTCGCGCGACGCCACGAAGTAGTGGTGGCGGTATGGGAGCAGGTACCCCTGCTGCTCCTCCCGCACGCGGCGCGCCTCGGCGTGGCTTGCGCACCAGACCGGCATGTAGGCGTCCGCCCAGGGCGGGTACAGCGGCGAGGGCGCGTCGTTCGCCCGGATCCGCGCGCGCTTCTCCAGGCGTGCGAGGAGCGCGGACCAGCTCGGCTGGCCCGCACCCTCGGCGATCAACTCGCGCGCATGCGCGCGCATCGACTCTCGGTCGGTGAGATCGGCGGGCGGGATCGACGGGAAGCGCGCCGAGGCCCGGAAGCGCTCGACGGCACGGGCCGCACGACGCTGGTCGGGGGAGAACAGATCCCCCACCAGCGCCTCGGCCCAGGCGTCCGCCTCCGCGAGGTCGTGCGGCTCTCGACGATCCGTCAACCTCAGCCCGCCGGCGCTGCCGCCGGCTCGGGCGTCTCCAGCGAGCGCGTCGCGCGCAGCTCGCGGATCATCGCGAGGAAGTCCTCGAACGACACGACCGACTGCTCGCGCGTGCCGCGGCGGCGGACGGCGACGGTGCCTTCGGCGGCCTCGCGCTCGCCCGCGATCAGCATGTAGGGCGTCTGCTCCTTCTGGGCCTGCTTGATCTTCTTGTTCATGTGGCCCGCGTCGAGCATCGCCTCGACCCGGAACAGCTCCTGCTCCAGGCGCTCGGCGAGCTGGCGCGCGTACGGCGCGTGCTCCTCGCGGATCGGAATGACCGCCACCTGCGTCGGCGCCACCCAGAACGGGAAGCGGCCGCCGAAGTGCTCGATCAGGCCGCCGACGAAGCGCTCCATCGATCCGAGGATCGCGCGGTGCACCATGATCGGCCGCTGCTGCGAGCCGTCTGGTGCCGTGTAGGAAAGGTCGGAGCGCTCGGGCAGGTTGAAGTCGCACTGGATCGTGCTGTTCTGCCACTCGCGCCCGAGCGCGTCCTTGATCTTGTAGTCGATCTTCGGCCCGTAGAAGGCGCCGCCGCCCTCGTCGAGCTCCAGCTCCAGACCGACCTGGTCCGCAGCGTCCCGGAGCGACTGCGTCGCGCGCTCCCAGATCGCGTCGTCACCGATCGTCTTCTCGGCCGGCTTCGTCGCGAGGTACGCCTTGTACTCGAACCCGAACGTCGACAGGACGTTGTCGACGAGCCTGCAGACTCCGGCGATCTCGTCCGCAAGCTGGTCCGGCGTGCAGAAGATGTGCGCGTCGTCCTGGGTGAAACCGCGCACGCGCAGCATGCCGTGCACGACGCCCGACCGCTCGTAGCGGTAGACCGTGCCGAGCTCTGCCCAGCGCAGCGGTAGCTCACGGTAGCTGCGACCTCGGTCCTTGTAGATCAGCGCGTGGCCGGGGCAGTTCATCGGCTTGACGCGGTACGGGAACGCGTCGAGCTCCATCGGCGCATACATCATGTCGCCGTAGTTCTCCAGGTGCCCGGAGACGGCGAACAGACTCTCGCGCGATACGTGAGGCGTGTAGACCGGCTTGTAGCCGCCCCTCGTATGCAGCTCCCACCAGAGCTGCTCGATCTCGCGTCGCACGACGCCGAGGTTGGGGTGCCAGAACACGAAGCCGGCGCCCGCCTCGGGGTGCACGCTGAAGAGGTCGAGGTCCGTGCCGACCTTGCGGTGGTCGCGCTTCTTGACCTCCTCCAGCCACTCGAGGTGCTCGTCGAGGTCCTCCTTGGTCCAGAACGCCGTCCCGTAGATGCGCTGCATCATCGGGTTGTTCTCGTCGCCCCTCCAGTACGCGCCAGCGACGTGCTGGAGCTTGAACTGGTAGTCCATGTCCTTGAACCCATCGACGTGCGGGCCCGCGCAGAGGTCGCCCCAGCGGTCGTCGCCCTCACCGTGGAAGTAGAACGTGATGCGCTCGCCCTCGGGGATCAGGTCGAGCCCCTCCAGCTTGTACGTCTGGCCCCAGCCCTGGAGCATCGAGCGCGCTTCGTCGCGCGACGTCTCCATGAGCTCGATCTTCGGCGAGCGCTTGGCGATGCGCCGCATCTCCTTCTCGATCCGCCGCAGGTCCTTGTCGGTCAGCGGCTCGGGGAGATCGAAGTCGTAGTAGAAGCCGTGCTCGATCGCCGGCCCGAAGCCGAACTGGGCGTCCGGGAAGAGCTTCTGCACGGCCGAGGCCATGAGGTGTGCCACCGAGTGGCGGAGCGTCGACAGGGGAAAGGGCCCCTCGACCTGAGGAGCCGGATCGGCCTGGATCATCGGATCGCCGCCCCGTGGGGCGGCCGGTCGGGAGAAGGGCGGACACCGGTCCTCCACCTGAGGGCCGGCGCGCCGACAGCGCTCCCGAAGTCACCGCCGGACGTGTTGCGAGCGAGGAGTGTAGGCCCGACCGCACGGGGTCTCCGTCAATTCGCGGACTTCGCCGCGGGGTCTCCGTCAATTCGCGGACTTCGCCGTGGGGCCCGGTCGATTCGCAGACTTCGCCTGCAGCGTTCGGGCCCCTCGGTCGCTCCCGGGGGCGAGCGGGCGACCGACCGTTCGACGGACGGTCGGCGATCGCCCGCCCCCCGACACATCCGCCGCCGGCGTCTCGCCCGGCGCCCCTGCCCCACACCTCGACGATGAACCCCATCGCCCCCCGCCACTCCCTGATCACCGGCGCGCTCGTCGCCACCTCGTTCTTCGCCCTGACGAGCATGCAGTCCTCGACGACGCGCACGCTCATCCTGACCGCCGAGCAGAAGGAGATCCTGAGCCACATGTCCATCGTGTTCCTCGACGACGGCCAGGGAGGCGTCGCCAAGACGGTCCGCGTCGAGGGCGTCAACCTGCAGCTGGTCAACGGGACCAACGACACGGAGACCATGAACGGCGTCGGCAACCTGCTCGTCGGCTACAACGACCTGCAGTTCACGGAGGTCGACGACCGGACCGGCTCCCACAACGTCGTGGTCGGACGCCAGAACAACTACGCCTCGTACGGGGGTATCGCGGTCGGACGCCGGCACGAGATCATGAATCGCTACTGCGCCGTCATCAGCGGTCGCGGAGGCGTCGCCACCGGCGCCGAGAGCGCGGTGATCGGCGGCGACAGCAACGACGCAACCGGCCCGCGCAGCGCGGTCTTCGGCGGCAACAACAACTTCGCGACCGGCGACAACGCGACGGTCGTCGGAGCCCGCCAGTCGCGCGCGGAGGGCCGCTGGTCCCTCGTTGCAGGAGGCGCTCAGAATCGTGCGATCGGCGAGAGCACGACCACCCTCGGCGGGACGCAGAACGCCTCGGTCGCGGACCGCAGCACGATCAGCGGCGGCCGCGACAACCGCACGCGCGGCGAGTGGGCAAGCGTTTCCGGCGGCTACGAGAACGAAGCGACTGGTCAGTACGCCTCGGTCAGCGGGGGTCGCGACAACGTCGCGTCCGGGAACGAGTCGTCGATCCTCGGCGGCGTCGACAACGTCACCGACGGCCGCTTCTCGACCGTGTGTGGCGGCGACAACAACCGCGCCACCGCGACGAGTGCGGGCGTCGCCGGCGGGCGCAACCGCAGCGCGACTACGAACGGCCACACGGTGATCGGGCCGATGACCTACGCTCCCTAGGGCGTCACCGAATCGAAGGCCTCCGAGGCAGGAGGCACACGAGCCCGGGCGGTCCCACCGTCCGGGCTCTCCGCTATCCGCGCCAGAGCTGGACCTCGCACTCCAGCTCGACGCCGAAGCGGTCCGCGACCAGCGCGCGCGTGTCCTCGATCAGCGCGAAGACGTCCTCCGCGGTCGCCGCGCCGCGGTTGACGAGGAAGTTGCCGTGGCGCTCCGAGATCACCGCGTCGCCGCGGGCGCGGCCCTTGCCGCCGGCCTCGTCGACGAGATGGCCGGCCGTTCGGCCGCCCGAGACCTCCGGATCGGGGTTCTTGAACACGCAGCCGGCGCTCCACTCGGTGACCGGCTGGACGGCGTTCTTGCGGCGCAGGTACTCGCGCGACGCCTCCTGGACCTCGGCCTTCGAGCGCGGCTCGAAGCGGAGCACGGCGCCCGCGACCACCGCGCCTCCGAGGCGCCCGTCGCGGTACTCCGGCGACCACTCCTCGCGCGCGATGTCCCGGAACTCCCCGCCCTCGTCGACGACGCGGATGCGGTCGACGACGTCCGACATCTGCCAGAGCGTCCCGTCGGGGTCCTTGCCGCCGGCGTTCATCGCGATGCCGCCGCCGAGCTGGCCGGGCACGCCGGCCATCTTCTCCAGGCCGGAGTAGCCCAGCTCGCGCGCGGAGCGGCAGAGCTTGGGGAGCGGCGCGCCCGCCCAGACGACGAGCCGCGGGTCGAGCGCGGGATCCGCGGGCGCGACGCGCGCCGACGGGAGAGTCTCGGTGAGCGGCTCGGAGCCATCGTCCCCCGGCTCCAGCTCCAGCGGCCGGAAGATCCGGTCCATCCGGTCGGTCGTGATCACGACGCCCGCGAGCCCGCGGTCCTCGATGATCACGTTCGCTCCGCCGCCGAGGATGCGCGGCGTGACGCCGCGCTCGCGCGCGGCGACGAGCGCCTCCTTGAGCTGGTCGGGGTCCGCGGGCTCCAGGAGCCATTCGACAGGACCGCCGACCCGGATGGTCGTGCGGTCCCGGAGGTCAGCGTTCGCCAGCGAAGCGCACGGCCACTGCATCGATGAGCTCCCCCTGGACGCCGTCGATGTCCCCCGCGCCGAGGACGAGCCCGCAGGCCTTCGGAACGAGGCGCGCCGCGAAGGCGTCGGACGCCGCGCGCGGTGCACCGCCGACCTCGGCCGGCACGCCGGCGCGCTGCAGCCGGAGCGCGAGCGTCTCGGCGTCCGCACCGTCCATGCGATCGATGTGCCTGCGCGCGCCGTAGACGTCCGTGACGACGACGTGGTCCGCGCCGCGCAGCGACTCGACGAAGTCGTCCATCAGCCGCGCCGTCCGGCTCGTCTGGTGCGGCTGGAACAGCACGTGCATCCGGCGGCCGGGGAAGGCCCGCCGCGCCGCTTCCAGAGTCACGCGGATCTCGGTCGGGTGGTGCGCGTAGTCGTGCACGAGCGGCACGCCCGCGGGCTCGCCCCACGACTCGAAGCGGCGCGCCGTACCCGGGTACTCGGCGACCCCGCGCGCGGCGCCGGCCGGCGTCACGCCGGCGCTGCCGACGGCGAGCGCCACCGCCATCGCGGCGTCGTCGACGTTGAACCGCCCGGGGACCGCCATCTCGATCGGCGGCGTCCCCCAGCCCGGCCCGCGCAGGCGGAACCTGAACCGGCCCCGCGTCTCGCCGAGCAGGTCGACCTGGAGCTCCTTGCCGATCCTCCACACGCGCGCGCGGGCGGCCTCGGCGATGCAGTCGGGCACGTCCGGGCCGAGCACGAGCACGCCGTCCGCGTGGACCGCGTGCGCGAAGCGGCAGAACGCGCGCTCCAGCTCGCCCAGGCTGCCGTAGCAGTCGAGGTGGTCCGCCTCGACGTTGGTCACGATCGCGCCCGTGGGGTGCAGGTGGAGGAACGAGCGGTCGTACTCGCACGCCTCCAGGCTGAACCAGCCGCCCTCGTCGGGTTCGACCGCGTTCGTGCGCAGGCCGGCCTGCAGCCCGCCCACCAGCGCCCCGGGCGCCGGGCCGCCGGTCGCGCCGAGCGCCCCGTGCAACATCCAGGCCGTGGTCGTCTTGCCGTGCGTGCCCGCGACGGCGAGCGTGCGTCCCTCGGGACACAGCGCCGCGACGAGCTGTGCGTACTTGATCACCCCCACCCCGCGCTCGCGTGCGAGAACGATCTGCGGGTCGTCGTCGCCGACGGCCGCGGAGCGCGCCACGAGCCCCGCGGACTCGGGCAGATGCGCACCGTCGCTCTCGCCGAACGTCAGGGGGATCCCGAGCTCCTCGAGCACGCCGGTGAAGGGTGAGGCCTCCCGGTCGTACCCCGTCACGACGTGGCCCCGCCGTGCGAGCAGGCGCGCCGCGCCCGAGAGACCCGCGCCGCCGGCGCCGAGGAGGTGGATATGCTTCGGTAGGTTCGCCGGCTTCGCCCCACTCCCCGCCGGCGCCGATGTCGTGGCTCGCTCCGTCACACACGCATCCAACCAAACGGCGACGGCCGCTTGAAGCGTCGTCCGCGGAACCAGAGGCTCGGGTCCTGGGCAGAGTTCGCTGGAGCGTACTCTGCCCAGGCCCTGCTGACGTCTCTGGCGCATCCTCTGACGACGATGCGCGCTCGCGCCGGCCATTCAGCCCACGCTCTCGACCCATGTCCGACTCCGACTACGTCGTGATCCACACCGCGTCCGGCTACATGGAGGCCAAGCTCCTCGCGGGCCTTCTCGAGGCCGAGGGCATCGCCGCGCGCGTGCCCGGGTCCGAGCTGACCGACGAGGTCGGCATGGCACGCAAGTTGGTTGCTGCCGCGGACGTCGTCGTTCCCGGGGGCGACGTGGAGCGCGCCCGCGACATCGTTGCGGCCTGGAAGGAGAGCAAGACTCCCACGGACGACGCGGGCGACGCTCCGGCCGGGTGAGCTCGGGCCGATCGGGCGTCGACGCCGGTGCGACCTCGGACCGCGGTGCTCGCTCAAGGTCTTCCCCGATCCGGTCGATCGTTCCTCCGCCCTCGTTCCCCTTCCTGGCCCCCTTCCTGGCCCCTCGGCCGCGCACCCCGCAGCGGACCCGCCATGCCTCCCAGGCTTCCCCTCTCCGCCCTCGTCCTCGCCGGCGCCCTGGCGTCCTGCGGGGCTCCCTCCGCGTCGGTGACGCCCTTCATCGCGTCGGTCGGGATCAACGGCGAGCTGTCGATCGCGCAGTCGATGGGCTCGGAGAACATCAAGACGACCTTCAAGGACCTCGGCCTCGACGAGAACGAGGCCGCCGTCGGCGGCATCCTCCGCGTCGGCTTCGGCGGCACGGAGCTCTCCGTGTCCGGCTACGGGGTCGACTTCCAGGGACAGGGGCGCGTGACCGGCGAATTCAACTTCGAAGGCATCACGATCCCCGCGGGGGCGGACGTGGCGACGGACCTGGGCATCCAGATGGCCCGCGCGATGGTCACCTGGGACGTGATTCCCCTGGGCGCGCTGGATCTCGGGCTCGGGATCGGCGCGACCGTCGTCGACTTCGACGTCAAGCTCCAGGAGATCGGCGGCCCCAACCGCATCGAGACGAACCAGCTCATCCCGATCCCGCTGCTCGCTGCTCGGCTCGCGTGGACCTGGGGTCCGGTCGAGATGCGGGCGGACGTGGGCGGTCTCGGGATCCGCTACGAGGGCGTCGAGGCCGCGATGATCGACGCCGGCATCAACGCGTCGGTCGACTTCTTCGGGATCGGCGACCTCGTCGTGGGCTTCAAGACGATGCGCGTCGACGCCCAGTACGAGGACGACGACGCGGACATCGACACCGACTTCGACCTCGAGGGCTTCTACGCGGGCCTCAGGCTCGGCTTCTGAGGCCCAGCTCCTGAGGAGGACCGGCGCCCACCGGCGTCCGGTCGACCGCCGCGAGCGACGCGAGCTCGCGCCAGACGCGGGACGCCGCGTCGGGCGGCACGGCCGCGCGCAGGTGGTGCCGCATCCGCTCGCGCTCCTCCACCCCGTCGTCCCCGAGGAACCGAACGAGCTCCTCGCAGCGCGCATGGTCGAGGTCCTGCTCCTCGACGACGCGAACGCCGCCGTTCAGCTGACGCGCGTTGCGCACCTGGTGCTGGTCGGCGTGGTGCGGGTACGGCACGACCCACGCGGGAGCCTCCATCGCCCCCACCTCGGCCAGCGTCGACGCCCCGCCGCGGCACAGCACCCCGTCGGCGGCGACGAGCGCGGACCGGACGTCGTCGAGGAACTCGACGGCCGCGTAGCCGTCGAGGTCGTCCGCTCCCTCGGACCGGCGCCCCGGGCCGACCTGGTGAAGCACCTGGATCCCCGAGCCGAGCAGGAAGCTGATGTGGCCGCGGATGAACGCGTTGAGCCCCAGCGCGCCCTGACTCCCGCCGAGGACGACGAGGAGCGGTCGGTGCGCGGAGAACCCGAGGTCGTCCTTCGCCTCGGCGCGGGCGAGGTCGCGGTCGTCGACGCGCGGCGGCGCGAACCGGGGCGCGACGGGCGGGCCCACGAGCTGGTGCTTCGCGCCCTCCCTGTTCGGCGGCAGCGTCTCGCGCCACGCATGCAGGACGCGCTGACAGAAGGGCCCCAGCGCGCGCGTCGCCCGCCCCGCCGTGGCGTTGATCTCCAGCAGGACCACCGGGATCCGCAGCGAGCGCGCCGCGAGCGCCGCGGGCGCGGTCGTGAATCCACCGAGGCCGAGGAGGACCTGGGAACCGTGCCGCACCATCGCCCGTCGGGCCTTCAGGAACGAGGGCACGAGGCGACGTCCGAGGCGGCGCAGGCTCGGCGCGCCGCCGCCGTCGGGCTCGAGGCGCAGCACGACGCGCTCCAGGCTCCGCGGGAGCGGATGGGCGTCGAGCTCCGCCAGGCAGCGATCCTCCGCACGCCGGCCGCTGTGGAACCAGAGCAGGTCCTCCAGGGTGTCGGCGCCCGCGCCGCTTGCGGCGAGCTCGGAGCGCAGCGCGTCGAGCAGGTGCAGCCCGGGCACGACGTGCCCCCCCGTCCCACCGCCCGCGATCGCGAGCCGCAGCCCGCTGCCCTCCGCACCTGCGGCGCCCGACCCGACCGCCGGGCGCGGGATCTCGAAGTCGGAGTTGTGCGCGGGCTCGGGCTGGGAGGTCGTCATCGACGGGGGGGCTCGGGTGGGTCGGTCGAGGAGGGGCGCGTCGGAGTCACTCGTCGCGCTTCGCGCGCGCCGTGCGGAGCCCCACCACGGTCGGCGGGGCGAGCATCGCGTCGAGTCCCGGACGCTCGGGGCCCGGACGGACGGCCTGCGCCTCCTCGGGCTCGGCAGCGGCGAGCGACGCGCGCGGCGCGCCTTGGTCGACGCACGCCTCGGTCGGGCCGCCCATCACGAGCGTGAAGACGCAGGGGCGCACGTGGAGCCCCACCGCGCCGGCGAGGCAGACGAAGAGGCCGAGTCGGAAGCGTCGAGTCATCGGACCACGTACTCGCTGCGGCTGCTGGAGGTCGAACGGCGCGGTGTCGAACGACGCTGGGCCGCGGGCGCGGAGGCGGCGACAGCCGTCCCGCCGGGGACCTCGTCCGGACGCGGCATGACGATCTTCGCGCCCTCGCGCAGCACGTCGGGATCGAGCCCGGGGTTGAGCTCCTTCACGAGCGCGATGGAGCGCTTGTACGTCCCGTAGCGCGCGACGAGGACGCTGCTGAGTACGTCGCCGGAGCGGACGGTGTAGGTGGAGCGCCCGCCGGTCGCCTTCGCCGTGGCCGCGCCGGGGGCGCCGCCGCCCGCTGCGGCGGGCAGCGAAGTCGACGACGGGAGCTTCAGCTCGTCGCCGGCGTAGATCGTGTAGGGCTTCGAGAGAGCGTTGAGCCGCGCGATCTCCTCGACCGCCGCGTTCGTGTTCGCCGCCGGCATCTCACGACGCGCGATGCGCTCCAGGGAATCGCCCGAGCGGATGGTGTACGCACGCGTCCCTGCGGCCGCTGCGGCGGGCTTCTTCGCCGGGCGATTGCTCTCGGGTCGCGGCAGCTTCGGGGCGTTCGATGCGGAGCCCCGCGACGCGCTGGAGCGCGACGGCGAGCCCGCGCCAGCACGCGGTGTCTTGCGCGGGGTGATGGACGGCGCAGCGGAGGAGCCGGAGGGACGGGCGGGCTGGCGGATCTGTCCGGAGTCCGCGACGGACGAGTTGAGCGTCCCGCTCGGGCTCTGGCTCGGACCCGACGAGCGCGGCCGCGGGATGAACGGCGAGTCCTTGCGCGCCGCGCCTCCGCGCTGCTCGGGCTGCATCAGTCCGTCGAGCTCGGCGCGCGAGGGCGCGCGCGGCGTGCGATCGGCCGCTGCGGCGGGATCGGCGGGGTTCGCGCTCCTGCGGTCGACCCTGTGCGTCCCGTTGCCGTCGGTGCGCGTGGTGACCCGCTCGCCGCGCGACTGTCCCTGGCGTCCGCTGATGGGAACTCCGCTGGGCCCACCGTTCCGCGGGCGGACGCCGGGGCGCGTGGCGGGGGACGACCGGCGCTCGGAGCCGCGCGGCGCGGTCCGACGCTCCTCGACGCGGGTGGCGACGTTCGTGTCGCGCGCGTCCGATCCCCCGGGCGCGGCGCCCTCGGCGGACCCGTCGTCCCACATGGCCACGACGACCACGAGGACGACAAGGAAGAGCAGGGTGACGAGGGCGTAGCGTTCGATCGGCTGCATGGGGCTCAAAGAGGGTCGGGGTGTGCGGGGGCCGCCGGGTGCGGACGCGCGGCGCCGAGGGCGAGCCCCACGGCGAGGCACGATGCGAGCAGCGAGCTCCCCCCGTCGGACAGGAACGGCAGCGCCATGCCCTTCGGCGGCGCGAGTCCCGTGACGACCTGGAGGTGGACCATCGCCTGGAAGGCGACGGAGATCGTGAGGCCGAACGCGGCCAGCGCCGCGAAGCGGTCGCGAATCGCCAGCACGAGCCGGAGCGCGTACCAGGCGAACGCGGAGAAGAGGCCGACGACGACGAGGATGCCGACGAGGCCGAGCTCCTCGCCCACCAGGGCGAGGGCGTAGTCGGTCTGCATGTACTGCAGGCCCGCGTTGCGGAAGCCGCCCTGGGCGTAGCCGACGCCGAGGACGTCGCCCGACGCCATGGCCTCCGCGGCGCGGGTGACCTGGGCGTTCGTCGAGTCGCCGGTCCAGACGGCGAATCGCTCGGCGACGTGCGAGAAGAGGCTCGCCGCGATCAGGATCGTGCACGCGGCGGCGACGCCGACGAGCGCGACGTGCTGCAGGCGGGCGCCGCCCACGAACAGCGTCGTGCCGAAGCACAGGAGGAACAGCAGGCACCCGCCCAGGTCCGGCTCGCGCAGGATCAGCATGCCGGCGAGCAGCCCGAGCGCGATCGTCGGCGCGAAGCCGCGGCGCAGGCTCGTGACCTCGTGCTCCAGGAGCGCGCAGCGCCGCGCCACCCAGAGGACGAACACGACCCGCGCGATCTCGGACGGCTGGATCGAGGGCCCGCGGCCGAACACGCGGATCCAGCGGTGCGCGCCGTTGATCGGCTGCTCGAAGCCCGGGACGAACACGAGGACGAGGCCGAGCAGCGACAGGACGGTCGCGGCCGGGATGACGGGCTCGATCCGACGCACGCCGAGCGCCATGCCGCCGATGAGGAGGCCCGCGCCGAGCAGCCGGAACAGGATCTGCTCGCGCATCTCGGCGCCGAACTGCGACGCCGGGAGGGTCGTCGCCGCGTGCGAGAGCTGGATCATCATCCCGAACGCGAGGAGCACGAGGACGGTGCACAGGAGCGCGTTCCGCGGCCCCGCGGGGTGCGCGGCGCGGGCGCGCTGGCCCGCGGCGTCGAGCGCGCGGATCAGGGCGCTGCGCTCGGTGAGGGCGCCGCGCTCGGCCGACCCGCTGCGCCCGCTGGACACGGGCGCGGACTCCGTCCACTCCCCCATCAGCGCACCTTCATCAGGGCCAGGCTCGCGATCGCGCACACGGCGGCGACGATCCACGCGCGGGTGACGATCTTGACCTCGTGCCACGGGCGGCGGCCGGGTCGGAACACGCCCCCCTTGGTCTGGAGACCGTGGTGGATGGGCGCCATCGTGAACAGGCGGCGCCCGCCCGTGCGCTTGAACCAGATCCGCTGGAGCGCGCTCGAGCCCAGCTCGGCGAAGAACACGAAGCCGAGCAGGGGGAGCACGAGCTCCTGCTTGGCGACGACCGCCATCCACGCCATGAGGCCGCCGATCGGGAGCGACCCCGAGTCGCCCATGAACACGTCGGCGGGGTGGGCGTTGAACCACAGGAACCCGAGGCACGACCCGACGAGCGCGGCGCCGACGACCGCCATCTCGGCCGCCTCGGGGATGTACGGCAGGTCGAGGTAGAAGGTCCAGTCCGAGCGCCCGGTGACGTAGCAGAACACCGCGAGAGCCGAGCCGGAGAGGATCACGCACCCCGCCAGGAGCCCGTCCATCCCGTCGGTGATGTTGGTCGCGTTGGACGTGCCGGCGATGACGAGCCAGCCGAACGCGACGAAGACGACGGTGCCGAGCACGGTCGCGCCGAGCGGCAGCACGACGTCCTTGAAGAACGGCGGGTGGACCGAGAGAAGCGAGTAGCGCCCCGACGCGTGCGCGTACCACGCGAAGCCGACGACGACGAACAGGACGGCGATCGTCTGGCCGCCGAGCTTCGCCTTGGCAGAGAGCCCGCTGGAGCCCTCGACGGTCAGCTTCAGGTAGTCGTCGACGAACCCGACGGCGGCGAGGCCGGCGACGAGCACGAGCGCGAGGACGACCTGGAGGTTCCCGAGGTCGCACCACACGAGCACGCTCAGCACGAGCGACGCGACGAGGAAGCTACCTCCCATCGTCGTCGTGGCGTTCTTGCCGGACTCCTCGGCGAGCCGCGCGAGCTCGGCCGAATCGGTCTTGGAGGTGTTCTCACCGACGCGGTGACGGCGCAGCCACGCGATCGTCGGCCCGCCGAGCGCGAGCGTGAGCGCGAGCGCCGTGAACGCGGCCATCGCCGCGCGGAACGAGATCGAGTCGAACGCGACGAGGTCGGGGAACCGCTCCAGGATCTCGTGGATCACGTGGCGCCCTCGCCGCTCTGGACGAGCTCACGGGAGTCGCGGAGCCCGCGGACGAGGCGCTCGGCGAGCCGGTCGAGCCCGGCGGCCCGGCTGGCCTTCACGAGAACGACGTCGCCGGCCTCCGCGCGCAGCGACCCTTCGAGCAGCATGGCGGCCGCGTCGTCGACGGTGCGAGCGTGTGCGGTCTCGATGCGCGGGATTCCACTCCCGCGGACGCGGGCGCCCGCGAGCAGAGCGTCGACCGCGGCGCTCTCCCCTACGCCGACGACGACGTCGATGCCGAGCGCACGCGCGGTCTCGCCGGCGCTCCTGTGGAGCTCCGCCGAGAGCTCCCCGAGCTCGCCCATCTCGCCGACCGCGAGGATCCTCCGGCCGCGGCGTCCGACCGGGTCGGTCTCGACACGCTGCTGCGCGAGCACCTCGATCGCGGCGCGCATCGAGTCGGGGTTGGCGTTGTACGCGTCGTCGACGACGAGGACGCCGCCTGCGCGGTGCGGCTCCAGCCGGTGCGGGGCCGGGGCGAGCCCGGGCACGGCGGAGAGGGCAGCGCCGAGATCGGCGTCGGCCGCGATCACCGCGGCGAGCGCCGCGAGGACGTTCGCGACCGCATGGTCGCCGAGCAGCGGCACCTCGACGACCGCGCCGCGGTGCTCCTCGGGGACGGCGGGACCGTCGAGCACGAACCCGCATCCGCCGCAGAGCGGCGCCGCGTCCCGCGCGAAGACGCTCGCGGACGGGTCACCGGAGGCCGAGACGGTGATCAGGCGCACGCCCTCGCGCACGCGCTCCAGCAGGAGCGGCGTCCGCGGGCAGTCCCGGTTGAGCACGGCCGCCGGACGGGTCGCCACCCCGGGATCGACGGCCTCGACGAGCGCCCCCTTCTCGAGCGCGACGCCCTCGACGCTCCCGAGCCGCTCGAGGTGGGCGCGGCCGCAGTTCGTCACGACGGCGACGTCGGGGCAGACGATCGAGGCGAGCGCGGCGATCTCGCCGGGCGCGTTCGTCCCGACCTCGGAGACGAGCGCCTCGGTCGCCTCGTCGGCGAGGAACAGCGTCCGCGGGACCCCGATGTGGTTGTTGTACGACGCGGGGCTCAGGACGGTCCGCCGCGACGCCGCCATGAGGTGACCGAGGATCTCCTTGGTCGACGTCTTCCCGTTCGATCCGGTGATCGCGACGACGCGCGCGGAGAGCCGCTCGCGAGCGGTGCGCGCGAGCTCCGCGAGCGCGTGCACGGCGTCGTCCACGGTGGCGACGAGCACGTCGCGCGACTCCGCGAGCGCGGCGAGACGATCGCGCACGCCCGGCCCATCGGCGGCCAGCACGAAGACGGCGCCCGCGTCGACCGCGGCCTCGGCGAACGCTGCACCGTCGAACCGCGGGCCGGGAACGCCGACGAAGAGGCTCCCCGGCCGCAGCGTCCGCGTGTCCGTCGACACGTCGACGAGCGGTGCGCAGGGAGTCGTCCCCGTGCTCCAGGTCGCCCCGGCGGCGCTCAGCGCGTCCCCCGCGGAGAGGTCGATCATCGCGCTCCTCCCCCCACGGCCGCGAGCGGCTCGTCGTTCGCCAGCGCGGCCAGCGCCTCCGTGGCGACGACGCGGTCGTCGAAGGGCAGCGCGAGGTCGCCGATCGTCTGCGTGTTCTCGTGCCCCTTGCCCGCGATCAGCACGAGGTCGTTCGGGCGCGCCATGCCGAGCGCGCACTCGATCGCGCGCCGCCGGTCGAGCTCGACAATGCGGCGGCCGGCGGTCTCGTCGATCCCCGCGACGACCGAGTCGGCGATCGCCGCCGGGTCCTCGGTCCGCGGGTTGTCGCTCGTCACGATCGAGACGTCGGCGTGGATCCCCGCGGCGCGCCCCATCGGCCCGCGCTTGCCGCGGTCGCGGTCGCCACCGCATCCGAAGACGCAGATGAGCCGACCGACGGAACGGTCCTCTCGCTCGGCCCGACGCTCCAGGTCGGCGCGAAGGGCCCTGAGGACGCGCTCCAAGGCGTCGGGACTGTGGGCGTAGTCGACGTAGACGTCGAAGCGCTCCCCGAGCACGGGCTCGGGCACGGCGATCGGCTCCAGGCGTCCCGGCGGCGCCACGGCGTTCTCCAGTCCCTCGACCAGCGGGGTTGACGGGCACCCGAACGCGCGGGCGATGGCGCACGCCACGAGCGCGTTCTCGACGTTGTGCATCCCGGACAGCGGGAGGTGTACGTGGCGCTCGGCGAGCCCCATGCCGCAGAGGCGGAAGCTCGCGCCACGCTCGTCGAAGTGCACGTCGCGCGCGGTCAGGTCCGCGCGTCGGTCGATGTCGACGGTCACGACACGCAGGCCGCGCGCGGCCGCCGCGCGCCGCATCGCGCGGGCCGCGCCGTCGTGGCCGAACACGACCGCGATCCCGCCCGGGACGACGCACTCCCAGAGGCGCGCCTTGGCGGCCGCGTAGGCCTCCATCGAGCCGTGGTAGTCGAGGTGCTCGCGCGTCAGGTTCGTGAACGCGCCGACCTGGAGCGAGAGGCCGTGCACGCGCTCCTGCTGGAGCGCGTGGGAGCTCATCTCCATCAGCGCGGAGCGCCCGCCGTGCGCGCGGTGCCGCGCGAGGAGGCGCACGACCTCGGTCACGTCGGGCGTCGTGTGCGTCGCCTGCAGGTGGACGGGCCCGCGGGCCCCGCGCAGGACGTGGCCCGCCGTCCCGAGGACGCCCGGCCGATACCGGGCGCGCTCCAGGATCTGCGAGGTCAGGTGCGCGACGGACGTCTTGCCGTTCGTCCCCGTGACGCCGGCGAGCATCAGCGACGCGGCCGGGCGCCCGTGCACGTCGTCCGCGATGGCTCCCGCGACCGCGCGCGCGCGCGGATGCAGCCACGCGATAGCACCCTCGGGCGCGACGCCGGACGCGGTGCAGCGCTCGCGGAGGAGCGCGACCGGCCGGTCCGCCGGCGCGAGGATCACGCGCGCGCCGCGGCGGATCGCGTCGGGCACGTACTCGACGCCCTCGACGGTGTGCCCCGGCAGCGCGGCGAACAGGTCCCCGCCCCGGACGCGCCCCGAGTGCAGGTGGACGTCGACCGGCCGCGCCTCGGCGCGCGGATCGTCGATCGAGATCGGAGCGCCCTCGTCGAGCGAGAAGAGGATCCCGCCGTGCTCCTCCAGCAGTTCCCAGACCGTCGGCCGCTCGAGTGGAGTGGTTGCGTCGTTAATGATCATGCTCAGCGCGCGCCCTCCGACGCGCCGGGCACCCGTGCGGGTGCAGCCCAGGGGAGGTCCTCTTCCAGCCAGGACGCGTCGTAGGGACGCTCGACCGGACCCCGCTCTGTCGAACGCGGCTTCGGCGCGCGGAACAGCACGCGGCTCGCGTCCCTCGCACGATCGTCGGCGTCCGCCGTCGGATCGACCGAACCTTCGACGTCGGGTGCGGTGGCATCGCGCGGAAGCCCGAACGCCTGACGCAGGATCGCCATCGCGGTGGGTCCGGTGACGCGCGAGCCGAAGCGCTCGGGTCCGGTCGGGTCGTCGGCGACGACCAGCACCATGACCTCGCGCGGCCCCTCGTCGGTCCGGACGCGGCCGACGGCGCACATCGACGAGGTGTAGCAGCTACCGCCGCGATGCGGTCGCTCGACCTGGAGCAGAGCAGCGCGGTCGGCGCGCGTCATGCGCATGCCTTCGCGCGCGTACGCGGCGAGCGCCTCGAGCTCGACGTGGACGCAGAGCTCGGTGCCAACCTTCTCGGTCGTGCCGGTCTTCGTCCCGATCCACTCGAGGTCCGGGTTGGCCTCCAGCTTGCCGACGTGGCGTCCGGTGCCCTCCTCGGCACCGATCGCCATCATCGCGCGGACGTCGTCGCAGGCGCGCTGCGAGAGAATGCGGACCGGCGGCGCGAGCGGGCGCTCGGCGCGACGGTCCTCGTGCTCGACGGCGCGGATGAGGCGAAGCGGACGGCGTACGCCGCCGCGCAGCACGGTCGAGAGCGCCTCGGCGTGCTGCCAGAGCGTGACGCCGATCTCGTGGCCGAATCCGATCGACGCATGGGTGTACGTACGCGACCACGTGCCCTTCTCGAGCGGCGGCAGCGACCCGTCGCGCTCGGGGCCGAGCCCGACGCCGGGGTACGACCCGTAGCCGAGGTCGGCGAGCTTGCCGCGCAGGACCCGCGCGTCGAGCCCGAGCGCGATCTGCACGAGGACGGCGTTGCACGACTTCGCGAGGGCCTCGGCAGCGCTGATGATCGGCTCGTCGGGCGCGCCCTCGGCCTCGCCGATCGGCCTCGTGCCCACGCGCATCTGGCTCCCGGCGAACGTCTCGTAGCGCGCGTCGGGCGTCGTGACGCCCGCGTCGAGAGCGATCGCCATGACGATCGCCTTGAAGGTCGAGCCCGGGGTGAACTCGTGCAGGACGGGCGCGAAGCCCGAGTACGCGTACGCCGACCGCGTGTCGAGCGCGAGCACGTCGCCGGTCGCGACGTCGACCACGATCGCCATTGCGAGCGCCGGCATGTGGCGGTCGAACAGGAGCGCGAGCTCGGCGTGCACGGCCTCCTGGAGGCGCGCGTCGAGGGTCGTCACGACGGCGGGCACGTCCGTCGCGTCACAGGCGTCCTCGTAGTAGCTCGGGATGGCGCCCTCCCAGGCGCGGCGTCGGTCGCGCGCGAGGTGCCGCCGACGACTGGCGTACGTGCGACCGCAGACGGACTCGACGAGGTCGGACCACGGTCCGTCCTCCAGCTCGGTCCGGCACAGCAGCTCGATCCCGCTCCAGGGCTTCTGCTCGACGACGAGCGAGGTGCGGTACGCGTCGAACGGATCCTCGGCGTCCTCCCACGGCAGCACGTGCGGGCGCCGCTCGCGGTCGCGCCGCGCGCGGGCCTCGGCGCGCGCCTCGTCGAGCACGCCCCAGTGGCCGAGCAGCCAGAACGCGTCGTCCGTGCGCTCCAGGGTCAGTCGATCGTCCGGCGGCGCCGGGCGGCCGCCGGGGCGCGTGGGGTGCCGACGCTCGACCCGCGGAACGAGCTGGAGCTGCCACGCGGACACGCCCTCCTCCAGGAGCATGTCGCGCAGCGCGTGCGCCCGGACGGGGTCCACGGCGCGGGCGACGACGCGGAAGCGCGTCGGCATGAGCTCGGCCCAGACGGCGTCGCGCATCCGCTCGCGCCGCTCGATCGGAACGCAGCGCTCGATCGCAGCGCGATTGTCCTCGGGCAGGCGCGCCATCAGGCGGTCCCGGCCGACGAGCGCGACGAGGTCGTCGAGGAGGCGGCGCGTCCAGCGCTCGGGGGGCGGCACCCGCGTGGTGCCGTCCTTGCCCGCGGTGACGCCGAGCTGCTCGCTGCGAGCCTCGGCGCCCAGCGCCGCCACGGGCTCGAACGCGAGCGTCCAGCGGCGAGCGCCCGGCTGGTCCGGGCTCGCGGGCAGGAGGACGGGGGCGAACCCGCGGAGCGGAGGGCCCGGCTCACGCTCCCCGATGGCTCCGGTGTCCAGCCAGCGCTGCACCGCCTCCAGGTCCTCCCCTTCGAACACGAGGAGCGTCGGATCCTCAGGGACGAGCCGGCCCGGCAGGTGCCCCTCGGCGAGCGCCCGCGGCATCGTGCGAACGAGGACGTCGGAGTCGGTGAGCGGCAGCTCCTCCGGTGCTCCGGACGGCGCTCCGGTCGGCGACTCGACGGGCGCGAGGATCTCGGCGATCCGACGCGCCATGCGATCGGGCGTGTGCGACCGCCACATCGAACGCGGAGAGACGGTCACATCGAAGCACTCGACCGAGAGTGCCAGTGCGCGCCCGTCGCGGTCGACGACCGAGAAGCCGGGGATCGGGGCAACTCGTCGCACCACGGCATCCGGCTGCTCGCCGCTTGCGAAGACCTGGATCCACAGGGAGCGCGTCGCGACCGCGATGAAAACCATCACGACAACGACGAAGGCGGCCGCGGGGCGGAGCCCCGACGCCGCTACCGGCGACGCGGCGGATGCCGGTGCGAACGGCATACCGCCGGACAGGCGTTGTGAACGCCCCCCCATCGGATCGTTGGTTCGGTCCCCCTCCCGGGGATCGAGACATCAGGTCGTGTGCGGTACGGGCGAAGGGAGGGGCGGGTGCGGTGTGCCTCTCCCTCGTCCGTCAGCGGCTCGGTCGTGCGGCGACCGCGCCTCGGCGACGAGTGTGTTCTGCGTCGAGGTCGAATTCAAACCGTTCCAGCTCGACTCGCAGGCCGCTGCAGCGGCGGGCGTTCCATTCGGCCTCCCGACTGAGCCGGTCCAGCTCGGCGGCGGCGTCGAAGTTGTCGACCTGGACGAGGGACGTCACGGTGCCGGCGGCGACCGTGGCGACGATCATCGAGAAGGCGAGGGCGCGTCGGATCAAGCTTCGCCTCCCTGGGCGCGCAGGCGGCGCGCGACCCGCAGCTTGGCGGAGCGCGCGCGGGGGTTGGTGCGGACCTCGGCGGGCCCAGCCTCGATCGGTCGACGGGTCTCCAGGTCCCACTCGCCCCGTCGGGCGCCCTCGGCGAGGAAGCGCTTGCAGACGCCGTCCTCCCCGCTGTGGAAGGAGATCGCGAGGAGTTGCCCACCGTCCCCGAGATGGTCCTGGGCGGCCATCAGGCCCGCCTGGAGCTCCTCGGCCTCCTCGTTGACGGCCCGCCGGAGCGCCTGGAAGACACGGGTGGCGGGGTGGATGGAGCCCCGGCTGGAGCCCCCGCGCGGGCGCTCGGCCTGACGGGAGCGGATCGGACGGCCCAGGCTGAGGGCGACGAGCTCGCTGAGGGCGCGGGTCCGGCGGAAGGGAGCCCGCCGACGCGCATCGACGATGGCCTTCGCGACGCGCCGCGCCCCGCGCTCCCCGCCCTCGTGGAAGAACAGGTCGGCGAGGTCGCTCTCGTCCCACGAGTTGACGATGTCGGCGGCCGTGCGCTCGCGGCGCGGGTCCATCCGCATGTCGAGGGGGCCGTCCCAGGTGAAGGAGAAGCCACGCTCGGGGCGATCGAGCTGGAGCGAGCTCGCCCCCAGATCCATCAGGAGAGCGACCGGACGCTCGTCGAGGCCCGCGAGGAGTCCGTCGAGTTCGGACATCCTGGCGTGCTCGATGCGCGTCCGATCGTGGAAGGGCTCGAGGCGCTCCCGCGCGATGGACAGGATCTCGGGATCCTGGTCCACCCCAAGGAGGCGAAGGCGCGGGAAGCGCTCGAGCAGGAGTGCTGAGTGCCCCCCGGCACCCAGCGTCGCGTCCACCAGCAGGCCCACGAAGAGTTCGTTCCCGCGTTCACCCCCCAGCGAACGCAGAACCTCTTCGGCCAGAACGGGGACGTGCACGGGATCGTCGCTCGTGGGATCCGTCATCGCGGAGAGCACGCTCAGGCGGAACGTGCGGGGATCGGCGGGGTGCGTCGGCATCTCAGGCCTCCCCCCCCGCGTTCTCGGGGCCCCCCGCATTCTCGGAGCCACTGCGGAACAGCGGGGACTTCGTCCCGCGGTGCCGGGCCTCCCAGCGGTCCCTGGCCCAGATCTCCGCACGGCTGCGCATGCCGACGGCGACGACGTTGTCGTCGATGCCGGCGATCTCACGGAAGCGGGCCGGCAGGACGAGTCGGCCCGACGTGTCGAGCGTGAACTCGGCCACGAACTCGAAGAAGTCGCGCTGGCTGTCGAGGTCGCCGTCGCCCTCGGGAGAGAAGGCGCCGGTCCCGAAGCCCTCCATCTCGCGGTCGAAGCCCTCGTCGTTGAACACCCAGATGCAGCGGCCGTGGGTCGGCTCCAGGCACATGACGCCGTAGGGACGGTTCTCCTCGTCCCGATCGAGTGCGTCCTGGAATCGCTTGGCGAACGACATGCGGCCTTTCTTGTCGACGGTGTGCTCGGAGGGGCCGAGGAAGCGGCGGCGGCGCTGCGGGGTCATCGTGATCCCCCACTTGCCGCCATCTGCCTCTTCATGCCACTCGGCGCCACTTGCGCAGTGTGCTGCGCCACCCACTGCCGCACAAGCGCCGCGAACGGCGAATTCGCCGCATCCGTAAGAGCAGCAGGCACAGACAGTTACGGCCACGGTGCGCCCAATGGGCGCACCCACCAGATGATGCGCATCGAAGGCGAGTATCTGGGTCGAGGCACGACATCTTGTGGCCCGACGCGCTCGACCCCACCGATCGGGGCGCGAGCGTGTGTTGCGGCCAGGCCGCGCTCGGTCGGACTCGTCGACGCGACGCGCCCATGCCACCGCGTGCCACCAGCCCCGCGATGGGCCCCACGATCGACCCGGCAATGGGCCCGGCGATGGACGCCGCTACGCGGCCCCGCGGGGAACGGTTGGGGATGCCACTGACTGCCGCGGGCACACGCCGCCACCTGCGGGGTGGGCGGGCTCCGGGCGATCAGTCGCTCTCGGCGCCCTCGGACCGGACCTCGTCCGGGTCCGAAAGCTCGGACGCCTCGGTCTCGCCCTCCGCGGGCTCCTCCGCCGGCTCGTCCGCCGGCTCGTCCGCCGGCAGGTCGCCGTCGTCCAGGCCCAGGCGAATGCCGTGCGGCCCCTCCGCTCCGTCGAACACGGCCTGCAGCTGCGCGCGGACCTCGTCGAGGCGCTCGGGCTCGAAGTCGTAGACGTAGACCTTGTAGCGCTGCTCGTCCCGCGGCCGCTTGACGACGAAGGACTCGTCCTCGCCCTCACGCAGCACCTTCTCGACCTTCGCCCGGCGCTTGCGCATCAGGAGGAGGCAGAGCACGTAGCGCAGCTCGCGCACCGCGAGCTCCTCGCGCCCCTCCAGCTCGACGAACAGGCGATCCAGGGACTCCAGGTCGAGCTGGACGGTCTTCTTGCGCTGCTCCTCGTGGCGCGTGAACCAGTGGAAGAGCGGCTCCGCCGCGTCTCCGGCCTCGATCGCGGCGCGGCGCGCGCGCCACGCGTCGAGCGACACGTCCGAGCGCTCGAGCTGGCCCTCGCGCACCTCTAGGAACGACACGTGACGCTCGCCGTCCTCGAAGCTCCGTCCGGTGTCCGAGCAGGTCCCCTGCCGGCGCGCGATCGACCAGGTCGTTGCCATCAACGAGAGCGTAGCGGATCGGACCCCCGTCCTCGATCGACGACATCGGCGTAGTGGCCGTCCAGGGCCGCGGAGACGTCGTTCCAGGCGCGGAAGAGGGCCGACGGAGACGGGAGCGGCGCGACGTCGCCCTCCCGTTCCGCGCGCTCGATCTCGGCCGCGAGCGCGTCCGAGAGCGCCGCCGCGTCCCCCTCGGGGAAGAGCCGGCCGGGGAGGCCGTCGTGCACCGCCTCGGCCATCCCGCCGAGGTCGGTCGCGATCACCCGCGCGCCGGCGGCGTAGGCCTCCAGCATCACGAGCGGGCGGATCTCCAGCCACAGGCTGGGCGTGACCAGCACGTCGGTGCGCGCCATCTCGCGCCGCACGCCGTCGCGCGAGAGGCGGCCGCCGACCGTGAGGCCGAGCGGCGCGCCGCGCTCCTCGAGCTCCCGCACGTAGGCCGAGGACGTCCCGCCCGGCGCGGGGCCGTGGAGCCGCAGCCGCGCCCGCGAGCGGACGTCGGCGGGCAGGCGCTCCCAGGCGTCGACGAGCACGTGCGCGCCCTTGTGCGGCGCGAGCGTGCCGAGGAACAGGACGCGGACGGGCGCGCCGGACGGGCGCCGCTCACGCTCGAAGCGCCGCGCCCCCTCCCAGTCGACCCCCGTGGTCTCGACGTGCAGCAGCTCCGGTCGTAGCCCGAGGGCCTCGAACCAGGGGCGCATGAACGCGGCGGGCAGCAGCACCCTGGAGGCGGACTCGTTGACGGCATCGACGAGGTCCTCGCGGCGCGCTCCCGCGAGCGCGGTGAACGCCTCGACGTCCGCCCGGCCCGGCTCCTCGAACCCACCGTCGCCGCCGGAGGGCTTGCGCAGACGGCGGAGCGGGCCGGCGACGTCGAGCCCGGTCGTCCGGGCGAGGGCCGCGACGCCGCGCGCGACGCGCCGGGCGGTATCGGACTGGCGCCAGTCGAGCGACGGCAGGCACGAACCGCACCGTGCGGGGTCGACCGACTCGCAGCGCGACCCGTCCGCGTGCAGGAGCTGGCCGAAGCGCGCGCAGCCGAGCCAGAAGTCGTGCAGCGTGAGGACGACCGGCAGCCCGCGTCGCCGGCAGATCCCCAGGATCCCCGACGACAGGTAGAGCAGGTGGTGCACGTGGACGAGCTCGGGCTGCAGCTCGTCGAGCAGCGACTCGAAGATCCGGTCGATCTCGGGCCGCTGCCAGGTCTCCTCGAAGCGCCTCGCGAAGAGGTTGTTCACGAGCTCGACGACCTGGAGGCCGTCGTGCCGCCTGCGGTGCAACGACAGGTCGGCCCGTGCGATGTCCTTCTCGGTCGTCAGGACCGTGACGTCGTGGCCCCGGTCAGCGAGCAGTCGCGCGGTCGTCGAGGCGAACACCTCGACGCCCGCCGAGTGCACGGGGGGGTACAGGTGCGTGACGTAGAGGACCCGCATGCAGCGCTGGACCCCCTACCGGGGGTCACTTCCTTCCCTCGGCCTCAGGGGGGTCACTCCCCTCCTTCGGCGCGGGCGCCGCCGCCCTCCAGCTTCTTCTTCAGCGCCTGCAGGCCGGACTCGAAGTCGGGGCCGACCATCGAGTCCATCAGGAGGCCGAAGTAGCGGAGCGTCGGGAAGCCGGTGATCTCTCCGGACATCTCCCAGCGGACGTTCGTCGAGCCGTCGCCGTTGCGGGAGAGCACGAACGCGCCGTCGGCGGGGTCGAAGCCCTCCGCCTGGAACCGGTAGGCGACGCGCATCTCCTCGACCGCGGTGATCTCGATCGAGCCGTTCCCGAGGTCGTCCGCGGTCCACGTCGACGCGTGGCCGACGGTGCCGGGCGCCCCCGTGAAGGTGCGGACGAGCGTCGAGTCCTTCTCGGAGTTCCACGCGGTCCAGGAGTCCCACGTGCCGATGTCCGACACGACCTGCACGATCTCGGCGGGATCGGCGCGGATGGTCGTCGAGCGATCCATCGCGTACGCCTTGTCGAGGAAGAACTGCGGGACGATGACGCCGCCGACGATCACGAGGAGGACGAGGGCGAGGAGGAACTTCTTCACGGCAGGGAGGGGGGAAGGGAGTTCGGGTGGCGCTCAGACGACGAGCCAGCGGCACACGGCCCACCAGCCCCTGAGCAGTCCGTCGAGGATACGGAGTCCCGGCCCCGCGGAGGTCCGCAGGTTCGGGCTGAGAGTCAGCGGCCCGCCGACGAGCAGGGCCCGGTCCCCCACCTTGCGCCGCCGCTGCACCGAGCGACGCTTGCGGCGCGCCTCCCCGAAGAGCGCGAGGTACGCGCGCTTGCCGCGCCACCACGCGCCGAGGTGCCCCTGCTTCGCGACGAACGCGAGCCAGGCGGCCTCGTAGACGAGGAGCCCCGGAAGCGCCACGAGGAGCGTCCAGGCGCGCAGGCACTTCGTCATGTAGAGCCAGCGGTTCCGCGAGTGGAAGAACACGCGCCGCGCGGGGTAGTCCGTTCCCTCGCGGAAGCTGATCCCGGCCGTGCCTGCGTCGTGCAGGACCGGCGCGTCGTTCACCTTGAGGATCACGTGCCCCGCGAGCCGCAGCCGGTGCGACAGGTCGAGGTCCTCGAACAGGATGAAGTACGACTCGTCGAAGCCGCCCACCTCGACGATCTCCTTCTTGTCGAGCAGGAGGCACAGCGAGATCGCGACGTCGACCTCCTCGACCGGCGGGCTCGGGACCTCGTCCAGCGTGGACCCGAAGTTGTGCAGGCTGATGAGTCCCGCGTAGTGCAGGTCGCCGCCGTCGTAGTGGACGCGATCCGGCGCATCCTTGAAGAGGCTGCGCGGCTGGGCCATCACCGCGTCGGGCCGTTCGGCGAGCTCGTCGCGCAGACGCTCCAGCGTGTTCGGCGCGAGCACGACGTCGTTGTCGACGAGTAGCACCCAGCGGTACTTCGCGGCCCGCATCCCGACGTTCCGCGCGGTGCAGGCGCCGACGTTCGACTTCATGCGCAGGATCTCGACCCCGCGGAAGTGCGTGTTCAGGACGTTGAGGCTCGCGTCGGTGCTCGCGTTCTCGACGACGACGATCTCGGCGACCGGCAGGCTCTGCTCCTGGATCGAGCGGATGCACGCCTCCAGGTACTCCTCGCCCTGGTAGTTGACGACGACCGCGGAGATCGGCCCGAGCGAACGGCGATCGGCCGCGTCCTCGCGCTCCTCCGGCGCGACCGCGCCGGTCTCGCGGATACCCGGCGCCTGGCTGGTCGTCGTCGTCACGTGATCCCGGGGCGCGTCGGCGCTCACTGCAGCGGCAGCTCGAAGTCCGGGGCCCGGACGGGCTGACGGCGCTTGAGGCAGTAGGGAACGTTGTAGAGGACGCTCAGCGCGGCGCGGGTGAGGATCCACCAGGAGCCCTTGGTCTCCCGGATGGACTTCCCGATGCCGATCGTGCCGACGGCGTCGCTGACCTCGCCGGCCTCCTCGCTGGAGCGACCGCGCAGCAGCACCTTGGTCACGACGAGGAACGGCATGCGCGCGAGATCGCTCGCCGGCGCGTACTTGAGCATCCCGAGCCACGCGTTGCGCGCGTGGTAGTAGAGGCTCCGCTTGCCCATCTGCACGCCGAAGGGCGTGCGGTGGTAGGTCTCCGCGCCGGGGAACTGCAGCACGCGGTACCCCAGGTTGAGCAGCCGGCAGGTGAGGTCCCGCTCGTTGCCGTAGATGAACAGGCGCTCGTCGTAGCCGCCGGCCTCGTCGAGCGCGGACTTGCGGGCGAGGCTCGCGCACCCGCGGAAAGTGCTCATGTACCGCTCGCGGTTGATCGCCTCGGAGTCGCGGAAGCTGTCGGGCATGCCGGGCTCGACGACCTTCGTCGACACGACAGCGGTCGTGTCCGGCTCGTCCGCCATCCGCGCGAGCGTGCGCTCGAGCCAGCACGGCGTCAGCACGACGTCGTCGTCGAGGATCGCGACGTACTCGGTGAGCGCGGTCGAGAAGCCGACGTTGAACGTCTCGCAGGCGCCGTAGGCGCTGTTCGGCATCACGACGAGGCGGACCTCCGGGAACTCGTCGCGGATCATCTGCGGCGTACCGTCGGAGGAGTGGTTGTCGACGACGACGACGTCATCGAACGGCCGCGTCTGCGCGCGCAGACCGAGCAGGTTCGCCCGCACGTCGTCGCGCTTGTTCCAGGCCGAGAGGACGGCGGTGACGGTCCTCGCGTCGTCGGCGGACCGCGCGCGGGACGCCGCCGTCAGATCGCGCTGGACCTCCGCCGCGGGCCGCGGCTCCGCGTCGCCAAGGGCAACGTCGATCCCGGTCACGCTCGCCGCCGAGACCGCGGCGCGGATCGCGGCGCGCTCGTCGTCGTCCGACGCGCCCTCGAGGCCCGGGACCACGACGACCGAGATCCTCTCGGCCTCGATGGTCTCGCCGAAGCGCTCGATCAGCCCGTGCGCCCGCCCGAGGGTGCCGCTCTCGTGGCCCCAGGAGTCGTCGTCCGTGCTCCCGACGAGGGTGACGCGCAGGACGTCCTGGCCGTCCGCGGAGGACGGGAACGCCGCGTCGGCGGTCACGCGCACGCACAGCCTGCGTTTGGCGCGGAGGGCGGCGCTCTCGGGAGGGGCGGTCACGGGCGGTGGAGGGCCTCTTCGGCGGGTCCAGAGGCCACCGTCGGCCCGCCGGACGCGGGAAGAATACCCGCGCCCCGTCGATCAGGCCGCGCGCCGGTCCGAGCAATCCCCCGCGCTGGCGGCGGACTCGAAGAGGATCGCAGTGAGACGCCGCATGCGCTCGGCGAGCGCGGTCGAGCGCTGTGCGCGGTCGTCCCGCGCCAGGGCAGCGCGCGTGTTGCTCGACAGGGCGGAGTCGACGGCGTCCGCCCACTCGTACTCGGTGGCGTCCATCGCCAGGGCGACCACGCCCGGTCGGGCGAGTTCCTCGCCCGTCACCGGCCCCGAGGCGGCGACGACGGGGCGCCCGAGGTCGACGGAGGACTGGAGCAGCACGCGGTCGCTCCAGATCTCGCCCCCGACGAGCGCGACGACGTCCGCGTCGGCGACGGCCACGCGGAAGGCGTCCACCTCCGCCACGTCGTGCGGTGCGGCCGCGGGCCGCGTGATCCGGACGGTGGCGGGGAGCGCGTGCTGCAGGACGTCGAGGTCGCCGTCCCCCAGCGCGAGGACCACGTGCCCCGCCTGGCCCCGGCGGCGGCCGCGGACCCGCGCGGGCGCGAACCCGGGGTGCGGCGGCGCGAGCAGCTTGACGCGTGACGTGTCGATCGTGTGGTGGCCCGCGAGGCGCACGAGGTGACTCCTCGACGACACGAGCAGCCGGTCCCCGAGGTCGAGCAGACGCTGCGTCCTCCGCTGCTGCTCCTCCACGGACGCGTCCGACGGGTGTCCCGTCGCGGGAGCCGCGTCCCCCGTCCGCCAGCCGCCGTGGACCCGCACGACGACCGGGAGGCTGCGATCGCAGTGGCCCTCGACCACCTCGAGGGCGTCCTCGGTCGGGACGTCGAGCGCGTCGACGAGCGCGAGCTCGGGGTCGTCGTCGACCGTCTCGACGGGCTCGTGCCCGAAGCGGGTCAGGCCGACGCCTGTCGCGACGCGAAGCAGGGAGATCGAGCCGGGGCGACCGAGGCCGGGAGCGCCGCGGTCCGTGAGATCTTGGAGCAGGATGCGCACCGGCCATCGATCGGACGCGGCGCGCGCGTCGGCGCAGTCGTTCTGCGCCTCTTGCGACGTTCCGCTCGCCCTTCTCGGCCCGGGACGTCCCGCTTCGAAACGGCCCTCACGAGGGGCCACCTCGGGGCGCGCTACTGGCGGTCGAACTCGAAGCCGAGCTCTGCGGAGGCGTCCCCCTCCCGGCCGCGCTCCGTCACGTCGATGTCACCCGTGCCGAGGTTCGCGATGAGCAGCGCCAGGATGCGACGGGCCCCTGCCTCGTCGTCGGCGCTCGCCTTCCACTTGGCGTACTGGATGTCGAGGCTGCGGAAGGAGTCGTTGATGTCCGTCTCGACCCGGATCGAGACGTCGAAGGACTCCAGGTCGTCGTCGCGGCGGACGTTGATCGGCTCGTAGCTCGCGATCACGCGCTTGCGGTTGCCCTGGCTCTTGTAGGGCTGCAGGTCGAGCTTCCACGCGCTCGTGATCTCGCGCTCGGCCGGGTTCGCGCCGCCACCGACCTTGAAGTCGCTGTCGTAGATCGCGATGCGAAGCGCGTCCCAGAGCATCTTCTCGTTGTTGGCCGCGACGACGGTCTCGACCGGGAGCACCTTGCGGTTGATGCTGCACGACGTCGTCGAGAGCAGCAGGACGAGGGTTCCCAGGAAGAGAACGAGGGTGTTCGAGAGCTTCATGCGCGTGAGTCTTCCTCGGAGATCGTCTTCGGGTCCTTCAGGACGATGCGCAGCGGGACCTCGTGGAACGGCAGCTCCTCACGGAGCCGGTTCTGAAGGTACCTCAGCCAGTCCTTGCCGACGTGCTTCTTGTCGTTGACGAACAGGACGAAGGTCGGCGGCGCCACCTCGGCCTGGGTCGCGTACCGGACGCGGATGCGGTAGCCCTTCGCGCTCGGCTGGCGGGCCTCCAGGGCCCGCTCCAGGACGCGGTTGAGGTCTCCCGTCGGGACGCGCTGGTGCGCCTGGTCGAACAGATCGCGCGCGACGTCGACGAGCTCCTCGACGCGCTCCCCCTCCTTCGCCGACAGGAACACGATCGGAGCGAAGGCGAGCCCGGGGAGCTGGGCGTCGAGGTACTCGCGGAACTCCTCGGGCGATCGATCGTCGACGAGGTCCCACTTGTTCGCCGCGAGGACGATCGGCTTGTAGCGGTCGACCGCGTACCGGGCGAGGTTCTTCTCGATCGCCGAGAGCCGCCGCGTGACGTCGAACAGCAGGACGACGACGTCGGCCCGCCGGATCGTCCGCATGCTGCGGGCGTCGGAGAAGAACTCGATCGCGTCCTCGACCTTCGAGCGCTTGCGGACGCCTGCCGTGTCGATCACGACGAACGTCTCGCCGTCGCGCTCGAAGATCACGTCGACCGCGTCGCGCGTCGTGCCCTCGATCTCGGAGACGATCATCCGATCCTCACCGGCGAGGTTGTTGACGAGGGTCGACTTGCCCGCGTTGCGCCGCCCGACGACGGCGATCTTCATGCGCGGCGTCTCGCCGGGCTTCTCGGTCGGCGCGCCGGGCAGCACCTCGACGATGCGCTCGCGCAGCTCCGCGATGCCGTCGCCGTTCTGGGCGCTGATCACGAGGGCGTCGCCCCCGACGCCGAGCCGGTGGAAGTCCTCCGCCTCCCACTCGAAGCCCCCGCCCTCGGCCTTGTTGACGACGAGCTGCACCGGGATCTCCGATCCGCGCAGCAGCCTGGCGACCTCCTCGTCCGGCGGCGTCAGGCCGTCTCGGACGTCGACGAGGAAGAGGACGAGGTCCGCCCCCATGAGCGCGGTCTCGACCTGCGCCTCGACGTGCGGTCCGAGGTCGTCCCGGTCGACGATCCCGAGCCCGCCCGTGTCCACCACCTCGACCCAACGCTCGCCCTGGGTCGTCGAGAGGCGCGCGGGCACGGCGATCCGGTCGCGCGTCACGCCGGCCGTCGGCTCGACGATGGCCACGCGGCTGCCGCACAGCCGGTTGAGCAGCGTCGACTTGCCGACGTTCGGCCGCCCGACGAGGGCGACGCGCGGCATCGGCGGCTGCGGGTGCTTCCGGGGCGCCTCCACCTCGGGCTCGGTCGTGCGTCCTTCGCTCACGGCATCCCCATCGCGCGGTGGACCTGGGGCAGGACGCGGACGTCGAGGTCGAGGTCGCGCGCGTGCTCGACGACCTCGACGAGGCGCTCCATCGAGGGCGCGCGGACGTCCCGGACGGGCGTCGCAGGCGTGACGAACACGGGGAGCTCGGGCGCGCGGCGCGCGACGTCCTCGAACAGCGGCTCCCACGTGCGCGCGGGGTGGCCGTCGCTGACGACGACCTTGGCGCACGCGTCGCGGTCGGCGACGAGGTCGAGGCACCTGCGGCGCGCGAGCGTCCAGTCCGCCTCGCTGACGGGCGCGGGCTCGGTCGTGGCCGAAGGCGCGTCCTCGTCCCCGAGCGGTCGGAGCTCGACCGGCGCGTCCATGTCGGCGGGCAGCTTCAGGTCGAGGCTGACGTGGTCGACGTGGTCGAGCACCCGCGCGAGCGCCTCGGGGTGCGCGCCGGCGGTCTCCAGGTGGATGCGGCGCGGCGCGAGCATCGTGCGCAGCGCGCGCACGAACTCCGGCCACACGAGTGGCTCACCGCCGGTGACGCTGACCGTGCGGGGCTCGCCGGGCTCGACGCTCGCCACCCACAGCGCGGCCTGGAACGGCGAGGCGAGACGGTCCTCCCGCAGCGTCCCCTCGACGGCGTCGATGCGCGCGGTCCGGGTCGGACGCGGATCCCACGAGCCGGGCGTGTCGCACCACGTGCAGCGGAGCGGGCAGCCGGCCAGGCGCAGGAAGACCTGCGGCTGACCGACGTACCGCCCCTCGCCCTGGAAGGAGGCGAAGACCTCCATCACGGGCGCGGCGACGCGGGCGGACGTGGTGCTCATCAATTGGTGTGGAACGCGGGAAGCCGAGTCCCCTCCTCGGCGGCGGCCGGGGCGAAGAATCGGCTTCGAAGAAACGGCGCGGTCGATCGCGCCGAGGACGGGGTGGTCAGTCGTCCTTCTTCTTCTTCGTCTTGACCTTGAACTTCGTCCGGACCTTCGGGAGGCCGTGGGGCGAGTCCGACTCGGACATCTTGCCCTCTTCGATGAGCTTGAGCAGGCGCTCCTTGCGGGTGAAGACGCTGCGCTCACCGATGAGCGTGTTGATGCCGCGGAGGCTGGCGTGGATCGACATGGGTCTGTTCGGAAGGGGCTCTCGGGCCGCTCAGAGGGCGAAAGAGCGTAGGGAAGCGACTCCCCTGGCGCCAGCCGAGGCGGCGAAATCCGGCCGGGCGGGCTCCCGCCGAGGAAGGCTCAGCGGTAGGAGTCGATGTTGACCTTGTACGCGCTCCGGAACTCCAGGGAGCCGTTCCGGCCGTTGCGCAGGCTCCGGAGGCCCGCCTCGATCTCGTCGAGCTCCGGCTTCGACTGGGCCGCCCCCACGAGGAGGTGGAGCCGCGCGTTCCGCTCGATCGGGCGAACGACGGGGAAGCCCTCCGCCCTCAGGAAGTCGTAGGTCTCCCACGCGAGCGCGATGTTCGTCTCGGTGCTGATGTAGGTGATCGCGAGGACCGTGTAGCGGTTCGCCGGATCCCGGAAGGCGATGTCGTCCGCCGTCGATCCGTCGTCCGCCGCAGCGGCCGCAGCCCCTTCGCCCGTGGCCGGCCCGGCGGAGGGCTCGACGGCGCCGGGCGCCTGCGGTGCCACGGAGCCGGGCCCCGCGTCCGCCGCACCCCGCCCCGCGCTCGCGCGGAGGGCAGAGAAGTCGGTCGGCGCGGACGCAGCGGTGCGGGCGGGCGCGCTCGACCCACCCGGAGTCCCACCGTCCTCGGGCGCGGCGGTCCGCTGCCCGAGCGCCCAGCCGAGGAGGAAGGCGCAGGCGAGGAGGAGCGCCTGGAGCCCGATGAAGCCCCGCGCCGACATCGGCAGGACGAAGACGCTCTCGTCCTCCAGCGGGAGGGCGCCGACGGCCAGGTCCGCGCTGGCGACGGCCGCGGTGCTCGGCACCGAGGGCACGGCGGGCGAGAGGCCCACGGGCCGCTCGTCGTCGCTCTCCTCGGAGAGCGGGGCCGGCGCGAGCGAAGGTGCGTCGAACGTCGCGGGGACGGGCCCGGAGCCAGGCTCGGGGACGTCGTCCAGCGCCGATTCGGCGTCCTCGGGAGCATGCTCCGGGACGTGCTCGTCCACGTCGTGCCCGAGGGCCTCGGGACCGGATCGAGGGACGCCCCCGAGCTGGCGGCGGAGCTCCCCGGCGGTCCGGACGGCCTCCTCGCGCCGCGCCTCCCGTTCGCGCTCGGCGACGATCCGCCGGCGCTCGGCCGCCGCACGCTCCGCCGACTCCCGTGCGGAGGCCTGGAAGGCATCGAGCATCGTGACCTTGCGTCGCGTCATGGGCGGCCCGTGGCGCGGGCAGCGTGGACGGTACGGAACGCCGGGGGGGCCGTTCAAGCAGGTCGCGACGACCCGCGGCCACACCACAAATGCCCGTCGCATCGGGCAATCCGGCTGAGCCGAGACCGACCCCCCTTCCCACGACGCGGACGGACCGAACGGGAAACCTGGATTCCGGTCAGTGATTCATGGCGCGGAGGCGTACAGCCTGTGGGAGGTGCCGTAGAACGGCATCCACCCAGCTTCGCCCACCGTTCCCGGAGCGCCCCCCCTCCGGCCGGGACAACTCGCCTCGCTCGACCACGAGATCCATGCTGCATCTGCCCGCCGCGCGTCGCTCGTCGCTCGCACTGCTGATCGCCCTTCCCCTCGCCGCTCCGTCCCAGGCCCTCGCCGCTCCCGCCACTGCGGCGGCACTGGCTGCGGCCGCGGCGCCGCTCGTCCAGAAGGACAAGAAGAAGAAGAAGAAGGCGCCCAAAGGCGTCCACCGCAACACGCGCTTCGGGTTCGAGTTCCGCGTCCCGAAGAAGTGGTCGAACATCGCGATCAAGACCGACGAGGAGTGGCTCGGCGCGAAGTACGTGTCGGAGACCGAGTACAGCTGGACCGACCCGGACGACGGGTGGACCTGGCAGTACGCCCCCGAGCTGATCGTCGTCGCGTTCCCCCGCGAGGTCATGGAGAAGGGCGGGAAGGACGTCGAGGAGACCGAGAAGGACGGCGAGAAGGTCGTCAAGATCAAGTTCACCAACCCGTACAAGGACTACGACGACTTCCTCCGGAGGACCTTCAAGGACGGCGGCTTCTACAAGTCCGCGGAGGAGGAGGACGAGATCGACGGGGTCAAGGTCACCAAGCGGACCTACCTCGCCGAGAAGCTCGCGAGGACCGGACCGAAGACGATCGAGACGTGGATCTATCACACCGACGACGTCGACTACGCGGTCCAGATCGTCGGGCTCACCAAGTCGTGGAAGAAGATCCAGCAGCGCACGAAGTCGGTGCGCAGCAGCTTCAAACTGATCGAGCGCGAGGGGCCGATCAAGCACTCGGGCGCGACCGGTGACCAGGTCACGCTGACGTTCCTCGACCTGAACGAGGGCACGCCGGAGGAGCGCAAGTCGCGCGCGATCGAGTCCGAGAAGACGATGCACGAGAAGGCGATCGCGCGCCTTCCCGACGAGGGCTGGACGCACAAGCGCGAGAAGCGCGTGCTGCTGCTCTCCAGCGCCGACAAACGCTGGAGCAAGCGCGTCCTCAGCCACACGAACAACCTCCTCGACTGGCTCGACGACAACTACGGGTACCTGAACACGGGCTCGTACATGCGCGCGCCGATCATCCGGTGCTGCAAGGACCGCGACGAGCGCTCGGCGTTCGCCGCGGGTGTCGACAGCGGCGGCATGGGTGGCTGGTGGTTCCTCGATCGCGAGCTCGTCACCTACAAGGACGACACGGGCTGGATCGACGGCTGGGCCATCGACGACCTCAACACGCAGCTCTACCGCTACTGGATGTCGGAGAACAACGGCGCCCTGCAGACGGGGATGCCGAGCTGGATCGACTCCGGCCTGCAGGAGCTCGTCAGCCAGATGCGCATGGACTCGCGCAAGCCGGTCTTCCGCGTCGACGCGTGGGAGGTCGAGCGGTTCCGCGAGGCCGCGAACCAGGGCAACCTCAGCTCCGCGCGTGACCTCTTCCTGATGACAACGAAGGAGTACCACAACTACGAGGGCTCCGGCGGCAACTTCTGGAGCCGACGCTCGCAGGCCGCGATGCTCATCAACTACCTCGCGTCGCCGGAGATGCGGAAGGGCCGCGGCGCGAAGGGGCTGCTCGAGGAGTACCTCAAGAACATGATCACGGTCATCGACCAGATCGAGAAGGAGCGCGAGGCGGACCTCGACGAGGCGCGCAAGAAGCTGAAGGACAAGGACGGCGAGAAGGAGTACCGCGCCGCGCGGCGCAAGATCTTCGTCGAGCAGGAGAAGCTGCTCCTGGAGCGCACGTTCAACCTCACGTTCCACGACTGGGACGAGCGGGACTGGAAGCAGTTCGAGAAGGGCTTCAACAGCGCATACGGCGTCAAGTGACGCGGGCCTTCCCGCCCCCTACCGAGGTTCTCAAGCCATGAATCGGATCGCACCGAGCGCCGCCGCCGCAGCTGCGCTGTTCCTCGCACCGCTCGCCGCCGCGGACGTCCTCGTGCTGAAGGACGGCCGCATCATCGACGGGCCGAAGATGGAGCAGAAGGACGGCCACGTCACCGTCGAGTTCGAGGCCGGCGCCGTCGAGGTCAAGGACGCCCTCGTCGACATCCTCCTGCAGGAGGGCAAGGAGATCGCCTTCGTCCCGCAGACCGACGAGGAGCGCGAGAAGTTCGAGAAGGGCTTCGTCCGCTTCGAGGGACGCTGGAAGAAGATCCGCTCCGCGAAGAAGGAGATCCAGAAGCGCGTCGCGAGCCGCGTCGACGAGGCGCGCGAGGACGTCGCGCACTCCGAGTGGATGGATCGCTACCAGGTGGAGTCGTCGCACTTCCAGTGGCACTTCACGACCCCGCGCCGCACGACGCAGCGCTACATCGACGCGTGCGACGCCTACTTCGAGATCTTCAAGAAGGACTGGAAGATCAAGCGCGACAAGAAGAAGCCGAAGCTCGCGATCAACTTCTTCGCGGACCGCGGTGAGTTCCAGCAGGTCTCGGGCGCAGGCGGCGGGACGCTCGCGTACTTCATGTTCATAGGCGACTACGACCTGTGCGCCTTCTACGACCGCCTGGATCCGGAGTTCACAGAGCAGGTCCTGTTCCACGAGCTCGGCCACTACCTGCACAAGCTGATCGACGAGGACTTCCGCTACCCCCACTGGCCGGGCGAGTCGCTGTGCGAGTACTACGGCGGCGCGAGCTGGGATCCGGACAAGAAGAAACTGACGGTCGGTCAGATCCAGAACGGCCGCCTGAAGACGATCCAGAGCGACATCGAGCGCGGCGAGAAGATCGGCCTGCGCAAGATGATCACGACGCGCGGCTTCTACGACTACACGTGGGGCTGGTCGTTCGTGCACTTCCTGATGCAGGACCCGAAGCGGGCCAAGCAGTTCAAGAAGTTCTTCCTCGGCCTCGCGACCGACAAGAGCGTGAAGCGCGAGCGGAGCTGGAGCCAGAATCTGAAGAACGTCACGGGCGAAGAAGTCCTGCGCTACTTCATGGAGTGCATGAAGCTCGAGGACGAGAACGACCTCCTGAAGCTGGAAGGCGAGTGGTACGACTACATCGAGAACGACCTCTCCTTCGAGGGCGAGAACGCGCTCGTGTGGGAGGCGAAGACGGCGAGCTCGCTCGGTGAGCGCGACCGCGCCCGCAAGCTCTACCAGACCGCGTACAAGCGCAGCCCGGAGGCGATGCCGGCCAGCGCGCACTTCGCGTACGCCCAGATGCTCGGCAGCTCGATGGAGTCGCGGCAGCACTACCGCATGGCCGTCGACAAGGCGCCGCTCACGCCCGTCTATCGCTGGTCGCTCGGCGAGGCGCTGGAGAAGTCCAGCAAGGAGGGCGAGAAGGAGGAGGCCGAGCTGCACAAGGCGATCGCGCTGGAGCTCGACCCGTACGTCGAACGCGACCACGGCCGCATCGTGATCACGATGGACTGATTCGAAAACGCCGACGGCCTGACGGCCGCCTGCCTCAGCGCGATTCGAAAACGGCGCCGGCCTGACGGCCGCCTGCCTTCGCGCGATTCGAAAACGGCGCCGGCCTAACGGCCGTCGCCGTTTTCGAGCAACGCCAGATACCGTGCCGCGCGCTCGCGGCCGGCGGCGTCCTCGGGGCGCGTCGAGCGCATGCACTGCTCGAGCGTCGCGACCGCGTCCTCGACGTGGCCGGACAGGTGCTGGCACTCGGCGAGCATCAGCTTGACGTCGATCGCGAGCGGCTCGCCGTCGAGGCGTGCGTTCCGCAGCGCGCGATCGAGGGCCGGCGCAGCTTCGGAGTACTCGCCGCGGGCGTAGTAGAGCTCGCCGAGGAAGTGGAGCGTCACCGTGTCGTCGGGGTCGACCGCTGACGCCTGGGCCGCGAGTTCGACCGCCCCGTCGGCGTCGCCGGCCTCCATGGCGTCGACGGCTCGGGCGAACAGCATCGCGCCGCGCACCTTTGCGATCGAGCGCACCTGGGGCTCGACCTCGGTCGCGACGTCGAGGAGCAGCGTCGCCCGATCGAGCTCGCCGTCCCGCAGAGCGTCCTGCGCGCGACCCGCGAGGAGCTCGGCGTACTTCGCGCGTCCGATCGCGGTCCCGCCGTCGGCGTCGGCCCCGAACAGGTCGACGGCCTCGCGCACGTGCCTGCGCAGCGCGCCGTCGTCGCCCTCCGTGGCCGCGGCGACGCCGCGCTCGAAGGCGGCGTCCGCCTGGGCGCGGAGGAACGACCGGGCCGTCCCCTGTTCGACCTCGACGGCGCCGAGCTGTCGCGCGCGCAGGTAGTGCTTCACCGCCGTCGCGGGGTCGCGGTCGAGCTGGGCGGCGAGTCCCGCGCTCCAGGCCATCCGCCCGAGCACGTCCGTGACCGGCTCGCCCTCGGAGAGCAGGTTCTCCAGGACCGCGAGGCCACGCTCGTAGTCGCGCGCGACGCCGATCAGGACCTCCCCGTAGAAGCGACGCGTGTCCGGGTCGTCGGGGTCGTACTTCAGGGAGGCCTCGACGCGCTCCAGGGCGATCTCGCCGCGGCGCTCGGCCATCGCGCGCTTGGCCGCGAGCAGGTGCGCCTGACCGAGCGGGCGGCCGAGGAAGGGCAGCCCGGGGTCGGCGCGCTCGGCGGTCTCCAAGAGCTCGAGCCCGATGCGACCGCCGCCGGGGGTCACGATGGCGAGGATCCCCTGGGCGCGCTGGAGCTCGGGCGTCACGGTGCCGAGGACCTCGATCCCCCGCTTGAGCTCGTCCTTCGCCGCGTCGACGCGCCCGATGGCGGCGTAGAGCTCGGCGGCGGTCGCGTAGGGGCGCGGGTCCCTGGGATCGGTGGCGCGGGCGGTCTCGACGAGCTTCAGCCAGTCGGCGGTGTCGCCCTCCAGGACCGCGATGCGCGCGCGGAGCAGCGGCCCCTCGACGCCGAGCTCGTCGGCGAGTCCGTCGACCAGCGGCCGCGCGAGGTCGGCGCGGCCCTTGTCGATCAGCTCGCGCGCACGCACGGCCTCCGGGCGCTCGTCGCGTCGCTCGCTGGAGCTGGCCACCGGACCACTCGACGCGTCCTCCGACGCCGCTCCACCGTCACCGCCGCAGCCAGCGAGGGCTGCGCAGAGGAGGGCGAGCGTCGGAGCGAGGAGGCGGTGGTCGCGCGTCATGGCCGGGGGGGTCGGGGCGGCGCCGGGCCGCGATTCGAGCGCAGAAGTCTACGCCTGGGGGCGGGCCGGCGCCTCGGCTACCATCCGCGGATGCAGCAGGGGACACCGAACGGCGACGGAACCGGCCGACCCGGCTCGGTCCGCTTCGTGACCTTCGGCTGCAAGGCGAACCAATACGACACACAGGTGCTCCGCGAGGCGCTCCTGCGGCGCGGCATGGAGGAGACGGGGCCGGGCGCCGACCTGGTCGTCGTCAACACCTGCACCGTGACCGCGGAGGCCGGCCGCAAGGCGCGCCAGCTCGTCCGGCGCATCGGCCGCGAGACCCCGGACGCCCGGATCGCGGTGACCGGCTGCCTCGCCGAGTCCGAGCCCGAGGTGCTGCGCGAGCTCCCGAACGTCGACTGGGTCCTCGGCAACGGCGAGGCCAAGCGCCCGGTCCACTTCCTGCGCCAGATCGGCCATGAGGTGACGCCGGAGGAGCTCGGGATCCCGGCCGGCATCACGGCCTTCGCGGGCCACACGCGGGCGTTCCTCAAGATCCAGGACGGCTGCGACAAGCGCTGCGCCTTCTGCATCATCCCCCACGTCCGCGGGCAGAGCACCAGCCGGCCGGCGGACGAGCTGGTCGCCGAGGTCCGGCGGCTCGTCGCGGCGGGGCACGTCGAGATCGTGCTCTGCGGCATCCACATCGGGCACTGGGGCCTCGACCTCGGCTCGACGTTCTCGGCGCTCCTCCGCCGACTCTCCGAGGTGGAGGCCCGGGGCCCGGACGGCGGGATCGCGGACTGGCGGCTGCGCGTCTCCTCGATCGAGGCGACCGAGGTCGACGACGACGCGACGGCGCTGATGCGGGACCGGCCCGACCGGATCGCTCCCCACCTGCACATGCCGATGCAGTCGGGCGCCGACCGGGTCCTGCGCGCGATGAATCGCTGGTACACGGTCGCGGAGTACCTCGAGGCCTGCGACCGGATCCGGGGCGCGCTCGACCGACCCGCGTTCACGGCCGACATCCTGGTGGGCTTCCCGGGCGAGACCGACGAGGACTTCGCCGAGACCCTGCGCACCGCGGAGCGCGCCGGATTCTCGCGCGTCCACGTCTTCCCGTTCTCCGCCCGGCCCGGGACCCCCGCGTACGACCTGCCGGATCGGGTCGCTCCGGAGGCCGCCCGCGAGCGGCGCGCCGCGCTCTCCGAGGCCGCGCGGACCTGGGAGGACGCGTTCCGCCGGAGCCTGGACGGGGCCGTCGACCGCGTCGTGCTGGAGGGCTTCGCCGGCCTCTCCGGGCGGTACCAGCGGGTGACCGTCGACCCGGCAGCGATCGACGGCGTGCCGCCCGCGTCCCTCGACGTCCGCCTCGCCAGCCGCTCCGAGCCGACCCCCGAGGGCGGACGCCGCACCGCGCTGGAGGGCGTCCCGCTGGAGGCCGCGGAGGCGGCGGTCCCCCGATGACGGACGCCGAGCCCCCCACGGCCGCCGACCTGGCGCACGCCCTGTCCCGCACCCTGCGGCGCCGCGCCGCCCTCGGGCAGC
>JBCDGE010000008.1:0-107142 GCA_038757895.1 Planctomycetota bacterium | reverse complement strand
GCGGGGCTCGGGCGCTCCGGGGGGCGCGG
The DNA here is from genome assembly GCA_038757895.1 of Planctomycetota bacterium. GTDB lineage: Bacteria > Planctomycetota > UBA1135 > UBA1135 > Saltatorellus. The sequence continues at coordinate 107,113 of JBCDGE010000008.1, read as the reverse complement.
GGGCGCGCTAGTTTTTTTTTGCGCCCGGGGCGGGGGGGCGGGGGGGGGCGGGGCCCCCCCCCGCCGCCCGCGCGATCAGGTCTTCGAGGCCTCGAAGATGCTCTGGATCGAAGTGTCCAGCATCGCGTCGAACTCGTCGCCCGACTGCTTCGCCGAGAGCCCCTCGGAGAGCGCGCGCGAGAAGCTCGCGATCATGCCGTGGTTGCGCGTGAGGCGCGCGTTCGCCTCGTCGCGCGAGTAGCCGCCGGACAGCGCGACGACCCGCACGACGCGATCGTGCTCGATGCACGGGCGGTAGAAGTCGTCCGCCTCCGGCAGCGTGAGCTTCAGCATCACGTTGTGCCCCGCGTCGAGGCCGTCGAGGTGCGTCATGATGCGGTCGCGCAGGAGCCCCTCGGCCTCGGCCTTGGTCTCGCTGTGGATGTCGACTTCGGGCTCGATGATCGGGACGAGCCCGGCACCGAGGATCTCGCGGCCGATCTCGAACTGCTGGTCGACGATCGCCGTCACGCCCGCCTCGTCGGCGCGCTTGATCACCGAGCGCATCTTCGTGCCGAAGACGTCGTTCGACCGCGCGCGCTCCAGGAGCGCGCCAAGGCCGGGGATGGGCTTCATCACCTGGACGCCGTTCTGCTCGTCGGCGAGCCCCGTGTCGACCTTCAGGAACGGGACGATCTCCTTCTCGTGCCAGAGGAACTGCGACGAGCCCTTGCCCTCGATCTCGCGATCCATCGTGTTCTCGAACAGGATCGCGCCGAGGATCCGGTCGCCGCCGAACGACTTCGACGTGATGATGCGCGTCCGCATCTCGTGGACCTTCGCGAACATCTCGTCGTCGCCGGAGTACTCGGACTCTTCGACGCCGTAGAGGCGGAGGGCTTTGGGCGTGCTACCGCCGCTCTGGTCGAGCGCGGCGATGAACCCGTCGCGGGTTCGGACCTTGTCGAGCTGGGCGTCGAACGTGGACATCTCGGGGAGGGAGGGCGTGGAGGAGCCGGGCGGAGCGCCCGCGGGCGCGATTTTGGGCGTCAGATTGTCTACGCACCGCTCGGAGCGATCAACCGGGCGCCCGGGGTAGGATCGGCGCGATGACGCAGCCGAAGAGCGCGGCCCAGGCGCGGAGCGCGTGGACCGAGGTCCGCGTGGACGTCCCCCGCGGGTGGCAGGAGCTGGTCGCGGAAGCGCTCTCCTTCGGTCCCTGCACCACCGTCGCGCTCGGGCCGACCTCGATCGCGGCCCCGCAGCCACCCCCGGACCGCGAGGCGGTCCGCACGTTCGTCCCCGCCCGCGAGGACACCCCCGCCCTGCGGGACGAGGTCCAGGAGCGCCTCGCGCGGCTCGTCGATGCGGTCGCCGATCCGGAGCTCGCCGGCCTCGAGCCGCGCTTCAAGCGCCTGCCGCCCGAGGACTACGCGACCTCGTGGAAGAAGTCCTGGCGCCCCTTCCGCGTCGGCCGGCTCGCGCTGCTGCCGCCCTGGATGGACGGCGATCCGCCGCGGCCCACGGACGTGCGGCTGACGATCGAGCCGGGCGCGTCGTTCGGATCGGGCCGGCACGCGACGACGCGAACCTGCTTGCGCGAGATCGACCGCCGGATCCGCGGGGACGAGCGGATCCTCGACGCGGGCACGGGCAGCGGCGTGCTGTCGGTCGCCGCGCTGCTCCTCGGCGCGCGCGAGGCCTTCGGCTTCGACCTCGACCCGGGCTCCGCGCCCGCCGCGACCGAGCTGGCCGAGGCCAACGGCGTCGGCGCACGCTGCTCCTTCCGCGAGGCCGACTTCGGAGCGCTCGACGCGGTCGAGGGGTCGTTCGACGCGGTCTTCGCGAACATCTACGCGGACGTCCTGATGACGTACTGCTACGACCTCGGCCAGCGCCTCGCGCCGACGGGCTGGTTCGTGTTCAGCGGGTGCCGCATCGACCACGTCGACGCAACGCGAGAGGCGCTCCTCGCCTCCGACCTGGTCGTCGACGAGGAGCGCCTCCGGGGACGCTGGATGACGTTCATCGGCCGGCGCGCGGACGCGCCGGCCTGACGGTCACGGGATCAGCGGATGCGCTCGGCGCGCTCCTTGAGGGCGTCGACGTCGCGGCGCAGCCCGTTCACGTCCGACCGAAGGCCCTCGATCGCGTTCCAGACCTCTTCGAAGCGCTCGTCGACATCGTCGTCGTCGTCCTCTTCGTCGCAGTCGTCGTCATCGTCCTCGTCACGGCCCCAGTCGTCGCCGTCGCGATCGTCGTCGGCGTCGTCGAGGCGATCGAGCTCGCCCTCCAGGCGATCGATCGCGAGCTCCAGGCGCTCCATCTCCATCTCCATGTCGAGCTCGCGCTCGCGCTGGGCGAGCTCCCGCCGGAGCACGAGGCGCTCCTCCTCGAAGTCGCTCTGCTCGTCGAGCGCCTCCTCGCGGCGCTCCAGCTCGCGCATGTGAAGCTCCAGCGCGCGCATCTGGTCATCGCGCTGCGCCTCCTGGTCGCGCACCGCGCGCTCCAGCTCCAGGCGCCGCTGCCGGATCGAGTTCTCCAGCTCCTGACGCGCCACCTCGATCTCGCGCTCGACCGTGCGCGCCTGCAGGTCCGCCTCACGCTGGAGCTTGTTCTGGCGCGCGTTCAGCTCGCGCTCCAGGTCCTGCACGCGCTCCATCTCCTCGCGGCTCGCGGCGCGGTCGAGCTGGACCATGATCTGGTTCAGCTCGGCCTCGGCCTGGGCCCGCTGGGCGGTGAGCCGGTCGATCAGCTCGGTCTCCTGCGCGGAGATCTGCATCTCACCCTTCTGCTCGGCGGTCTCCAGCTCGAGGCCCAGCTCGCGCTCGATCTCGTTCCGGACGTTCTCGACGTGCCGCTCCGCGTTCGCCATCTCGGACTCCAGGTCCCGGCGCTGCGACTCGATCTCCATGAGCCGATCCCGCCACGCGCGGCGCATGTCCTGGCGCTCCTCGAGCGTCTCCAGCTCGGACTGCGCGTCGAGGAGGTCGCGCCGCCGCTCGAGCTGACGCCAGGCGAGTCGGAGCTCGGCGATCTCGGCCTCGAGGGTCGCGCGGCGGTCGTCGCGGTTCGCCCGCTCCTGGAGGTAGAGCTGCGCGCGGCGCTCGAGCACATCGCGCTGACGGGCCTTGTCGTCGAAGGCCGCCTCGGCCTCGATGGCGAGGAGCTCGGCGAGCTGCACGAGCTCCTCCGCGCTTTCGGCCTGAGCATCGAGCTCGACGGCGGGCTCACTCTGGAAGGGAACAACGGCGGCAGTGGCGCCGAGGCACGCGAGGACGAGCGTCTTCATCGGTTCGGATCTTCTTGGGGGAGTGATTCGCGCGCGGTGCGCGAGAGGGTGAGCGCGAGGCGGCGCGCCGCGCGTTCGAGATGGACGCGACGGTCGGTGAGCGCCGTCGCGTGATCGCGGATCCCGGAGTCGGGGTGTTCGAGGAGGGGCCGCAGCTCGCCGTCGATCGCCTGGAGCGACGCGTCGAGGCGGAGCAGCGCGACGGCGGCAGCACCGGTCGAGCCCGGGCTCCGCGTCACGCGCGGGGCCGCCGTGGCGACGGTGACGCCCAGGACCAGCGCGATCGGTGCGAGGCCTCGGACGACGCGCTCCGCCGGCCGGTCGAGCGCGCGCTCGACGCGCTCCCGGAGGGCGGATCGGCGGCGGCCCGCCCGGCGGACCATCGCCACGGCGGACGCCGCGGGCGCCGCGGGCCGCTGCCAGCCTGCGACCTCGGTGAGGCAGCGCGCGAGGCCGAAGCGATCGTCCGTCCACTCGACGGCGAGGTCGTCGGCGAGCAGCTCCGCGCACGCGACGATCTCGCGGCGCGCGAGCCGGTTGAGGGGCTGGACCCACAGCAGCGCGGCGATCGCATGGGCCAGGCGCGTCCAGAGCGGATCGAACCGGACGTGGTGCGCCAGCTCGTGAGCGACGAGCGCGCGCGCCATCGGGCGCGGCAGATCCAGCGCACGCGGCGGCACGCAGATCTCGGGACGGAGCGTCCCGATCGCCACCGGCGAACCGACGTGGGCGCTGACGGTGATGCGCAGCGGCCGCCAGAGGCCGGCGAGGCCGCGGAGATCGCTCGCTTCCTCGACGAGCACGCCGCTCCGCTGGCGCCGGCGCCGGCGCAGCGCGATCGCGAGTCGGATCGAGGGGAGCGCGAGCACCAGGAGCGCCATGCCGCCCATCGCCGAGAGCGCGACGAGCTCGGCCCGAGCACTCTCGTCCGCACTGGACAGCGCCGGCCGGACGGCGCCCTCGGACCGCGCGTCGACGGGCTCCGCCAGTGCGGCGGCGATCCGCTGCAGTCGCACGTCCAGCGGGGGGAGCGCGACGGGCGCGATCACGAGTCGGGGCGCCACGACGCGCTCCGGCCACGCCGCCTGTACGGACGCGGTGACGAAAGGGAGCACGACGGCGCACTTCCAGATCCGCTCGCGGAACGCAGCGCCAGGGCGCGCGCCGCGGCAGAGCATCCAGGCGCCGGCGAGGACGACGGTCGAGTGCACGAGGTACGTGCCGACCCACGCGAGCACGTCGGTGATCGTGGGGATCATGCGGACTCCTCCCCACCGCCGGCGTCGGCCGCGGCGCGGCGCTCGATGAGCTCGCGCAGGGCGTCGAGGTCGTCGCGGTCGATCTCGGACTCGTGGACGAGGTGGTTCAGGAGCTCCAGCGGGTCGCCACCGAACATGCGGGCGGTCACGTCGCGGACCATCGAGCGCCGCGCGTGGTCCTCGGCGACGAGCGGCCGCCAGACGAACTGGCGCCCCTCCTTGCGGTGCGCGACGAGCCCCCGTGCCTCCATCTTGGTGAGCATGGTCGCGATCGTGGAGGCCGAGCCTCCGCGGTCGCGGGACACGATCTCGTGGATGCGGACGACGGTCGCCTCGCCCTCGGCCCACATCACGCGCAGGATCGCGAGCTGGAGGTCGCCGAGGCGCAGGGGTGCGTCGCCGCGGGTGTCGGTCGGGTCGGTCTCGGTCATCGGTGCGGCTCTGGATCCCGTACTACGACCGCGGTGGGATTTCGGCTACACCGCAGATCGTCAATCCTGGATGCGCACGACGACAATCATCTGCCCTGAATCGACTTACGAACTTCTACCGGAGTCGGAATTCAGGAGAGCCCGACACCGCTACGCGCCCCAATCGTCAGGATCCGGAGTCCGATCCCGCGCGGCCGGGCATGGGGCTGGCGAGGACTCCGAACGATGACCGACGCACCGAGGATCGACGCACTCCTGGCCCACTCCGACTGGATCGACCGGCTCGCCCGCAAGCTGGTCACCGACCCCAACGAAGCCGACGAGGTCGTCCAGGAGGCATGGCTGCGCGCGCTGGCCGCGCCGCCCTCCGACGACGAGAACCTGCGGGGGTGGCTCGTGCGCGTCGTGCGGCGGGTGCTCTCGCGGCGCCGCCGGGCCGCGATGCGGCGCAGCGATCACGAGGGCCGGACGCCCGAACGGCGTGGCCCGAAGACGCCGGACGAGGTCGCGGTCGAGGTGGCGCTCCAGCGCGAGCTCAGCGACGCCGTGCTCGGGCTCCCGGACGCGTACCGCGACGTGATGCTGCTGCGCTACTTCGAGGACCTGCCGCCGCGCAGGATCGCGGAGCGCCTCGACGTCCCGGTCAACACGGTGCGCTCACGCCTGCAGCGCGGTACGGCGGCGCTGCGCACCCAGCTCGACGAGACCCACGGGTCGCGGCGGAGCTGGGCGCTGGCGCTGGTCCCGCTCGCGTCGCGCGCCGCGATCGGCGAGGGTGCGGCGACGCTGCTCGGTCTCGGCGTGGCGGGGACCGTCGGCGCGACGGTCGTGATCGGCGGCGTGCTCGTTCTCGTCCGCGCCGGCGACGGATCAGCGGAGCGCGCGCCCGACTACCACTCGGTGGCCGCGGTCGACGCGACCGAGGACGACGCCGACGGCGAGCTCGCCGCGCCCGACGAAGGCGCCCGGCGCCGCGCCGTGCCGGAGGAGCCCGCGGTCGAGACGCCGGAGCGCGAGCCCGAGCCCGCCGCACCCCGCGGGATCCGCGGCACCGTGCTGGAGCCCGACGGCATCCCCGCCCCGGGTGTGCGCATGCGCCGCCAGAGCCGACACGTCGTGCGCTGGCAGAGCGGCGACCGCGGCTGGATCAACGGCCCGGGCGGCTCGCGCAAGATCTCGGCGGCGGACGAGACGCGCGCCCGCGAGGACGCGGCGTTCGCCCGGCGGCTCCTGGAGGGGCTCCCCCACCAGCGTGAGTGGCGTGCGACGGTGCTGGACGCACCGATCCCCGGGCGCGACGTGCGCTCGGACCTCGCGGGTGCCTTCGCGTTCGCCGCCACGGACGAGGGCGTCGAATCCGGATCGATCGAGGTCGCCGATCCCGGCTGGCTCGGACTCGCCCGCGGCGAGCGGACGGACGAGCTCGGCGAGACGGACACGGTCTGGATCGCGTCGCGGGCGCACCGGATCGAAGGCCGTGTGCGCGCCTCGGACGGCGCTCCGATCGAACGCGGCGTCGTGCGGCTCGACGTGGACGTCGACGCCGCTCTCGCCCGCCTCCCGGTCGAGTTCACGGCGACCGATCGACTGCGCGGCGGCGGCGGCCAGAACATCGACGGAGGGCGCTTCCTCGTGCGCAGCGCGCCCGTCGACGTCCGCGCCGTGCTCACGGTGACCGCGCCCGGCTTCCGCGCGCGCAGCGTCCCGGTCCCGCGCGTGCTCCCGGACCCGTTCGAGGTCGTGCTGGAGCCCCTCGACGAGGTCGAGCGATGGCGCATCGGCGGCCGTATCGTCGACCGCGGGGGTCTCGCGGCCGCCGGCGTCACCGTCGCGGTCGGCGAGTCTCGCACGACGACCGACTCTCGCGGCTCGTACGACCTCGAGCTCGACCGGGTCGCGGCCGGCGACGATCTGATCGCCGTCGGCGCCGGCGGGGCCCACATCCGACGTGATCTGGGGCGCGGACTGCTCGACGGCACCGTGTCGGACCGGATCGATCTCGTGCTCGACGACGCGGACGGCGTCGTGACCGGGCACCTCGACGCGCCCGCCGCCGAGCGAACCGCGTGGCGCGTCGACCTCGACGACCCGACGCTGCTGGAGTTCTCGTTCTCCTCCGTCGAGAAGCGCGCGATGGGCCGCGGGGACCACGTCGCCGTCGAGGCCGACGGGTCGTTCCGGGTCGCGGGCCTCTTCGATCGCGAGTACACGCTGCGCCTGTGGCGGCCCGGGACCGGGCACGTCCAGATCGTGCGCGGCGTCCGGCCGGGCGACGCGATCGAGGTCGACGCGGACGAGGGCCTGCGCGCCGTCACCGGCGTCGTCGCCGAGGGTGCGGGCGCGACCGTCGCCGTGGCCCACCGCACCTTCGTGACTGCGGACGGCGGCGGCGGCCTGTTCGACGCCGGGCCGCCCGCGTCGTGCGACGACCAGGGGCGCTTCGCGCTGGAGGCCGTGCCGCGCGAGGGCGCGCTCCTGCGCGTGACGCTGGTCAGCGACGAGAGCTACCTCGTCCCCGTCGAGCTGGTCGAGGACGGCCAGGTCGAGCTCACGATGCCGCAGACCTCGCTGATGGAGGTCCGCTCGGGATACCTCGAGTCGTCGCACACGGCGCACGTCGAGGACGCTGGGGGCCGGATCGTGCCCGTCCGGCCGGTCGCCCCGGGCGCACACGACGCCACGGAGATCGTCGAGAGCTCCGGCGGGCGGCTGCCGCTCCTGCTCGTGCCCGCGTCGGCGCGCGCGGTCGTGGTCACGCGTCCCGACGGAACGCACGAGGTGCTCGACGTGACGCCGCTCGTCGGCGGGTACGTCCCGGTCCGCATGCGCTGAAAGGAGACCGACGACGGGGCGCGCTTGTCATCGCCGGCCCGACCTGGTGTCGTGTCGCCGGTGCGCGCGCCCTCTCGCTCCGTCCTCTGCCGTCTCGGCGCAGCGCTGGCGCTCTTCGCCTGCGCCTGGCCCACGGGCTGCCGCGAGCCGCTTCCGGTGCGGATCGAGACCGCCGAGCCGGACCTGATGGAGGAGATCCGGCGGGCCGTGGGCGCCCGGGCGCTGTTCGGCGAGCGCCGTGGCACGACGATGTTCGGCCGGAGGATCACGGCGACCGCCGACGGGAGTCCCGGCCCGGAGCGGCCGCTCGTGCTGTCCTTCCGCCCGACGGGCGCGTTCCTCCTGACGGTCGGCCGCGGCGGGCTGGAGACGGCGCGCGGATTCGACGGCAGCGCGGCGTGGACGCAGACGGACCGGGACGTCGTGCGGCGCCAGAGCCTCGGCGGGCGCGAGCACCTCCTGACGGACGGATGGCTCCGGACCATGCAGTGGCTCACTCCGGGGTACGACCGATTCGTCGTGTCGCTCGACGAGCGCGCGTCGACGAGTGACGAGATTGTGCTTGAGCTCACGCGGAGCAGCGAGCCGCTCCGCGCGACGGTGCGGATCGACCGCGCGACGCGCCGGCCGCGCTCGTTCGCGCTGACGCGGCTCGGCCGCACGCGGGTCGTGACGTTCGAGGAGTGGGCAATGGAGGACGGCGCCTGGCTGCCGAGCCGGATGGCCGAGTCCCTCGATGGCGCGACTCTCCACGTCGACGTCTTCGACCGGCGCGGCGCGGGCACGCCGCGGACGCTGTCGCCGCCGCGGTCGCGCCCGACGGACACGTCGTTCGACGAGAACACCGGAGACGTTCTCGCCGGAGGCGCTCTCGGAAAAGACAGCAGGATCGACCCGGGCGGGAGGTGCTATGCGCGCGTCGTTCTGAACGAGGAGCGCGAGGCGTGGATGCTGCTCGACACCGGCTTCGGCTCCCATGCGCTCTCCCCTGAGGTGGCGAACGAGCTCGGGCTGCCGACGACCGGCCGGGCGTCGCTGAGCGGCGTCGGCGGAGGCGAGAGCGTCGCGTGGAGGAGCGCGGGGACGCTCACCATCGGATCGATGACGGTCGAGCGCCCGCGGTTCGTCGAGCTGGACACGCCTTTCCTCAGCGAGCAGGCCGGCTTCCCGGTCGATGGCGTGCTCGGGGCGCCGCTGTTCGAGCGCGCGGTCGTCGTGCTCGACGATGCGCGGAGCACGATCGAGCTGCACGATCCCCGCCGCTTCCGCGGCCGCGGTCTCGACTGGCAGCCGATCGTCCTCGACGGCACCTCGCCGTGCGTCCGGGGGCGCGTACGGACGGCCGACGGCGAGACACCGGAGCTGTGGTTCCGGCTCGACACCGGCTCGGACGACACCCTGACCGTCGCCCGCTGGGCGGTGCAGCGGTTCGACCTGGAAGGCGAGCAGGCCGGGCTCGGCACGCGCAGCCTCGTCGGTCCCTTCGGGATCATCCGCGGATGGCGGAAGATCGCGATCGCGATCGAACTCGCCGGCGCGAACTACCGAAGGACCGAGATCACGCTCCTGCGCCAGGAGGCCCCCGGCCCGCTGTCGGACCCGTGGATCGCGGGCAACGTCGGAACGGGCTCGCTGCGCGGCCGACGGGTGGTGCTCGACCTGAGCCGCGAGCGGATCGCGATCGGCGAGAGCCAGTAGCGCGCGCCGGATCCCCGCGCGATATCCTCCGCGCCCGGCTCCGGTCCGGCGCTCTCCGCCCCCCAGCGTGCGCATCCTCTTCCTCGCTCAGCGCGTCCCCTATCCGCCGAATCGCGGGGACAAGATCACCACCTGGCGGATCGTCGAGCGCTTCGCCCGCGAGCACGAGGTGACCGTCGCCGCATTCTCGCACGACGAGGGCGACGTCGCGGCTGCGCGGACGCTCAGCGAGGAGAAGGGCGTCCGCACGATCGCGGTGCCGATCGACGTCGGGAAGCGCAAGCTGGCGTCGCTGCCGCTGCTCTTGACCGGCAAGGCGCTGACCCTCGGGGTCTACGGGTCGAAGGCGCTCCAGCGCGCCGTCGACGCCGAGCTCGACCGCAACGACCTCGCCTACGCGTACTCGTCCTCGATGGGCGCGTTCCTCCTCGGTCGCGGCACGCCCTGGGTGATGCACTTCGCCGAGCTCGACTCGGACAAGTGGCGCCAGTACGCGGACAAGCACGGCTTCCCGATGCGGGTGGTGTACCGCCGCGAGTGGAAGACGCTCCGGTCCTTCGAGCGCCGCGTCGCCGGCGACGCCCTCACGAACGTCTTCTGCACGCCGCTGGAGCAGGCGATCTTCGACGAGGAGCTGCCTGGGTTCCCCTCTCTCGTCGTGCGGAACGGCGTGGCGCTCGACCACTACACGCCCGAGCCGGACGCGGCCGAGCCGGGGCACTGCGTGTTCACCGGCGTGATGGACTACTACCCGAACGTCGACGGGTGCGTGTGGTTCGCGCAGGACATCCTGCCGATCGTGCGCCGGAGCGTGCCCGACGCGCGCTTCACGATCGTGGGCTCGAAGCCGACGCCCGAGGTGCTCGCGCTCGGGGACCTGGACGGCATCGAGGTGACCGGCTTCGTCGACGATACGCGCGACTACCTTCGCCGCGCCGCCGTGAGCGTCGCCCCGCTCCGCGTCGCACGCGGGATCCAGAACAAGGTGCTGGAAGCGCTCGCGATGGGCCTCCCGACCGTCGGGACGACGAGCGCGACGCAGGGCGTCGAGGGGGAGCCCGGGCGCGACTTCCTCGTGGCCGACGAGGCCGAGGCGTTCGCCGCCCGCGTCGTCGAGCTGCTGCAGGACCAGGACGAGGCGCGCGCGCTCGGCGCTCGCGGTCGCGCCTTCGTCGAGCGCTCGTACGACTGGGATCGCTGCCTCGCGCCCCTCGACGAGATCCTCCAACGCGTCACCGGCGCGCAGCCCACCCCATGAGCCACACAGAACGACTGACTGCGGTGTTCGACCGCCTCGCCGACGACGGCACCGCCGAGCGGTCCGAGCTGCTCCTCGACGACGTCGTCCGCCAGGCCCTCGACGCGATGGAGGTCCGCCCGGGCCACCAGCTCCTCGACGTCGGCTGCGGCGCTGGCTGGACGACGCGTCGGCTCGGCAAGAAGGCGCCCGGCGCGCAGGCGGTCGGGATCGACGTCGCGCCCGGGATGATCGCGAAGGCGGACGGGCTGTCCGACTGGACCTCACGCGCACGCTTCGAGTGCGCGGCGATCGAGTCGTTCGACGCACCGGACGCGCGCTTCGACCACGTGCTCGCGCTCGACGTCCTGGAGTTCGTCGAGGACCCCGGGCGCAGCCTGGCATCGATCGCACGCGTGACGAAGCCGGGCGGGCGCCTGGAGCTGCTCGTGCACCGGCACGCGGGGTCGCCGTCGAGCGAGGGCTGGGCGGAGCTCTACGACCTGCCGATGCACTGGCTCGCCGACTCCGACTGGGCGGCGCACGTGGCGGGTGCCGGCTTCGCCGTCGATGCGACGGACGTCCTGCGCGACGCGCGCGACGCGGCGCCGTTCGAGCCGTCGCTGGTGGCTCCGGACGAGGCGACGCACGACGCGCTGCGCGCCGCCGGGGTCCTGCGGATCCGCGCGACGCGGTCAGGCGAGTAGCGACGCGAGCTCGTCCGCCTCGACGCGGCTCGCCTCGAGCGCCTCGAGCGTCCAGTCGGGCTCCATGCCGTACTCGGCGCGGGCGGTCTCGACGAGCGCCTCCAGGGCAAGGTCGGGCTCGACCTCGCGCGTCACGCCGACGAGGCGGATCGCCGGCAGGACGTCGCGGTCGGTCGCCTCGGACGCGTGGTGCAGCGCGATCGTCCGCGCCATCGACTCCGGCAGGTCCCAGGACTCGGCGAGCAGCCCGCCCACCTCGGCGTGCGTGCGGCCGTGGCGCGCGCGCTCCAGCTCGTCGAGCCCGGCGGCGGGGTCCTCGTGCCAGGCCTGGAGCACCTCGGAGTAGGACGCGCCGAGCCGATCGACGAGCACGGGGATCGCGAGGTCGAGCAGAAGGCCCCCGGTGAAGGCCTCGCCCTCGCGGGCGGGGTGCAGGCGCGACGAGAGCGTGCGCGCGAGCGCGGCGCGGTGAGCGGCGGTGCGCCAGAAGCGCTCGCCCTCGAAGCCCGGCTGCGAGGGCGAGGGCAGCGCGCCGCGCACGGCGACCGCGAGCACCAGGCTCTCCAGCTGACCGCGCCCCAGGTAGCTGATCGCGTGCCGGACGTCGTCGATGCGGCGCTTGGGCGCGAACGCGGCGCTGTTCACCGTCGCGAGCAGCTTGAGCGTCAGCGCGGGGTCCCAGCGGATGGCCTCGCTGAGCTCGTCGAACTCGACGTCCGGGTCGCGCAGCTTGCTCATGATCCGGAGCGTGAGCGCCGGGAACGACGGCGGCTCCGCGCCCTGGAGGATCCCCTCCAGCGCCTCGGTCGCCTTCTTCTTACCGATGCCGAAGAGGCCCACTATCCGGCCCTCCTTGCGAGCTTGTTGGTGATGAGGGAGAGCAGTCCGCCGAGCATCACGTAGCCCGCGACGACCTCGGCGATCACGATCGCCTGCGCGGCCGTCGTCGTCGGGAGCGCGTCGCCGTAGCCGAGCGTCGTGAAGGTCACGACGCTGAAGTAGACCGGCGAGAGCGGCGTCTGGTAGTCGCCGTAGTCGATCCCGACCTGGGTGTAGAGGCCGGCGAAGAACATCGCGATGATCGCGCCGCACGCCGCCCAGCGGAAGGCGCTGCGGCCGCAGTCGCTGGTGAGCCACCACAAGCGGTAGATCCACTCGTGCAGGCGGCTCTGCCGGCGGAACTCGTCCAGGAAGTTCTGGTCCTGGATGAAGTCGCGCAGCAGGTAGGCACCCGAGAAGTCGATGTTGCGCAGGTCGACCGCGAGCCACGACGCGCGGCGGAAGAACCGCGTCCCGGTCAGGGCGGTCCCGGCGAGCGACGCGTGGTCGAAGCGCGCGCCGTCGACGCTGGCGCCTGTGAGGTCGGCCTCGTCGAGCGTCGCGTGGGTCAGGTCGGCGCCGCTCAGCGTCACGTCGCACAGCCGAGCGTCGCGGAGGTCAGCGGCCGCGAGGATCGCGCGCGACAGGTCGGCCGACGTGAGGCTCGCACCGGCGAGGCGCGCGTTCGAGAGATCGGCACCGGCGAGCACCGCGCGGCCGAAACCCGCGCGCTCGAAGGACCCGTCGGCGAGGTTCGCGCCCGTCAGGTCGGCGCCCGCGAGCTCGGCCCCGTCGGCCTTCACCTCGAAGAGCGTCGCGCCGCCGAGCTTCGCACCGAACAGCCGCGCGCCCTCCAGGTTCGCACGCGACAGGTCGGCGCCGGAGAGGTCGCACGCCGACAGGTCGAGGTCCGACAGGTCCGCCTCCACCAGCATGGCGCCGCGGAGCGGGAGTGACTGCGCGGTGGTCTCGCCGGCGCGGACGCGCTCCAGCTCGCCGACGAGGTCCGCCGAGACCGCGTCGAGCGAGACGGAGGCGGCGGCCATGGGCCGGGGATCGGAGTTGGTGGCGGGCTGACTGGGCATGTGGGCCAGCGGGGGGGGTGCCGGCGGGGGGGCCGGCGTCCCGAGGGGCAGGGGGCAGGAGGCCCCGACCGCCGCATCGGCCAGCGGAGCGCCCCGTCTTGATGCAGAGGGCGCAACCCGGTGGGGCGCCGTTCGTCCACCCCCGGACATGGAAGAGAGGGCAGCGAGCGGGGCTCCGGGGCGTCTCGCGGCGGGACGGTGGTGCCTCGTGGCGCTCGCGGTCTCGGCCGCGCTGGAGGCGTGGGTCGACATCGCCCGGCCGGCCTGCGCGGGCCCTGGATGGGGCCCTGCGGTCGCCTGGGCCGTGACGGAGCACCCCGGGCGCTGCGCCGTGGGCCTGTGCCTGGCCGCCTGGGCGCTGTGGAATCCCAAGGGGCCTCCCTCGGGGACCGCTTCGCGGCACTCGGCGGAGCAGGACCGGGCCTCGGCGGCGGCAACCGACCCGGGAGAAGGCCGGTCGATTGGGCTATGATGGATGTCTTCGCAGCGAGCCCGCCACGGCGGGCTCGCCCTTTTTGCCCGGACCGCCGGGCTTCAGACTGAGCCGCCCACCCCGCGGCAAGCCGGATGGCCAAGACCAAGGAAGCGACGTCGCAGATCCTCCACGGCCCGACCGAGACGCGTCGGTTCGGTCGCACGATGATCGTCGACCTCGCCGCTCCGCAGCTCGGACTCGTCGTCGAGCGCGGCAGCTCATTGCCCCGCGCGTCGGTCGTCGTGACGACCTGCGCCCGCGAGATCATCGCCCTGTCGAAGGAGGGCATCAAGGTCGACTCGATCGTGGTCGTCGGAAGCACGACGGACCCCGCCGAGCACCCCGACCTCCGCGAGATCACCGAGAACCTCCGCGCGCTGCGGGACAAGTGGTTCTCGCGCGCGAAGCTCCTCGTCTTCTCGAAGACGCGCGACCTGAGCTCGTACGACGTCCGCGCGACGCTCGCGATGTACAACGCGGTGCACCTGGAGTTCGACTGGGGCACCGCGAAGACCTGGACGAGCATCACCGGCGAGAAGGGCCCGCTCTTCGGCAAGTTCGTCGACGACTGCCACCACTTCGACCACCTCATCCTCGAGGTCTCCCTGTTCAAGGCGCCGGTGGACAACACGGCAGACAACGAGATCACGGCGCTCGCCAAGAAGATCGGCGAGATCAAGCCGCAAGAGGTACTCGTGCTCGCCGCGACCGGCTCGGCGGCCGGCAAGAAGGGGGCCAAGGCGGCCACCAAGCCGCAGCGCGACAAGGTCGTCGAGAAGCTCGCCGACGCGACCGGGATCTCGGTCCAGCCGGAAGATCCCGAGCAGCTCCTCCCGAGCTGAGCGAGATGGCAGGAGCCCCGTTGGCCGCGTCATTGCAGGGCGTGACGCGGCGCTTCGACGACCTCGTGGCCGTCGACTCGCTCACGCTCGACGTACGCCCCGGCGAGGTCCTCGGCCTCGTCGGACCGAACGGTGCCGGCAAGACGACGACGGTCCGCATGCTCTGCGGGCTCCTCGATCCGACCGAGGGGCGCGTCGAGATCGACGGGCATCCGCTGGAGTCGGACCCGCTCGGCGCGCGCAAGGCGCTCGGGTATGTCCCCGATGGCGCGCCGATGTACCCGAACCTGTCGCCGCGCCAGCACCTGATGCTGGTCGGCCGGCTGCACGGGTTGACCGACGAAGCGGCGGGCGAGGAGGCCGTCCGCCTGATGCAGCACCTCGATCTATCCGACCGGATCGACGATCCGGTCGGGTCGTTCTCGCGCGGCATGCGCCAGAAGACGGCGCTCGCGTGCGCGCTGCTCCCGCGCCCGAAGCTGCTCGTGCTCGACGAGCCGCTGAGCGGCCTCGACGCGCCCAGCGCCGCGATGCTCAAGGCGGTGCTGCGCGGATGGGCGGACCGCGGTGGCGCGGTGCTCTACACCTCGCACCTGCTCGATGTCGTCGAGCGCGTGTGCGACCGCGTGGCGGTGCTCGCGAAGTCCAGGCTCGTCCGCGTCGGCGCCCTAGACGACCTGCGCAGCGAGGGCCGCGGCGACGAGACGCTGGAGCAGATCTTCCGCGCCCTCACGGAGACCGAGGACCCGGACGCGCGAGCCGCGGCACTGCTCGGCTGAGCTGGACGCCTCAGCTCGTTTCGGAGCTCTTCCCGCCGTTCACTGGCGTCGGCCGGAACAGGTCGTCGACGGCGACCATGGTCACCTCGGCCTCGGTGACGTATTCGTGCTGGCCTCCACCGAAGCGCCGACACGCCCAGACGGCCACCTTGACCTTGATCGAGGACCGCCCCACCCGAAGGGTCTCCGCGAAGAACGACACGAGGTCGCCCACGCGGACCGGCGCCTTGAAGTCGATCTTGTCCATCGAGACCGTCACGACCATCCCCTCGTGGTGATGGTGCGCCTGCGTGGCAGCCGCGAGGTCGATCTCGGACAGGATCACGCCGCCGAAGATCGTCCCGACGGCGTTCGTGTCGCGCGGCATCATCACCCGCTTGATCGCCGGGATCTCGTCCGCGGGGAAGGTGTCGGCTTCGAGCGTCATCGTGCGGTCTCCGGGGATCCGAGCTGCGACGCGGCCCAGTCGCGCACGCGCAGGCGGAGGTCGTCGAGCTTGCCGGTGAAGAAGTGATCAACGCCGGGGACCTCCTCGGCGTGGAAGCGGCCGACGAGGTCGGGCAGCTGCTCGCGGACCTGCGCGAGCGTGCCGAAGGTGTCCTCGCCCGCCATGAAGATCGCGCCGTCCTGGGGCACGCGGTCGGCGTGGCGGCAGTCGTAGGCCGCGACCGGGAGCGCGACGAGGACGACGCGCTGGATCCGGGGATCGCGCGGCGCGAGGCCGATCACCTGCCGCGCGCCGAACGAGAATCCGGCGGCCCAGAGCGGGAGGCCCGGGAAGCGCTCGCCGAGGAACGTCAGCGCCGCGGCGAGGTCCTCCTCCTCCGCTCCGCTGCCGTCGTGCACGCCCTCGCTGGCGCCGACGCCGCGGAAGTTGAACCGCAGCACCGCCAGCCCGGCGTCGCGCAGACCGCCGGCCGTCCGGTGGACGACGTTGTTGTTCATCGTCCCGCCGTGGAGCGGGTGCGGGTGACAGACGACGGCGGCGGTGCGCGGCTCGCCCTCGTCGGGCAGGCGCAGGTCGCCCTCGAGGAGGCCGACGGGGCCCTGGATACTGACCTTCCGAGACATGGTGCTGAGGAGCGGCAGCCGCTCGCGCGCTGAGTATGGGCCCGGCCGCTCCGTCGGGTACCCTCCGGCCCGCGCAAGTCGCGCGGGTCCCGTGAATCGCATCCATAGCCTGGTCCGCGCGCAGCTCTCCGGTGAGGTCCTGGGCGAGCGGACGCCCGTCGCCGCCGTCGCGCTGCAGGTCGTGGTCGCAGCGCTCCTGTGCGCCGTGGTGCGCGCCGACCTGCCGCCGTACGGCTACGCGGTCTTCGCCCTGTCGATCCCGCTCGCGCTGACGACGGTGCCGCTCCTCGGGGAGCTCGCGCCGCTGCTCCGGGCCGACCGTGCGGCCGAGTGGGTCGGCGCGCTCCCGGTCACGCCGCGCGACCTGCGGCTCGCGCGCGTCGCGACCCTGCTCTCGATCCTCGGCATGCTCGCGCTGGCGTCGCTCGTGCCGGCGGCGCTGCTGGCACCGGGCTCGATGGACCTCGGGAGCCGCGCGGCGATGGTCGGGCTCGGCGTGGTCCAGACGTGGTGCGTCGCGGCGGCGCTGCTCCTGCTGCAGGTCGTGCTCGGGAAGGGCGGCGACGCGGTGCTCGTGACGCTGCAGACGATCGTGTTCCTGGGCGTGATGGTCGGGATGCTCGTCGGGCTGCGGAGCCTTCCCATCCTGGCGGAGCTGGAGACCGCGGATGGCGCGTGGCTCGCGCTCCCGCCGATCTGGTTCGCGTCCGTGTTCGCGCCCGGCGGCGCAGGGACGGCGGGTGTCATCGCAGCCGCGGTCGCGGTCGGGTCCGCCGTCGTTCTCGCCGCCGCGCCGTTCCCACCGCCGCCGGAGGCGCGCTCGACGCGCTCCGCGCTCTCGATCCTGCTCACGCCGGCGCGGCGCGTCGCCGAGTTCGTGTGGGTGCGCGACGCGGAGCGCGGCCCGTTCGCGTTCGTGTACGACGGGCTGCCGGCGGAGCGCGACTTCGTGCTGCGGACCTATCCGCTGGTGGCGGCCCCGCTGCTCCTGCTGCTCCTCGGCGCCGACCCGAGCACGACGGAGGGCGAGGGGCTCTTCGCGCTGCTCCTGTTCGCGCCGGCGGCGTACCTCCCGTTCGTGCTCATGCACGTCCCGACGACGGCCACGCCCGAGGCGCGCTGGATGGTCGATACCGCTCCGGTGGACGACGGGACCGAGGATCGCGGTGCGCTGAAGGCCATCGCCGTGCGGCTACTCCTGCCGCTCTACGTGGGGATCGGCGCGCTCGTCTACACGCTGGCGAGCCCGGCGCTCGCGCTGCGCCTCTGGCCCGTCGCCGTCGTGGCGGGCCTCGCCACGCTGCGGCTCCTCTACAGACCTGGCGGAGAGCGGCCGCTCTCGACCCGCGCCAACGATCTCGTGAGCGCGTGGAGCGACGGCCTCGGCGGCCTTCTCATCGCGGTCGCGGTCGCGATGACGCTCATCGCGGTAGCGGCGTGGCGGACGGTGCCGTCGCCGGCGTTCGGCTGGGCGCTGCTCGCGGGCGTCGTGGCGGTCGAGGTGATCGCGCGCGGCCGCGTCACCAACCGCCGCGCGGCCTGATCGCTCAGCAGGACTCGTACTTCCAGTTGCGCCGCTTGCCCTCGGCGAGCCACTCGACCGTCGTCGCGAGCCGCTTCGCCCGCGTCGCGTCGCGCTTGGCCTCGGTCACCCACTCAACGTAGTCGCGGCGGTAGCCGGGCGCGAGGGTCTTCCAGAACGCGTGCGCCGCGCCGTTCGCGGCGATCGCGTCGAGCATGTCCTTCGGGGGCTTCGCGGCGGCGCTGAGCTTGGCCGCCTTCTTCTTCGTGGCCTTCTGCGTCACCGCCTTCTTGGGCGGTGCCTCGGCGTCGAGGGCCGCGGCCTGCTTCACGTACGAAACGAGCACCTTCTTCGTCGGCAGGTCCTTCGCCGTCCGCGCCTGGATCCGCATCGGGCTCTGCTTGCGCGTCTCGCCCAGGAGCCCCTCGGGGTCGTCCATGTCCTCGGCGCGCCAGAACCCGTAGCTGACGTGCTCCTTGAAGGCCGCCGTGCCGCCGAGCATCTTGTTCCGCTCGAACGACGGCACGCCCCACTTGATCGTCTCGACGAGGTCGGGGCAGCCGGCGTGGAACGCGGCGCGAATCTTCTTCAGGAGGGGGCGGGCGAAGTCCGGCTGCGCCGCGATGTATGCGTCGACGCGCGAGTCGATCTCGGGACCGGAGGCCTTCGGCTTGCGTGCCGCCATGGCGAGGAGATCAGAGGAACTCGATGACGAAGGGGTACTTCCAGAGCTCGCCGTCGTTGGCCTTGATGGCGCCGACGATCGGGAAGGCGATCGCGCAGACGGCGACGATGGGCAGCAGGATGATCCCGATCAGCACGAAGCAGAGGATGATCGCGGCGACGACGTAGCAGAAGTACGAGAGGATCGCATTCGCGACCATCCGGCCGTGCGCGTCGATCTCGGGCGACTCGTCCTTCTTCGTCTGCCACATCACGATCGGCGCGATGATGCCGGCGAGCGGCACGGCGTAACCGGCGAGCTGGGAGAGGTGCATGAACATGCACCACTGGCGGGTCTCTTGTTCGTCCATGGGTCGGAGAGGGAGGTACGAGCGCGGGGACGTTCCATTCGAGGAATGTCCAGGTCTCGTCCCGATCAGATCTCGGGGTACTCCTCCACGGTCCGCTCGCCGGTCACCTCGCCGGTGTGGCGGACGTCCATCGGGTCGATGACGAGCATCGTGACCTCGCCGCCCTCCGTCCTGGGGCGGTGACGCGTTCCGGCGGGGACGACGAGGACCTCGCCGGGGAGGACGCGGCGTGCCTCGGCGTCCTCGAAGTCGATCCAGAGCTCGCCCGAGAGCGGCAGGAACACCTCGTCGTGCCCATCGTGCTGGTGCCAGACGAACTCGCCGTCGACCCTCGCGAGCACCATCTGGTGCCCGTCGAAGCGCGCGATCCGGTGGGGTGTCCAGAGGGCGGTGACCTGGTCAAGCTTGTCGGCGAGCCGGATGGGCTCGGGGCTCTCGGGGGCGTCGGGCATGGCAAAGAGGCTACTGGACGCCGGGATGAGCCCAGGCTGGGACACCGTTCCGCATATCAGCTATTTCCGGAAACTGATTTACATTCCAGACCTAGAACGCTCCATACCCCCTCACCCATCGCCATGAACCACGCCACGCTCGCGCCCTTCCTCGCCCTCTCGCTCGCGGCCACGACGCTCGCCCAGTCCCCTACGCCATCGCCCACCGCGGTGCCCCCCGAACGGATCACCGGCCCCGTCCGTCACGCGGGCATCTACCACGTCGCCACGGGAACGTGGACGCGCCATGCCGGGCCGGTCGCCGGCTTCGGCCCCGACACCATCTACAACAACACCGCGCAGACGGGCTACTTCACGAGCGCCGGTGGCGCGGGCGGATTCGGACCCGGTGGGCGCAACATCGACGAGGGTGCGCTGCCGGGAACCACGAACCCGGGGCCCTTCGCCAGGAATCCGAATCGTGACGACTACCTCGTCAACGGTTTCGAGATCGCCTACTGCGACAACGGACTGTCTGCCTCCGGCGGCTGGGAGATCGAGTTCTACAGCTCGTACGTCCCGTGCGTCGTCCCCACGGGCGGGCCGGACGCGACCATCCCGCTGACCGGACTGCCGGCCGGCGGCTGCTGGACGATCACGGTCGACCTCACGGGTGGCAGCGAGTTCTGCCTGGAGGCTGACGGCGGCTCCCTCAACCCCGGCTGGGACAACGTGGTCGCGCTCGACAGCTTCGGCTGGGGATACCGGTACATCGGCTCCGATGGCGCGGCGCCCGCGGGGTTCATCCTCACCGGGGACCCGACGTACACGGACCCGAACTACACCGCCGGGGGCCTGCCGCGCGACGGTACCGGCACGTACTACGGCGCGACGAGCCTCTGCGCGACGCCGACGGCCACGTCCGGTACGGGCTACTTGACCCAGGACCAGTGGCTGTTGATCGATCCGGTGGCGCCCCCGCAGTGCTCCTTCTTCGGCGGCTACGTCAACCGCAACGGATGCGGCGGTCCCCAGGGGAACCCCTTCGGCTCGTTCCACATGCAGGTCTTCGCGGAGTCGACGACCTGCTCGGGGCTCGTCGGGTCGACGTACTGCCTCTCCAACCCGAACTCGACGGGTGTCGTCTCCGACCTCCAGCTCGCCGGGAACCCCGACGTCGCGGCGGACGACCTCACGCTCCGCGCGATCGACCTCCCGCTCAACTCGTTCGGCTTCTTCATCACCTCGCCGCAGCAGGGCTTCACGGCGAACCCGGTGGGCAGCCAGGGCAACCTCTGCCTCACCGGTTCGATCGGCCGCTTCGTCGGGCCCGGGCAGATCCAGACCTCGGGTCAGGTCGGCGAGATCTCGCTCAGCACGGCCAGCGGCCTGTGGAGCCTCACCTCGATCCCCGGGCCGAACGGCCCGTACTCGGCGACCGTAGGGGCGCAGACGAACTTCCAGCTCTGGTACCGGGACTCCGTCGGGGGCGCTGCGACCTCCAACTTCTCGAACGGCGCGACCGTCATCTGGTGAGGCCCTGCGGAGCGCGTCCCGTGGCGCTATCGTCGCCGCGGGATGCGCCTCGTCGACATCGGAGTCAACCTCGTCAGCCGTCAGTTCGAGTCCGACCGCCCGGCGGTCGTCGAGCGCGCGCGTGAGCACGGCGTCGAGCGGATGGTCCTGACCGGGACCACGCTGGAGGTCAGCCGCGCGGCCGCCGCGCTCGCCGCCGCCGACGCGGGAGCGTGGTCGACCGCGGGCGTCCACCCCCACCACGCGTCCGAGTGGGACGACGCGACCGGGGAGGCCATCGAGGCCCTCTGCGCGCGCGACGAGGTCGTCGCGGTCGGCGAGTGCGGCCTCGACTTCAATCGCAACTACAGCCCGCGCGAGGACCAGCTGCGTGCGTTCGAGGCACAGCTCGAGATCGCGTCGCGCGTCGGCCTGCCGGTGTTCGTCCACCAGCGCGACGCGCACGCGGAGCTCCTCGCGATGCTGCGCAGCGCGTGGCCGGACCTCGCCCGCGGCGCTGTCGTCCACTGCTTCACCGAGGGCCCCGACGAGGCCGCGGACTACCTCGAGCTGGGCTGCGCGCTCGGCGTGACCGGCTGGGTCTGCGACGAGCGCCGCGGCGGCGCGCTGCGCGACGCGGTCCCCGCGATCCCCGCCGAGCGCCTGATGCTGGAGACCGACGCGCCGTACCTCTTGCCGCGCACGATCGAGCCGAAGCCCGAGACGCGCCGCAACGAACCGATGCACCTGCCCTGGGTGCTGCGCGAGGTCGCGAAGCTGCGGGGCGAGGAGCCCGCCGCCGTCGCGACGAGCGCCTGGACGACGACGAACTCCTTCTTCGGCCTCGGTGCGGACTGATGGGAACCCGAAAGCGCGACGAACACAGATTCGAGGCGACGATCGTGCACGACGACGCGATCGCGAAGGGCTACATGAAGCACTACGTCTCCGTCCCGGATGACGTTGCGCGCGCGCTGGAGGAGAGCGGGGGCGGCCGCCTCGTGGGCTCGATCGACGGGATCGTCTTCTCGCGAACGATGCAGCGCCGGCCCGACGGCGGACCGTGCCTCCGGTTCGGAGCCGGATGGCTGCGGGACGCCGGGCTTGAGGAAGGGACCGTGGTCGAAGTCGTCGTGCGCCGCGACCCGGACCCGGATCGCGTCGAGATCCCCTCGGAGCTCACGAGCGCCCTCCGCGCGCTGCCGGGCGTCGCGAAGTACTGGGCGTCACTCACGCCGGGACGACGACGCACGCTCGCCTACTCGATCGAGAGGGCGAAGCGCCCGGAGACCCGGGAGCGACGCGTGAACGCCCTCATCGAGCTGCTCCAGGACGAACAGCTCGAGCGCGAGTAGCGTCAGAGCCCGAGCTGCTGCTTGAAGAGCGGCTCGAGTCCGGTCACGCCGGATGCCTTGCCGAGCGCGAACGCCTCCTCCGCGCTCATCCCGTCGACGTGGAACGCCTTCAGGCCGAAGAGCGCTCCGACGCGGTTGCTGCTGCCGCAGTACACGACCATCGGCGTCGCCTCGGCGTCCATCAGCTCGCCGAGCTGACGCGCGTGGGCCTCGTCGATCCCCGCCGCGCCGGCGACGGGCAGCCGCACGAAGCGGATGTCCTTGTCGGCCGCGTGGGCCTCCTCCCAGCCGGCTCCCTTCTCCTCCGCCACGCGGAGGCTGATGAACGAGCGGTAGCCCGCGGCGTGCAGCGCGTCCATCTGCGCGGGGCTGAGCTGGCCCGCCGCGAGGACGCCCTCGAGCGGGGTGCTGGCGTAGGGGATCGCGAGTGCGTTGAGGTCGACGTCGGGCTGGGTCACGGTCGTGTCGGTGTCGTTCGGTGTGGCGGTGTCGTTCGACGAAGCGGTGTCGTTCGGTTCGGCCGTGCACGCGGCCGCAACGAGCGCGACGACGACCGAAGCGATGGAGGTGAGCCTCATGCGCGGGATTGGAGCACGGATCGTTCTCGCCGTCAGGGCGCGAGCTCGGGGAACGCCTCGGCGAGATCGTCCGGCAGACCGCTCACCACCTCGACCTCGCCAGCGTCGGGAGAATCGAACAGCAGTCGGGCGCTGTGCAGCGCGTGGCGCTCGATCACGAGCTGCTCGCGGTCCCAGTCGGTCAGCTCGCCCGCGGCCGCCCGCAGGAAGATCTCGCGGTCCGGCCCGTACAGCTTGTCGCCGACGAGCGGCGCGCCGAGCGCCGCCATGTGCACGCGGATCTGGTGCTGGCGTCCTGTGTGGATGCGCAGCCGCACGAGCGACCGCCCGCCTGCGACGTCCAGGACGACCCAGTCGGTGCTGCACGGCAGACCGTCCGCGGCGGTGGTCATCTCCAGCTCGACCGGCGAGGTCGTGGACAGTCGGATCGGCGCGTCGATCGTGCCCGCCCGGGACTCCAGCTCGCCGTCGAGGATCGCGAGGTACTCCTTCTCGACGAGACGGTCCTCGAACTGGGTCGTCAGCGAGCCGTGCGTCGCCGGCCGCTTGCCGACGAGCACGATGCCGCTCGTCTCGCGGTCCAGGCGGTGGCAGAGCCGCGGGAGCATGCGCCCGGCCTCGATCTCATCCCCGAAGCGGCGGTGCACGCGCTGGATGAGCGTGTCGGTCATGTGCCGGCCGCTCGGGTGGATCGCGACGAGCGGCGGCTTGTCGACGGCGAGCGCGTCGCGGTCCTCGTACAGGACGTCCAGCTCGTCGGAGGTCTCGCCGTCGAGCAGCGCGCGGTACGTCTCCGGGATCCGGATGTACACGCGGCTGCCGTGCTGGAGGCGCGCGCCGGGTCGCCGCTCGACCTTGCGCTCGCCGGTGCCCTTCGGCGCCTCGGGCCGCGCCGCGTCGACCTCGACGTAGCCGTCCCGCACGAGCGTCTGGACGCTCGAACGCGAACGCCACTTGAGGTGGTGGCTCAGGAACTGATCGAGCCGCATCGAGAAGCCGCGCGCCTTCACGCGGAACGAGGACGCGTCGACGACGAGGCGCACCTCGTCGGGTGCCTCGGTCAGGTCGCGGT
The DNA here is from genome assembly GCA_038757895.1 of Planctomycetota bacterium. GTDB lineage: Bacteria > Planctomycetota > UBA1135 > UBA1135 > Saltatorellus. The sequence goes on along the minus strand of JBCDGE010000008.1, from coordinate 83,100 downwards.
CCTTCTCGAAGAGGCCCATGCCAGGCGCGGGGTCAGGCCCCGAGACGAAGCGAGCCGCGCACCCGGGCCAGGGTCGCGCGGCCGCTCGTGGAGCAGGGATCCACGCCGGGGAAGACGGCGCGGGCTCGGCTCGATTCAGCGCTTCTTGGGAGCGCCGCCCGGACGCCGCCGACGGCGACGGTTCGGGTCGTTCTTCCGCGTCGCCTTCTGCACGGTGCGAAGACGCTCGCGGCGCTCACGACGACGACGGTCGGAGCGCTTCTCGTGCCAGGTGTTGGCCTTGGCGAGGCGGAAGATGCCGCTGTAGTTGCACTGGCGCTTGAAGCGCCTGAGCGCAGCTTCCAGCGACTCGTTGGAGCGTACGGAGACCTTGATCAAGGGAGGGGCCCGCCGGTCGGCGGGGCGGTGGAACGATGTTGAGCGTGTTGCGGCGCGGCCGCGGGTCACCGGACCCACCCGCTGCGCCTTGAATCGAGCGGAGAAGAATACGGGCGACCCCGCTCGCCCGCAACTTTGGCCCGGGCCTCCCGGCGGTATCCTCCCGGCGGCGTGAGCGACCAGCGAGACACGGCCCGGGGGCGACGGACGGAGGCGGGCGGCCGGCCGGGGAGCGCCGACGAGGCCCCGGAGACCTTCCAGGGCACGGTCGAGACGATCACCTACCACGACACCTCGTCGCTCTTCGCGGTGCTCCGGCTCGACCCGGACCCGGGCTTCAAGGCCCCTGAGGAGGGCTCGCTCTTCACTCCCGGGCGCGTCACGGCGGTCGGGAAGATCGCGGACCCCGTGGAGGGGGTGCGTCTGCGCCTGGAGGGCCGCTGGGGCCGTCACGCCAGCCACGGCGCCCAGTTCGAGTTCGCGTCCTCGGAGCCCCTGCCCCCCGCCACCGAGGAGGGCCTGGTCCGCTACCTGTCGTCCAAGGCGTTCGAGGGGATCGGGCCCACGATCGCCCGCCGGATCGTCGACAAGCTGGGCGCGGACGCCCTGGAGCGGATCGCCGAGGACCCGGGCGCCCTGAAGGGCGTCAAGGGCCTCCGCACGGACATCGCCGAGGACCTGGCGCAGGCGGTCCGCGAGCGCAGCGAGCAGCACCGCGTCTTCGGGTTCCTGGCCCAGCTCGGCCTCGGCCCGCTGACCGCCCAGGCGGTCCTCGGCAAGCTCGGGCCGGACTGCGAGGACCAGATCGGGCGCAACCCCTACGTCCTCACGATCGTCCCGACCGTCGGTTTCCTGACGGCGGACCGGGTCGCGAAGCGGCTCGGCCTGGCGCCCGACGACCCCCGCCGACTGCGCGCGGTGACGCGGCACGTCCTCGACCGTGCGACGGGCGAGGGCCACGTGATGCTGCCGCTGGAGGAGCTCCTCACCCGGTCCGCCCGCGCGCTGGAGGGTGCGGCGCCCCGGGAGGCGTTCGTGAAGGCGCTCGACGAGATGGAGGACGGGCTCCACATCGTCATCGACCGGGCGGTGCTGCCCGAGCCGCCGCCGTTCGACGAGGACGAGACGGACGTGCTGGAGGGGAGCGGCCGGTTCCGCGGCGCGCTGCCGTGCTACCTGCCCCGCGACTTCGACCACGAGGTCGAGCTGGCGCGCGGACTCGGGCGGCTCCTCGCCCAGCCGGCGCGCCCCCTCGCGGACGAGGACGACCTCGCGCGCGCAGAGTCCGCGGCCTCGATCGAGCTGCACCCCGGCCAGCGGGACGCCGTGCTCGAGCTCCTCCGGCGGCCGGTCTCGCTGCTCACCGGCGGTCCCGGCGTCGGCAAGACGACGATCGTCCGCTTCGTCGCCCAGCTCGCCGAACACGGGGGCGCCGAGGTGCTTCTCGCCTCGCCCACCGGCCGGGCGGCCAAGCGCCTGTCCGAGGCGACGGGGCGCCCGGCCAGCACGCTGCACCGGCTGCTGTGCTTCGTCCCGAACGCGGGAGGGTTCGAGCACGGGCCGGACAAGCCGCTGGTGGGCGGCCTCGTGATCGTCGACGAGGTGTCGATGCTCGACGCCGCGCTCGCGCGCAGGCTCGTCGACGCCATCGCGGCTCCCACGCGGCTCGTGTTCGTCGGCGACCCCGACCAGCTGCCGTCGGTCGGCGCGGGGAACGTGCTCTCGGATCTCCTGGACTCGGGCCGGGTCCCCGTCGCGCGCCTGACCCAGGTCTTCCGCCAGTCGACGCGCAGCCTGATCGTCAGCAACGCGCACCGCGTTCTGGCGGGCGAGATGCCCGAGCTCCCGGGCCGCGGCGTGACGGACGCGGACTTCTACTTCTTCCCGGTCGACGGTGGCCCTGAGCGGATCGCCGAGCGCGTCGTCGAGGTCACGACGCAGCGGATCCCGAAGACGTTCGGTCTGGAGTGGAGCGAGGACGTCCAGGTGCTCGCGCCCATGTACAAGGGCCCGGCCGGCGTCGACGCGCTCAACGACGGCCTCCGGGAGGCGCTCTCCGCCGGCGGCCGCGAGGTGTTCTTCGAGGGCAGCGTCTGGCGCACCGGCGACCGCGTCGTGCAGACGCGGAACGACTACGACCGCGAGGTCTTCAACGGCGACCTGGGAAGGATCGTGCGCGTCGACCAGTCCGGCACGGTCACGGTCAAGTTCCCGGAGCGGGAGGTCGCGTACGAGCGCGGCGCGCTGGCGGACCTCAAGCCGGCGTTCGCGATGACGGTGCACCGCAGCCAGGGCGGCGAATTCCCGGCGGTCGTCTGCCCGCTCAGCATGCAGCACTCCCACATGCTGCAGCGGAACCTGTTCTACACTGCGATCACGCGAGCGAAGCGGCTCGTCGTCCTCGTCGGTGAGCGCGCCGCGCTGGCGCGCGCGATCCAGAACACCGACCAGGCGCAGCGCCGCACGCTGCTCGCGACGCGACTGCGCGCCCTTCCCTCGACCCACGCCTCCCCCACCGCGCCATGACCCACGACCACCCGTTCCCGTTCCAGCTCGCCGTCGTCGGTGACGACGGTGCCCGCGGTGGAGACCTGGCCCTCGACGCCGCCGCCTCTCTGATGCGGGCGATCGGATGTCGCCTGCACGTCGTGCACTCGATCGACGTGCCCGACGCGGACGAGATCGCCGGGCGCCCGGACGAGATCGTCGAGCGCCGCGAGGCCCTCGCGCAGCGCGCGACGGAGTGGCTGCGCAAGCGCTGCGACGAGCGGTTCGGTGACCTCGCGTCGAAGGTCGAGACCCAGGTCGACTTCGGACGGCCGCACGTGGCGCTGCTGCGCGCCGCGCGCTCGCTCGACGCCGACCTCGTGGTGCTCGGGCCGCACAAGAAGGAGCACTTCTTCGACCTCGGCGGAACCCAGCGCGCGGTCTTCTCGGGCGCTCCGTGCCACGTGTGGAGCCAGCCGGCGGACGCCGTTCCGATCCAGCGCGTGCTCGCCGCGTGCGACCTGTCCGACCGCAGCCTCGCGGCGCTCGCCGTGGCGCGCGACGTCGCCGCGCACCTGAAGGTCCCGCTGTGCGTGCTGCACTGCAGCCCGCCGCCGGCGTTCGTCGAGCCGACCGCGATGGGCGTCGCAGAGACGGGGATGCCGACCTACGTCGTCGAGGGGCTGCACGACCTCGCCGAGGAGCGGTTCGGGGACAAGATGAAGTCGTTCGACTTCAAGGGCACCGAGTGCGAGCAGCGCTTCGTCGTCGGCGCGACGGTCACGGCTCTGGAGGACGCCCGTGAGGCGAGCGACCTCGTCGTGATGGGGACGCACGGTCACACGGGGATCAGCGCGGCGATCCTGGGCGGCGTGACGTACTCGGTGCTGAAGTCCGCGAAGGGGCCGGTGCTGGCGCTGCGGACGACGGACGGGCTGGACTGACGCTCCCCTGCCCTAAACGCTCGACCCCGCAACGCGTCAGCGCTGCGGGGTCGATGCGTGCGTCACGGAAGGAGCGGCAACACACCGCTCTCCGCTCCCGCATGGTGTGCGGGACGTCGGGTTTTAGAGGGCGAAAAACGGGGGAACAAGGCTTTTCGCGGCCGAATCCAGGGGTTTCGGGGCGATTCAGCGCTCTTCATCCGCATCTCGGGCGAAGTAGTCGCGACCACGAAGACCCGGCGGAAGGCACTCCATCTCGTCCTTCGCGGCCGGATCGTCGTGCGCGTAGCGGTAGCCGGCGCCGTATCCCGCTTCCTTCATGAGGCGCGTTGGCGCGTTGCGGAGATGCAGCGGAACGGGCTCGTTCGCCGTCCTCTGCACGTCCTCGCGGGCGGCCGCGAGCGCCTTGTAGACGGCGTTGCTCTTCGGCGCGCGGGCGAGGTAGACGACGGCCTGGGCCAGCGCGAGGTCGCCCTCCGGCTCGCCGAGACGGTCGAACGACTCGGCCGCGTCGAGCGCGATCCGCAGGGCGAACGGGTCGGCGAGGCCGATGTCCTCGGACGCAATCCGGACGATCCGCCGCGCCAGGTAGCGACGGTCCTCACCCCCATCCAGCATGCGCGCGAGCCAGTAGATCGACGCGTTCTCGTCCGAGTTCCGGACGCTCTTGTGGAGCGCGCTGATCAGGTCGAAGTGCTGCTCGCCCGACCGGTCGTACCGCACGGACTTGCGCTGGAGCGCCTCGGCGAGCGAGTCGTCGTCGACCGTGCCATCCGCGAGACGGGCGCCAGCCACCGTCTCCAGGAGCGTGAGCGCCCGCCGCGCGTCGCCGTCGCTCTGGTGCGCGACCCGCGTGAGCTGCTCGTCGTCGAGCACCAATCGACCGCCGAGACCGCGCTCGTCCTCGCAGGCGTTGCGCAGGAGCTCGACGGTCTCCTCGACCGTGAGCGGCTCCAGGACCAGCACCCGACACCGCGACAGGAGCGCGGCGTTGAGCTCGAACGACGGATTCTCCGTCGTCGCGCCGATCAGGAGCACGTCGCCGCGCTCGACGAACGGCAGGAACGCGTCCTGCTGGGCCTTGTTGAAGCGGTGGATCTCGTCGACGAACAGGAGCGTGCGCTCGCCGCTCCGCGCGCGGCGCGCGCGCGCCTCGGCCATCACCGTCCGGACCTCCTTGATGCCGGAGAGCACGGCCGAGAACGGCACGAAGCGCGCGTCCGACGCGTCCGCGACGAGACGCGCGATCGTCGTCTTGCCGACGCCGGGCGGCCCCCACAGGACCAGGCTCTGGCGGACCTCACCGTCGAACACGCGTCGCAGGAGCTTGCCCTCGTCGAGCAGGTGCGTCTGGCCCACGACATCCTCGGGCGTCCGTGGGCGCATCCGCTCCGCGAGCGGCGCGTCCGCCGGCGCGGATTCGACCGCGGGCTCGTCGTCGCGAGCGGAGTCGTCGAAGAGGGCGGACACGGAGCGTGGGCAGGGATCGGCGCGTTGCGCGCGGACGATCGTACGGCGCGATCCAGAGCAGTACCGGCCCGTGTACGCTGGAACGTGACATGCCGACCCACCGATCGACGCCCGCGCTCCGCACCGTTCTCCTCGCCGCACTGACCGCGTGCCTCGCGGCCTGCTCCTCCAGACCGAGCGGCGCACTCCCGAACGCCGAGCCGCTCGAGTCCGTGTCGGACTTCGACACGGAGCGCTACCTCGGCCTCTGGTACGAGATCTCGAAGTACCCGGTGTCGTTCGAGGAGGGGCTCGTCGGCGTCACGGCCGAGTACTCGGTGCGGAAGGACGGCAAGCTCAAGGTCCTCAACGGGGGCTTCAAGGGCACGCTGGGCGGGAAGCGCTCGGAGTCGACCGGCAAGGCCTGGGCGCCCGACCCCGAGCACCCCGAGCGACTCAAGGTCCAGTTCTTCTGGCCGTTCAAGGGCGACTACTGGGTCATCGACCTCGACCCGGACTATCGCTGGGCCGTCGTCGGGGAGCCGAAGCGCCGGTACCTCTGGATCCTCAGCCGCACCCCGACGCTGCCCCCCGCCACCTATGACTCGATCGTCGAGCGGATCACCGGCCACGGCTACGACGTGAACCGGCTCGAGCGCATGGAGCAGCCGGGTTCCTAGTCACGCGTCGCCCGCGCCGGGCAGCTCCGCCCGCGGGTCGAGCAGGCCGGTCTCCGCCGACATCCACACGACGAAGCGCGCGATCGGCCCGGTCGACTCGCGCAGCTCCAGGACGTCCCGGGCGAGCCCGGGGCGGTCGGTGATGAGCCCGTCGACCCCGCGGCTGATCAGCGCCCACATCTGGACGGGATCGTTGATCGTCCAGGCGTAGACGCGGGTTCCGCGCTGGTGCGCGCGGTGCACCGTCTTGCGCGACGCCGCGACGGAGTTCAGCGCGAGGAAGTCGTGCCCGAGCTGCGTCAGGTCCCCGAGGCTCGCCGTGCTGAGGAGCCCCGACGGCCAGCCGGGGCGGATCGCCCGGAAGCGTCGGAGTCCGTCGCGCGACAGCGACATGATCTCGACCTGATCGACCATGCCCGCGCGCTCGACGATCTCGGCCACGCGCTCCTCGAGCCGGACCTGGCGGCCGTAGTACTTGAGCTCGATCACGACGCGGACCCGATCGCGGGCGTGCTCGAGGACCTCCGCCAGCGTGACGACCCGCTCGCCGGCGAAGCGCGGGTCGAACCAGCTCCCGATGTCCATGTCGGCGCGCTTCGCGGCCGTCGAGTCGGCCACCGCGAGCGAGACGCGCGCCTGCTTCATGAAGTCGCGATCGTGCGCGACGACCACCTGGCCGTCGGAGTCCTCCTGGACGTCGAGCTCGATCCAGTCGGCGCCCTCCTCGATCGCGAGCTCGAACGCGGCCATCGTGTTCTCCGGAGCCTCGGCCGACGCGCCGCGGTGCGCGATCACCTCGACGCGATCGCCCGCGTCGACGCCCTGGGACACGAACCACCCGGCCAAGAGCACGCCGCCGGCCCCGACGATCGCCCCCGGGACGATCCAGGGACGGGGGACGCGCCAGCCGCTCGACTCGTCCATCGCGGCGGCGCGCTCGAGCTCCGGCGGGACGACGGCTGCGGTCGAGAGGCTCCGGTACAGGCGGACGAGCCCGAGCGGGAGCAGCGCGTGGGCAACGAAGTCGATCACCATGTCGACCAGCGCCGCGAGGACGAGCGTGAACGCGAGCACGACGACGTCCACCTTGAACGTGAAGTCCGACGCCGCGAGGAGGAGGCCACCGACGCGCGCCACGACCCACGAGCCCGCGGTCGAGAGCCCGAGGACGAGCGCCGCCCAGCCGAGAAGCAGGCCGAAGATCGAACGCGCCGCGGAGCGCATGGAGCGACTCCTCCGAAGCGCCTCGGGCGCACCCACGCCCTCGAAAAGAACGATCGGGAGGGCCATCGATCGGACGGCGAGCGCGCGCAGGAGCACGAGCCCGCAGACGCCGCCCACCGCGCCGACGATCCAGAGCGCGCGGACGAACTCCGGCGGTCGGACGGCGATGTAGTAGTTGATGTCGTGCTCACGGAGGAGCACGAGGTAGGCGGCGCCCGCCGCCACGAGCAGCGGAGCGACGCAGCAGGCGGTCAGTCCGAGGATCCGCAGGGCCAGCCGCAGGAGGGAGCGGCTCCGGGCGATGGCGAACCGCAGCGCGTCGAGGTAGGTGACGCGGCGGCCCTCCGTCGCGCCGAACCCGACGATGGTCGCCAGCGAGAACGTGACCAGGAGCAGCCCGAGCCAGACCGTCGCCGCGGTGGCGATCGCGACGAATCCGAGGGGCGAAGCGACGAACTCGGCGATCTCCACGTCGCTCAGCACCTGATCGCCCGCGAACGCCAGGAAGAGCCCGAGGAGACCCGCGACCAGAGGCGCGGTCACGATGATCCCGATGGCGCCCGACAGGAGGTTGACCAGGACGAGCTGCTGCCAGGTGCGCCGCAGGTCGCCGAAGGCCGCGAGGAGGATCGACTTCAAGAGGGTGTGATGGGCTCGAGCAGGGTGACCACGGCGTCGGAGCGTCTGCGCCGCGCCACGTCGAGCGCGGACTCGCCGGCCTTGCCGCGGTAGGTCGGATCGGCGCCGTGCGCCAGCAGCAGCTCCACCATCTCCGGGACGCGGTTCCCGGCGGCCTTCATCAGCCCGCTCACGCGGTTCTTCGGCACGAGGTTCGGGTCCGCGCCGAGCTCGAGGAGCCGCCGCACCGTCGGCAGGCTCTCGGCGTGGCGGCACGCGGCGGTCAGCGCGGTGATCCCCGTCCTGCTCGTGTGGTCGACGTTCGCGCCGGCCTCGACGAGCGCGTCCAAGAGGTCGAGGGAAGGCTCGTTGCGGGCCGCGTAGCGCAGCGCGGTGTGCCCGTCCCCGTCCTCGGCGTCGACCTCGAGGCCGCGCTCGACGAAGAGCCGCGCCAGGTCTGCGCTGTCGACCTCCGCCGCGACGTGGAGGAGCGTGAAGTGCGGATGGATGTAGGCGCCCTGCAGTAGCGCCGGATCGGCGTCGAGGTCCTGCCGGACAGCGTCCACGTCCCCGCGGAAGACGCGCGTGCCGAAGTCCTCGGCGGCGCCCGCGTCGACCAGGACCTGGACCATGTCGTCGCGGTCGAACCAGTGCGCGGCCTCCAGCGCGCGCAGGCGGTACGACGAGCCGCACACGCTGGTGTCCCTCTGATCGACCTGAGCACCGGCCTCGATCAGCGCGCGCAGGCAGTCGATGCGCTCGCAGAAGACCGCGCTGATCAGCGGCGTCGCGACGCACCCGTCGTCCGACTCGTTCAGCCGCTCGGGCGAAGACCCCACGAGATCGTCGAAGGCGCGGTCGTCGCCGTCCTTCATCGCCCGGTAGAGCAACTCGCCGAACGTCCGGTCGTCCGCCATGCCGCCCAGGGTAGCTCGGGCGTCCCAGAGTGAGCCTCCGAAGCCGGCCTCGGAGGCCGGCTAGGATGACGGCGTCATGCTCCTCCCCCTCGCTTCGCTCCTCGCTCTCCTCGGCCCTTCGATCCCCGCTGCAGGCGCCTCCTCGGCGCAGGAATCGGCCCCTCCGCTGCGCCGCGTGCTGACCGTGGAGGACGGCGATGCCTGGCGCACGATCGAGTCGACCGCCCTCTCGCGCTCGGGCCTCTGGGCGGCGTACGAACTCCGGTTCGCCGACGGACGCGACGGCAGCGCCGAGATCGTGGCGACCGACGCGAGCGTGCGCTTCGAGGTCGAGCGTGGGACTGCGCCGCGGATCGACGCGGAGGACGGGTTCGTGGCCCTGCGCCGCAAGCCGGCTCGCGACGCGGTGCGCGCGGCGAAGAAGGAGAAGGTGAAGGACGATGAGATGCCCAAGGGCGACCTCGTGCTCCTGCGCCTCCCCGACGGCGAGCGCGTCGAGATCGAGGGCGTCGAGGCGTTCTCGCTCCCCGAGAAGGGAGCCGGCGTCGTCGCCTACGTCCTCGCCCCGGAGAAGGAAGCCGAAGAGGACGGGGACGAGGACTCCGACGAGGAGCCGGCGGAGGAAGCCGAGGAGGAGGCGTCGTCCGAGGAGGGCGAGGAAGAGGAGGAGGAGCCCGAGGTCCCCGACCACGTGAAGAAGAAGGAGGACGGGAGGCGTCTGGTCCTCTCCGCGCCCTTCGACGACGAGACCCCGGACCGGACCTTCGAGAACGTCGCGCATCACGCGTTCTCCGAGGACGGCCGCTGGCTGCTCATCGCCACCTCGACGAAGGACGCCGAGGTTCCGGACGCGGTTGTGCTCGTCGACGTGGCCGGCGAGCGCGAGCCGCGCGTCCTGAGCAGCGGAGAGTCCCGGGCGCGCTCGCTCGTGTTCTCGGAGGACGGCGCCTCGTGCGCGTTCCTGTCCGACGTCGGTCACTTCGCGGAGGAGCAGCCGGTGTGGTTGCTGCTCGCGACGGCGACCGTCGACGAGGGGCCCGCACGCGTCGTCGCGACGGCCGGCACCGAGGGCGTGCCCGAGGGCTGGGGCGTGTCCGAGCATCGGACGCCGCGCTTCTCGCGCAGCGGCGGGCGACTGCTCTTCGGCACCGCGCCGCTCCCGGAGCCGGAGCCCGACGAGCTCCCCGAGGACGAGCAGGTCGACGTCGACGTGTGGAGCTGGACCGACCCGGACCTCCAGCCGCAGCAGCTCATCGAGCTCGAGGAGGAGCAGAAGCGCTCGTACCTCGCACTCGCGCGGACCGGCGAGGAGAGCGTCGTCCAGATCGAGGACGTCGATCTGCCGTCCGTCGCGCTGGCCGACGAGGGCGACGCGCCGTTCGGACACGGAGTGCGCGACGAGCCGTACCGCGTGAGCCTGCAGTGGAACCGCTGGGGCCTGCGGGACGTCGTCGCGGTCGAGGCCCGGACGGGCGAGCGCAGGACGCTCCTGGAGGGCGTGCGCGGCCGCTTCGGCGCGAGCCCGGACGGGCGCTGGCTCACGCGCTGGGACCCGGACACCGAGGCCTGGCAGGTGCTCGACGTGGAGTCGAGCGGCGCCGAGCTGGTCGACCTCACCTCGTCGCTGCGCGTCGACGGCGAGTCCGTCGTCTTCTCGGACGAGCGCCAGGACACCCCGGACCTCCCGCGCGCCTACGGGAGCGCGGGCTGGCTCGCCGACTCGTCCGCGTTCCTCGTGTACGACGCGTACGACGTATGGGCGCTCGACCCGACGTCACCGTCGAGCCCGCGCCTCGTGACGGCGGGCGAGGGACGCGCGAACGGGACGCGCTACCGCGTGCTCGACGACGATCCGGACGAGCCCGGGCTGTCGGTCGAGCGCCCGCTGCTCCTCTCCGGGCTCGACCTCACGTCGAAGCGCGCGAGCCTCGCCGTCGTGGACGAGAACGGCCTCACGACGCTCTTCGCGTCCGACGAGGTGCTCGGGCGGCCGCGGCGCGCCGCGGAGGGCACGCGGCACGTCTTCACGCGGGAGACCTTTCGCGCGTTCCCCGATCTGTGGGCCGCCGACGTGGTCGCCGGCGAGGACGCCGGCGGCGCGCACGCGATGACGCCCGCCGTGCGGCTCACCGACGCGAACCCGCAGGCGCGCGAGTTCGCCTGGGGCACCGCACGCCCCCACCGCTGGCGCAGCATGGCGGGCGAGGAGCTGGAGGGCATCCTGTACCTCCCCGAGGACCACGACCCGGCGCGGCCGCTCCCGCTGCTCGTCTACTTCTACGAGCGCAACGCCGAGAACCTGCACCGGCACCACGCGCCCATCCCCCATCGCTCGATCGTCCGCTTCCCGACGTACACGTCGAAGGGCTACGCGGTCTTCGTGCCCGACATCGTGTACCGCGAGGGTGCGCCGGGCCCGAGCGCGTTCGACTGCGTGGTCCCCGGCGTGCTCGACCTGATCGAGCGCGGCATCGCGGACCCCGAGCGGATCGGCGTCCAGGGGCACTCGTGGGGCGGCTACCAGATCGCGTACCTCGTGACGCGCACGGACGTGTTCACGTGCGCGATCTCCGGAGCTCCGGTGTCGAACATGACCAGCGCGTACGGCGGGATCCGCTGGCGCACCGGACTGAGCCGCCAGTTCCAGTACGAGCGCACGCAGTCGCGGATCGGCGGCACGCTGTGGGAGCGCACGTCGCGCTACATCGAGAACTCGCCGCTGTTCTTCGCGGATCGCGTCTCGACGCCGCTCCTGATCCTCCACAACGACGGCGACGGCGCGGTCCCGTGGGAGCAGGGGATCGAGTTCTTCGTCGCGCTCCGCAGGCTCCGCCAGCCGGTCTGGCTGCTGAACTACGCCGGCGAGAAGCACGGCCTGACGAAGTACGCGCACATGCGTGACTACGCGCGTCGCATGGCCGCGTTCAACGACCACCATCTGCTCGGTGCGCCGGCGCCCGCGTGGATGACGAAGGGGATCCCTGCCACGCGCAAGGGTCGGGACCTCGGGCACGGGCCCGCGGTGGTCCCCGCCGCGCCTGGGCCGGTCAGGTCCGGCGCTGCTGCCGCGCCGCCGCAAACAGCAGCAGAGCCCCGGCGACCGTCACGTTGAGCGACTCGACGTCGCCGGCCATCGGGATCGTCACCGGATCGCAACCGGCGAGGTCAGGGGGCGCGTCCCCGGTCTCGCCGGTCACCCAGACGATCGCGCGCTCGCCGAAGTCGTGCTCGTCGAGCGGCGTGCCGCCGCGGGTCGCGGCTGCGGTCCGCCGGACGCCGTGAAGGGTCGCCGCCGCGTCGACCGCCGCGACGTCGTCGACCTCGAACACGGAGAGCCGCAGGAGGCTCCCCATCGACCCGCGGAGCGCCTTGGGCGTGAACGGGCGCGCGCCGCCCTCGACCACCACGACGCCGTCCGCCCCTGCGGCCTCCGCGCTCCGGGCGAGCGCGCCCAGGTTCCCCGGCTCCGCGACGCCGGCGATCCCGAGAAGCAGCGCCGGCCCCTCGGCCGCGAGCCGCGCCGCCAGATCATCGAGGTCTCGGGGCTCCGGGCGGTCGAAGAGACCCAGGACGCCGGGCGGCGTCGCGAGCGTGCCGAGCCGCTCGAAGAGCGGCGCCGCCACGAGGCGTGCGCCGGCGAGGCCGAGGTCCGCCGCGAGATCCGCGCGGTCGTCCCTCACCAGGACGAGGTCCGGCCGCAGGCCCGCGCGCAGCGCGTCGCGCACCAGGCGCTCCCCCTCCAGCAGCACGACCCCGTCCTCCTTGCCGCGCGCGACCAGCGCGACGCGCTTCAGCGCCGCGTTCGCGCGCGATCGGATGACGTCGTCGGCGGGGTGCATCGCGGCTGGATTCTGCGCCCCGGAAGGGCCGGCGGATACCCTGATCCGCGATGGCAGTGACGAGACGATGGCCGTGACGGGACAGACGTCGACCGAGGCCCGAGGGCGCGTGGTCCGCGTCGACGCGAAGGTCGTCCACGTGGACGTCGGCGACGAGGTGGTGCTCGCGGCGCTGCGCGGCTCGCTCTTCGAGGACCTCCGCGGGCGCAAGAACCCCGTCGCCGTCGGCGACTTCGTCCGCCTCGACCGGTCCGGGGACCCGGCGGGCCTGGAGGAGGTCCTGGATCGCCGGAACTACCTCGGCCGCGTCGCGTCGTCCCACGATCCGCGCGAGCAGGTCCTCGTCGCGAACGTCGACCAGCTGTTCGTGATCGGGTCGCTGCGGAGCCCCGGGTTCTCCAGCAACCGCACCGACCGGATCCTCGCCGCCTGCCACTGGCACGAGATCCCGGCGGTGCTCGTCTTCAACAAGGCCGACCTCGACAAGAAGGGACGCTTCCTGGACCGCTACCTCGCGACGTACCGCAACGTGCCGGACCTGCGGGTCCTCGTCACGTCCGCGCGCACGGGGCGCGGCGTCGACGAGCTCGTGGAGATGCTCCGCGACAGGGTGTCGGTCTTCTACGGCCCGAGCGGCGCCGGCAAGTCGAGCCTCTTGAACGCGATCCAGCCCGGCCTCGACATCAAGGAGGGGCGGATCTCCGAGTACTGGAAGCAGGGCAAGCACACGACGACGTACTCGCGACTCCACCCGCTGGAGATGGGCGGCTACGTGATCGACACGCCCGGCATCCGCGTGTTCCGCCTGCACGGGATCCGGAGGACCGAGGTCCGCGACCAGTTCCCCGACTTCGCGCCGTTCCAGGCGAACTGCCAGTACGCGAACTGTACGCACGACCACGAGCCCGGCTGTGCGGTCGCGGACGCCGCCGAGGAGGGGCTCCTGGCGGACACGCGCTACGCGAGCTACCTGAGCCTCCTCGACGAGGTCGACCCCGAGAACGCGTACGACCCCGACGACGAGGTCGAGCCGATGCCCGAGGGGTGAGGGGCCCGAGGCGCGACGGGCCCGAGACGTGAGGGATCGGGAGAGTCGGCCCCCGGCGCGTTCGAGCGCGAGCGTGTAGGCTCGGGCCGCGCGCCGCAGCGCGCTCGCCGCGACCCCATCCTCCGCCCTTCGGACTCGCCCGTGAAGTCACTTCTCCTCGCGCTCACCCTCCTCGTCACGCCCGGTTGCGGCATCTTCGGCGGGACCACTGCCTTCAACCTCCACGGCGGGCTCCGCGATCTCGACAAGAACATCGACTCGGTCAACGAGCAGCAGGCCTACGGCGGCGAGGTCGTGCTGGGGGTCAAGGACGGCTGGAGCCTGGAGGGGCAGTACTTCTTCGCGACCGAGGAGAAGACGTCGGCGCTCGGCGGGCAGTCGAAGCTCGAGTCGAACGAGTTCGCGCTCGGTCTGCGGCACACGTTCCTCAGGAACTTGCCGGTCAAGCTGTACCTCGGCGGCGGCGCGAACTTCGTGGACGCCAAGCTCACGAACCCGAACATCCCCGAACAGACGGACGATGGCCTCGGCTTCTACATCCACGGCGGCGTCACGTTCGCCATCCTGATGTTCAACGCCGGCATCGACCTGCGCGCGATCTCGACGGATGCGCGACTCGCCGATGAACGGCTGGACTACGGTCAGGCCACGATCTTCATCGGGCTGACGTTCTAGGCGAGCCAGCAGAGAAGCAGAACGACTGCGACGGCGGTCCAGAAGGGCGCGCCGTGGCGTAGCGCGAGCGCGCCGAGGTCGGCTCCGCGTCGGTGGAGTCGCACGAAGGTGACGGCTGCGATGGCGGTCGCGAGGGCGGCGAGCGGCGCAAAGGGCTGCGTCGTCCAGGCGGCGGCGAGGTCACCGCGGACGAGGTGGCTGGCGGCGGTCGTCACGCCGCACGTCGGGCACGGTCCGCCGAACCAGTCGCGGAAGGCGCAGGGGCCAAAGCCGAGCTGCTCGTGGGTTCCGTAGCCGCGGGGGTCGGGGGAGGTCGTGAGGCGGAGCAGGGCCAGGAGCGCCAGAGCCAGGAACGGGAGCGCGAGCACGACCGTGTGGAGGCGGGAGCGGGAGCCGGGAGTGGGGCTCGGTGCGGGGCTCGGGCTCGGGTGGTCGGGCGGGGGCATGGCGCCGCGTGACGGTAGCGCGTCGGCGGCCCCAGGGGTCAGGCGTGGGCGGCGGTGGCTCGGTGGACCTGCGTCGCCACGAGGTTCGCGGCCCAGGTCTCCAGCGGGATGCGGCCGTCGTAGTCGTGGAGGTGGGCCCAGATCGACTTCAGCGAGTCCTGGACGATGCGGTCGAGCTCGCCGGCCGTGAAGCGCACGGTGGAGAGCGGCTGGTCGTGCACGAGACGCTCGATGCAGTCGAGTCGCTCGATCAGGTGGTCGAGCGCCGACTGCTCTCCGCAGAGGGCTCGGCGGACGAGGCTGCGGTCGAGGAGAGTGGGGTGGGGCGGCGGAGGCATGTCGAGCGGGCGAGACCGAGGGCGGCGTTCCGGGAAGGGGGGGTACCGGAAGTGGCGGGGTGGCGCTCGGCGATGCGCGCTCGAAGTGGGGAAAAAGGGAATGCCGGGAATGGTGCGGCTAGGCGCAGCCGTCGAGACGTGTCAAGCGGGCGGTCTCGGGGGCAGGGATCGTTGCCCGGCGTCTTTCCTTTCTGGCGCATCCGCTGACGCGGATGCAGCTACGACTTCAACTAGCGCATCCAGCGGATGCGCTAGTTGAAGTCGTAGACGTAGCTGAGACGCTCCTTATTCACAATCGCATACGACAGATCCGTCAACCGCCGCAGATCGTCGTCCTCGCGGTGGTTGAACCCCCGCAGCTCCGGATCGCGCATCACGAAGAAGCGCCGCGACGCCGAATCCGAGATCTCGTACGCCCCGGGCCGGATGTACCCCGCCAGCTCGACGTTCAGATTCCCGGTGTAGAAGATCCGCACCTTGTCGAGGTCCGGCTCCTTCGCGAGGTCCGCCATCGTGTTGTCGCCGGCCTCGTCGAGGAACTCGTGCGCGACCAGCACCTCGTCCACGTTCATGTGGAGCAGCGGCGTGTGGATCTGATCGCGCGACCCGAGGTCGATCAGCGTGCAGTCACGGATGCGCAGGAACGTCTTGCGATGCTCGTCGAGGAGCTTCGACAGGCGCGTGTACTTGTGCTCCACGTTCCCCTTGATGAGGAACGCGTCCGTGAGAAAGAGGTCCGAGCAGAACATGGGAGACGCGGGCCCTATCGACGGCCGCACGAAGCCGCCTTGAGATCGCCGTCGCTCGCTGCCGGACCTCTCCCTCAGTCCCGATCCGGGCTGGTGAGACCCGGTCGGAGTGCCCCGATCAGATACAGCGACCCCGTCGCGAACACCCACGCGCCCTCGCCAGGCCTCGATCGGGCCCACCCGAGCGCGGCCTCCAGCGCGTCGCCTGGCGCGTCGAACGCCTCGTGCGGCAGCCCCAGCCGCGCCGCGGCCTCGGCCAGCTCCCCGGCCTCCAGATGCACCCCGCTCCCCGGGACGGTCGTCAGGAAGAGCCGCTCGACCGTGCCCCGCCGGAGAGCCTTCAGCATCTCCGTTGCGCTCTTCTCGCGGTGCAGCGCGAAGACGACGGCGCACGGCCCGGGACGCTCTCGCGACAGCTCCCCCATCGCCATCACGACGGACGCCGGCACGTGCGCGCCGTCGAGCACGACCGGCACGCCGCCAGACTCGAGCCGCTCCATGCGCCCGGGCAGCCGCGCCGCCACGACCGCGTCGTCGGTCAGGAGCGCCGCTTCGACGTCGGGATCGACCTCGTTCAACGCGTCGAGCGCCGCGCGCGCCACGCGCAGATTGGCACGCTCGAACCCGACGTCGTCGGCGCTCCACGCCACGACGTGCGGAACGCCGTGCTCCCGCGCGATCCCGGCGAGGACGCGCCCGGCGTCGCCGTCGGGGTCGCAGCCCGTCACCAGGCGGGAGCCGGACTTGACGATCCCGCCCTTCTCCGCGGCGATCTCGGCGAGCGTCGAGCCCAGGATTGCCGTGTGCTCCAGCGCGATCGTCATGACGACGGCGAGCGCCGGCGGGTCGATGGCGTTCGTGGAATCCAGGCGCCCGCCGAGCCCGACCTCCAGGACCGCCCAGTCGACGCCCGCGTCACG
This sequence comes from Planctomycetota bacterium, assembly GCA_038757895.1. Taxonomy (GTDB): domain Bacteria; phylum Planctomycetota; class UBA1135; order UBA1135; genus Saltatorellus. The sequence continues at coordinate 66,388 of JBCDGE010000008.1, read as the reverse complement.
GAACGCGCACAGCGCGGCCGCCGTCACGATGTCGAACCAGGACGCGCCCGCCGCCGCGCCGCCGTCGCGCTCCGCCTCCTCGACGGCGTCAAGCGCCGCGGTCAACGCGCGGACGAGGCCCGCGTCGTCGATCGGCGTGCCGTCGAGCGCGATCCGCTCGTGGATCCGCTCGACGTGGGGTGACGCGTAGACGCCGACCCTCCGACCCGCGCGTCGCAGCCCGGCGGCGATCAGGCTGGCCACGGAGCCCTTCCCCTTGGATCCGGCGACGTGACAGATTCGGAACCCCCGATCAGGGCGTCCCGTACGGACCAGGAGGTCGTGGATCGGATCGAGATCGACGCGCCAGCCCGCGGAGCGGTCGCGGCGCTCCCAGTCGATACGCGCGTCGAGGCGCGCCAGGGTGCCCTGCAGCGAGGGGTCGCTCATGGTCCAACGGGTCGCGGCGCGGAAGGAGACACGGCGCGAAAGCCGCGGCGACGTCGGGTAGCGGAAACCCGCCCCGTGCCGATAGATAGCTTCAAAGGGAGACCGACGGGCGTGCGGTCCGGACGAGCGCCCGGCTCCCAGGACCAGAGCCCCAGCGCGCACGATGAGTGAACTCCTTCACCGCATCAAGATCTTCGTCTACCGGTTCGCGGACGCAGCACCCAACTACCTGCTGCTGAAGCCGGACCAGGGGCTCGAGGCGATGTGGGGCCCGCTCCAGGGCGAGCTCGGGTTCGGCGACAAGCTGGAGACCGCCATCCGCCGCCGCGTCCAGGAGGACATCGGGCTCCGCTCGCCCGGCCGCCCGCTCGACCTGGAGATGCCGGCCCGCTGGACCATCGGCGACGAGGAGGTCGTCGAGTGGACGTTCGGCATCCGGACGATGCAGGAGCTCCACCCCGAGCGCGTTTCGGAAACGTGGGCGGCTCACCGCTGGGCGCGATTCGACGACGCCTACCAGAGCCTCGGCTTCGAGCTCGACCGCGCCGCGATGATGCGGCTGCACACGAAGGTGCTGGCCGCCTAGACGAGCGCGACGCGCGGGTACGTCGCCCCGAGCACGGCCTCCGCGTCGGCCCCGAACCAGTCGGCGACCAGCGTCTGGTACACCGACCGGAAGTCGGTCGTGAAGCGCAGGTCGCCGGCGTCGAGGTCGGTCAGCGACGGGTGCTCGCCGTACAGACCGCCCTTCACGGGCGCGCCGAGGAGCAGCATCGGGCCGGCCTTGCCGTGGTCGTGCCCCTTCGAGCCGTTCTCCTTCACGCGGCGGCCGAACTCGCTCAACACGAGCACGACCGTGCGCTTGCCCGCGTCCGTCCGCCGGAGGTCGGCGACGAACGCGCCGAGCGCGGCGTCGAGCTCGCCCATGCGACGGTCGTGCGACGCGCGCTGGCCCGAGTGCGTGTCGTAGCCCCGGTCCTGCACCGAGAACACGCGAGTGCCGACGTCGGCCGAGAGCAGCGCGGCGACGTCCCGCAGCGCGGCCGACAGCCGGCTCTTCGGATACTCGGCCTCGGTGCGGTACCCCGCCGCGGCGCGCCGGACGCGAGCCGACGAGGCGCGCGCGTCGTCGAGCGTGCGCCGCAGCGCCGCCAGCGTCGCGTCGCGCCCGGCGTGCCGCGGGTCGACGTACGGGTCGGGCTCGGACTCGCAGATCGCCTCGCCACCGAGCGCGTAGACCTCGTCGTCGCCGAACCACCGGTAGCCGGTCGGCGACGCCAGCGCGACGGCGGGGTGCGCGCTGGAGTGCAGCGAGTACGGCGCCTTGCCGCCGAAGTGCACGACGCGGTCCGGCTGCTCGTCCTCGCCCGACCACACGTTCGCCGCGAGCCTTCCGATCCAGCCGTCGCCCGAGACGCGACCGGCGCGCTGGCCCGTGTGCCAGACCTCGTAGGACTTGAAGTGCGAACGCACGGCGTTCGGGTAGCCGCAGCCCTCGACGACCGCGACGCGGCCCTCGTCGTACTCGGAGCGCACAGAGGCGAGGTTCGGGTGGAACCCGCGATAGTCGTCGATACCGAGGAGCTGCTTGCGCCTCGGCGCGGTGGTCTTGCGGACGCGGTAGAGCTCGTCGTCGCCGTGGGGCACGATCGTCGCGAGCCCGTCGTTGCCGCCCGAGAGCTGCACCAGGACGAGGTTCCGGCCGTTCGGCGTCGGCACGTCGAGCCAGCGCGCGCCGCTCGCGACGGCGTGCGGCGCGAGCGTGATGCCCGCCGCGGAGGCGGCACCAGCGCGCAGGAACGCGCGGCGGTCGATCCCGGCCGTCGCGGCGGCGGGGTGGTTCTTCGATCGGGGTGCCATCAGTGGAGCTGGGCCTCGGGGAGCGACAGGATCAGGTGGGCGAGCTGGCGCAGCACGCGCTCGCTCTTGCGGCGGGACCGGGCGAGCCCGTTCTCCTCGATGTCGAAGTCGTCGCGGAGCTGCGCCAGGCGCTGCTCCAGCATCGCGAGCGTCTCGTCGGGCGGTTCGATCGCGAGGAGCGCCGAGGAGAGGACGGCGACCGCCGACGCGTCGTCCCGCGCGCGCGTGCGCACGAGCAGATGCGTCAGGTACGCCTCGTTCTCGTACTCGACGCGCTGCAGCAGCTTAGCGAGCCGGGCGACCTCGTCGCGGCGGAGCTGCTCACGCCCCATCGCCTTCATCTCGGCCCCGGACCTGCCCTCCATCTCTCCGGAGTCGGCCATCTCCTCCACGAGGTCGATCGCCTCGGCGCGCACCGACTCCGCGTCGACGACGCCGAGCAGGACGCCCGCCACGTTCCCGCGCATCATGAACGTCGACGTGTTGATCCACGCGAGCCCCTCGTCCCAGCCCTTGACGTTCGGCGGTCGGAAGAGGTCCTGGCCCAGCGACGCCGCGGCCTGGGCGATGAACTCCGGCGGGACGTCCGCGCCGAGCCGGCGGGTGGTGCCGACGACGTAGTCGACCGGGCTCGCGACGCGCGCCCCGACGACCTCGTCGCGGTAGAAGTCGGGGTCGAGCAGGAGCCGCTTCAGGAGGAACCCGACGTCGTAGCCGGTCTCGCGGAGCCTCGTCGCGTACTCCTCGACCCGCGCGTCGTCGGCGGGCACGCCTTCGAGGTACTCGATGATGCGCCCCGCGATGTAGCGGGCGCACTGCGGCTGCTCCAGGAGGATGGTCGCGAGGTCCCCCGGCCCGTGCGGTCCGACGTTCCCGAGGATCTCCTTCTCGCCCGCGTCGTGTCGCTTGGGGCGGAAGCGGTAGGCGCGTCCATAGCTGGCCTTGGTCGCGCCGGCGCCGGTCAGGGCGCGCGCGGCCTCGGTCACGTCCGCCTCGGTGTAGTTGCCCTCGCCGAGGGAGAAGAGCTCCATCACCTCGCGCGCGAGGTTCTCGTTCGGCTTGCCCTTTCGGTTCTCGTCGTTGTCGAGATATACCAGCATCGCCGGGTCGCGGAGCATCGCGCGCAGCAGCGCGTCGTAGCTGCCGAGCGCTCCCGCGCGGAGCGTGTCGTGCTGAGCGACGATCGCTCCCGTGTGCTTGACCGTGTCGATGGACGACGTGAACACGCCGTGCCAGAAGAGCGTCATGCGGTCGCGGAGCGGATCCTCGCCCTCGACCATCCGGCCGAGCCAGTCGCGCCGGAACGCGTCGAACTGCTGGCGGTAGGAGCGGTTCCTCTCCTTGCGGAACGCGCGCTGGCGATCGCGGGACATTTCGCGATACGCCTCCGTGCCGACGTCGACCTCGCGGAACTCGAAGCGCGGCGCGGTGACCTGTCCCTCGAGCGGACGCGGCGCGAGGAGGTGCTCGACGAGCGCCTCGGGACCGGCCTCGACCCATCGGTCGACGTCCGCGGCCGCGACCCCGAACCCGGCGCGGTTCCAAAGGTGCTCGACGGCGCGGCGATCCCAGACGAAGCCCTCCTCGTCGGCGAGCGAGCGGACGTCGGCGCCCGTCACGGCGCCGGGGGCCTCGTGGACCGGATGGACGGCAGCGGTCGAATGGGGGGCGAGGAGAGGGGCGGCGAGCAGCCAGACGGACGCGGTGAGGCGCCGCGAGGCGCCCGAGCGAACGCGATCGGTGGGACGGAGCGGGCTCATCGGATGTCGTGTCGCAGGGGCCGCGGTTCCTGGCCGCGGACTCCGTCCGAACCCTACGCGACGCCGGTGGTTCCGCTACCTTCCCCGTCCTTTCAGCGTTCTGACGGGCCCGTTCCGGGCTCGCGGCCACCCTCGATGCCTCGCACCGCGCCCCTCGACCTCCACGCGTTCCTCGACGTGCTCCGCGCCGAGGGCGAGCTGGTCGAGGTCGACGCCGAGGTCGACCCGCGGCTCGAGATGGCCGAGGTCCACCGCCGGGTCATCGCCGCCGACGGCCCCGCGGTGCTCTTCCGCCGTCCCCGCGGCGCGGCGTTCCCCGCGGTCACGAACCTGTTCGGTTCGGCGCGCCGCGTGCGGCTCGCGTTCGGCGATCGCCCCGAGGACGTCGTCGAGCGGATCGCAGCGCTCCCCGAGGAGGCGCTCCCCCCCACGCCCGGCCGGCTGTGGGCCCAGCGCTCGCTGTTCGGCGCGCTCGCGAAGGTCGGGCTGAAGCGGCGTCGTAGCGGCCCGGTCACCGAGGTCGTCGAGACCTCGCCCGACCTGTCGCGACTGCCCGCGCTCACGACATGGTCGCGCGATGGCGGCCCGTTCGTGACGCTCCCGCTGGTCCTGACCGCGCACCCCGAGACCGGCGGGACGAACCTCGGCATGTACCGCGCGCAGCTCTTCGAGGGCGGCGGCGTCGGGGTGCACGCGCAGATCGGCAAGGGCGGCGGGTTCCACCTCGCCGAGGCCGAACGGCTCGGGCGGCCGCTGCCAGTGCACGTGCACGTCGGCGGGCCGCCGGCGCTCGTCCTCTCGGCGATCGCGCCGCTGCCGGAGAACGTGCCCGAGCTGCTCCTCGCGAGCCTCGTACTCGGGCGACGGCTGGAGCTGACGCGCGCGCGCGACACGGACCTGCCGATCGTTGCGCGATCGGAGTTCGTGCTGGCGGGCCAGATCCAGCCCGGGGCGCGTCGCCCCGAGGGTCCGTTCGGCGACCACTACGGCTACTACTCCGAGACCCACGACTACCCGTGGATGCAGTGCGAGACCCTGTACCGCCGCCGCGACGCGATCTGGCCGGCGACGGTGGTCGGCAAGCCGCGCCAGGAGGACTTCTTCCTCGGCGACTATCTGCAGGACCTCCTCAAGCCGCTCGCGAAGGTCGCGATGCCGGGCGTCGTCGATCTCTGGAGCTACGGAGAGACCGGGTACCACGCGCTCGCCGGCGCGGTCGTGCGTGAGCGCTACCGGCGCGAGGCGATGGTCTCGGCGTTCCGGATCCTCGGTGAGGGGCAGCTCTCGCTGACGAAGTTCCTGCTCGCCACCGATCGGCCCGTGGACCTGACGGACTTCGCGGCGACGCTCCGTCACGTGCTGGAACGGGCGGACTTCCGCACGGACCTCTTCGTGCTCTCGAACCTGTCGATGGACTCGCTCGACTACGCGGGGCCCCGCATCAACGAGGGGAGCAAGGGCGTGCTGCTCGGCCTCGGCGAGCCGCTGCGCTCGCTGCCCGACCGGTTCGAGGGATCGCCGTCCAAGCCGATCGAGCGCGTCGAGGTCTTCACCGCCGGGGCGCTCTGCGTAGAGGGCGTGCCGTTCGCCGACGACCCGGACGCCGCCGAGAAGGTCGCGCGGGACCCGGCGTTCGAGGCGTGGCCGCTCGTCGTTCTCGTCGACGACGCGAAGCGCGCCGCTCGCACGCCGATGAACTTCCTCTGGACGACCTTCACGCGCTTCGATCCTGCGCGGGACCTCGTGGCGGCGAGCGTGGACGTGGTCCACCATCACACCGGATTCACGCCGCCGATCGTGATCGACGCGCGCATGAAGCCCGACTACCCCGAGGAGCTCTTCTGCGACGACGAGACCCGCGCCACCGTGGACCGTCGCTGGTCGGAGTACTTCCCGGACGGCGGCGTCGACATGGGAGACTCCGATGCCGGGCACCTCGCGAAGTAGTCGCGCCTGGCCGGTCGGGCTCAGACCGGTCGCTCGAAGCGCTCCCGCGCGGCCTCGCAGCGCTCGCGGACGATGCAATCCTCGGGGTGGTCGTTGACGAGCCCCATCGACTGCATGAACGCGTACATGGTCGTCGGACCGACGAAGGCCCAGCCGCGCTTCTTCAGGTCCTTGGCCATCGCCTTCGACTCCGGTGAGGTCGCGGTGGAGGCGGCCCACGCGTGCGTGATCGGGTCCGGCCGCGACGCGTCGTCGGCCTCGTAGCGCCACACGTACGCGCCGACGGAGCCGAACTCGTCGATGAGATCGGACGCACGACGGGCATTGTTCATCGCCGCGTCGATCTTGCCGCGGTGGCGGACGATGCCCGCGTCCTCCAGGAGGCGCGCTCGGTCGCGGTCCGTGAAGCGCGCGACCGCCTCGACGTCGAAGCCAGCGAAGGCCGAGCGGAAGTTCTCGCGCTTGTTCAGGATCGTCCGCCAGCTGAGGCCGCTCTGGAACCCCTCCAGCACGAGCTTCTCGAAGAGGCGCGTGTCGTCGTCGACCGGGTAGCCCCACTCCTCGTCGTGGTAGGCGAGGAACTCGGGCGCCCCCCCGGTCCAGAAACAGCGCGGCTCCCCGTCGGGGCCGATGAAGGACTCGATCTCCGTCATCCGACGGGCAATCTACACCTCTATCGTGACGCCGCGACCCTCGACCAGCGCCGCGAGGTGCTCGTACGACACGTCGAGCTGGTCCGTCGTCGCCCGGTGGACCGCGCCGGAGCGAGTCGTGAAGCGCAGTGCGCCGTACGGCGCGTCGGGCCCGGGCAGCGTGATCGCGAGGGCCTCGACCTCCTCCCACGGCAGCTCCACGGGCTCCTGCCTGCGCGCCGACACGCCGCCGAAGAACGTGAGGTGCTCGTCAGTGATCTCGAGGAGTCGTCCGTCGGACCGCAGCATCATCGCTCGCCAGACGAGGGTGACGAGCAGGGTCGCCACGACGGCGGCCGTCGCGAGGCCGTCCAGGAACCAAAGACCGGTCATCGGGACCGTCCCGCCGTTCGCTCCAGCGACGATGCCGAGGAAGGCGATCGTGCTCGCGAGCAGCAGGACCAGGACGACGCCCTTCAACCGGTGGTTCCGGTGCCTGACCACGATGGGAGCGGCGTCTACCATGTGGACGCCTTCGGCCGATCGGCCGGTGGGACCGAAGTCGATTCCCGCGGTCCCCCCTGGCCGTCCCTTCCGCGCCCCGGACGTGGGCCACCGGACGCCCGCCCAGCCACGATGCACCGAGCCGTCACCTTCCTCGTCGCCCTCGCCCTCGTCGCCTGCTCGACGGGCTGCAAGTCGTTCCGGTCGAAGTTCTCGTCCAAGCGGAAGCCCAATCTCGCCGTCTTCTCCGAGCAGTCGGCGGCCCTGCTGGACGACGCCGACGCCTCGCTCTCGGAGCTGCCCTTCGTCCGACTGCGCGGGCTCAGGACGCCGGACGAAGCCGAAGAGGTCCGGCTCCGCGAGCTGACCGACCTGGCACGGCGGGGCCGATCGCTCCTGATCGACTTGACCGTCTCCCTGTCCCGGATCCCGAAGGACGCGCCGGACGAGGAGCAGGTCGCGTACCTGATCAAGATCGTCGAAGACGTCCTGGCTCGGCTGGAGGCGGCGGGTCAGTTCTCGATCTCCGATTCGGCCCGGGACGCCCTCCAAACGATGGCGGAGCGGGAGACTCTGCTGGAGGCCGCGGGCGACGCGGCGCCCATCCTCCAGGTGATCCTCGAGCGCGGACGGGAACTTGCGAACGAGATCGAGGACGCCCTGAACGCCGTCGCGGAGAAGATCGAAGACCGCATCGACGAGCGGCACCGGGGTCCGCTCGAGCGAGCGCAGGCGCTGAACGACGAGCGCGCGGAGGCGCTCTCCGCCGTCCAGCGCGTCTGGCGCGCGCGAGCCGGCGACCCGCAGGCGATCGAAGGGCTCGACCAGGTGCTGTCGGTCCAGCTCGTGGGTGGCCTGGGACCGAACGACGACGGCTACCTGGACCTGCTCCAACGGGTGCGCGACCGCGCCGAGTGGCTCGATCGCGTGCGGAGCTTCGTCCAGTCGGACCTCGACGCGTACTACGCGGACCACGAGGAGCTCGATCGGGTGCACGACATCATGCGCACGCGGCTCAACCACGTCCGCATCGAGCTCATCGTGTGGATGGTCGGCTACGGGCGCGTCACGCGCGGGGTCGTCGAGCCGGCGGAGTGGTTCGACGCGTCGTCGGCACTCGGTACCGCGGGCAGCGTCGGGCGCCGCGTCCTGTGACGCGGCCGTTCGCCGTCACCGGCAGAACAGCACGAGGGTCGCGTTCGAGAAGTTCGAGCTGAACCCGTCGCGATACCAGCACTGGAAGTTCCAGGTCGGCGTGTTGACGGTGTCCAGCGAGGGCGGCGCGAGCGACCAGTCGAGGAGCTCCTCGACCGACCCGTTCGCGTCGAACCCGAAGACCTGACGCGAGAGGCGCTGGAACGGCGACGCGAGGCAGAGGTTGCCGGACGCGACCGCGAATCGCGTCTGCTGCGTGCTCGCCAGGAGGAAGCCGACGGTCGAGGGGACGGCGTCGACGATCCGGACCTCGAGGCGCTCGTCGGCCTGGACGAAGCTGCCGCGGAAGGACAGCCGCGCGTCGCGCCCGGACGTGTTCAGTCCGCCGGTGCAGTACGGGTACGTCACGTAGCGGCAGTACTGGCTCTCGACCTCGTTCCGCCGCAGCGCGCGGTCCCAGACGCCGAACCCGGCGAGGTCGCCGAGCGCCGACGTGGCGGGGAACGGAAGGACGCCGGGTCCGCCGGCACCGCCGAGCGGCCCGATCGGCGCGAGCAGCGACCAGGGCTGGTCCGGCCCCCAGTGCGCGTCGGGCGCGCTCACGCGGGCCTCCTCGAACCCGTCCAGGTGCACCGCGAGGTCGCCCATGTCGTCGCGGGTGATCACGACGTGGGCGAAGCGCTGGCTGGGGTCGCCCGGGAGGTCGACGGCGACGGTCCCGGACGCCGGGGACGCGCTGCCGCCGATGCGCACGAGCAGGTCGTCCCGCCGACCGAGGGCGGCGTCGTCGCCGAGCTCGCCCGCGTCGCCGAGCGTGACCGAGAGGCCGGCCATTTCGTCGCCGAAGTCGACGAGCGCGAGGTCCTGGTCCGGATCGTCGACCGCGCCCCGGTACCAGAACGCGATCGAGAACGGCGCGTCGCGCGCGATCGGAACGGAGGGCGAGGTCCAGCGGATCCCGTCCGAGGGCGCGGTGAGTCGATGGGCCCGTCGGGGCAGGGAGGAGTTGCCGTCGCCGAGCACGCTGATCGAGACGAGGTCGAGCGCCGGATCGAAGTCCTGGAGCGTCAGCGTCGTCCCGTCGATCGTCGTCGTCCGCCACTGCGAGCCGTCGACCAGCGGGCCCGGGTCGCCGATCCCCCCGCGCCAGCGCCGCTCGATGCGCTGGGTCACCGCCGCCGGGCGTCCGTTCGCGACCAGGTCGGCGCGGAGCGCGTCGATCGCCGACTGGAGGTCGTTGACGATGTGCGGGAGCGCAGCGGCGACGTTGGTGGACTCGGCGGGGTCCGCGACGACGTCGAAGAGCGCGCCGAAGCGCAGCTTGTAGCGGCCGCGGCGGACCGCCTCGACGTCGTCCTCGCGCACGAGGTGCACGAAGCGGCTCGGATCGCCGGCCGCGCCGCCCAGGAGATCGAGGACGCTCCGCCCGTCCAGGTCGAGCGCCGGCGGCAGCGTCACGCCGGCCAGCTCGGCCAGCGTCGGGAGCAGATCGGTGATCGAGGCGGGGTCCTGGACGACGTGCCCCGCGAGGACCTGCCCCGGCATGCGCGCGATCGCGGGAACGCGGACTCCGCCCTCCCACGTCGACCCCTTGCCGCCGAACAGGGGCGCGTTCGAGCCCCGCTGGTACGGGTCGCCGCCTGACTTGGCGCCGTTGTCGGACAGGAAGACGACGAGCGTCGAGTCGGCGAGCCCCAGGAGGTCGAGACGATCGACGATGGACCCGACGGCGGCGTCCATCTCCTCGACCGCGTCGCCGTAGCCCCGGCCGTCGGCGCTGATCCCGACGAACCCCGGGCTCGCGGTCGCCGGCTCGTGGGGCGTCGTGAAGCTCACGATGCACAGGAACGGGTCCCCGTCCGCGTGCGCACGATCGATGAAGTCGAGCGCGTCGGTCGTGACGCGCTGGGTGTCGAAGCGCTGGTCCGGCTCGTACTCCTCGGTCCCGGCGCGCGAGTCGACCCAGACGAGGGGGAGGCCGGTCGGCCCCCAGAGCAGGCCGGAGAACTCGTCGAACCCCTGGGCGGTCGGCTGCTGGTCGGGCGAGTCGCCGACGTGCCACTTGCCGAAGAGCGCGGAGCGGTAGCCGGCGACGCCGAGGACCTCGGCGACCGTCGTCTCGTCGGGGGCGAGTCCGAGCGGCGACCACGCGCCGATCGGAGAGACGATGCCGACCCGCGCCGCGTACCGACCGGTGAGCATCGCGGCCCGCGTCGGCGTGCAGGCGGGGTGGACGTAGAACGACTCGAAGCGGGCGCCCTCGGTCGCGAGAGCGTCGATCCGCGGCGTCGCGATCTGCGCGCTGCCGTAGCAGCCGAGGTCGCCGTATCCGAGGTCGTCCGCGATCAGCACGACGACGTTCGGCGGGGTCGTCGCGCCCTGGGACAGGGCCACGACGGGGGAGGCCGCCGCGAGCCCCCCGAGGAGCGCGGCGACGGCGCGAGCGAGACGTTCTCCCATCGAGTCCAGTGTGCACGATCGAGGCCGAAGACGTACCGCCTGTGCAAGCTTGTCCCACCGCTGGACGCGAACGTCGCACACCGGGGTCCGCGGGGCCGCCGGGCCTGGAGTCGCTGCTACGCTCCCGGCGTGATCGCACGCGGCAGAGCAGCGGCGCTCCTCCTCGCGACGCCGCTCGGCTGGGCCGTCGGGATCGAGCACGCGTCGGCGCAGGAGGCGGAGGTGGCGCAGCCGTGGGCCGCGCTGCGACCGTACGAGCCGGGCGACGGGATCCGGGGCCACCTCGGACCGCTCGACCTGCGGCTGCGCACGCGGATCCACGCGGACCTGGTCGTCCCCGACCTCGACGGCGTCGGCGGCGCCCTCGACAAGGACTTCAGGACGATCACGGACATCCGCCGCGCGCGCCTCATGATCGACGCGCGCGGGACCGAGGCCTCCGGGTTCCGGAACCTGCGCGTCCGCGGGCAGATGGACTTCGCGGACCTGGAGGTCCGATGGCTCGATCTGTACGTCCGCTACGACGGGCTCTTCGACGTCGGTCCGATCGTCCAGTCGAACGTGCGCGCGGGCGAGTTCCGCGAGCCCTTCGGCCTGGAGGCGATGACGAGCGTCACGTACCTGCCGTTCATCGAGCGCTCGACCGCGACGAGCGCGTTCACGCCCGGTCGTTCGCGCGGCGCTCAGGTGTCGCTCCGCGGCGAGAAGGGGCTCCTGCAGCTCGGCGGGTTCCGGCGTACGAGCGGCCTGCCGTTCCCGGACACGCTGGAGAAGGAGCGCGCGATCACCGGCCGCGCGGTGTGGCAGCCGGGCGGGCAGGGGCTCGTCCAGGCGGGCGGATCGGTGTCGTTCCGGGATCCGAACGGTGAGCTGCTCGTCTTCCGCGCGCGCACCGGGTCCCGGTTCTTCGACCGCCTGGCCGACACCGACCGGATCTTGGCGGACGCCGCGACGGTCGCGGGCGTCGAGGCGCTCTTCCAGTCCGGTCGCTGGAACGCCCAGGCGGAGTGGTTCGGCCTCTGGGTCGACGGCGCGAACGGGGAGCCCGGGCAGTCGTTCCTGACCGGCGGGTATGCGAGCGCCTCGGTCTTCCTGGGCGAAGGCTCGACGCGCTGGTACCCGATGCGCGGCAGCCTGCGGCCGCCGAACGTGGCGCCTGCCTGGTCGGACCTGTCCCCTCGCTGGGGCGAGTTCGAGGCGGTGGCGAGGGTGAGCTGGACCGACCTCGTGGACGGGTCGATCAACGGGGGTCGGGTACTGGACGTGGAGGCGGGCCTGAACTGGTACCTGACCTCGACGACCCGCCTGATGGTGCACTGGCTGGGCGTTCGGGCGGAGGACGAGGGCGGGAGCGGCGTGCTCGGGCAGGCGCTCCTGGGGCGGATCCTGATCCAGATCTGAGGCGCAGGTCGCGTCCAGGACGACGCTCCGTAGCGATGATGTGACCGACCGGTCACATTTCCCGTGGATCCGTGCGTCCGGACCACACCGTCGCGCCGACTATGTGACCAGTCGGTCACACCACTCCACTCGCGCGCTCACCGCTGCCGCCTCTCCCATGCTCCGCCTCGTCACGATCCTCCTCCCGCTGGCCCTCTGCGCCTGCACGAGCACCAACCGGCCCGTCCCCGTGGCGCTCCGGGGGGCCGCAGCACCGTCGCCCGTGGCCGTGCAGTCGGACACCGCCGCGCCCCCCACCGCCTCGCCCGAGGGGGACCCCGCCGCCGAGACGGACGCGCCCCCGCCTCCCGGGACGCCGTCGGACCGGTCGCTCTTCCTCACCGTCGGCCCGGGCGCCGCGCCCCAGTTCGAGGGCGCGTCCTCCTACCAGCTCATCCCCTTCACCGTGGTCCGCTTCCGGGACGGCGGCTTCGCGTTCGAGTCGGAGGGGCTGGAGGGCCGCTTCGATCTCGTCCCGCCCTCGTGGAACACCGGCTGGGGCTTCGGTCCCTCGTTCGCCTTCCGCCTCCCGCGCCGCGACACGGGTGATGCGACGATCGATGCTCTCGACTCCGTCGGCACCGCGTTCGAAGTGGGCGGATTCGCCCGCTACATCGCAAAGCCCGGGTGGCTCGGCCAGGACTCCTGGGAGACGCGGATGACCGTGACGGGTGACACCACGGGCGCCCACAACGGCGTCGTCGCCCAGCTCGACTCGGACTACGCGTGGTTCCCGAAGCGGAACATCCGCCTCAGCTTCGGCCTGCGGGCCTCGTGGGCGTCGAACCAGTTCATGAACACCTACTTCCAGGTCACGCCGGAGGGCGCCGCGCGGTCCGGCCTCGCTCCGTACGACCCCGAGCCCGGTCTGCGGAACGTGGGCGCCCAGGCGTCGATCCTGTTCCTGTTCAACCCCAACCACGGGGTATTCGCGCTCGTGCGCTACGACCAGCTCGTCGACGAGGTCGCGAACAGCCCGATCGTCCGCGACGTCGGGAGCGCCGAGCAGTGGCTCGTCGGCGCCGGCTACTCGTACCGGTTCTGATCGGCCACGCCTACGCGGCGTCGAGCTGCACGCGGAACGTGCTGCCGACGCCGGGCTCGCTCTCCAGCTCGATCGTTCCGTGGAGCGACTGGACGAGGTGCTTGACGATCGACAGGCCGAGGCCGGTGCCGCCGACCGCCCGCGAGCGCGCCTTGTCGACGCGGTAGAAGCGCTCGAACACGCGGGCCTGGTCCTCGGTCGGGATCCCGATCCCGTTGTCCCGGACCTCCAGCACCGCGGAGTCGCCGTCCCGTCGAATCCCAACGGCGACCTCTCCGTTGTCGGGCGTGTACTTGAGGGCGTTGTCGACGAGGTTGTCGATGATCTGCGTCAGCGCCTCGCGGTCGCCGAGGACCTGAATCGCTCCCTCTCCGGCCTCCAGGACGAGGTGCTGGTCCCGCCCATCCGCGGTCGGCTCGTGGCGACGCACGGCCTCCTCGACCAGCCCGCGCAGGTCGAACGGGTGCAGCGGCAGGTAGCCGGACTGCGACTCGATCCGCGCGAGGCTCAGGAGGTCGGTCACGAGGTGGTTGAGCCGCAGGACGTTGTTCTCAACCTTCTCCAGGAACCGGACGTTGTTGTCGTCGTCCTCCAGCGCGCCGTCGAGGAGCGCCTCGACGTACCCGCGGATCGACGTCAGGGGCGTCTTCAGCTCGTGGCTGACGTTCGCGACGAAGTCGCGCCGGATCCGCTCCAGCCGGCGAATCTCCGAGATGTCGTGCAGCACGATCACGACCCCGACCGCGTCACCGTCCTTGAAGCGGTGCGCCTGGGCGCGGACGATCGCGTCCTCGTCCGTCGTGCTCATCTCCAGCTCGCACTGCGCGGCGGAGTCGGACCGTCGGGCGGCGGCGAGCAGGACGTCGAGGCCGGAGACCTTCGCCTCCTCCCACAGCGGAACGCCCGACGTGTCGCGGTCGAACCCGAGCAGCGCGCGCGCCGCGTAGTTCGAGAACGTGACGCGGTCCTCCTCGTCGACGGCGACGACGCCCTCGATCATCCCCGCGACCATCGCGCGGAGGCGGTCCTGGCCGGCGGTCAGGTCGGCGACGCGCTGGCTCATGTCGAAGCCGAGGCGGTTGAGCGCGCTCGCGAGCTCGCCGAGCTCGTCGCCCTGGCTCGGCGGCCTGGCGAGCGTCACGCGCGCGTTGTAGTCGCCGCCGCCGAGCCGAGAGGCGACCTCGCGCATCTGCTCCAGCGGGAGCGCGACGCGCCGCACCATGAACGCGCCGAGCGCGAGGGCGAAGATCGTGGCGACGCCGACGCCCAGCACGAGGAGCCGCAGGACGCGCGCCTCCTGCTCCCGCAGCGACGCGGTCTCGACCGCGACGCGCACGAGGCCGCTCGTCCCCGACTCGTGCCCGGGACAGACCGAGACGTACAGAGTCTCTCGCCCGGTCGACTCACTCGTGCGCAGGTCCATCCCGACGCCTTCCCTGAGGGCGGTCGGCGACTCCTCGCGGCGCTCGAGGTGGTTGTTCATCGTCGCCGCGTCCGCGTCCGAGTCGGCCAGGACGGTCCCGTCCCTTCGGATCAGCGTGATGCGGCGGTCGGCCTCGCCGGCGATGCCGTCGATGAGCGCCTGGAGCTCCGCGACGTCCGCGCCCGCGTAGTCGTCGACGGCGTAGTGCGCGAGCGAGAGCGCCATCCCCTCCAGCGCCTCCTCGGCCCGGGCCTGGAGGTCCGACCGGTAGTCGCGGAGCACCAGCAGCCCCACCGCCCCGACGGTCAGGACGATGAGGAACGAGTACGAAAGGAACAGCTTCCAGAAGAAGCGGAAGCGGAACACGGGGGGCCTCCGGGGGACGCGATCGGTCGTGTGGCGACGGGTCAGTCCCGCACCTTGTAGCCGACGCCGCGGACGGTCGCGATGACCCCGCCGTGGTCGCCGAGCTTCTTGCGGATCGAACTGACGTGGACGTCGATGTTGCGGTCGAGGATCACTGCCTCACCTTCGGTGAGCCGGTCGACGAGTTCCTCGCGCGTGTAGACGCGACCGGGCTGCTTGGAGAGCGTCCAGAGCAGGCGGAACTCCGAGCGGGTGAAGGCGATGACGTCGTCGCCGACCGAGACCTCGTGGCGCTCCTTGTCGAGCGTCACGCTGCCGAGCTCGATCCGCATCTTGGACTCGGCCGCGGGCTTCCCTCGCCGCAGGACCGCCCGGATCCGCGCGACGAGCTCGCGCGGGCTGAACGGCTTGCGCATGTAGTCGTCCGCGCCGAACTCGAGCCCGAGCACGACGTCGCTCTCCTCACCCTTGGCGGTGAGCATCACGACCGGGATCGACTTGGTGGAGTCTTCACCCTTGAGGGCGCGGCAGACCTCGAGCCCGTCGAGCCCGGGCAGCATGAGGTCGAGGACGATGAGGCCCGGCTTGCGCCGCCTGGCCTCGGAGAGCCCCTTCTCGCCGTTGCGGGCGATCATCACCGGATAGCCCTCCCGCTCCAGGGTGTACTGGAGCAGTTCGACGATGTCCGGGTCGTCTTCGACGATGAGTACGGATTCCTTGGCCATGGTTCACAGTGCGTGGGAGTCCGCGAACGCTAGGGCCGGATTATAAAGATCCAGTGGGGACGCCCACAGGATCGCAATGGGCGCAAGCCGGCGCCGGACTCCCTCAGAGCCTGGGCAGAAATCTCCGATTCTGCTGCCCAGGCCCTGAGCTGACGTTGCTGGCGCACCCGCTACCGCGGGTGCGCTGTTCGCGTGGGCAATTGATGCCCACGCTCTCAGAGGGGGTCGGCGACCGTTGCCTCGAAGCCGTAGAAGCCCGGATCCCGCAGCCGCGGCGACGCGTCGGCGGGCAGCAGGAGCGTCCGGACCGCCCAGAGGTCGCGGAAGATCCGGTACTCCAGCGCCGTCTTGTCGAGGTACTCGACGCCGGCGCTGCCGCCGGTCCCGGTCCGTCGGCCGATGACGCGCTCGACCATCCGCGCGTGGCGCTGGCGGAACATGACGAACGCCTGCTCGACCTCGAGGGTCGCCGCGAGGACCTCGCGCGGCCACGCGAGGAGCGGGAGCTCGCGGTACGTCTCCAGGAACACGATCGCCGACCGGATCAGGCCGCGGCGCTCGCCGCCCTCGTCCTCCCCCGGCCGGAGGAACGCCTCGACGCTGCTGCGCTCGCGCTCGTAGACGGTCGCGAGTCGCGCCTGTTCCTCGGCGACGTCGCGCCCCGCCGCCTCCGCCACCGTCTGCGCGCGCGCGCGGCTCTTCCCGACCACCGCGGCGTGGGCCTCGAGGTAGCGCTCCACGAACCCGTCCGGGTCGCTGTGGACGGTTCCGTCCGCGTTCCGCTCGGCGTCGATGGGCGTCCGCGCCAGCCAGTCCTCCAGCGCCGCCTTGAGCGTCGGCGTGTCGGCCATCGTCGCCTCGACGCGCTTCAGGGCCGAGCTCGGGCTGCCGTCGTAGTCGCGGAGCGCGGCCAGGTGGCTGCCCGGCGGGCCGAGCGGGATCCGCTCGTCGTCGTCGAGACCGAAGAGGATCTCGATCTGCCGGAGCTGCGCGCTCTGGAACCCGCTCGCGGGCATGAGCTTGTCCCGGAAGGCCAGGTACGCGCGCGTGCCCAGCGTCTCGACGACCGCGAAGTGGTCGACCGCGACGCGCAGGATCGTGGCGATGCGCCGGAGGCGCTCGACGACGCCGGACAGCTCTTGCTCGGCCACACGGCGCGCCGTGAACAGGTCGCGGGCGCTCTTGAGGTCGCGGAGGATCACCTGGAACCAGAGCTCGTAGACCTGGTGGACGGTGATGAAGAGGACCTCTTCGTTCTGGAGGTCCTCGTGGCTCTCCGCGAGGCCGCGCTGGAGCCCGAGCAGCTCCTCGACGCGGATGTAGTCCCAGTAGGAGGTCGGTTCGGCGGTCATCGCCCGCCGAGGATAGCGTCTCGTCGGGCCAGGGCCGGCGGTCCCCGATCAGCGCTTCCCCATCACCTCTTACCGGGCTGGGCGTTCACACCCCAGTCGTAGGCGAGGTACTTGACCTTGAGCTTGTCGGCGCCCGCGCGCAGCTCGCGCGAGACCGCCTCGTCCGCCACGTGGTCGGCGACCCAGCGGACGACGTTCTCCCGGCTCTTGCCGAAGTCCTTCGAGAACCACTTGAAGATCTTCGAGACGCGGATCGCGCCGTCCTTCGGCCGCACCTGGTTGCGCGATGAGTCCGCGAGCCAGATCGCCACCTGGTCGGAGAGCTGCTCGTCGAGCTTCGCGCCCTGGTACGCCTCGGCGCGCAGCGGAGGGCAGCCCATCGACGCGCAGTTGACCGCGGCGTGGACGCGCCCGTCCTTCAACGTGGGACGCAGGATCTGGTGCTCGATCTCGTCCAGCGTGAGCGGCTTGCGCTTGCCGTCGGGGTCGAACGCGGGCATCGGGATGAACTTCTTCTCCCAGGGCGTGCTGAAGAGCCCGCCGAGCTTCTTGATGCTCGACACCGGCCCCTCGTCGCGGATCAGCTTCAGCGTGTAGCCGTTGTAGGCGTTGATCCAGAACGCGTAGCGCTGCTCACGCGTCCAGTCCGCGTGGTCCGCAGGCGTCGTCGCCGCCAGGCCGGCGAGGTACGCGTCGAGCGCGGCCGGCGAGCGCCGGAGCTCCGCGTAATCGACGAGCCCCGCGTCGTCGAGCACCGCGCCCAGGATCGCCGTCAGACCCGCGTGCGTGTGGTCGAAGTCCGCCGCTCCGGCGAGGTCGTCCGCGCTGGTGAGCGCGACCGAGAGGGAGGTCGAGGCGAGGAGGGCAGCGGGAGTCACGAGGGTGGCGAGGCGGATCATGGCGGTCTCCTGGGTCAGGACACGGGGGTTCGGCGGCCGGGGCGATCCGTGACCCGGTTCCGGGCGGCCCGCCACGGTCTCCGATCGAGAGCATGTGCTGGCACCCGGTCCTGAGTCGAGACGGCGGGCCAGGTCCGGGGAACTGGAGCGGGCACGGTTTCCCGGAGCGTGGTTCTCTCGATCGAGGTGATCCCCATGCTCGAGACCGCACGTCCCCTGCGGAAGCACGCTCCGCTCGTCCTCCTCCCCCTGCTGCTCGGTTCCTGCAGCAACTTCGTCGGACCGATCGACGTCGGTCCCCAGGACCCCGACGGTGGCGACGTCGCCGAGGGGCGCACGCTGTTCCGCGAAGGCACCTTCGGGACCGAGGGCTACTGGACGCGCGCCGTGCGGCTGCCCCAGGGCCTCCTGGCCCGCGCGTTCGCGACGATCGACGCGCTCGACCTCGGACTCCAGATCGACTCCAGTCGGGTCGAGCCCGCGGTCCTGAACGCGATCAGGACCGAGCTCGGCACCGACCTCTCGCCCGCGAACGCCCCGACGCTGCACGACCCGGCGGTCTTCCAGCGGCTCCTGGCCGGCCACGCGATCGTCGGACTCGTCGCCGACGACGTCGATGGGAACGGCGTGGTCGACGCGGCGATGGGTGACACGCTCGGATTCTCGTGCGCGCTGTGCCACGGCGTCGTCGACGGCTCCGTCTACGACGGGTACGACCCGATGATGCCGCTGACCGGCTCGATCGGTGCGCGCGTCGACGGCCCCGGCGCGGTGCTGCTCGACCTCGGCGCGCTGCTCGCGGTCGCGGAGAACTCCAGCGCGCTGTACCCGTACCTGCCGCTGTCGCTGACGTCCGTCGGCGGCACGCCGATCTCCCGCACGGGCGCCTCCGTGAACGTGAACGCCACGGAGGGCGACGTCGACGCGCTGCTGCTGGACCTCGACGACTTTCCGGTCGGCCAGGTCGACATGCTGCCCGACGGGATCGGCGCGCCGGTCACCAACCCCTCGCTCTTCGACGCGCCGTCGACGGGCCCCTGGGGCGTGTCGGGCGAGTTCCTCGACATCGAGGACATGATGAGCTTCCACGTGATCGTGGGGCTCGACGCGACCTCGATCGTCGACACGCCGGGCGCGGCGTTCCTCAACCAGATGGCGCCCGGGATCGGCTCGCAGATCACCAACGAGACGGCGACGGTCCTCGCCACGACGTCCGTCCCGGTGCCCCCGGGCGGCTTCCCGTTCGTCGATGCGCCGTTCCAGCCCGTCTTCGGCGACGCGGACCGGCCGTTCGGCCGCAGGATCGACGACGCGGCGCTGGGCAGCCTGAAGGCCTACCTCGGTTCGATCCGGTACCCGCAGGGCCCGCCGGGCGACCCGGTGTCGGTCGAGCGCGGAGAGACGATCTACTTCGCGCAGTGCTTCGACTGCCACGGGGATCCGCTCTTCCCGACGACGCTGCCGACCATCCCGCTCGACCTCCTGCGGGTGAACTACCTCCCGACGAATCAGCTCACGCGCGGATTCCCGTACAGCAACATGCTGAACGACCTCGGGACGACGTACGACGACCGCGTCGTGCTGTTCGACCAGATCTTCGACGACATCCAGGTCCCGTCGCTGCCCCACGAGATCAAGGCGCGGAGCCTCGGCGGACTCTTCCTGCGCGGACGACTGCTGCACGACGGATCGGTCGACAGCCTCGACGCGCTGCTCGATCCCGCGCGCGGCCCGGCTGCGAGCCATCCGTTCTATCTCTCCGGGAGCGCGCGCGCCGACCTGATCGCGTTCCTGATCAGCGGGCTCTAACCCTTCGCTACCCCCCGATCCGCGCGACCTGACTCCTGACGAAGTCGGCGTCGCGGTCGGACAGCCCGGAACCCCGCGCACCGCGCAGGACGTCGGACGGATCGGCGCCCTTGTCGGCCGCGAGGTGGATCGCGTAGACGGCGGCCGAGAGCGACCCGTCGTCGTCGAGCAGCAGCACCCCGTCGCGGCCCGGACGGTTCAGCACGTCGCGCACGGAGTCGATCGCCGCGTTCGAGATCTCGGACGTCAGGTCCTGGATCGTGTCGCTCGGGAGGTTGCGCTCCACGACCACGAGATCCATGCCGACGCGCACCGCGGCATCGTCGAGCGGCAGCGCGGTGCGTGCGCGGTCGTCGCGCAGGTCGATGATCGTCGCGACGCCTCGCCGGCGGGCGAGGTCGAGGTCGTCGTCGAGGTCCTCGGGCAGCGGCACGCCGCCCATCCAGTCGCCGTCGTACGTGAGCGCGCTGCGGACGCTGCCGAGCCGATCCGACGCGAGCCGGGGTTCGTTCGTCCCGGTCGGGCGGATCGAGGCGCCGCCGCACGCGAGCAGCGTCGACGCGGCAATGAGCGCGAGGACGAGGTGAGCGGCAGTCGTGCGAGACATCGTCGGGTGCGGCCGGGAATGGAGAGGAATCCCCGTTCCTCTCCGCGATGAACGGCGGATCATAGGCCCGGTCTCCGGGCCGGCAAGGGCCCGACCGAGCGTCTCCACCGCCCACGGCCCCCTACCATCGGCCGCGGCCCCTTCCCGCCATGCCCCTGGTCCTGCAATCGGAGCAGCGTCTCTACGGCGCGTCTCACGACGGAGCCCAGCTCCTCGATTTCCACCCCGCCTTCGGCTCCGCCTCCCGCGCGATCGACCACGTCGCCCCGGGGGTCTACGAAGGACTGCGCACCTTCGGCCGGAGCCGGTTCTTCGGCCTCCGAACGCACCTGGACCGGCTGAGGGACTCGATCGCGGGCTTCCGCGTGCCCCTCGAGTACGACGAGGACGCCCTCGTCACGGCGGTGGCGGCGGCCGCCGCGGACGCGACCGAGGCCTTCGGCGCCGAGGCGCGGATCCGCGTCGACGTCTCGGCCGAGCCCGCGCGCAAGCTGGGGAGCACGTCGAACGTCCTCCTGGCGGTCACGCCGTTCCGCGGGCTGCCGGAGCACATCGTGAAGCACGGCGCGACGATGCGCTCGGTCCCCGGCCTGCGCCGCCCCGACCCGGCCGTGAAGACGTCGGACTTCATCCTCCTGCGCGAGGCCTGGATCGCCGCCCACGGCGACGCCGACGCGTACGAACACCTGATGCTGTCGGACGACGGAGCGTTGCTGGAAGGAACGCAGAGCAACCTCGTCCTGGTCCGCGACGGCGCGCTCCATACCGCGCCGTCGGGCGTCTTGCCGGGCGTCACGCTCC
Organism: Planctomycetota bacterium; assembly: GCA_038757895.1. Lineage (GTDB taxonomy): Bacteria > Planctomycetota > UBA1135 > UBA1135 > Saltatorellus. Next base: position 45,174 of record JBCDGE010000008.1, on the reverse strand, counting down.
GCGCGGTGCTCGACGCCGCGCGCGCCGACGGGATCGAGGTGCGCGAGGAGTTCACTCCGTTCACGGACATCGGCACCTTCGACGAAGCGTTCATGACGACGTCGGTGCGGAGCGTCGTGCCCGTGTCGCAGATCGACGACGTCCCGTTCGACCACGTCGGCCCGATCACGGAACGGGTCGGCGCGCTGTACGACGCGCTCGCCGACGAGGACGCGGTCGAACCGGCGCGACGGAACGAGGCGAAGTACTGAGCGGCCCCCTGCGCGCGCGCGGTGGCTCAGGAGAGCTCCTTCTTCAGCCACGCGCGCGCGAGCGCCCAGTCGCGGCCGACCGTCCGGCGCGACATCTCGAGCGCCTCGGCGACCTCGTCGCCCGTCATCCCGCCGAAGAACCGCATCTCGACGATCCGCGCCCACCGCTCGTCGGCCCGACGGAGCCGGACGAGCGCGCGGTCGAGCTGGAGCAGGTCGAACGGACGGCGCTGCGGATCGCTCGGGATGGAGGTCAGCGTGACGCGCTCGTGTCCGGAGCCGCCGTCGCGCACCGCCTGACGGCGCGCCTCGTCGACCGCCATCCGGCGCATGACGGTCGAGCAGAGCGCCAGGAACTCGACCCGCGGCATCCCGCTGAAGCCCTCGTTGAGGCGCAGCCAGGCCTGATGGACGAGCTCGGTCGGGTCGAGCACGCCGGACGGCGTCCGCTGCAGCGCGTGCTGCGCGAGCTGCCTCAGCGTGTCGTAGAGGTCGTTCGCGAGGTCGTCGAGCTCGCGGTCCGGGTCGATGGGAGCGTTCGTGGGCATGTCACCGGCCGGGGAGCGTCATCGCAGCACGGAACCCGGTCAGCGTATCACCGTCGTCGAACAGCTTGTGGCTGCGCTTGTAGACGTGGTACGCCGAGATCGGGAGCCTCGGCCCGCCTCCGCGGCGCGAGACGTCGCCGTCGGGCTCCGCGATCACGCAGCCATCGCCGGGCCGGTGGCGCTGCTCGTGGTAGTCGACCTTGTAATCGTCGAGGCAAAGCTCCCACACGTTCCCGAGGACGTCGTGCAGCCCGAACCCGTTCGCCCCGAGGTCGCCCACCGGGCGATGCGTCCAGTAGCCGTCGACCTCGGAGGCCGCGCGTTCCGCGCCCGGGCGCGCGCTTTGACCGTCGCCATTGACGTAGTGGAAGCAGTCGCAGGCTCGCTCGCAGAAGACGCGCGAGAGCAGGCTCTCGCCGCGGGCGGCGACCTCCCACTGGGCCTCCGTCGGGAGGGTCATGCCGAAGCGCGGGAGGCGAGCGAGGACGCGCTCCCAGCTCAGTGACTCGACGGGGTTGAGCGCCGTGATCGATGCCCCGAAGAACTCCGACCCGTCGTCCCAGTCGCTCGGGTTCGTGCCGTAGAGGCGCAGCCACTGGTCCTGCGTGAACTCGAACTTGCCGACGAGGAACGGTTCGAGCCGCACCTCGACGGGCTCGCTCTCGTGGTCCTCGACGTCGACGTCCCCCGCGTAGTTGGGCGCGAGGGGGTCCGTGCTCTGGCCGCCGATGAGAACGTCACCGCCGGGGACGAGGACGAGCACGACCGCGTCGCCGACGCGCGCGCGGACGTGTGCGTCGGGCGCGCGCTCCCGCGTCGGCACGGCACCGGTCAAGTAGACGGCGAACTCCTCGAGCCCCGAGGTCGGGTCCGGACCGAGCGGCACCAGCCCCTCGATCGGATCGAGCCGATAGCCCTCGAAGCGCTCGTCGATCCTCACGCGCAAGGTAGCGTCCTTCCACGCCCTCTCGTGCGCGGCGACGGTGTTCCGGTAGAGCCCTGCCGCGTCGGCGTGGCGATTCTCCATCCGTTCGAGGAGTCCGCCCGGCGCCGCGAAGACGGCGACGGAGTCGACGAGGCTGGTGGCCGAGCCGAGGAGCCACTTCACGCCGATCGACGCGCCGACGGCGGTACGGAGGCCGCTGCCCTGCTCGCGCATGCGGTCGAGCTCGGCCCGGTGTCGCGGGCTCCGACCGACCAGGCCGCGCGCGCGCTCGAGCCACGTTTCGAGGGCCTCGACGGTCTCACCGTGCGCCGGCCAGAGGTCGACGGCCTCCCTGACGAGGTCGGCGTGCAGCGCGACGTCGGACATGAGCATCGCGACCTCGCCCTCGCGCTTGCGGGTCAGGTGCGCGTCGATGGCGACGGTCAGGACCGCCCCGAGCAGGACGAGTGCGATCGGGGCGACGATGAACGGCAGCGGGTGACGGCGCGCGACGCGGCGGACGGCGTCGAACCGCGAGGGGGAGCGCGCGAGGATCGGCCGCCCCGCGAGCCACCGCTCCAGGTCGTCCGCGAGCGCGCCCACGGTCGCGTAGCGGCGATTCGGCTCGGACCCGAGAGCCGTCCCGAGGATCGACTCCAGGTCGCCCGCGAGGCTGCGGTCGATCCGTGACGGCGGCGTCCAGATCCCGTCCGCCACGGCGCGCAGCGCGTCGTGCGGGAGCCGGCCGCGAACGGGGAGGGGCAGCTCGCCGGTCAGGAGCTCGTACAGGATCGCCCCGAGCGCGAACTGGTCGGAGCCGGCGTCCGCGACGCCGCCCCTGGCCTGCTCCGGCGCCATGTACGCGAGCGTTCCAATGACCTGCCCGGTGGCCGTCAGGGTCAGCGCCTCGACGTCTTCCTCGTGCGTCCGCGCGACGCCGAAGTCCACGACCCGGACGGACCCCGCGCGGTCGACGAGGACGTTCTCGGGCTTCAGGTCGCGATGGACGATCCCGTGGTCGTGCGCGTGCTGGACCGCGCGGGCCGCCTGGACCACGAGGTCGACGCGTGCCCGATGGTCGAGGCTCGCCTCGGAGGCGTGTCGGCCCAGGGGCTGGCCGTCCACGTACTCCATGGCGAACCACGGCTGCTGCCCCGAGCCGAGGTCGGCGAAGCCGGCCTCGTAGACCGTCGCGATGCCCGGATGGGAGAGCCGCGCGAGCGCCTGCGACTCGCGGCGGAACCGATCGACGGTCGCGGGACCGGAGCTGTCGATCCGCAGGACCTTCAGCGCGACGGGCCGGTCGGGGTCGCGCTGACGCGCGAGGTACACCACCCCCATCGAGCCCCATCCGAGCACGCGCTCGACGTGGTATTCGCCGATGCGCTCGGGCAGCGGCGGACGGAAGACCTCCTTGGACGCGACGAGCGGCTCCTCCAGGAAGCCGTCGAGCTGGTCGACCTCGGCGAGCAGGGCGAGCGCGTCCTCCCGCGTGGCGCCGGGCGGGAGCCTGCGCTCGATGAAGGCGCGCCGCTCCTCGGCGGGGAGCTCCAGCGCCTCGTGCAGGAGCTCCTTGTGCAGCCTTCGTTCCGCGTCGTCCGGGGAATCCGACATCGAGGGGATCAGTCTATCCCGCGACCCTCCGCCGCCCGCGCCTCGACGCGATGACGGCCAGGATCCAGCCGACCATCAGGAGCACGCCGCCGATCGGCGTGATCGCCCCGAACCAGCGCGGCGCGCCCAGCGCCATCGCGTAGAGGGTGCCGCTGAAGACGACGATCCCCAGCGCGAAGCAGCGCGTCGCCCCTCGGGCGCCGTCCGCGCCCAGCGCCGCGCCGACGGCGACGATCGCGACGGCGTGGACGAGGTGGTAGTGCGCGGCCGTCTCCCACCAGCCCGTACGCTCCGCCGCGTCCTCGGCGGCCTCCAGCATCCCCTGGAGACCGTGTGCGCCGAAGGCGCCGAGTCCCACTCCGAGAAAGCCGAGCCCCGCCCCGAGAGTGCAGGGAACGCGGTGAGATCGTTCATCGTCCATTTGGAAGCCTCGCATTCCGGGCGAGGTAGGGTTCATCGGAGTTCCCTGCGGGCCCATGTTCCCGCTACGACTCCGTCCACGAAGTCTGCCAACGGAGTCCGACCACCGCGCCCCGATGATCGTCCCCCTCGCGCTCGCTGTGCTGCAGAGCAGCACGCCCGTCCCGCAGGGCACGCCCACCCAGTCGTCCCTGGGCGGGACGTTCGTGAACCCGTTCACGCCCGCGCTCGACATCGGCGTCATGCCCGGGCGCATGCTCCAGATCACGATGAACTTCCCCGGCCAGACCTGGCAGGAGGAGTTCGTCCTCGGCATCCCGCGCCGCGTCCGGTACCCGGCGCCGGTGCTGACGCTCTTCCACGGCTACGGCGAAGAGCCGGCGCAGGTCGTCCAGAACACCGCCCTCGTCCAGGACGCGATGGCGCGCGGCTGGGTCGTCTACATCCCGCTCGGCGCCCACAAGTTCAACTACGGCATCGAGTACGCGCAGCGGAACATCGAGCTGAGCTTCGAGTTCCTGGGCTCGCGGCTGCCGCTCGACCTCGATCGGATCTACGCCGTCGGGTTCTCGATGGGCGGTGGCGCGGCGGCGAGCTACGCGGCCCGTCACCTCGACCCCGAGGGCGTCCGCTTCGCCGCGGTGGTCAACCACACGGGGACGGCGTCGCTCCGCGCCACGTACCACACGTCGAACGACACGAATCTGTTCGAGAGCCCGCTGATGTTCGGCGCGTCGCCGGACGTGGCGCCGTTCGCCTACCTGCAGAGTTCGACCGTCGACCTCGACCACATCTCCCTCGGGACCGATGCGGCGGGCGAGATGGCGTCGAATCTGTCGCACGTGCCCGTCCTGCACTGGTACGCGCAGTTCGATCCGCTCCAGTCGATCCTCGACCAGACGAACGCGCTGCACGACCGGTTGCTCGTTCGGGGCGGAGACTCCTCGCAGACGGTCGTGAACTCGTCGCTGCACTCGTGGTCGACACTCGACCCGACCGCGACGCTCGACTGGCTCCAGCAGCACACGCTGCAGACGCCCCAGCCCGGCGACGTGACGCGCACGCTCGCCGACCGCAGCGGCCGCTGGCACGACCTCGACATCGTGCAGACCCAGGCGGGCGCGATGACGCCGATCCTCTGGAGCGCGCAACCGGCGACCGACACGCTCTATCTGATCGAGATGGAGAACGTCGACTCGGTCGCGCTCGACCTCGGTGACGTCGGCCTCGACGCGACCCGGGACCTGTCCGTGGTCGTGCAGACGGTGGACACCTCGGCGCCAGAGATCGTGCTGAGCGGCGTCCCGGCCGCCCCGACCGACGTCAGGCGCCGCGGCACGTCCACGAACTCGTGGGCGTACGCGAACGGCCAGCTGACGCTCTTCGAGCTCGGGACCGCCGGCTGGGCGGACTGGACGATCGAGCCGTAGCCCGGAAGGGAACTCAGCGCAGCGGCACGGCGAGCCGCGCCTGCCACGCCGCGAGCGACGGACGCGCGACCTGGATCCCGTCGAAGAGCCCGGTGTCGCGCCAGATCTGCGCGAGCGGATCCTGGGCGAGCACGCCGTTCCAGAGCGCGTCGAAGTCCGCGACGCTGAACCAGGTGACGAAGCGGGCGTCGTGCCGCTCACACTCGGCGAGCAGCGCCTGGACGAAGCGCGTCTGGTCGTCTTCGTCCGCGGGGACGTTCAGCGAGAACGTCGGGATGACGAGGTCCTCGGCGATCCACCCCGTCTCGGCGACCGCGACCGGCTTGCCGCCCGCGAGGTCGACGCCCTGCGAGAACCAGTCGGCGGGCAGGTTCGCGGGGTCGCCCTTGTCCGCGTGGTCGAAGAACGCGTACGGGTAGACGCTGAGGCCGACCCAGTCGACGTGCGCGATGGCGGCAGGCATCTCGGCGCGGAGCGTGGCCATCGCCGCCGAGTTCGGCGACTTCAGTCCGACCGAGACCATCAGCGGCAGGTCCGGGAACTGCGCGCGGAGATCGGCGACGACCGTCGCCTCGAAGCCGAGGAAGGCCTGGAACTCGGCGGGGTCGTTGAGCGCGAGCTCGGAGACCTCGATGGCGAAGTTCAGGCACGCGGGCTGGAAGCGCCCGACGAGGTCCGCGACGTACGACGAGTAGGCCTGCGCCACCTCGGCGTCCGCGAAGCCCCGCGTGTCCCAGGGCGCGGGGAGCGGCTCCGCGCCCGTCGCGCCCCAGTTCGCCGCGAGCCCGTCGCGTCCGACGTTGAGCGGCGTGACCGCCAGGTAGACCGGCGTGCCGAGCGGCGTGTTCGCGACGCGGCCGTTGAGCTCGTCCTCGACCGCGGTCGGGTAGGGGTCGCCCTGCAGCGCCTCCTCCCACGGGATGCCGAGGTCGAGGTGGTGCGCGACCCAGTCCCCGTTCGCGAGGATCTGGTCGTAGGTGAAGCTGACGGCGGCGAGCGTCGCGTCGTGGGGCCAGGGCGTGAACGCCATGGCCGTCGCGCGCGTCTCGGCCGGCGCCGGATCGTCGGCGTCACTGCTGCTGCACGCGGTGAGGGCCGCCGCGGCCGCCAGGACCATGAGGTGCGCGCGATGGGCGGCAGGCCTCTGCGGTCGATCTGTGTTCCTGCTCATGGCGTGACGCGGCGCGGGCACACCGCATCAGGGCAGGTCGGGCGCCGAGCCTCTCCGACTGAAGCCGTGTCACGATCGAGACACGTTCGGCGGCCCGGCGGCGCCGGACGTGCGGATATCGTGAGGGCCGTGGACCGGAAGATGGACTCTCGCACCCGATTCAGGCTCGGCCTGCTGCTGCTCAACGTCGGCGTCCTGCTCGTCGCCTGGGTGACGTGGTGCAAGAGGTCGACGTTCAGCTACTCATGGACGTCGCCTTCCGAGAAGTTCTGGAAGGGACTGACGCACGAGCACGACCTGGGCCTGTTCTTCCTGACCGCGCTGGTCGGCGCGGTCGTCTCGACCGGCGCCTTCTACTGCGTCGACGCGCTGGTCTGGAGCAAGTCCCCCGAGACGCTCGGTCGAGGCGACTGAGCCTTCGGCGACACATGATCGTCGACGAACGCCACGCCGCGCTCCGCGAGCCGCCCCGCTGGACGCTCGACGATCGCCGCGCGGAGTGACGGGACGAAGACCAGCAGAACGCCCGACACGGCGAGAGCCGTGAGGGCGCCGTGCGCCAGGCCCACCGCGCCACCGAGCACGCGATCGCTCGTCCCCGCAGCGGCGCGGTGCGTCCGCGAACGCACGACCAGCCCGATGGCATGGATTCCGAGCCAGAGCGCGCCGAAGCAGCCGACGAACATCCGGAGCCCTCCCGCAGCGGCCGCCTCTCCGGCTGCGCCCATGACCATGAGGACGAGGCGAGCCAGCGGAACCGCGAGCGCCGCGCCGCCGACGACCGCCAGGACGCCCGTCACGTGCACCGAGGCGCCGCCGCGAGCGCCGTGGACCGCGCACGCGAGAGCGGCGACGAGGAAGAGAATGTCGACGACCATGGAGGCGCCGGCACGACGGCCGGCCAGTGGATCGATCGACCGCGGAGGGCTCGCAACAGGACGCGATTCGGTCGAATCGACGGAGGCTCGGGTCGAGCTACCGCTCGCCGCGGTTGCGGGGCAGGTGGAATCGAGCTCCTCTCTCGAACGGCGCCCAGAGCGCCGCTTTCTGCCCCATCACCTTGACCGCCTCGTTCGTCCAGACGTTGCAGGTCCGGAAGAGGTGATAGCTCCCGCGGCCCGCGAAGAACCGGTCGCTGTGGTGATAGCCCGGGTGGTCGAGCAGTTCGGGACGACCGCCGTCGTCCAGCTCGAACGCCCGGTCGACGTGATCGACGAGCGACGCGTACTGCGCGCGCGTGATCCGCAGTCGATGGACACGGTCGTCTGCACCGGGTGGACCCGGGTAGGCAGTGACGTGCACGGCGGACGGCGTCGGCCACAGCGCGCCCTGGATCGCCACATCAGCCGTCAGGTCGTCCCACGTCGGCACCTCGAGGAAGAACCTCCGGTCGCCCCACCCGAACGCGACATACCCGGACCGGCGAAGGGGGACCTCCCGAGGAAGCCACTTCGTCCAGTCGCGCTCGGCCCGGACCGCCGGGACCCAGACGTCGACGTGCACGCCGTTGGAGACGAGGTAAACGTCGACCTCGCCAGGCGCGGGGTCGGCCTCCGCCTCGATGGCGATCCGCGTCCCGACCTCGGCGGCGCCGAAGTAAAGACCAACCATGACCATGACCGCGGCGATGACCCGGGCCGCCCAGCGCAGAGGTCTCGGAAGGCGACGCCAAGGCCGGGAACGTAGGGAGCCGGCCTTCGGGTGCTCGTCGGTGACGGAGTCGAGGTCTCGATCCACGGGTGGGCGGCTCGCACGCCGCAGTGCCTACGCGTCGTCGCGGCCAGCGATGGACGAAGCGCGCCAAAACGAAGCGTTCCCCCGGCCCCGGAGGAGGTCGAGGGAACGCGATGGCGAGCACCGGCCCGGGTGCGAGCGGCGCGTCGGGTGAGGGAGCACCCGACGCGCGCCCGGCGCCGTGCGGTGTGCGCGGCGTCGGCGAGTTGCGAGAGCGAGCGGGTTCAGGTGCCCACGGGGGGCGGCCTGAGCGCATGGCCTCGGGCCGGTCGCGAAGGGAGTAGCGAATCCCGGGCCAAGCGTCCTGGCCCCGCCAGGGGCCGTATTGCGCCTCGATCCGGCGACACGTCCTGCGGTGAGGACGCGCGTGTCTCACGGCGTGGCCAATCCGATGAGCGGTTCCGAACAGATCGACGCGGCGCGGCGGCTGCGTCGCTGATGCAGGACGCTCGGAGCGGCAATAGACAAGGCCGCCCGCGATCGCTCGCGGACGGCCTCGCTTTCCGATTCCTGCTCTCCAGTCCGGGGAGCCCGGGAACGGGACCCCAGTTGGACCAGCAGTGCGCGCTAGTGACCCCTCGGTGTGCGGTCACGCTCGAGAAGATCGCGGATACGTGACTCGTACGTCTTCGCATCGCTGCCGTCCGGCACTGGATCATCCGCGCCGCCGAGGCTCTCGATCAGCGCGTCGTAGTACGCCTGGCGGTGGGCCGCGTCCGGGTCGCCCACGAGGAACGCCGGGATCTGGGCGGCGAGCCCGAGGTCGATCGAACGCTTGGTCATATCCGCAATCGTCGCGGTGTCCTCGGCGCGGTCCTCGGAGAGGAGCTGCGCGAGCTCGCGCCCCAGGCCCTCCATCGAATCGCCGCGGGCGTGCGTCGAGCGGCGCAGGCACTCGGCGAGCTGCGCCGAGAGCGCCGCGCGCCGGAAGCCCTGCGAGGCCGCGCGGAACGAGGCCGCGGTGATCTCGCCGTAGCCGAGCGATCGCTCGATCTCCAGCGCCTCCTGGAGCGGCTGCGCCTCGCCCGTCGCGACGGGCTTCCAGCGCACGCGCAGGGTGGCGAGCGCGGCCTCGGCGTCGGTCGAGCTCGCGCCCGTGGGCAGCTCGATCTCGTAGAGGCACGCGACCTGGTGGCCGGCGCCGATCTCGCCCGCGTCGACCGCGTCGTTGCGGAAGTCACGGTCCGCGACGGCGCGGTTCTCGTAGCCGAGCTGGCGCCAGCGCAGGACCTGCTGCGGGTCGAACTCGACCTGGATCTTCACGTCCTTGGCGACGGTGACGAAGCTGCCGACGAAGCGCTCGACGATCGCGCGCCGCGCGTCCTTCGCGTCGCCGACGTAGTCGCAGACGCCCTGGCCCTCGTTCGCCATCTGCTCCAGGAACACGTCGTTGTGGTTCGCGAGGCCCACGCCGATCGTGTTCAGGAAGATCCCGCGCGAGGCGCTCGCGGCCACGTCGGCGGCGATGCGGTCCTGATCGGTCTGGCCGACGTTCGCGACGCCGTCCGAGAGGAACACGACGCGCGTCTGAACGCCCTCGGCGAGCGTCCGCTCGGCGAGGCCGTAGCCGAGCTTCAGGCCCGCCTCGGCGTTCGTGCTGCCGTCGGGCTGCAGCTGGAACAGCGCGGTCTCGATCGCGTCGCGGGCCGCGGCCGACGTGGGCGGGAGCACCTCCGACGCCTGGTTCGAGAACCGGACGATCGCGATCGAGTCGCGGGCGTCGAGCTCGCCGACGAGAAGCCGCATGGCGTGCTTCACGAGCTCCAGGCGGTTGTTCTCCTTCATCGAGCCCGACGTGTCGACGACGAACGTGAGCGCGAGCGCGGGGCGCTGGTCGCGGTCGATCTCGGCGGCGCGCAGGCCGACGCGCAGCAGCCAGCGGTCCTCGCGGCCGCCGAACGGGCTGGGCGCGAGCTCGCCGTGGAGCGCGAACGTGTCCTTGGTCGGCGGCGCCATGTCGGCGCGGGCGAAGTTGACGAACTCCTCGGTGCGCACCTGCTCGCGCGGCGGCAGGAAGCCCTCGCGCAGCATCCGCCGCGCCAGCGTGAAGCTCGCCGTGTCGACGTCGGCCGCGAAGGTCGACTGCGCGTCGCGATCGGTGATCACGAACGGGTTGTCGCCCCAGAAGCGGAAGAACATGTCGCGCGGGCGCTCGTTCGGGAGGCGCTTGGGCGGGACGATGACGCGGTACGTCGTGCGGCCGCCGCGGGGCATCTCGTCGGCGCCCGACGAGGGTGCGGCTCCGCGGCCGAGGAAGAAGTCGTCCGACGACTCGCTCTTGCCGTCGTAGAAGCCCCGACGGGTGCTCGTGTCGGGCTCTTCGGAGCCTCCGGCGTAGCCGAGCTCGTGGAGTGCGCCCACTTCAGAGGCGGGCGGACTGGCCTTCTTCGCGCTCGCGCCACCGCCGCCGCCCGTGGTCGGACTGGCGGAGCGGCGGAATCGAACACCCGCCGTCGGCTCAGCGCCCGCGGCGCCGCCGAGGCCTGGGACGGCAACGGGATCGGCCGCCGCCGGTGGTGTACTGCGGCTCGCACCGAAGCTGTCGGAAGCCGTCGAAGCAGCCGGCGTCGACGGCCCACCGGGGGACGGCGACGTCGGCGCCACCGCGGCGTCGGCCGATCCGCCGCTGACGCCGGCGAGGCCCAGCGAGAACATCGTGCGCCCGGCCTCGGTCTGGACCTCGGGCTTTCCGGCGTCGGACACGAGGGTCAGCACGTCCCCCGACGAATCCGCGTCGGCATAGAATTGGACGATCGAGTCCGCGGGCTCGGTGGTCGAGTAGCCGATGAACGCGTCGTCGCGGGCCTTCTTCTCGTCCTGAACGGCCAGATCGAGCGTACGGACCCGTTCCTCCAAGGTCGCGATGACCGCTTGCTCGGAGCGCAGCGCGTCCTGGTCGAGCTGCACCTCCACCGTGCCCTCCGTGACTCGCCGGGCTTCGTCCCCGGAGTCATCGGCGACCGAGTAGCCGATCGCCAGGAGGCCCTCCGCCTCCGGCACGACGGGCTCGGAGAACTCGTCGAGCCCCGCCACGACGTCGGTGTCGGAAGCGCGCTTCGCCTCGAGTCCGGACCACCACACGCCCGCGATCGCGAGCGATGCTGCGGCGAACGTGAGTGCGACTGCAGCCGGTCCCTGGTACCAGGCACGCACGGTCGGCGCGGGCTCGGTCTCCGGCGTCCCGGCTGCCGCGAGCACCGCGTCGAACCGATCGCTCGACAGCTCATCGCTCGCGCTCTCGCCGTACGCGCCGCGCACGAGCGCGAGCGTGCTCTCCAGCTCGGCCTTCTGCTCGCGCAGCGCGGCCGACGTCTCCAGCGCCGTCTCGATCTCGCGGATCTCGTCCGCCGTCGCCTCGCCGAACACGACCTTGCAGAGCATCTCGTGCCGGGGGTCGCGGGCGTCTTCTCGGATGGACTCGTCTTGGATCTTGTCGTTCATCGGTCTCGTCCTCCTCAGGCCTCCAGAAGCGGGCTCAGCTCACGGGCGAGCGCCTTCATCCCCACGCTGATCAACCACCCGACCGTCCCGACCTTGCGGCCGGTGATCGCGGCGATCTCGGCGTAGCTCCGGTCGTCGAACAGCCGCAGCGCGAGCACCTCGCGCTGGTCGTCGGGGAGCGAGGCGAGCGAGCGCTCGACGGCGCTCCGTGTGTCGGTGGCATCGATCCCGGCGAGCGAGGGATCGAGGGTGGCGGCGGGTCGGTCGCCCTCGGCGGCCTCCTCGCGGCGCCTGCGGCGTACGTCGGATCTCATGGCGTCCAGGCAGTGGTTGCGCGTGACTCGGTGGAGCCAGGGGCCGAGACCGCGCGGGTTGCCGTTCTCCTGGGGAGCGGCTTCGAGCCCCCCTTGTGCGGGCTCGAGATCGGACGGCGGCGTCCTGGCGAGTGTCAGGAACGCCTCCTGCACCGCGTCCTCGGCGGCGCCGCCGTGCCGGAGCATGGCGCGTGCGTGCCGGAGCAGCCCGCCCTGGTGTCGGCGGACGAGCTCTCCGAAGGCGCTCGCGTCTCCTCCGCGCCAGGCGCGGAGGAGGGCAGCGTCCGAGGTCAGAGCATCGCGTCCGTCGTCCTGGGGCATGCGTGAGGCGTTCTGCCGGCTAGACGCCGCCGCCCCCCGCCATCTTGGCGGATTCCCCGATTCCCGCCGTGCGACGCCCTCGGGCGCCTCAGCGCGCGAAGTCGTACGAGTTGTAGGGCATCGCGCCGCCGCCTAGGCCGTAGCGGAAGAACCGCCAGGCCTGCCATCCGTCGTCCGTGGCCAGGTGCAGGACGAGCATCGCCGGCTCGGAGGCCTCCCACTCGAACTGGAACGTCCCGTCGATCGCCGGTCGCGGCTCGAGGGACGCGAGGAGCACGCCATCCGCCGCCATCTCGCGGAGATGCGCGTCCGTCGTGCCGACGGGGAACCGATGGTCGACGTCGCCGACGACGTACACGTCTGCCGACATCGTCCGGGGCGCGCCGGACAGCCACGTCATCTCGACGTGCACCAGCTCGGGAGCCTCGGTCCGGATCTCGAGCGTGCGCTCGGAGCCGCTCGTGAGCCGCAGGAATCGAACGAAGATGCGCTCTCCGTCGGCTCGATTCACGCGCGCCATGTAGAGCCCCGGCTGCAGGGTCCAGCGCGGCGCGATCGGCCCCGTCCCGTCCGAGAGGGGGACGCGGCCGCCGTAGCCCCGACCGTTGTAGGTCACGAGGTCGAGCCGGTGGCGGAGAGGCCCGCCTTCGTCGGTGAGGCCCCAGTCGACGTTCAGCGTCGCGGGTTCGGGGAGCTCGATCGTCCCGAGGTCATGCCGGCCGCCGTCGCTCTCGAAGGTGCGGATGTAGTAGCGGGGCCAGGTCTGTGTCTGGACGAAGAGCTCGACGGGACCGACCGGCAGGCGGTTGGCGTCGAAGTGCCCCGTGTCGGCATCGAGCAGGTAGCGCCCGACGAGCAGCGCGTCGGGCTCACGCACGACGAGCTTGCCGTCCGTGACGGGCCACCCCGCATCGTCGAAGACGAATCCCTCGAGCCAGCCCGTGAACTCGTCGAGCGGGCGACAGGTGATCTCCATCGGCCGGGTCGGCAAGCGATCGAGGCGACGGGTCGCGATGGCGAACGGGTACCCGGTCGCGATCGGCCTGACGACGAGGTCGACCGGTTGCCCGAGGACCCCGTCCGGCCCGACGTTCGGCGGCGCCTCGAACTCGACGCGACCGTCCGGGTCGACCGTCGCACTGCGCCTCCATCCGCCGATGAACTGACGCACGAACACCTGCGCGGCCTTGACCGGCGCGCCGTCCGCGTCGACCAGGCGGACCCGCAACGTCCTCTCGGTCTCGAGCACGACGTCCCGCCGGACGACCTCTCCAGGCTGGACCGCGAGCGGCACGGTCGCTCGCGCGTCGCCTTCTCCGTCGTAGCGCGCCGTCACGCGCCCCGATGGAAGACCGGGGTATCGATAGTCACCATCGTCGTCGCTGAGGACGACGACGGAGTCGACCTCGGGGATCCCGACGGGCTCGATCGAGATCCGAACGCCCACGAGTGGCCGTCCGCCCGCGTCCGTGACTCGACCGGTGAGCTCCCCGAACGGAGCGAGCTCGATCTCGAGCGACCCTCCGTCCGCGTCCTGCCCTGCGACCGAGATCCGACCGCTTCCATGCCCGGCATGGAAGGCGACCAGCGACATCCTCTCGCGGCGTAGCCCGCCGAGTTCGAACGTCCCGTCGTCCCCGCTCGCTGCGGTCCTCGCGACCACCTCCGTCGCGACGCCGTGGCTGTTCCGCCCGACCATCAGCGTGGGATCGGTGGCGACGGTGACGGTGGCGCCGGCGATGGGCGCGCCGCCGGTCCCCACGACCACGCCGCGCGCGGTGAAGCTCTCGCCGCGCAGGCGGAGCTGCACGCGGTGAAGCGTTCCGACGAGCGGGTAGTGGCGCCACGAATCCGCGTGGCCAGGCGAGCGCGCGAGGAGAGCGACAGAGAGCCCCGCCGGCGCGATCGCCGGCCGATCGAGCGGATAGGCGTCGGACGCTGCGACGCGCGCGATCCCGTCCGAGGCGGTCGTCGCAACGACGGTCTCTTGCGCTCCGTCGAGCGCCCGGATCTCGGCGCCCGCCACGGGCGTCCCGCGGGCGTCGATGACGTGGACCTCGAAGACAGGACCGCCGGCGGGCGTCGCGACCTCGGCCGCTCGATCGTCGCCGGCAGCGTCCAGCGGCGCGGTCGTCCCCGAACCGCGTCCGGCTGCGATCGGCGCTCGCTCCGACGTCGCGGGCGACGCGACCGGGTCGGCCTCCGGCCCGCCGACGGACGGCGCCTCGCCGCGAGCGATCTCGACCGTCGGCACGTCGTCGGCGCCATCGCCAGCGCGGAGCGCGACGACGGCCACGGTGACGGGAACGACCGCCAGCAGCGCCAGCGCGACCGCGCGCACCGTCGCGGCCGTGCCCGCGGCGAACGTCGTCGCCGCCACGCCCTCCTCGGCCGCGGTGAGATCCTCGGACACCCAGTCGAACCCGCCGACCAGCGCGACGCCGAGCGCACGCCGGTCCCCGACGTCACGCTCGAGCTGGGCCCGCAGTCGATCCACGCCCCGCCGCAGGTGCGACTTGACGGTGGACGAGGGGCGACCGAAGCGGTCCGCGATCGCGTCGATGGGGAGCTCTTCGAAGTACCGCGCGCGGATCGTCTCGCGGTACGGCTCGTCCAGGTCGTCCACGGCCCGCTCCAGCCGCGCGCGCATCTCGCCGACTTCCAGGTCGAGCGCGGCTTCGTCGATCCGCTCGGGCCTCGCGCTCTCCTTCTCGCGATGCGTGCGCCGCTCGCGGGTCCGCGCCTCCTTGTAGGCGATGTTCCGCGTCACCGCGCGGAACCAGGCCTCGGCGTCGTCGAACTGCGAAGGAGGGTGCTGGAGGCTCGCGAGCCAGACCTCCTGGACGACGTCGTCCGCGCCCGCCTCGTCGCGCAGGAGGGTGCGCGCGAGCCGGCGCAGGCGAGCGTCGAAGGCGGGGTCGGGGGGGAGCTGCACGGGAAGATCGACGAAGGGGCGCCGCGGGAGGGTCCCCGCGGCGCCCCCTGGGGACGCAGGAATCCGACGAATCCTCGCCGGTGGCGCCGAATCCCGCTATTCGCCGCCCACGAGCAGCTCGACCATCGCCCCGATGTCGATCACGGACGGGACGCGCGGGTCGTTGCTGTTCAGCGTCACCGACTGGATGTCGAGGTTCTCTGCCGCCTTCTGGGCCAGGTAGATCCGACCGCCGACGGTGTCCAGCGCCCGGTTCCGCAGATCGTTGCGGAGCGCCTCGGCCTTCGCGATCGCCAGGTTGCCGTTCGCGATCGACGCCTCGTACAGGGCGCTCGCCTTCGCGCGCGTCTCCTGGTCGTAGATGTTCGCCTCGGCGCGCACGGCCGCGATCGCGACCTCGTTCTCGGAGCGCGCCGTCTGCAGTCGCTTGTCCCAGTCGCCGCGCAGCTCCTTCTCGGCCGCGCTGATCTCGGCCGCCTTGGTCTCGGTGATCGCCCGCTGGTCCTCGACCGCGCGCTGCGACTCGGCGAGCTCGCGCTTCTGGTAGGTGAGCTGCTTCTCCTGGAGCCGGGCCTCGTAGCCCGCCGGGAACCGGACGGCGCGGATGAGCACCTGGTCCGGGATGCAGTGGAACTCCAGGAGGTCGTTCTTCAGCCGCTCGAGGGCGGTCTTGGCGACCTCCAGGCGCGCGACGGTGCTGAAGATCTCCTCGGACGCGAGCTGCGCGAGCTCCTCGCGCATCACCGCCTCGACCGTCGCCAGCACGCGCTCGCGATAGATGTCCTTGCGGCGCTCCATCACGATCTTGTGCGCGAGCCCGTCGATGATCTTGTAGGTCACCGAGAGGTCGTAGGTCGCGAGGTTGTTGTCCTTGGTCCGGATCTCGAGCGCCGGCCGGTTCGTGCCGAGCGCGGTCCGCACGTCCTGGTTCGCGAAGGTCACGAAGTGCGTCCGGCGGTCCATCCGGTGCCACTGGTGGACGCCGGGGACGCGCAGGACGAAGCCCGTGTCGAAGTCACGCTCGGCGAAGCCGCCGGCGATGAGGTTCTGCTTGACCCCGTACTCCCAGGGGTGGATGCGGACGAAGAGGGTCGCACCGGCGAGCAGCGCGATGGCGAACGCCGTGACGAGTCCGATGAAGATCTTGGCCTGACGGTTCATGCTCACTGTCCTCCCATCTCGGACGGGACGAGCCGCCCGGCGTTGGCGGCGTTCCCGCTGTGCTCCAGGCGCTGCGGCGCTGGATCGCGGCTGTACGGGATCAGGGTGAAGCGGACGCCGAGGAGCTTCTCGACGAGCGCCTCGCGCACGACGACCTCACCGCGCTCCTCCAGGGCCTGCGCGCGGCTCTCGATGCCCTCCGCTTCCTTGGTGTACTTGGCGACGAGGCCCTCCGACTCGGCGGTCAGGCGCGCCTCGGCGGCGCGACCCTCCGCGGTCCGCTCGGTCGAGAACGCGTCGGCGGACCGCGTGACGCGGATCGCCTCCTGCTCGGCCGCCAGCAGCGCCTTCGTCAGCGTGCCGCGCAGCTCCTGCATCTCGACCTCTTTCTCCTTGCGGACGGCGGCGAGGCGCTGCTCGCGCTCCTGCACGAGCTGCTCGGAGCGGGCGCGGAGCTCCTCGACCTCCTGGTCGGCTTCCTTGCGCTGCTCGATCGCGTGCTCGTAGCGCTCGTCGAACTGCGGGTTCGGCGTGATGATCCGGACGACGCTGATCCCGTGCGGCTCCAGGATCTCGTTCATCCGCTTGCGCGCCTCCTCGGGCGCCGCCTTGTACGTCGTGGGGTCGGCGGCGTCGACGGCGCTGTACAGGCCGAACTCGTCGCGCAGGACGGAGCGCGCGTACGCCTTGATCCACTCCTGCTTGTACGTGTCGCCGAGACCGGAGTCCTCGAGCAGCACGTTCGCCGCGCCGGGGATGATCTCGTACTGGATCTTCAGCTCGTCGAACCAGAAGTTCGAGCCGTCGTTCGCGCGCACCGTCAGGTACGGCGCGACGTTGGCGCTGCGGTACGAGTCGCCGGCCATCACGTACTCCTGCGTGGTGCCGTCGAACTTGTAGACGTCCATCAGGAACGGGACGTAGAACTGGTAGCCGGGGTCGACGACCACGGTCTCGGTGCCCGTCAGGTAGTTGACGCGGACAGCGACCTCGTTCGCCTCGACGCGCGTCACGCCGAGCCGGCCGCTCATACCGAGCACGCCGAGCGTGATCACGACGACGACGAGTACGGTCGCTGCGATCCGGACGGCCAGCGGGGTGTCGGAAGGGCCTCGCCCGCCGCCTCCGCGGCCGCGTCCCCAGCCCTTCTTGCCCCACGGGGGGTCGAAGCCGTCTCCGCCGCCGCTCCTGCGGGGCCGGCGGGGCTCGTTCTCGTGGGACGATCCGTCCACGTCGATGGTTTTGCTCATGTTGCGGTGAACCTCGGCGGCCGCTACACGCGCCGCGCCGGCGCATTCAGGGGGCCCCGGGGATCTCCATCGGGTCTCGTCCCGATCCACTCGTGCCCGGACGGGCGTTTCTGGCTCCCGGAGGCCAGAATCCGGCGATGGCCCTCGATCCCAACGCCGCCGCGGCGGCCGACAGCGGCCTCTTCGGCCTCCCCTTCGGCCCCGAGGACGCCCACGTCCACGTCCTCGGCGTCCCCTTCGGAGCGACCACCTCCTACCGCCAGGGCACCGCGCGCGCCCCCGAGGCGATCCTGGCCGCGAGCCGCCAGATCGACCTGTTCGACCTGCGGTTCGGCCGCCCCTACGAGCGCGGCATCTGGATGGCGCCGATCGATGTCGGCATCGCGCGCTGGAACGAGGAGGCGCGCTCCGTCGCCGCACCGATCATCGCGCGCGGCGGCGCCGAGGCGAGCGACGAGGCGTCCGTGCGCATCGTCGACGAGCGCAGCGACGCCGTCGCCGAGATGGTGCGCGCGTTCTTCGACGAGCGGCTCGTCGCGGAGCGCCTGCCCGTGCTCGTCGGCGGCGACCACTCGACCCCCTTCGGCGCGATCGCGGCGTGCGCCGAGCACCGGCCCGGGCTCGGGGTGCTCCAGTTCGACGCGCACGCGGACCTGCGCCCGGCGTACGAGGGGTTCCGCCGCTCGCACGCGTCGATCCTCGACAACGTGCTCGGTGAGATCGACGGCGTCGCGCGCCTCATCCAGGTCGGCGTCCGCGACCTGTGCGAGCAGGAGTTCGACGCGATCGTCGAGGACGACCGCATCACGGCGGTGCTGGAGAACGAGCTCGCCGACGCCCGCCTCGACGGTGAGGTGCAGACGCTCGCCGAGCGCACGCTCGAGCTCCTGCCCGACGACGTCTACGTGACGTTCGACGTCGATGCTCTCGACCCGTCACTGTGTCCGAGCACGGGAACGCCCGTCCCCGGCGGGCTGTCGTGGGACGAGGCGATCGTCTGGCTGGAAGCGCTCGCGCGCGCCGGCAAGCGCGTGGTCGGGATGGACCTCGTCGAGGTCAGCCCCGGACCGGACGGCGACCCCGAGGGCACGTCGTGGGACGCGATCGTCGGGGCACGCCTGCTCTACCGGATGATCGGCGCCGCGCTGTCCTGACCATCGGAGTTCAGCGGCCGGCGCCGCCGTAGCCGAGGGACTCCAGCGCGGACCGCGCGTCGTCGCTCGCCTCCTCGGTGCGCACCTCGCCGCGCGCGCGCGCCAGCTGCGCGTCGAGTTCCGCGGCGAGCTTCGCCACGACGTCCGGTTGCTCGGCGGCGATGTCGGTCAGCTCGTCGGGGTCCGCGTCGAGGTCGTAGAGCGACGCCTCGCCGCCGGCGTCCCGGTGGAGCTTCCACTTCCCCGCGCGCAGCGAGAACCCGAGATCCTCGCCCTCCGCGAGCCGCGGCGACGTGTGCGCGAGGATGCGCAGATCCGCGTGCGAGACGGTCGGCGCGAACCGGTTCACCCCCGTGACCTGCTCCAGGAACGCGTCGGTACCGGGCAGGTCGAGGACGTGCAGGAGCGTCGGCGCGAGATCAGCGAGCGACGCCGGCCCGGGAAGCCTCCGCGGCGCGACGCCCTTCGCTCGCAGGAGCATCGGGACGTGCAGGTGCTCCTCCCAGACCAGCCCGTGCCCGGGAACGCCGTGCTGGTTCAGGCCCTCGCCGTGGTCGGCCGCGATCAGGACGACGGTGTCGTCCGCCATCCACCCGCTCGCGGCGGCGCTCTCGAAGAGTCGCGCGAGCTCCTGATCGACGAACCGGATCTCGGCGTCGTAGGCGCGGATGCCCGTCTCGAGGATGTTCCACTGTCCGGTGGGCCTCTGGGCGCGCTCGGCGAACCCCCTCGCGCGGAGCTCGTCCGCGCGCTCGGTGGACATCACGTCGAAGAGGTCGAGCACCTCCGACGGCGGGTTGTAGGGCCCGTGGGGATCGAAGTAGTGGAGCCAGAGGAAGCCCGGCTTCCGCCGCTCGATCTGGTCGGCCATCGCGGCCTGTGCGGCGTCGGTCGTCGCGCTCGCGATCCGCTGGCGGCGGGGCGGCGAAGAGTAGCGCTCGAACCCCGTGTCGAGACCGAACTCGGCGCGGAGCGGATAGGCGCTGACGATCGCGTCCGTCGAGTAGCCGGCCGCCTCGAAGAGCTCCGCGAGCGTGACGAGATCCTCGCGCCGCTTGTAGGTGCGGCCGTCCGCGATGTTCGCGAGAACGCCGTGCTCCAGCGGGAGGACGCCGGTGAACATCGTCGTATGGCTCGGCAGCGTGGTCGCGACCGGAGCATACACGCGGTCGAAGACGACCGACTCCTCGGCGAGCCCGTCGAGGAAGGGTGACGTGCCCGCGGTGTAGCCGTGGAAGCCCAGGTGGTCCGCGCGCAGCGTGTCGATCGTGACGATCAGCACGTTCGGAGTCCCTGCGACGACGCCGCGGGGCACCTCGCCTCCGACGAGGGCGACGCGATCGTCAGCCTCGCCGTCCGCGCTCTCCTGAGTCGAGGGCGGATCGCCACAGGCGGCGAGCAGGGCGAAGAGCGGCGCTGTGGCGCGGAACATCGCGCCGAGGATAGCAGCCGCGATCTACTTCTTGACGCGCTCGCGCATCGTGACGGTCACGTCGACCGCCCACCGGTCCTTGGGGACCTCGTGCTTGTCGATCCGCTCGGCGACCTTCAGGTCGATGTTCGTGACGCGCAGCTTCCGACTCTCGTACTCGAGCAGGTACAGGAAGTTCGCGATGCGGTTCCGATCGAAGGAGGCACCCTTCTCCTGGGGCGTCAGCCGGTACGCGCGGTCGTTGTAGCCCTGCACACGCTGGCGCTCGGTCGGGTTGGGGATCCGGACGTTGCCCCACAGGACGCGCGGCCGGAGCGCGATCTCACGCACGTACGTCTGGACGCCCTTCTCGTCGTTGTCCTTCACGCCCTCGCGGGCGCTGCGCTCCTTGTACGCGGTGTAGAGGTGCGCGTACCCGAGGATGTCCTCTGCCGACTTCTCGACCTCGCCGCCCTCCTGGAGCGCGAGAGAGAGCTCGTCGATGACCTTCCTCTGTCCCATGACGAGGTAGCCGAGAACTGCGGAGCCCACCAGGAGGAGGGCGATCATGATGCGAACCATCGTGGACCTCTTGACCTGGTCAGTTGGAGCGAGCGTCGAAGAACTTGGAGGGGTCGACGCGGATGTTCTTCCCCTGGACGTAGAGGCCGCCGCCGCCGCTGATGGGCTCGGTCGTCGACGAGGCGACGTCGAGGCACCAGGGCTGGTCGCGGAGCGCGCGGTCGAACGCGTCGATGTGTGAACTCGCCTCGGCGGTGTCGGTCGCGAAGAACGTCACGTCGAGCCGGACCTTGATGTGCTCCGGCAGGTTCTCGCGCGAGTTGGCCTGCTCGTAGTCGGCCTTGAGCGCGCGCAGCGACGGCCGCCACGTCGGATCGCTGCGCATCACGTTGAGCACGCAGGTCATCGCGGCGAACGCGGACGGCGGCAGCGGGATCTCCTGGATGTCGCCGACCTCGGTCTGGATCGCGACCAGTCGCTGCTGGAGCGAGGCCTTGAGCGAGCGGATCTCCTCGAGCGGCATGTTCACGCCGAGGGGAGTGACCTTCGTCTCTCGGTAGATCTCCGCGCGGTCCGCGAGATCCTTGGGCACCGGATTGAGGATCGGATTACCGCCGCGCTTGCCGTCGCCGACGATGAAGTAGTTGATGTTCTGGAGGTACTGCAGCGTGCCGTGATCGCGCATCGCGCTGATCTCTCGCATCTGCAGGATGTAGACCATCCCCAGGAACGTGGTCAGCATCAGCACGGCGAAGGCGACCGGGAACTCCAGACGCTCCCACGTGCCGGTGTAGCGCAGCTCGTCGCGCCGCAGGGAGGGCTGGATCGCGCCGCCGCCGAGCTGGCGGAATGCGCCGCCGTAGGCCGCGACGAGTTCGCCGAATCCGTCGGCCGGCTGGCCCGAGTCCTCTTCGAAGCAGTCGAGGACGTACACGGGCACGTCGAGCACGCTCCCGCCGATGAGGCCGGGGAGCTCCATGCCGCACGCGTAGATCGCCTCGATCGGCTGGGACGTGCGCGCCGCCGAGATCGTGCGGCCGATCTCGCGCCGGATGCGCTTGATCGCCTGGTCGATGCGTCGGCTCGCCTCGATCGGGTCGAGTTCCTCGAGGGCATCCGCGCCGCTCGGGGCTTCTGCGGCCTCGTCGCCCTCGCCACCTTCATCGCCCTCGTCGTCGGCGGCCGCGAGCGGCTCACCGGCTGCGAGATCGAGCTCCTTGGCCAGGTGGGACATCGCGCCGATGTGGATCACGCGCAGCTCGCGAATCTCGGCCCCCGCCACGACGGCGACGCAGGTCGAATGCTCGCCGACGTGCACGAGGAGCTGGGCGTCGTCGATGTGGCAGATGTCGGCGGCGAGGGCCGCGTTCACCATCGCGGTCGCCTCCAGCTCGACCTCCAGCGGCTCGAAGCCCGCCTTCTCGCACGCGAGGAGCGTGCGGTGGATGTCGTCCTTCGGGACGGCGGAGACGAGCAGCTCCGCGCCCGCTTCGTTCTCCGACATCACGTGGTAATCCACGACGACGTCCTCGATGTCGAACTGCGGGAGCTCGCTCTCGATCTCGAACTTGAGGACCTGGTCGATCTTGGACCGATCGGAGAACGGGAGCGTCAGGCGCCGGAACGCGGCCTGGTCGGACGCCATGACGACCGTGACGTTCTCGACCGGGATGCGGTGCGTGCGCGCCGCCTCCTTGAGCACCGAGGCGACCCCGGAGACGTCGCCCTCGGCGAACGCGGCGGCGGCCTCCGGGCTGAATTCGCCCGAGTAGTACGCGGCGATCTTGTGCCGCTTCGGGCTGCCGTCGAGGACGACGAGCTCGAAGCGTCGGGGACCGATGCGGAATCCGCAGGAACGTGCCATGGGATGGAGTCGGGAGGGGTGGCGGTGCGGGCGGCGCCGTCAGCGGGCGGCGACCTGGGCGAGGGGGCGACCGAGTTCGTCGTAGAGGTCGCGCTGGGAGGGCGGGAGGATCGTGTCGCGGATGCGGGATTCGACGGCCGCATCGAGGGCGCGGAGCTCGGGCTCCATCGCGTCGCGGGTGTTGGACTCGTGGCGTCTGCGGATCTCGTCGCGCTGGGACTCGTACTCGTCGAGGAGCTGGAGCAGGACGCGCCGGCGCGGTTCGGACAGCTCGAAGACCCTGGAGATCGAGTCGGCGTAGCTGGCCAGCGGACTCGGATTGTCCTGACGCTCCGAGACAGCGACACCGACGCCCAGTCCGACCAGGAACCAGGCGCCGGCGAGGACGACCGACCAGAACCGCGGGTCCTTCATGGGACCGCCGTCAGCGTTCGTCCGGCGTCTCCGCCGGGTCCTCGTCGTCGAGGAGGGAGCGGTTCTCCTCGTCGAGCGCCTCGAGCGCCTCGTCGAGGTCCTGGGAGGCACCGAGCCCCTGCGAGGCGGGGTGACCTCCGCTCGCGATGATCAGGGTCACCGCGACCATCGCCGCGGCGGCGGCCGCGACGAGCGTCCTGGAGAACGCGAGCAGCCCGTGGCCGTCTCGCACCGCGAGCGCGCCGGCGGTCGCGCCAGCCGTCGCAAACGGAACGAGGACGCCGGCCTCGGAATAGCCTGCCTCGGGGTCGAACGTGTTCGGCGCGACGGGGGCCAGCCCCT
This sequence comes from Planctomycetota bacterium, assembly GCA_038757895.1. Classification (GTDB taxonomy): domain Bacteria; phylum Planctomycetota; class UBA1135; order UBA1135; genus Saltatorellus. The sequence goes on along the minus strand of JBCDGE010000008.1, from coordinate 21,952 downwards.
CGTCGCCCGCGAACGCGCGGCGCGCCACGCGCGCGGCGAAACCGTCGGGCACCTCGACGTCTTCGGTCGGGACGAACCACTGGCGCAGCGAGCGCTCTTCCTGGACCGCCGCCCTGCACGACCGGCAGTCCTTCAGATGCTCGCGCACCGAGCTCGCGACGCTCTCCGTCACCTCACCGTCCACGAACGTGGGGACGAGGGCGAGGACGACGTCACACCTCATCGTTGCGTCGGGGTTCATGCTTGGACCTCCCAGTCCGTACCTCGATCCCGCGGCTGCTGCGCGCGGGTCGATCGTTCATCGCTACGGCCACTGCGGGGACGGCCGCTCCGCGCGCCGGACGACGACTCGTCCTGGCTCGCGGCGAATTCGGGGTGCTTCTGGAGCAGCTTCTGCTTGAAGCGTGCGCGGGCTCGGAACAGGCGCGACTCGACCGTTCCGATCGAGATCTCCAGGACGTCGGCGATGTCCTGGTACGTCATCTGCTCCAGCTCGCGCATGACGAGCACGGTCCGGAAGATGTCCGGCAGCTCGTCCATCACGTCGCGGGTGATCTCGGCGATCTCCTCGCGCTCCAGCCGCGCGTCCGGCCGGATCGAGAGTCGCTCCGTCGTCGCGTCGCTGGCGCCGGTCCCGGTCCTCCCCACGACCTCCGGGTCCTCGACCGCCTGGACGGGGCTCCGCCCCTGGCGCTTCATGAAGTCGAGGATCGTGTTGACCGCGATCCGGTAGAGCCAGGTGTAGAAGGCCGAGGAGCTCTGGAAGGTCTCCAGCCGGCTGTAGGCCTTGAGGAACGTGTCCTGGACGATGTCCTCGACCTCGACGGCGCTCTTCGTGTAGTGCCGCACGAGGCCGAAGAGCCGCCGCTGGTAGCGCTCGACGAGGACCTCGAACGCATGGGCGTCGCCCTCGAGCGTCGTCCGAACCAGGTCGGCGTCGTCGAGGGAGTCGAGGCTCGTCATGTGGATCAGCGCTCCCATGGGCGGGAGCATGGACGTCGCCCGGGGGGCCCTATTCCCCTCCGGCTGCGGATTCGGCGTCCGGAGCGGCGCCCAGGGCGCCCGAGAAGGTGTGCCCCATCCTCTCCGCCTTCGTACGCAAGTACCTGACGTTGTTGGGGTTGGGCTCGACTTCCAGCGGCACCTGGTCGACGAGTTCCAGGCCGTAGCCCGCGAGGCCGTGGATCTTCTTGGGATTGTTGGTGAGGAGCCTCATCCGGCGCACGCCCAGGTGGAAGAGGATCTGGGCCCCGATCCCGTACTCGCGGAGGTCGCTGGGCAGCCCGAGGGCCTCGTTCGCCTCGACGGTGTCCATCCCGCGGTCCTGCAGGTGGTACGCCTTCAGCTTGTTGGCGAGCCCGATCCCGCGGCCCTCCTGGCGGAGGTAGACGAGGACGCCGCGCTCCTTCGAGGCCAGGATCGCCATGGCCTTGTCGAGCTGCGGCCCGCAGTCGCACCGCTGGGAGCCGAAGACGTCCCCGGTGAGGCACTCGGAGTGGACGCGGACGAAGACGTCGTCGTCGATCGCGTCGGCGGACGATCCGTCCCCGGTGGCCGACAGCCCGTGGGTGAGCGCAACGTGCTCCTTCCCGTCGATCTTCGAGCGGAACAGGTGCATGTGGAACAGGCCGTGGTCGGTCTGGATCGGGACGGGCTCCTCGACCTCCGGGACGATGAGCTGCTCGTTCCGCCGCCGGTACTCGATCAGGTCCGCGATCGTGCAGATCTTGAGGTCATGGATGTCCGCGAAGGCCTCGAGCTCGGGCATCCGCGACATCGTCCCGTCCTCGTTCATGATCTCGCAGATCACGCCGACGGGCGACCCGCCCGCGAGGCGGGCCAGGTCGACGATCCCCTCGGTCTGCCCCCCACGCACGAGGACGCCGCCGTCCTTCGCCCGGAGGGGGAAGATGTGGCCGGGACGCGCGAGCTCGTCGGCGCGGGCGTCGGGGTTCGCCGCGACCTGGATGGTGCGGGCCCGGTCCTGGGCGCTGATGCCGGTCGTGACGCCGGTGGCGGCTTCGATCGAGATCGTGAAGGCGGTCCCGTGGGCGTTCGTGTTGTGAGCCGCCTGCATCGGCAGCTCCAGGCGATCGCAGACGTCGCCCGCCATGGGCACGCAGATGAGGCCGCGGCCCTCGCGCGCCATGAAGTTGATCGCTTCGGGGGTGACCTTCTCCGCGAGTATGGCGAGGTCGCCCTCGTTCTCACGGTCGGGGTCGTCGACGAGGATCACCATCCGCCCGTTGCGGAGGTCCTCGACGATCTCGGAAATCGGGGAGATCGGCATGGTGGAGGCGCGGGGAGCGCCCTTTCGGCGATGGCGCGCAGCCATCCTAGGCCGCACCCCGTTCGGAGTCCCGACCGGGGTCGACGGGAAGGCGTCTCCCGCGTCCGATCGTGCCGACGGGCTCGATCCCATCGACGGTGCCGATCTCGACGGAGTGTGCCACAGGACCGCCGCCCCTGACGGAGCCCGAACGGCACGCGGGGCAACCATGTCCACGAAGTTCCCAGACTGCGCTGCCTGAGACTCCAGGCGTTCATTCCTTTGCAGTGCGGACCGTGGAGACGTGCGCGAAGAACGGGGACAACCTCGGGATGGACGTCGCAAGGGCCGCAGCAGCATCGCTTTGGGACCGATGGACTCCGCTTCGCCACATGTGGACAACTCCGAGGCACCCCCATCAACGGTTTGTGAAGAGGGCTCTCCGAATGGTCCTTCTCCACGGTTTTCCACACGGCGATCGCATCTGACCCTCGACCCGAGGGCGCCCTCGCGCCGATGGAAGGAATAGGAAGTCGCATTCATGCGACGGCCTGCCCCGGCCACACCCGACCGGCTCCTTCCCCCCCGCCGATGCGCGCAGCGCTCGGCCCCCAACCCTCGCGAGGGCCCCATGCATCGAACCCTGCTCCTCGGCGTCGCAGGCGCCGCCGCGCTGATCACGATGGGCGTGACCCGCCAGTCCGGACTGGAGGAACGCCTCTCCGCCCTGGAGGAGGTGCAGCAGAGGCGGCCCGCCCCGGTCCGGCGTGCCGAGCTGGTCGCCCTGGAGGAGCGCGTCGCGACCCTGCCGAGCGACGTCGCCGACGGAGAGCACGTCGCCGCGCTGAACGCCCGGATCCAGGAGCTCGAGTCGGAGCTCTCGGCCGCGCAGTCGACCCTCGACCGCCAGCGGGCAGCGCTGGACGACGTCGAGCGGATCGCGCGGAAGGCCGAGCGGATCGACGACCTGGAGGCGGGTCTCGACGTGCGCTGGGACGGGCTCGTGCGCGCCCTCGACGCGACGACCAGCCTGGTGGACGAGACGCGGGACGAGCTCGGCCGCGTACGGGACCGCCTGGAGAACGAGACCGAGAGCGATCACCTGTGGTCCTCGACCGTCGGTCCGACCGTGCAGCTCGCGGGCGACGCAACGGTCGGGAGCGGGGTGCTGCTTCCGTCCCGCCCGCTCGACGAGGACCCGACCCGCTACCGCACGCTCGTTCTGACGTCCTGGCACGTCGTGCGGGACATCCGCGCCGACTCCCTCGAGCGCGAGTGCCCGATCCCGATCATCGTGCGCACGGTCGACGGCGCGAAGGTGCATTTCACGGCCACTCTCCTCGCCCACGACGTGCCGCTCGACGCCGCGCTGCTCGCGCTGGATACCGACGACCGCCTCGAGGTCGGCGCGCACCTGCCGACGCGCGCGCGCCTGCGCGAGATCAGCGTCTTCGACGGCGTCGTCGCGGTCGGCTGCCCGCTCGGCAACGACCCGATCCCGACGCTCGGCCACCTGAGCGACCTCCACCACAGCGTCGGCAAGGAACGCTTCTGGATGATCTCCGCCCCCACCTACATCGGGAACTCGGGCGGCGGCATCTACTCCGAGGGCTCGCACGAGCTGCTCGGCATCTTCTCGAAGATCTACACGCACGGCGCGATCCGTCCGACGGTGATCCCGCACATGGGCCTCGTCACACCCCTGGGCGAGTTCTACGACTGGATCGACGGGACGGACGTCGCGCGGGTGGTCGAGGGCGCGGAGGGCGCCGCGATCGTCCTGCGCTGACTGACACGCGGTGGGATGTCCGCGATGTTTCGCGGTTTCCCGCCTGGCGAATCCACGGCCGACGCGGACAGTGGAGCGATGTCGCTCCTGGACGCCCGCACGTCGGCCAGGTTCGTCGCCTCGCTCCTCGCAGCGCTCGCGCCGCTACACGCCGCCCCGTCCCCGCAGCTCTCCGAGCCTGTCGGGTTGACGGACGTCGTGCAGTCGCCGCGCCTCGGGCCGCTCGTCGACCTCGACGCGGACGGACGCGTCGACCTCGCGCTCTCCGCACAGGGGTCCGCCTCGCTGTTCCGATTCCCCGCCGCGCCGTCGGGAGGGTTCGGACGACTCGAGCGGCTGGCGTCCGTTCCCGGTCACCGGGCGCTGTGGCGCACGGACGACGTCGACAGCGACGGCGACCTCGACCTCGTGGCGGTGACGGTCCAACCCGTTCGCGTGTTCGTCCTCGAGAACGTGGGCGCGGGCTACCGCCCGCCCCACCGGATCGACGTGCTGCCGGGGACCGCGGTCGATGTGCGGATCGGCGACGTCGACGGCAACGGCTGGAACGACATCGTCGTGACGACGGACGCGGCGTCGGCGAGCGACAAGGGTGTCTTCGTCCTGCGGAGGATCGGCCACGCGACCTACTTCGCCCCCACGCGCTTCACGACAGGAGCCGCCAACGTCGAGGGGATCGTCATCGGGCCCACGCACCTGACGGACTTCGACCTGGACGGGGACCTCGACGTCGTCGTGGTCGAGCCGATCTCGCGCTCGGTGCGCCTCTTCCGGAACAACGGCGCCGGGTTCGCGTACGGCCCGTTCGCGCTTCCCGGGCGCTTCCGAGAGGTGTGCGGCGTCGCGTCGGGCGACGTGGACGGGGACGGGCAGACCGACCTCGTCGTCGCCGTCGCGGTCTCCGCTGGAGTCCCCGCGCGCGAGCTCCGCTGGTACCGCAACGGCGGGTACGCGAACTTCCACACGCACGAGGTCGTCGACGCGGACATCGACGGCGTCGTCTCGATCGACCTCGCGGACCTCGACGCGGACGGCGACCTCGACGCCGTCGCCGCGCGCGCGAACGGTGAGCCGCCCGCGTGGTTCGAGAACGACGGGAGCGGGGCCTTCGCGGGGCCGCATGCGATCGCGGTGCCGGGCGGATGGAGCGTGAGCGACGCGCGGGTCTGCGACCTCGACGGGGACGGGATCCTCGACGTCGCGCACGCGTGCGCGGCCCAGCAGATCGGCTGGAGCCGCGGTCTGGGCGGTGGCAGCTTCGAAGGGGCGCGCGAGGTCACCCGCCGGGTCGACGGCGCCGGGAGCGCCGCCGGCCTCGACCTGGATGGCGACGGGGACCGCGACGTCGTGGTCGCGTCGACGGACGAGGCCGGCGCGAGCGTCCTGACGCTGATCGAGAACGAGCGCGCGGACGGATTCGACGTCCCGCGCACGCTCGCCGTCGACCTCGGTGCGCCGGACCGCGTGAGCCGGATCGCGTCGGGCGACCTCGACGGCGACGGGGACGAGGACCTCGCGCTCGCTTCGTTCGACGACGGCTGGCTGGGCTGGTGCGAGAACCGCGACGGTGCGCTCCTTCCGCCTACGCTCGTCGATCCGCTCCCGGCGCACGCGGTCGGCACGATGCGACTCGCGGACCTCGACGGCGACGGCGACCTCGACCTCGTCGTCACCTCGGCCGCTCATCCGGGCGTCCGCTGGTACGCGCAGGGACCCTCGGGGATCGAGACCTCGGCGCGGACGGTCCTGGCCTCGCTGGGCTCGCCGATCGACGCCATCGCGCGCGACATCGACGGCGACGGGCGCACCGACCTCCTCGTCACGGCGTCGAGCACGAACGGCTCGATCGGCTGGTACCCCGGGCTCGGCGGCGCGACCTTCGGCGCACGCGTCGCGATCCCGACGATCAACTTCACGCCTGCCGGGCTCGTGGTGTTCGACGCGGACGGCGACGGCGACCTCGACGTGGCAACGGGCGGCTCGGGCTTCGTCTTCCCGATCCTGGAGTGGATCCCGCAGGTCGCGCCGGGACAGTTCGGCTCTTCGGGCTACGTCGGCGCGTCGATCTTCGGCTGGCCGCACATCACGGCCGTCGACGTCGACCGGGACGGCATCGACGACCTGGTGGCATGCCCGGCGCACGACCTGGAGCGGCCGACCGAGGTCGCCATATTCCGCGCGCCGTTCGGCGACCCGCCGCCGGTGCTCGACTGGCCGCTCGCCGTCTCGTCGCTCACGACGATGGACCTGGACTCGGACGGGGACGACGACGTCGTCATCACGTCGCGGTACGGCGACTCGGTCGACGTGCTCTACGGCACGGCGCGCGACCGCGTCGGCGAGCCAGGGTGCGTCGGCGAGCCCACGTCGACGGGTGCGCGCGCGAGGCTGGAGGCGTTCGGCGTCACGCGCGTGCCGGAGAACGACCTCGCCCTGTTCGCGTACGACCTGCCGGCGAGCTCGTTCACGTTCTTCCTGGCGAGTCGGACTCCGGGTTCGATCGCACACCCGGGTGGGAGCGCGGGCACGCTCTGCCTGAACGGCGCGATCGGACGGTACGTCGGCCCCGGCGAGATCCAATCGTCCGGAGCGAGCGGCGTCGTCGACCTGCGCGTCGACCTGACGCGCGTGCCGCAGCCGACCGGGCCGGTGCAGGCGATCGCAGGTGAGACCTGGCACTTCCAGGCATGGTTCCGGGACGTCGACGGCGCCGGCGCCGCGACGTCGAACTTCACCGGCTCGCTGGCGGTGCTGCTCCGCTAGCGGAAGTCGATCGTCAGACCGTCCGTGAAGTTCGACGTCGGCGTCCCGCCCACGCTGTCGCGCGTCCAGAGCTGGAAGTTCCACGTGTCGCCCGACGCGACGATCACGAAGCCGTTCGGCGTAGGCAGCGCATTCACGTCGATCGCGAGCGAGATCTCGCCGGCCAGCCCCGAGTTCTGGATCTCACCCGGACCGACGAAGCGACCGATGCCGCCGCCCAGGCAGAGGTTGCCCTGGCTCCCGCCGGGCATCTGAGTGAACCCCTGCGTCAGGCTCGCCAAGAAGAAGCCGAACGACTGCTGCGGGAGCGACGTCGCGAGGAGCGTCACGTCGTTCGCCGCTACGACGACCGAGCCGGTCGCGGACATCGCGCCCGCCGCGCCGCTCGAGTTCGGGACGGCCGTGCAGTAGTTCGTCCCGATCACGTCCGTGAGGCGACGGGCGAAGATCTGACGCTCGCCGTTCGTGTCGGCGGTGACGATGTTCGTCGCCTCCGAGGTGTACGTGATCACGGCGACGTCCGGCGTCATCGCGGGCACCCAGCTGTCGTCGTTCAGCTCGCCCCCCGTCATCGAGAGGTTGAGGCGCTCGGTGGTCCCCGCGGTCCGGTCGCGCAGGAAGACGTCCTGCGAGAGGTTGGTGTCGTTCGGGACGAGGTTGGTCGAGAGCGACGCGTACAGCACGTAGCGGCCGTCGGTCGACACCGACGCGGGCGAGCGGACGTAGCTGTTCGCCTGCGCGCCACTCGGACGCACGTTGATGCGCTCGGTCGCGCCCGTGGCGACGACGTGCGCGAACATGTCCCAGTTCTGGTTGGTGTCGCCCGCGACGAGCGCACCGCGGCAGCAGAACACCACGGTCGTCCCGTCGCCGGAGATCGACGGCCACGTCGATTCGCTGTTCGACTGCACGCCCGAGGACGAGACGTTGACCCGCCGGAGCTCACCCGTCGCCATGTCCTTCCAGAACATGTCGCCGAACCCGTTGGTGTCGCCGGGTACGAGGTTGTTCGCGGTCGAGGTGAACGTGACGTACCGGCCGTCGTCGGACGGATCGGCGTGGTAGCTCCAGTTGTTCCCCTGGGCGCCGGCCTGGTTCACGCTCACGAGCTCCAGGGTTCCGGTCGCCCGCGTGAGTCGGTACACGTCCTTCTGCCCGTTCGTGTCGCCCGGCACGAGCGCGGCGTCGGACTCGAAGAAGACGTAGCTGCCGTCGGGCGTGATGCTCGGCTCGTCGCTGCGGTCGTTCGCCTGCACGCCGGCGCTCGTCAGGCTCAGGCGCTCGCGCATGCCGGTCTGCATGTCGTGCAGGAAGACGTCCCACGTGCCGTTCGTGTCGCCGGGCACGATGTTCGACGCATTCGAGCTCCAGACGACGTAGCGGCCGTCGCCGGAGATGTCGGGAGCGAGGCTGAGGTTGTTCGCGGCCCCCATCCCGTTGATCCGCAGGCTCACGAGCTCGGTCTCTCCGGTGACGAGGTCGTGGCGGAAGATGTCGTAGCGGCCGTTGCCGTCGCCGCCGGCGAGGTTGCTCGATTCGCTCTGGAAGGCGACGTAGCGGCCGTCGTCGGAGATCACCGAGAAGTACGAGAAGTCGTTCCCGAAGTTCCCGATCGAATCGACGCTGACGCCAAAGTTGGACTGGGCGAACGAGAGGGGAGCGAGGGCGACGAGGGGCAGCAGCGAGGGGGTTTTCATGGGCAGAGGATCGAGCTGAGGGAGCGGTGTGCGAGTCCGACACCAGCGTAGTCGACGATGCCGAATACCGGCCAACGCGGCGTTCCCGTGAATCCCCCATCCGGGCGGGCGTACGGGTGACTGCGGACCGCTCGGCGCGTCGCCGGGCGCCGCCGATCCACCATGAAGAGCACCCGCCTCGCCCTCGCCCTCCTCGCGACCGTCGTGGTCGCCGTCCTCGTCCTCACCGGGCTCCTCTGAGTCGATCGGAAGCGACGCAGGGAATCCCGGGTCACAGGTCGTAGAAGACGCCGAAGCCGATGTAGGTCTCGTCGCTGAACGAGAACTCGCCGAGCCACGAGCGTCCGGTGAACGCCTCGAAGGCGAACCGGACGCGCGAGCCCTGCTCCGGCGCGTCGACGATGATCCCGACCTGACCCGCCACCGCCGGCCGCCAGTCGCGCTCCTGGAAGGAGTCGAGGTCGAAGGCCGCGTACCACGGGACGCCCGCGAACCACCACGACTCGTCGCCCGAGAACTCGGCTCCGAGGTTGACGCGCAGCGGCTCCTGGAAGTCCTCCTGGCCGAAACCGACGCCGAGGTCGGAGTAGAACCGCCACCGCTCGATCGGCCAGAACGACGCCCCGACGACGATCTCCTCGCGCGTGTACTCGATGCGCTGCCGGCCGGTGCGCTCCGCGTACTCGTCCCCGATGTGCGCGGAGTTGTGGAGCGTGCCGAAGTGGAGCGCGAACTCCTTCACCGGCTTGTACGCGCCGCGGAACCCGAAGATGCCGTTCCAGCCGATGTTGTCGAGGCTCTGCGAGCCGTCGAACTGTCCGGCGAAGCCGATCTCGACGTCGATCTGGAAGCCCGTGTCCTTGTCGCCCTCGGGGTGGAAGCGGACGACGCCGATCGTGCCCCCCATCCGGATCGCGAAGCGCTGCGTTCCGGTTTCGGGGATCTCGCTGTTCACCGCGGCCAGCGGGATGAACGCGGTCTGCGCGCGGTTCGGGCTCGCGATGTAGATCGGCAGGAAGTCGTTGTCGGGGAGAACGACGCCGACGATCTTCCGCGAAGGCGCCGCCGAGGTTCCGGCAGATGCGCCCGGCGCCGCGTCGTACGGCGACGTCTCGGTCGCGACGGGGCTGGAGTGAGCGAGCGGTTGCGGCTCGACGTCCAGCGCCGCGTCGACCGCGTCCGGAAGCACGAACGGCGCGTCCGTCGGGACGGCCGTACAGGCGCTCAGACTCCCCAGCACGAGGAGCAGGTGGATCGCGGAAGCGGCGCGCAAGGAGAGGGGGATCGTCGGATCGAGGGGCAGGGCGAACGACGAGCGGGGAGGGTAGTCGCCAGGGCGGATTTCTTGAAGGATGGAGCCCCTTCCCCGGGAGACTCGCATGCCCGCTCGCCTCGCGCTCGTCATTGGCTCGTTCGTGGCCGTCCTGCTGCTCTGGTGCCTGATCCAGGCGACGGGGGATGCCTCGGGCGCATCGCCCCGGGTGGAGGTCGCTCCAGCGACGGCCGCAGGGGCCGAAGGACGCTCCGCGCCGATCGAGCTGGAGCCGGTGAGAGGCCGAGAGGCCCTGGAGGACGAGGAGGGCCGCGTATCCGGCCCACCGGTCCCGCGGGACTACGTGTCGCCGCCCTCCACCGTCGCCATCGTCGACGACGAGCACTGGATCGAAGGGCGCGCGATGCTGGCGGACGGGACGCCGATCACCGGATTCCGCGTGGCGGCGCTGGAACCAGCGCCTTCCGAGCCAGCAGCGCGAGAGCGGTCGCGGTACGTGACCGGCTGGGACCCGCTCGCCAGCGACATCCTCGACGAGCTCGGTCGCTTCCGCATCGGCCCTGTGCCCGAGGGAACGTACGACGTCAGGCTCGATCCGTTCGATGCGGGCTGGGTCGTCGACGCCGTCGAGCGCGTGGAGGCGCCGACGACGACGGCCGAGCTGCGCCTCGATGGGCTCTTCGTCGTTCTCGAGGCTCCGAACGAAGCGTGGCAGCCGACCGGACCGGGCGCTCGAAACGCCCGCCTCGAGATCTCGTCGAAGGAGGGACGCGTCTCGATGAGCGGCAGCAAGATCCTGGACGAGAACGGGCGCTTCGAGCACTTGCTGCACGCGGGCGTCCGTCACGACTTCAAATACACCTCACGCAACGGACGGCTCTTCAGCGCGGCGCTCGACGAAAGCACGCCTCCGGGGCGGCACCACGTCTGGCTGGAGGAGGTCGAGCTCGACCCCGGCACGATCCGGGTGGTCTACCGCAGTGGTCAGGATCGCTCCGACGTCCGACTCCTCGTCACCGCCACTCCCGAGGCATCTGGATCGACGCCCACAGCCGTACCGCCTCGCGCCGAGAGCTTCCTTCTCGACCGCAGGAAAGCAAAGAAGGAGCACGACGAGGTGTACCCGGGCCGCTACACGCTGAGCGCAAAGGTCTTCTCCAACGGTGAGACCGAGTGGTCCGCGGCGGTCGCTCGACCCGCCGCGGTCGAAGTCCAGTCAGGCGAGGTCTCGGAGGTCGAGGTCGAGCTGGTCGAGGGCGGCCGGCTGGAGGTCAGCATCGAGAGCGGTCCTGGCGAAGACAGTGCCGAGGTGTTGCTGGAGGTCCGCGACGCGGGGACGGGCGATTGGACCCACGCCATCATCCAGAACGCGGCCACGGACGCGCCGGCGTCGGAGCGCGCGAGCGGGCACCTATCGCTCGAGACGGCGAACGTCGCCAGGCAAGCGTTCCCACCCGGGCTGCTCCGCGTGCGACTCCGAGGCGAGGGCTGGCGCACCGTCGAGGGGACGGTGACGATCGTGGCGGGCGAGACGACGTCCTGGCGACCGCGCCTGGAGCGCGAGTAGACGTATGCCCCGCCGCCTCTTCACGCTCGTCGGCGTCGCGCTCGCCGTTCTCCTCCTCCTGCGTCTGATGGCCGGCATGGAGGAATCGCAGGGCCCTCCGTCCGTCGTGGAGAAGACGCGAGCGACGGTCACGCCCTCCGCCGACGGCCCGGTCCGGCTGGAGGACGTGGCGACACGCGAGTCGCTCCCCGTCGACGATGGTGCGGCGCGGGCAGGGTCTCGGTTGCGCGCGGAGACCCCGCCGCCGGCTCCTGTCGCCGTGGCCAAGGACGGGCACTGGATCGAGGGGCGCGCCGTGCTGACGGACGGGACGTCGATCACGGGACACCGCGTGGTCGCCATCGAGCCGCCGGAAGGGAACCTGTCCGATCGCGATCTAGCGCAGCTCGCGCAGATGCTGACCGTGCGCGATCCGCTCGGCACGGCGACGCTCGACGAGCTCGGTCGCTTCCGCCTCGGCCCCTTCCCGGCAGGCCGCTACGGACTCGTGCTAGACTCGTTCCACACGTGGTTCGAGGACACATGCACCTTCGTGGAGGCGCCGACCTCGACGGCAGAGCTCCGGATCGACGCAATGCTCGTCGTGATCCAGGCCCCGCAGGAGGCGCTGGTGCGACGAGAGGGGGAGCGGTCGGAGGAGCGCTTCACAATCGCCTCCAGCAGATTCTGGCACAGCGGGAGCGCGAGCTTCGACGAGGACGGCCGCACGGAGCGACTCCTGACTGCGGGCATCGGCTATCGCTTCGAGTACTCGCCCGGTGATGGCAGGCTGTTCCAGGCCTCCCTCGACGCGCTCGTGCCACCCGGACGTCACCACGTCTGGCTGGAGGAGTACCCCTTCCAGGCCGGCATGGTCCGGGCGGTGCTCGTCGGCGAGGCGGACGACCGCGATCTCAACGTCACCGTCGGTGTGACGCTCACGTCGGCGGCTGCAGGACGCAGCGGAGTCCCCGCACGCAACGTGAAGCTCAAGCTCGGCCGCCTCGCGAGACCAGCCGAAGCGGAGGACGAGTTCGTTCTGCCGGGTCGCTACTCGACGCGCGCCTATCTGGTCCCCGGCAGGAAGACGAGTTGGACCGAAGCGGTCGCCCGTCCCGCAGAGATCGAGGTCCGGCCTGGCGAAGTGACCGAGGTCCAGGTCGAGCTCATCGAGGGCGGCCGACTGAGCGTGAGCGTCGAGGGCCGACCGGGCGCCGACGGGTCGCTCGTGCAGCTCGAGTCCTACGACGCGGAGAAGGAGACGTGGAACGGCCTCCGTGTCCAGACGATCCGAAGTCGAAAGGCCCTGGCGCCCGCGAGCGAATCGGTGTCGCTCTCGATGCCGAACATCGTCGAGCGCGCGTTCCCGCCGGGGCCACTTCGCGTCAGGCTACGCGGCGAGGGATGGCGCACGGTCGAGTCGACGGTGACGATCGTCGACGGGCAGACGACCACGTGGCGTCCGCGGATGGTGCGGGAGTGAGTCGCATGGTGCTCCGCCTCGTCGCACTCTTCGGCGTCGCCCTCGCCGTTCTGCTCCTGCTTCTTCCGAGCGCTGGGACCAAGGGTCCCGCGGAGCCGCCGTCGCTGGTCGAGAGGACGCCGCCCACGGCAGCGCTACAGGTCGACGGCCCCGTTCGGCTGAACGACGTGGCGACGCGTGAGTCCGTGTCCGTCGACGATCCGGCCGAGCCGTCCGTCCCCCGCTCGGACGAAGACGTCCCGCCGCTCGAGCCCGTCGCCGTCGTCGAGGAGGAGCACTGGATCGAAGGGCGCGTGGTGCTGATGGACGGAGCGCCGGTCACCGACTTTCGCGTGATCACCTTCGAGCCGCCGCCGTACGAGGTGTCGCGTCGAGAGCTCGGCCGCATCGCGCGCAACGCGATGTGGAAAAAGGCGCTCGCGACATCCGAACTCGACGAGCTCGGGCGCTTCCGTCTCGGCCCGCTACCAGAGCGCCCGTACGGAATCGCGCTGATGGCGGCCCACACGGTCGCCGAAGACGCCGTCGCCCTCGTCCAGGCTCCCACGACGACCGCGGAGCTGCGCTTCGACGGCCTGCTCGTCGTCCTGGAGGTTCCGAGGGACGCGACGATGCGGAAGGGGTCGCAGCTGGGCGCAGACAAGCTGGTGGTCCGATCGACGAACGGAACTCGATCGACCCGGGGAGGAACCACGGTCATGGACAAGGAAGGGCGCACGGAGCGTCTGCTCCCCGCCGGCGTCGGCCATCACTTCAGGTTCCAGACCAGGGACGACCGCCTCTTCGAGGCGACCCTGGACGAGGACACGCCTCCGGGACGCCACCACGTCGTGCTCCAGGAGTTCCGGTACGACCCGGGCGCGGTCCGCGCCGTCCTGCGGGGTGACGCGGACGGTCAGGAGCACTCCATCATCGTCGTCGTCGCTCCGATCTCGACTCCGTCCGAGCGTCCGGGGCCGCGTTCCCTCAACGTGGCGCTCCGTTTCGAGGACGGAGCCACGACGACCGAGAAGGGCGACGTCACGCCCGGTCGCTACACCGCGCGCGCGTACATCCTCCACCCCGAAGACACCGCGTGGGTCGACGCCGTGGCTCGACCCGAGGAGATCGAAGTGCGACCGGGAGTGACGGCCAAGATCGAGGTCGAGCTGCTCGAGGGCGGCCGGATCAGCGTCCGTGTAGAAGGGCGCCCGGCCGCGGCCGGTTCCGAAGTCCGACTGGAGTACTACGACGCAGGCCTGGACCGATGGGCGAGCCTTCGGTTCCAAACAACGCGGGGGCGACGAGCCTCGGGGGACCGGGGTGAAACCCTGTCGTTCGCTGCGCCGAACGTCACCGAGCGCGCGTTCGCGCCCGGACCGCTCCGCGTTCGACTCCGCGGAGACGGATGGCGCACGGTCGAGACGACGGTGACGATCGTGGGCGGGCGCGAGACGACCTGGAGTCCGCGCCTGGAGCGCGAGTGAGTCGCATGTCTCTCCGCCTGGTCGCAGTCATCGGCGTCGCCCTCGCCGTTCTGCTCCTGCTTCGTTCCGCTGCGGGAACCGGAGATGTCCCGGATCCGCCGCCGCTGGTCGAGATGATCCCGGCGACGGCCGTGCCCGCCGTCGACACCCCGGTCCGGCTGGAAGACGTGGCGTCGCGCGTGCTGCGACCCGTGGACGATCGCGACGCGCCGGCGTCACCCAGCAGAAGCGAGGATGTCCCGCAGCCTACTCCCCCCACGACGGTCGACGACGGGCACTGGATCGAAGGGCGCGCGCTGCTGACGGACGGCACCCCGATCACGGGTTTTCGGGTGAAGGCCTTCAAGCCGCCTGCGCCGGACCTGTCCGATCGCGAGGTCCGACGCTACGCGCGCGGCGCGGCCGCGTGGCACCCGCTCGCCAGCGCCGAGCCCGACGAGCTGGGGCGCTTCCGCATCGGCCCCTTGTCCGAGGGGTCGTACGGCATTGGGCTCGATCCGGTCTTCACGGTCCTCGTCGACGCCGTCACGATCGTCGAAGCGCCGACGACGGCCGCCGAGCTGCGCGTCGACGGGCTCCTCGTCGTGTTGGAGGTACCGCGGGATGCAGTAGTGCGCCCGAGGCCGTCGATGTCGTCCGAGCAGCTGGAGATCACGTCGACGACGGGACGTCGCTCGGCGCGCAGCGGAACCGTCGACTTCGACGAGAATGGACGCGTGGAGCGGCTCCTGCCGTGCGGTGTCGGTCACCGATTCAGATTCTCGTCGGCGGACGGACGGCATTTCGAAGCGACCCTCGACGAGGCCACGCTTCCGGGGCGTCACCACCTCTTGCTCGACGAGGTCCCCTTCGTCCCCGGTACGGTTCGGGCGATCCTCGGCGGCGATGCGGGCGACCCAGGTCTGGTCGTGGCCGTCGTCGTCTCTCCCGTTCCGACCAAGCCAGAACACGCGACGTTCTCCGACCGCGGGGTGTCGCTGCTGCTCGGAAACGGCGTTGCCGAGGCCGAGAACGAGTCCTTCGCAGCTGGCGACTACCTGGTGCGAGCACGGCTGCGTCCGAGCGGGGAGACCGACTGGTACTCCATGTCGGTGCGGCCCGCGGAGATCGAGGTCCGGCCCGGGAGGGTCACCGAGGTCCGGGTCGATCTGGTCCACGGCGGCCGACTGAGCGTGAGCGTCGACGGAGGTGCGGGGGCGAGCGACTCGAGGGTCTGGCTCGAGGCCTACGACGCGGACAAGGACCGGTGGAGCGTACTTCGGGTCCACACGGCCCAGGACCGAACGTCCTCGACACGCTCCACCGGGGCCGTTTCGCTCGAGGCGCCGAACCGGATCGAACGCGCGTTTCCGCCCGGACCGCTCCGCCTGCGACTTCGCGGGGACGGATGGCGCACGGCCGAGGCGACGGTGACGATCGTCGAAGGCCACACGACGGAATGGCGTCCGCGCCCGGAGCGCGACTGACCCGGCTCAGCCCGCCGCGGCCGTCCGCGTCCACCACGTGAGTCCATCGAGCGACCGCTTCGGCGGTCGCGCAAGGCTCGCCAGGTAGCCGACGACGATGCATGTCGACGTCCCGACCGCGCCGTAGAGCATGAAGTTGAGCGACGTCCGGTTCTGGACGTACGCCAGCAGCGCGATCGCGACCAGCGCCCCGACACCGACGCCGAATGCGCTCGCACGCCGCGTGAAGACGCCCAGAACGAAGATCCCCGCGAGCGGGCTGATGAGCAGCCCGAGCACGCTCTGGAACGTGTCGTAGAGCGAGCGCAGGTCCGCGGCCGCCATCAGCGCCGCGGCGCCCGTCCCGACGACGCCCATGAGCAGCGTCACGCGCCGCCCGGTGACGAGCCCGCTCGCGCGCCCGATCCCGAGCCGTTCGTGCCAGTCGTTCGTCCACGCCGTCGCGATCGCGTGCATCGACGAGTCGAGGCTCGACATCGACGCCGCGAAGATGCCCGCCAGCACGAGCCCCGCGAGACCCGCCGGCATCTCCAGCGCAACGAAGAGCGGCAGCACCTCGTCGTTCTTCATGCCCACCGCGAGGCTCGCCGGATGCGCGCTGAAGAACGCGAAGAGCGCGCTGCCGAGCGCGAAGAAGCAGAACGTGAACGGCACCGCGACGAGGCCGTTCAGCAGGACGCCGCGCGCCGCGCTGCGCTCGTCCCGCGTCGAGAGGTAGCGCTGCACGACCGCCTGGTCGGTCGTGTAGGGGCCGAACTGCAGGAACATCGCGCCGAGCAGCACCGACCAGCTCGCGGTGTCCGTCCACGACGTGCCGGGCGCGAACCACCGCAGCTTCTGCTTCTCCCGGGCGACCTCCAGCGCCGCGTCGAGCCCGCCCGCGCCCTGGACCGCCAGGAACAGCGCGACGAAGAGCCCGCCGAGCAGGACGAACACCTGCAGTACGTCGGTCCACACGACCGCCTCCATCCCACCCAGCACCGTGTACGCCGTCGCGAGCAGGCCGATCGTCCCGATGCACAGGTACACGTCCACGCCGGTGACCGCCGACAGCGCGAGCGACGGCAGGAACACGACGATCGCCATCCGCGCGACCTGGAACGCCATGAACGACGCGCTGCCGAAGAGCCGGATCGGCAGCGCGAACCGCCGCTCCAGGTACTCGTACGCCGTGCGGAGCCCGAGCCTGCGGTAGAAGGGCAGGTAGAAGACGACGACGATCGGCGCCATCGCGAGGATCGTGAACGACGTCAGCGCGAAGACCCAGTCCTCCAGGAACGCCTTCGCCGGAATCGCGACGTAGGTGATCGCCGAGAGCTGCGTCGCGTAGATCGAGAGCCCCGCCGCCCACCACGGGATGCGTCGGCCGGCGAGGAAGAAGTCGTCCGCCGTGCGCTCCCGGCGCGAGAAGAACACGCCGAGGCCGACGAGCGCAGCGAGGTACAGCACCATCACCGCGTGGTCGATCGTCGCCAGCTCGGCGGGCGGCCGGACGACGCGGCCGAACTGGACCTGGTTCGTGCGCATGCCGGGGCGCACCTCGCCGCTCGCGATCACGAAGCCGTCGCGCCAGCGCGTGATCCCGGTGGTGACGACGCCGCGGGGCATCTCGTCCGCGACGTCGATCCAGGTGTCGGTGACGGGATGGTAGGCGCGGACATGGCCCGGGAACTCATCGCGTTCGGCCTGCGGTACGTCGAGCGGAACACCGCCCACGCCGGACAGGAAGAGCACGTGCCCCTGCCCGGCCGGCCACGCGACGCCAGCGGACCCGCCGCGCGGGACGTCGACGGTCCCGGGCGCGGCCGGCCAGAGCGACGAGGCCGGCGCGTGGCGGCTCCACGCGTCGGTGGAGGGCACGTAGCTCCAGAGTTCGTCCGAGACGACCTGGACCCGGAGGCCCGCGTCGACCGTGACGATCTCGGCGTCCTCGTTCTCCCCGGAGAACACGAAGAGCGCGTCCTTTCCGGCAGAGTTCTTCTGCGTGGCGGTCACGCGCTTGAGCCTGGCCGTGCCCGGGAACTCTGCCGCAATCCCCCAGCCCGCAGCAGGATCGTCGAGGTCGAAGACCCAGGTCGCGCTCACGAGGTCGGTCGCGTCGGCGGACCGCTGCGCGCCGAGCACCACGACGTCGCGGCCGACGAGGCCCGCCGAAAGGAACTGTGAGGGTTCCGGCAGAGATGGACCTGGTGCGAACGCGAGCGCGCCATCGGCGCCGATCGAGGCGACGAGCACCTCGGCGGTGGATGCTTCGGCGTCGCCGCCACCGATCAGCCAGGCGTCCCCGCCGACCGGGACGACGGCGCCGTAGGCGCGCGGGGCGGGCAGCGGCGGACCCACTGTCCACTCCTCGCCGTCGAAGAGCCACGTGCTCGCGTGCCAGACCTTCCCGCCGCCCTCCCACGGCGGCGCTTCGGGGAAGTTGGCTCCGCCCGCGACGAGCAGCACCTCGCCCTCGGGGCCTTTCAGCGTCGCGACGAACGGCCCGCCGTAGCCGATCCCATCCGGCAGCGTCGCGAGCTCGTCCCAGACGAGCGGCGGCGGCACATCCGAGAGCACCTCCGACGCGTCGGTGTGGATCGCGCCGAGCGCGAGCAGGAGTGCGATCACGGAGCCACCGGCGCCCGACCAGGTGAACCGGCGGCGGACCCGGCGGGGGCAGGCTCCAGGAGGCCCTCGAGCCCGGGCTCCAGGCCGACGATCCCGCGCGCCACCGCGTCGACCCAGCGGAGGAGCGCATCCCGCTGCGGGCCGCCGACGCCGCCGATCGGCAGCCGCGGCGGCCCGACCGGGACGCCGAGGTGCTCCATCAGCGCGCGCGACGCCGCGAGGTAGCCGTACGACGAGAGCGCCCGCACCAGATCGACCGAGCGCGCCTGCAGCGTGCGCGCCCCCTCGATCTCACCGCTCGCGTGACGCTCCATGATCGCCAGGAAGAGCGGCGCGGCGAAGTTGTACGTGCTGCCGACCGCGCCGCGCACGCCGAGCGAGAGGGCCGAGAGCAGCGCCTCGTCCGTCCCGCACAGAACGTCGTACTTGCCGCCGTTGGCGCGCAGGTAGTCCTGGACGTGCCAGCCCTCGTAGCGGCTGCACTT
This sequence comes from Planctomycetota bacterium, assembly GCA_038757895.1. GTDB lineage: Bacteria > Planctomycetota > UBA1135 > UBA1135 > Saltatorellus. The sequence goes on along the minus strand of JBCDGE010000008.1, from coordinate 3,105 downwards.
GATGCCGCGCAGCTCCGGCACGTGCTCCTCGAACGCCCGCCCCAGCTCGTGCGCCGTGAACTCCAGGCCGGTCAGCGCGGGGATGTCGTAGTAGTAGAGCGCCTTCGACGGGCACGCCCCGGCCACCCGCGCCAGGCAGCGCGCCACGATCTCCGCGGTCGCCGGCTTCTGGAACGTCGGCGCGATCGCGCCCAGCGCCTCGATGCCGTCGAGCCCGCCCGCGTGCTCCGCGAGCCGCTCGGCCTCCCGGACGCTCTCGCCCCCCACCTGGGCGATGACCCGCAGGCCGTGCTCCGGCCCGGCCTCCGCCCACGTCTCGAACAGGTCCCGCTTCTCGTCGGCGCCCAGCGACGCCCCCTCGCCGGTGGCCCCGGCGACGAAGACGGCGGACACCCCGGTCGACGCCAGGTGGCGCGCCTGGACCGGGATCACGTCCAGCGCGAGCGCACCGCCCGCGCCGTCCTGGTCCTGGAACGGGGTGTGCGGCGCGGCGACGAGACCGGTGAACGGCTGAAACATGAGCGGGTTCTAACGTCCGCGGCGCCCGGCGGGTGATCCCGCGTATAGGATGCTCGCGCGCATGGGCGATCGGACGCCGAGTTCCGGCCCGTTGGAGCGCGACCCAAGGGGCCGGTGAAGGTCCTCTCCCGCGGCCGGCCGCTGTTGGCGGAGCACGGACCGCAGATCGTTACGGGGCGAATGCGCCCCACGTGGACCGAAGATGGACCTGGACCCCACGGCGCCCGAACGCGCCGAAGCGGTCGGCGAGCCTGAAGAAGGCGCGTCGGCCCCGTTCGACGACGTGCCCGCTGCGCTGCGACCTGCGCTGGAGGCGCGCGGATTCAAGGAGCTGACCGAGGTGCAGTCCGCCGTGCTCGCCGCCGACGCCGGCGGCAGCGACCTGCGGATCTCCTCCCAGACCGGCTCCGGCAAGACCGTGGCGCTCGGCTTCGTGGTCGCGCGCGTGCTCGTCGAGGCCCGCGTCGATCGGGGCCCGGACGTACTCGTCGTCGTCCCGACCCGCGAGCTCGCCGCCCAGGTCTCGGAGGAGCTCACCTGGCTCTTCGCGGACCTCGAGGACGTCGGCGTCGCGTCCGTGACCGGCGGCACGCCGATCTTCCAGGACAAGGCGACGCTGCGCCGCGAGCCCCGCGTGCTGATCGGCACGCCCGGCCGCCTCGTCGACCACGTCACGAACGAGAACGTCGACCTCGGGGGCGTGCGCGAGCTCGTCCTGGACGAGGCCGACCAGATGCTCGACATGGGCTTCCGGGAGGAGCTGGAGGCGATCCTGGAGGCCACGCCGGCCGAGCGGCGGACGCACATGGTCTCGGCGACCTTCCCGGCCGAGATCCAGGCGATGGCCGAGCGCTACCAGCGCAACCCGGTGTCCGTCGAGGGCACCGCGCTCGGCGAGGCGAACGCGAACATCGAGCACGTCGGGCACCTCGTCCAGCGGCGCGATCGCTACATCGCGCTCGTGAACCTCCTGCTGCTCGCCGGGGAGGAGCGCGTGCTCGTCTTCGTCGAGCGGCGCTCGGACGCTGCGCAGGTCGCGACGATGCTCAGCGAGGACGGCTTCGCGGCGCTCCCGCTCAGCGGCGAGCTCGCCCAGAGCCAGCGCAACCACACGCTCGCGTCGTTCCGGTCGGGGCGCGCGACGATCCTGGTCGCGACCGACGTCGCGGCGCGCGGCCTCGACGTGCCGGACGTCACGACCGTCATCCACACGTCCCCGCCCATCGACCCCGAGGTGTACACGCACCGCAGCGGTCGGACCGGGCGCGCCGGACAGCAGGGGCGGAGCGTCCTGCTCGCGCCGCCGAACCGCCGACGGAAGCTCGGGTGGCTCTTGCGCGACGCGGGCGTCGAGCTGGAGTGGCGGCCGGTGCCGTCCGCGGAGGAGATCGAACGCGTCCTCGACGTGCGGTCGCGCGAGAAGCTCGACGGCGAGCTGGCCGAGGCGCTGGAGCGCGACCCGCATCCCGCGCGTATCGAGCACGCCGAGGCGCTGATCGCGGAGAACGACCCCGTGCGCCTCGTCGCGACGCTCCTCGCCCGCGTCGGCAAGAAGCGCCGCGCGCGGCCGCGCGACGTCGACACGTTCGACGACTCCGACAGGCGCGACCGCGGACGCCGGAACGAACGCTTCGACCGGGACCGTCCGCGCGACGGAGATGGCGACGCGCGCCCGCGCGGTCCCGCGCCGACGGCGCCCGGGATGGTCCGCTTCTTCATCAACTGGGGCTCGAACAAGGGCGCCAACCCGGCCAAGGTCCTCGCCCAGGTCTGCCGCCGCGGCGACGTCCCCGGCGACGCCATCGGTGCGATCTCGGTCCACCCGAACGCGACGACCTTCGACGTCAGCGAGGACGTCGCGGCGCAGTTCGAGGCGCGCGCCGGCGAGCGCGACGAGCGCAACCCGCACACGCTCATCCGCCGCGACCGCGGTCCGCTCCCCCCGGGCGGGCGTCGGGGTCGACGCGGCGGCGGCCGGCGGCGCAGGCGCCGCTGATCCGGAGACCGTCCGATGCGCGTCCTCGTCGTGGGAATGGGTGACCTCGGCGCCGACTTCGCGACGCGGGCGGCGGCGGCAGGACACGAGGTGTTCGGGCTCCGACGGAGTCAGGGCGCGTCGACCGACGGCGTCACGCGGATCGTCGGCGACGTGACGCGGCCGGAGACGCTGTCGCTCCCGGACGGGCTCGACGCTGTCGCGTACGCGGTCGCCGCCGACGAGCGCAGCGACGCCGCGTACGAGCGCGCGTACCCCGTCGGACTCGGGAACGTCCTCGCGGCGATCGACGAAGCGCACGCTCCGACGACACGCGTCCTCTTCGTCTCCTCCACCGGCGTCTACGGCCAGAGCGACGGATCGTGGGTCGACGAGTCGTCACCGACCGACCCGCCAACGTTCACCGGGCAGCGGATGGTGGAAGCGGAGACGTTCCTCGCCGAGTCTCCGGTGCGCGGCACGACCCTGCGGCTCGGCGGCATCTACGGGCCAGGCAGGACGTTCCTGATCGACTCCGTGCGTGGCGGCAGGGCGACCTACCCGACGGACGCCCCGGCGTGGACCAACCGTATCCACCGCGACGACGCGGC
>JBCDGE010000007.1:0-111119 GCA_038757895.1 Planctomycetota bacterium | reverse complement strand
TCCGCCGTCCACGGATGGCGACTCCCTCGCTAGGCGGAGGGTCCTCCTCGGATCGACTGGCTGCCCAGAGCCGCTGCCACTCGGCCGGCACTCCGCGGGCGCGCGACGCGAGGGGGAGTCTTGCGGATGGCGATCCTGGACAACACGCGCCGACGAGTCGATCCAGTGAGCCGGATGCGAACGACTACGCTCGCTGGCGCGGGATACCTGGAATGCGATCGGCGCGACGAAGGTAGGGTCACGCGGTCGCCTGCCGCGCCGTCCCTGCCTTGACCTGGAACCCGTCCGATCAAGAGCTCGTCTCCGCTTGGATGGCGTACGAGGTGCTGAGTGCGGAAGATCTTGCGCGCCTCGACCGTCCCGGACACCAGGGCGCCGCACCGCCCGCGAACGCCCGCGAATTCGAGGTCGCCTTCAACACGGGCGGGGTGAGCCTCCTCGACGAGAACGAACGGGCCTTCGACGAGCCTCGCGATCTCCTGGTCAAGCTCGCCGAGCCGCGGGGGTCGACCGACCGTTGACCCTGACCGAGCACGCGGCGGACGCCGTCCGGTCGACACCGAGCTTCGTGCGGACGCTCTGGCAGACGACGGTCTCCTTCGTGCCGGCGCTGCTCCTCCTCTGCGCCATCCTCGGCTGGATCGAGGACTCGACCATCCGCCGGCCCGTGCTCATCGGTGCGCTCGCCGTCTACGCGTTCGCGACGTGGCACTTGCTGAGCGGAGTCCTGAACCCGACTGTCTTCTTCGCGGGCCTCAAGGACGCGCGCGGCCTCTACGGCCAGATGACGCCCGTCGGCTACGTGGCTCGCTCGGTCTCGGTGCTGATCGTCTCCTTCGTCGTCGTGTACGGCGTCGACAACGTCGTCCGGACGCTCAGCCTCGACCTCGCGGAGACCTTCCGGTTCGACCTGTCGACGATCGAGCACGGCGATAGGTGGCTGACGTGCGCGTTCGTGTTCGCGTTCCGGACGACGCTGGGCCTCTCAGCGATCGCGCTGATCGTCGAGGCGGTACGGCGCTATCCGCACTGGCGTTAGAGCCCCGATACAGCAGAGCCGTGCGGTGTCACACACCGCGGAGGCGTGTCAGGGACCGACGGTACCGGGCGATGACGACCCTCCGCGCAACCAGCGGGCAAGCCGGGCGGTGCGCCCCGCGGTCGATGGGAGGCCGACAGAGCCTCGTATCCGGCGCAGTGCATCGAGCGTCGGTCGCCGCTGCTACGATGGGGGCTGTCAGCCTCGCCTCGCGTCCCTCGCGCTGCTGAAGGCGCGCGCCGCTACCATCGCGCAGGAGTTGAGTCATGCGCGGGACTATCTTCGCGGTGGCCGGCCTGAAGATCATGGAGACACCTTCAGCGTCGGGGATGGCACTCCGTATGGCTCGGGCAACGCACTCGAGGCTTACATCAAAGGAGAACGCTAACGATGCACGAGCGTAAGTGGCGAAGTGTCCCGGATGAACTCCGTGACGAGTGGTATGCCCTGTTCTCGGTTCCCGGTGGGCACAGTGTTGGAGGTGCGTGTCCAAGCTGTGGTGCAGCCCGCCTTTTTCGTTTCTTCCTGGGGGAATCATCTACGCCGTCGAGGCCTCGTCGGGGTGATACTTGGGAGTGGTGCAGCTCATGCCATCTATTCGAGCATGCATCCGTGTTTGTCCCAGACTGGTGGGTTTGCGACCTAGATGTCGACACTCGCTCGCTCACCGTATATCCAGACGTGCTTGATGACGCTGTGCGAGCGGGCTCAGGTGGTGACCAAGAGGTTCGCACTTGACCACGAGGTTGCTTGGCAGTGGCATCGAGGCAGCCCCCGAAGTCATGCCATTCGGAACTGAGCAATCGGACGTTCAGGGATTGTCGACCGTCACCGTCATCGACGCCGTCGTCGCGTTCCCGGCCGCGTCCGTCGCGGTCACCGTGATCACGTAGTCGCCGTCCGGCACCTGGCGCGTGTCCCACGACTCGGCCACGTCCGAGGCCTCGTAGGTCTCGTCGCCGTCGGAGTTCGTCAGGATGTGGAAGAACTCGCGCGCGTTGTAGTCGCCCCGCGTCTGGCAGGTGGAGTCCTGCTTGTAGAGCAGGTCCACGAGGAAGTCGTCCACCGGGCCGCCGATATAGGTGTCCATCGGCATGTCGAACTCGACCGCGAGGCGGTCGTCGATCACCGGGGCGCCGGGATTGCCGGCGGGGTGGATCGAGTAGCGCAGCGTCTGGACCGTGCAGACCCAGGTCGAGTCGATCGTGTCGCCCACGTGGGCGATGATGTCGACCTGGCCGCGCAGCGCGTTCGGGTTCAGGTAGTTGGACGTGTCGTTGCGGCAGAACGCGAACAGGTCGTTGCCGATCGCCGGCTCGAAGACCGGCACCGACGCCTCGGTGCGGCGGGGGTGTTGCAGGTGGCAGTTGTCCGTGTTGAGCCAGTCGCCCTGCCACTGGACGCCCGCGTCCACGATCCGCGCGAAGTGGGTGTGGGTGAAGTCTGCGACCGGCCAGAAGACGAGGTCGCCCAGGTACTGGCCCTTCACGACGAGGTCGCCCGGGCTGACCGCGATCGTCGGCAGGTGGAGGTGTGCGTAGAGGTAGCCCTCGCTCTGCGCCGCGCCGGGCACGTTGGCCGTTGCGACGCGCCAGTGGTAGGTGCCGCTCGTCGTCAGGACCGCTTTGACCTCTCCGTCAGCGACGGCGTAGACGGGCTGGCCGGGCGAGCCCATCACGTCGATGCCGGGGTGCATGTACGGCGAGCCGCCGTAGCGCTGGTACTCGGCGTAGCTGTTGCCAATCGGCTGCTGGGAGTTCGGCGCCAGCGGCCACGGGATCTCGTCGACACCCTGCGGTGCGAGATCGGGGACGCCCGGGAGCATCGCGCTGCTCGTCGCGACCGTGGCCGCGCTGGTCGTCGCGCCCGGCTGCACGAGCCGGCCGACGGCGAGGTTCCCCTGGCGCACGTGCTCGCCGACGAGCACACGGTCGCCGTCGACGCGCAGGTCGCGCAGCTCGGCGCCGTCGGGCGCGGTGTAGCGGGGGACCGGCGCGCTGCGGCCCGGCGTCCAGCGGCGGAGCGTCCGCGGGCCGAGCACGAGGACGTCGCCCTCGAGCGCAGCAACCGCGCGCACGGGTTCGCGCACGACCGTCCGCGCGACGCGGCGGGTGCCGTCCCGGACCTCCAGCGCGAACGCGCCGTCCTCGGTCGCGCTCGCGCCGATCAGGCGACCGGCGGCGTCGAGCGCGAACGCGTCGTAGCGCGGGTGCCGCGCCGCCTCGAACCTCTCCAGGTCGAGCGTCACGACCCCGCCGCGCGTGCGGTACGCGAGCACGTCGCCCGACGGCCCGAGCACCGGGTTCGCGACGCCGGACACGGGCCGACTGAAGAGCACGGTCCCGTCGAGCGCGAGCACCGTCAGCGGCCGCGGCGCCACGTTCGAGCAGTGGTCGGCGAGCACCACGATGCGCTCGGCGTCGGTCGCCCACACCGCGGCGCCGACGACGCGCGGCAGCACGCTGCGCGCCCCGTCGGCCGTCACGATCTCGACGCGGCTCGCGAACTCCACGACGTCCCCGCCGGTCGGCGTGCACTGGACCCGGCACGTTCCGCGCGGCGACACGTCGGTCGTCCGCGGGAGCCCGTCGACGATCCGACCCTGGGGAGACACGCCGAGGGCCGAACGCTCGCTCTGCGCTGCGGCGCCGGACGGAGCCGGCGCGAGGAGCGCGGCGAGGAGGGCGACGCCGAGCGTCGTGGGGACGTGGAGCTGCATTCGGTGCTGGGAAGGGAGTGAGCGGCGTGCGGGTCAGCGCGGGGACTCGTCGAGGATCAGCGGCGCCCGCCAGACGCCACGGCCCTGGGTGGCGGCGACGATGCGCCCGCGGCCGACCTCGACCGCGAGGTCGACGACGACCGCGTGCGGCAGGCCGCGGCCGTACCGCTGCCAGTTCACGCCGCCGTTCACCGAATGGAAGAGCCCCTGGTCGGTGCCCGCGAAGAGCACCGGCGGCCGGAACGGGCCGCGCGGGACCGCCGCGACGACGTTCGTCGGAACGTCCGGCAGGTCGCCGTCGAGCGACGTCCAGGTCGTGCCGCTGTCCGTCGAGACCCGCACCTGGTCCACTCCGTACGACGCGGTCGCGAGGTACACGGTCTGCGGCCGCCGCGGGTGCACGAAGAGCTCGCGCGTCGTCCGCGGCCAGCCCGGGTGCCCCGTGAGCACGGTCGTCCACGTACTGCCGCCGTCGAGCGACCGCAGGACGTTGCCGTCGTTCGTCGCCGCGTACACGAAGAGCGGATCCGTCGGCGACTGGGCCAGCGCGCGCACGGCGCCCGCGCCGTTGCTGAGGTCCGCGCTGATCGGCGTCCAGGTCGACCCGCCGTTCGTGCTGCGGTAGATCCGCTGCGTCGCATACAGCATCCGGTTCGAGTTCCTCGCCTCGATCAGGTAGGGCGGCAGGAAGCAGTTGCGGTCCGAGAAGCTGATACCCGAGCCGACGCCGAAGAACCCGCCGCCCGTCGAGCGGTAGATGTTCCCGGTGCCCTGGAACTCGACGAACACGCGGTTCGGCGCCGCCTGGTCGAGCTGGGTCCAGCCGCCGTCGCCGCCGAACACCTGGGTCCACGACGTGCCGAACGTGCGGCGGTTCGAGCCGTTGTCCTGGAACCCGCCGAACATCTGCTCGTCGTTCGTCGGGTGGGTGGAGAGCCCCGCGTAGAGCTGGATCAGCCCGAGGCCCGCGTTGCGCGCGTTCCAGCTGGAACCCTCGTCGTTCGTGCGGTGCACCCCGCCGTCGTCGCCGACCACGAGCCGCCCCGACGCGTCCCACTCGGCCGCGTGCAGGTCCACGTGCGGCGGCGTCACCGTCGACCACGTCGCGCCGGCGTTGCGCGAGCGGACGAACGAGAGCCCGCCCATGAACACGGTGTCGGGGTCGGTCGGCTTCACCGTCACGACCGACAGGTACCAGCCGTAGCTCGCCTGGAGACCGCTCGTGACCGGGATCGACGTCCACGTGTTGCCGCCGTTGTCCGAGCGGTACGCGCCGCGCGTCGACGCGCCTCCGCCGTTCGACGACGCCGGGTTCGTGACCAGCGCGTACACGCGGCTCGCGTCCGAGGGCGCGACCGCCAGGCTGATGCGCCCGAGCGTCCCGCCGGGCAGTCCTCCGCCCAGCTTTGTCCAGGAGGCGCCGCCGTTCGTCGTGCGGTACACGCCGTTCCCGGGCGCTCCGAAGATGCGTCCGATGCCGGCGTAGAGCGTGTCGGGATCGGTCGGGCTCATCGCCACGTCGGTCCCCGCGAGGTTCGGCAGGCCGTTCGTGAGGTGCGTCCAGGTGACGCCGCCGTCGATCGACTTGAAGAGGCCGCGCGGACCCGTCGCCGCGGGATGCCCCTTGGCGGCCGCGAGCTCGGGGAAGCCACCGGCGCGCCCGACCGCCGCGTAGACGACGTTCGGATCCGTCGGATGGACGACGATCCGCGAGAACGTCCGGCCGGCGAACGTCGACTCTGCGAGATGCTCCCATGTCGCGCCGCCGTCCGTGGTCTTCAGCACGCCCAGGCCGTACCGGCTGTGGTTGGCGTAGTTGGCCTCGCCGGTGCCCACGTAGACGATGTCCTCGTCGCTCGGTGCGATCGCGATGGCGCCGACCGAGAGCGTCGGGCCGTCCTGGAGCAGCGGCGTCCAGGCCCCGCCGCCGTTCTCGGTCCGCCAGACGCCGCCGTCCGCGCCGCCGACGAAGATCTTCAGCCGATCCGTCGGGCTGCACGCGACCGCCGACACGCGGCCCGTGTAGAGGCTGCCGGAGATCGGCGCGGGGCCGAGCTCCTCCCACTCGAGGATCGCGGTCGCGTCCTGCGCCGGACCGAAGCTCGTCGCCGCGAGGGCGAGCGCTGCGAGGGAGATCATCGCTGCTCCTCCTTCTCCGTCGGCGGCATCGGCGGCGCCTCGAACGTCAGCGTCGTCGAGAAGACGGTCCAGTCGACGTCCTTGCGCTTCGGCTCGGGCCGCGCGGCGTGGACCTCCAGGCGCCACGGCCCCGCGCTCGGCAGGACGACGTGGCCGAAGCCCTTCGCGTCGAAGCGTGTCCGGAGCGTCTCGCCGCTCGTGAGCTGGCGCGCGACGAGCACGCGGTCGAGCGGGAGACCGTCGGGCACGTAGAGGCGTATCGGGAGCGCGCTCCCCGGGATCGTCGTGCACGGGTCGGACAGCGGGCGGATCTCCATGCGCTGGCCGGTCTTGCTCATCGACGTACCCGACGAGCCGCTGCGGCCACGGGCGTCGCGCACGACGACGAGCGTCTTGGTCGACTCGCGGCGATCGACGCGCACGTCGGCCGCGCCAGCGCGCCGCTCGGTCGGCGCTGCGGGCGCGTCGACGGCGTGCGTCCGACGGAACGCGCTCCAGCGCTCGGGCGCGACGCGCTCGACGCGCGGCGCGAGGTCGACGCCGACCATCCAGGTGTCGCTCGTCGAGGCCTCGAACGTGAACCGCTGCGGCTGCTCGTCGCTGGCGCGCGCGCCGGCCGGCGTCGGCAGCTCGTCATGGTTGGACTGGCTGCCCGCGCCGCGCACGAACATCCACTCGAACGGGCGCGTCTTCCACTCGGCTTCCTCGAGGTCGATGCGCGGAGCGATCGAGACGCTCGCGCCCTCCGACGTCCGCCAGACGTCGGGGTGGAAGTGGGTGACCGACTGGGCGGACGCGAGTGGTGCAAGCGCAAGGGCGAACGCCAGGCGCTGGAGAGCTGTCTTCATGGGCAGGGGAAGGGACGGTGCTCGGGGCGCGGGAAGGGCCCGTCTCGATCGTAGCACGGGCGAGGGGCCCTCCCGTCTCAGCGAGCGACCCTGGGACGCAGGCCGCTTTGGATCCGTTCCATCCGCCCAGTAGGATCTCGCTCACCGCTGCGACAGCGGGCCGGGACACACGTGACGGACGGCGGACGAGGAAAGGAACCGAGCGGACAGAGCGACGCGGCGTCGCCATCGAAGTCGCCGGCGGCGCCCGAGGAGAAGTCCAGCGGCCGGCCGGCGCGGGTCCTCGCGATCGTCCTGCTCTCGATCTCGGCGCTCTACGTCGTCTGGTACCTGGTCGCCGACCGCTACACGCCGTTCACCGAGTACGGGCGCATCGACGGCTTCGTCGTCCCGGTCGTGCCGCAGGTGTCGGGCTACCTCACCGAGATGGACGTGCGCCTGCACGACGTCGTCGACGAGGGGACGCGCCTCGCGCGCATCAACCCGGAGCCGTTCGAGATCGCGGTCCGTGCAGCGCAGGCCTCGCTGGAGCAGGCTGGCCAGGCCGTCGGCGCCCAGACCGCCGGTGTCGAATCGGCCGTCGGGCGGCTCGGTGTCTCGAAGGCCCAGCTCGACCGCGCGCAGCGCAACTATGACCGCGTCCAGCGCATCAACGCGCGCAACCCGGGCGCGCTGTCGCAGGCCGACCGCGACCGCGCCGAGACGTCGCTGACGCAGGCGCAGTCGAAGGTCATTTCGGCCGAGGCCGAGGTCGAGGCCGCGAAGGCGTCACTCGGCGAGGAGGGGCCCGAGAACCCGCAGATCAAGGCCGCGCTCGCCGCGCTGGAGAAGGCGGAGTTCGACCTGGAGCAGACCGAGCTGATCGCGCCGTTCCACGGCGGCGTCGAGAGCCTGCGCACCGACGTCGGCCAGTACGCGCAGGCGGGCCAGCCGATCATGTCGTTCGTCTCCGCGCGCGACGTGTGGATCGTCGCCAACATGCGCGAGAACAACCTCGGCCGGATCCAGCCGGGGGACACGGCGGAGGTGACGCTCGACGTGGCGCCGGGCCAGGTCTTCCGCGCGACGGTCACGAGCACCGCGTACGGCGTGACGTACCAGGGCGCGAACCGCTCGGCGGGTCAGCTGCCGACGGCCGAATCCCAGACGGGCTGGCTGCGCGAGCCGCAGAGGTTCCCTGTGATCCTGCACTGGGCCGAGGTGGACCGCGAGGCGGTGGCGCGCTTCTGCCGCGTCGGCGGCCAGGCGAGCGTCGTCGTGTACGCGGGCGACAGCGGCTTCCTCGAGGCGATCGGCCGCCTGCGGATCCGGGTCGCGAGCTGGCTCTCCTATGCCCGCTGACGCCGCGGCGCTCGGGACCGCGCGTCCGTACGTGAGGGCGCGGGGCTGGGACCCGGCATCGGTCCGGGCGACGCGGTACGCGATCGGGATCACCGCGGCGTGCGCGATCGCGCTCGGGGCGGCGTGGCCGATGTCGTTCCTGACGCCGGTGCTCGTCGCGACGTTCCTCGGGCAGCCGAAGGGACTGACCCTCAAGGCGGGCGTGGCGTTCTTCGCGATGGTCGCCGTCGCCTGCGCTGCGAGCTTCGGCGTCACGCTTCTGCTCGACTACCCGGCGGCGTTCTTCCTCAGCTCCGTGCTCGGTCTGTTCCTGATCCAGGATCGGAGCCAGGCCGGTATGGCGCCGATGCTCGCCACCTGGTTGACGATCGCGCTCCTGCTGATCCCGTTCCTCGGCGTGCAGTCGACGTTGCTGGCGCTGACGGTCGCCCAGGCGCTGCTCTTCGGCATTGCGGTGGCTGTGCTCATCGCCTGGCTCACGTGCGTCGCGATCCCCGATCCGACCGAACCCGGAAGCGGGAGCGCGGCCAAGGCCGTCGCCGCGCCGCCCGCGCTCCCGCCAGCCGACGTGCGGTTCAGGAATGCGCTGCGCAGCACGCTCGTCGTCCTGCCGCTCTTCTTCTACTTCCACGCGGCGGAGCTCCTGAGCGACGCGCTGATCCTGATCTTCGCCGGGCTTCTCAGCGGCAACCCTGCGTTCTCGCAGGGCTTCAAGGGCGGCTCGATGATGCTCCTCGCGAACGCGCTCGGCGGCGCGGTGGCGATCGTCCTCTACAACCTCTTGATCCTGGCGCCGAGCTTCGCGTTCCTGCTGCTGGCGATCTCGACGGTCGCGCTGATCTTCGGCGGGCGGGTGTTCTCCGGGACGAAGACCGCGCCGCTGTTCGCGTCAGGGATGTCGACCGTGCTCCTGATCATCGGCTCGGTCACGACGTCGACCGCCGAGGCGGACGCGAAGGTCTACACGCGCCTCGCGCAGATCCTGTTCGTCGTTGTGTACCTCGTGTTCGCGAACTGGCTGATCGACGCGCTCTGGCGGCGCAAGGTGCGCTGAGGTGCGTCGGCTCGTCGTGATCACCGCCGCGCTCCTCGCCAGCGCGTGCCTGATGGGGCCGGAGTACGAGCGCCCCGAGCTGCCGGAGGCGGAGGAGTACCGCGCGTCGACGACCGAGGGCGAGTCCATCGCGAACCTGCCGTGGTGGGAGATCTACGAGGACGAGACGCTGCGCGAGCTGATCGCCGAGGCGCTGGAGAACAACAACGACCTGCGCGCGTCCCTCGCGCGGATCGCCGAGGCCCGCGCGGTCGTCGGCGTTGCGGCGTCCGAGCTGTACCCGCAGCTCGGCGTGGGGGCGGCGGGCGGCCTCGGCGCGCGCTCGTCCGACGGCGGCCCGTCGGACTCGACGGGGGACGTCGCGCTGATCGGCAGCGCCTTCTACCAGGTCGACCTGTGGGGCCGGATCCGGCGCGGCAAGGAGGCCGCCGTCCGATCGATGCTCGCGACGGAGGAGTCCTACCGCACGGTGACGATCTCGATCGTCGCGGCGGTGGCGCGCTCCTACTTCGTGCTGCGCGACCTCGACAACCGCCTGGAGGTCTCGCGCCGGACGGCGGAGACGCGGCGCGAGTCGCTGGAGGCGATGCAGGTGCGCTTCGACGCGGGCGCGATCTCGGAGGTCGACCTGAACCAGGCCCAGATCCAGTTCGCGCGCGCCGAGGGGACCGTCCAGAGCCTCGTGCGCGCGGTCGAGCAGGCCGAGAACGGCATCAGCGTGCTCCTCGGGCGCGTGCCGACCGAGATCCCGCGCGGCGGTAGCCTCTACGACCAGGTCGCGCTGCCGGCTGTCCCGGCCGGTCTGCCGTCCGAGCTCCTGGAGCGCCGCCCGGACGTGCTCGGCGCCGAGCTGCGCCTGGCCGCGCAGACCTCGCGGATCGGCGTGGCCGAGGCGAGCCGGTTCCCGAGCCTCGACCTGACCGCAGCGCTCGGCGCCCAGACCGCGCAGCTGACCGACATGAGCGTGACGAACTCGTTCATCGACGTCGGCTTCGACGTGTTCGCGCCGCTTTTCACGGGCGGGCTGCTGAAGAGCAACGTCGACATCGAACGCGCGCGGACGGAGGCGCTGGCGGCGGACTACGAGCAGACGGTGCTGGTCGCCTTCCGCGAGGTCGAGGACGCGCTGATCGCCGTCCAGACCTTCCGCGAGGAGTACCTCGCCGCCCAGCGCGAGGTCGCGGCCGCGTCCAACGCGGTCGATATCGCCTGGATCCGCTACGAGGACGGCCTGACGAGCTTCCTGGAGTACCTCCAGGTCGAGCGCGACCTCTTCAACGCCGAGCTCCGCCGCTCGCAGATCTACCAGGGCCAGCTGAACTCGGTGGTGGACCTGTACGAGGCGCTCGGCGGCGGCTGGTCGGTGGTCGAGGACGAGGAGGAGGAGGCCGGGGAGGAGGAGTCCGGTGCCGACGAGGACGCGGCGGCGGAGGAGCCCGCGGGCGACGACGAGGGCGGCGACTGACGCGATCGAGGCAGCCGGTGATCCAGAGCGGGCTTCCCGGCGACCTGCTCTCTGGCTTCCGGCGTGCGGATCGAACGGCGCCGTAGGCTGGCTGAAACCCTCTCCGCAGGCGATTCCCCGCCCGCGGTCTTCACCATGCCCTTCTTATCGCTCGCTCTCGCGCTCGCAACGTCGGCCGCCGCGCCGCCGCAGGACGAGGCGCGCCTGGAACAGCTGTTCCAGCCTCCTCGGCCCATTGCCACCACTGGATACGGCGTCCACCTCTCCTCCTGGGGAACCTGGCTCGCCGTCTTCTCGAGCGCAGAGGGCAACCCCCGCGGCTTTGGCGCGCGCCCGAGTGGGGCCGTCCATCTCTACCGCTGGAACGGCGAGCGTTGGGCGTTCGCGCACAGCATCTGGTCCCCTTTCACTGCGGCGGGACCTGGCAACTCGCCCGGTATCTCCTTCGGTGTCGGTGTCGCCTTTGCCGGCTCGAGCCTGTTCGTGTCCGATCCAACGCAGAGCACTGCTGGATTTCTGCGCGGTGCCGTGCATCGCTACGAGCTCGTGGGGGACCGCTGGCAGTGGCGAGAGACGCTGACGAGTCCGACGAACGAGCCCGGGCGATTCGGATCCGCAGTCGCCTCCCACGGCAACCGGCTGTTCGTGAGTGCGGCTGAAGCGGCTCCGACAGCCACTTCTCTCCCTGGCGCGGTCTACGTCCTCGAGCCGTCTGCCCTGGGGGACTGGACGATCGTCGAGACCCTCCGCGTGAATCCGACGGTCAATCCCCCTGCGCTCGGAATCGGGCTGCTGCTCGTCGCGACGCAAGATGAAGTCGTCGTAAGCATCGATCCCGCCGGTTACGGCGTCGCGGTCTTCGCACGACAGGCCGGCGGGTGGGTGCAGACACAGCGGATCGAAGCGCGGCCTACCGTCTCGAACTCGAACCTCTTCGGCGGCTCCTTCAGCTCCGACGGAGAGACGCTCGCGATCGGCGACAGGCGGGTCCAGTTCGGTTTCGCTCCCGGGTACGTGGACATGTTCACACGAGGCACGAGCGGTTGGGAATTCGACCAAACCGTGCCGAGCAGATTCTCGCCGGGTGCCGAGTTCGGAAGGAGCGTCTCGGTGCTCGGCCGACGGCTCGTCGTCGGCGCGCCGAACGCCCAAGAGCTCGGTGCGCCTCTCGCCAGCGGGAGCGCCATCGACTACGTGCGCGACGACAACGGACAGTGGGTGGAGCGTGCCGGTCTGAGCGGAGCGCGGCTCGACGGGATCGACCCCATAGGGAGATTCGGCACGTTCGTCCACGCGCTCGGAGCCTCGGTCGCCGTCACGGACCGGATCCGCGCACTCGACGGCGTGACCCCCGGCGGCGCGCTCGCGCTGTTCCGGGTCCCCGTCGGCGAGCGCGCGTGCGCGCCCCAGCCGAGCTCGACCGGTGCGCCGGCCGAGATCGCGCTCGCCGGGCCGCTCGACCTCCTCGATCTCGTGCCGCGGTGCGACGTGAGCGGGGTGCCGCCCTCCGCCGTGACGATGGTCCACGTCTGACTGCCCAGCGCACAGGAGCGCCCTCTCCCCGGGAGCGGGTCGGGCTTCTGCGTGCGGCAGGGCGCGACGCCCCTCGCGCCGGTGGTCGTGCAGGCGGACCCGTCGGGCGCCGCGTCGGCGCCGCTCGACCTGAACGCGCTCGTCGGCACGGTGACCGCCGGCCTGCCGATCGCGATCCAGGCCGTGTTCCGCGACGGGGCGGGCCTGAACGCGACCGAGCTGCTCGTGTTGCGGCCCTCCGAGTTCCGGTAGCCGTCCGTCGCGGAGAGGTTCTCGCGCTGCTCTTCAGCGGAACATCACGCTGACCGCCGAGCTGAGATTCGCCGTCGGCAACGGATGGACGTCCCGGTACCACAGCTGGAAGTGCCAGGTCGACCCGGCGTCGATCAATGGCTCGTTCGCGACGGCGCCAGACGCAACCAGCGACTCGAAATCGCCTCGTGCTGAGGCCATGCCGACCGCCGAGCCGAGGCGGTGGATGGACCCACCCAAGCACAGCGTGCCCTGCAAGACGGTGGTCGACCCTGTCGTGCGCGAGGCGAGGGGAAGTACGAGTGCGCCCGGGGGAAGAGACGAGCCCCGGAGCGGCCAGAGTCCATAGCTCGCCTCGCGCCGCCCGAGGACTTCCAGCGCCGCTCCCTGTGCAGACACGGAGTTGCCGTCTCCATCACAGAGACGCCGGCCGATCGGGAGTTCGAACACGGCGACCCTGCCGGACCGGATAGCGGGGTCCGTCACGAATCCGGCCAGCTCCGTGGCCGTGACGAGCCCGTCGGTGACCGACACCTCGGCACCGAGTCCGACCCTCGCGATCGCGCCGTCGAGCTCGGCCGAGGTGCTCGTCAGTCGGCGTGTCGGGACCCAGTTTCCGCTTGGGCCGACCTCGAAGACGAAGACCTGCCCGCCATTGCGACCGATCGCGTTCAACGCGACGGTCGCGCCTATGACCAGCACGCCATCGCGGAGCGCCAGTGAATCACCGAAGCCGTCCGCGTACAGGCCGTTGCCGGGATCCGCGTCCCTTGCACGAAGAGTCTGGTGATGCTCGAACCTGCCGCTCGCAGGTTCGAACCGGTAGACCTCGACGCGCCCGTGGAGGTTGGAATTCGGGTCGCGAGACGCGACCAGCCATTCTCCCTCCAGATCGACCGAGTCCCCGTGCCCATACGCCGTCACCGGGGACACGGGCGGTGGATCGAGACGCTGCTCGAGGATCCACCCGGACGGATGCTCCTTCCAGATGAGGAGCTGATCGAAGCTCGTCCGTCCGACGATGCGATTCCCACCGACGGTCACCGGACCGAAGATCGGCGCGGGAACTGAGAACTGCCATGCTGGATCCGGTCCAGGGGACATGAGTCGCGCCGATTCCACGAACTCGTGTCCGTTGTGGTCGAAAACTCGATACGTACCGTCGCTTCCGTTGCCGAGGCCCTCATCGAACTCGATGAGGACGAGGCGGTCCCCTTCCAGATCGCCATCGCGACCGAAGAAGACGCTCTCGCCGCCAGGAGCGGTGGAGCGCAAGGTCTGCACGAGACTCCATGTTCCGGCGACCCGCTCGTAGCAGTAGGCGCGCCCACCGAAGACGTTCGTCGGCCCCTCGACCGCCAGATCGTCCGCGATCACGAGGCGTCCTGGCGAAGCTCCCATCCACCGGGCGAAGCCCATCATCTGGGCGGGATCCGGGTGGGAGAGCACCTGAACGCGCTCGAGGCCCGCGGCCGTGCGTCGGAAGACGTGGCAGGACCCGCTTCCGAGACCTCCGAGTGCGTTCGGTCGGCCCAGACGATCTTGCTCGATACAGGCGACGAAGCACCACGGGCCTTCGGTCCTCACGAAACGTCCGAATCGGTTGCCGTCGACCGGCCGGTCGCCAGCGAGCGAGGTGCTCTCTAGCTGTTGCGGCGGAGACGGCGGGATCGCGGATGCGGCGCCGAGAAGTAGTGCGATCGGGATCATCGATGCTCGCCAGGTCCGCGTGACGTCGTTCGCGAGGGCGCGCCTCGACTCGGCGCCCCCGCCCGGACAGACTAGTCGCCGGTCTTCCCCCTGGTCACTCTCGCGTCGTACGCACCTGGAGCAAGGCGCCGGGCGGGGGACGGCACGGGATCGGAATCGCCCGCGGCGCCGCGCCGGGGCGGGGGCGAGCCACTATCCTGCTCGCCGCCCATGACCTCGATCACGAACGCCAAGCTCACCGTCGTCGGCGCCGGATACGTCGGCTCGACCTGCGCCCACCTCGCCGCGCTCAAGGACCTCGCCCCCGAGATCTGCCTGATCGACATCGCAGAGGGGCGGCCCCAGGGCATCGCGCTGGACATGAACCAGTCCGCCGCGGTGGAGGGCTTCTCCAGCCGGGTCGTCGGCACGAACGACCCCCGGGACACGTACGACTCGGACGTCTTCATCGTCACCGCCGGGTTGCCGCGCAAGCCCGGCATGAGCCGGTCCGATCTCCTGGAGGTCAACGGCAAGGTGATGCACAGCGTCGCGGAGTACATCCGCGCCGGCTCGCCCGAAGCGATCGTCATCGTCGTGACGAACCCGCTCGACTCGATGGTCACGCTGATGCGGCACTGCCTGGGCTTCCCCGCCCGGCGCGTGATCGGGATGGCGGGCGTGCTCGACTCGGCGCGGTACTCGTGGTTCATCTCCGAGGCCACCGGCGCGGCCGTCCAGGACGTCGACGCGATGGTGCTCGGGGCGCACGGCGACTCCATGGTCCCGATGCCCGACCGCTGCACGGTCAGCGGCGTCGGCGTGCTGGACCTCGTCGACCGCGACGCGGTCGAGGCGATGGGGGAGCGCACCAAGAAGGGCGGCGGCGAGATCGTCAAGCTGCTCAAGACCGGCAGCGCCTGGTACGCGCCCGCGTCCGCGTCGGTCGCGATGGCGGCCTCGGTCCTGCGCGACGAGCGGCGGCTGCTGCCCTGCGCGTGCCTGCTGAACGGCGAGTTCGGCCTCGAGAACCTCTACATGGGCGTGCCGGCGATCCTCGGCCGCGGCGGCGTCGAGAAGATCGTCGAGCTGCCGCTGCGCACCGAGTCCCGCGCGCTCCTCCAGAAGACCGCCGGCGCCATCCACGAGGACGTGCTGGCGATGCGCGACCTCGGGCTCCTGTGACGCCGCACGCCTCGATCACCATGACGACAGTTCCCACCCGCACCGAGTCCGATTCGATGGGGCCGATCGAGGTCCCCGCCAGCGCGCTCTGGGGCGCCCAGACCCAGCGCTCGCTCCAGAACTTCAAGATCGGCGGCCAGCGGTTCACGCGGCCGATGATCCGCGCGCTCGGGCTGGTCAAGCAGTGCGCCGCCAGCGTGAACGACGCGCTCGGCGAGCTCGACACGATCAGCCCCGAGGCGCGCAAGGCGATCGTCGCCGCCGCGGGCGAGGTCGTGGCGGGGGAGCACGACGACGAATTCCCGCTCGTCGTCTGGCAGACCGGCTCGGGGACGCAGTCGAACATGAACACCAACGAGGTGATCTCGAACCGGGCGATCCAGATGCTCGGCGGCGAGCTCGGCTCGAAGGACCCCGTCCACCCGAACGACCACGTCAACCGCGCCCAGTCGTCGAACGACACGTTCCCGACCGCGATGCACGTCGCCGCGGCCGAGGAGGTCGTGCACACGCTCGTGCCGTCGCTCCGCGCGCTCGCCGACGCGTTCCAGGACAAGGCGGACGCGTGGGAAGGGATCGTCAAGATCGGGCGGACCCACCTGCAGGACGCCACGCCCCTGCGCCTCGGCCAGGAGGTCTCCGGCTGGCGCCAGCAGGTCGTCGACGGCATCCGCGCCGTCGAGAGCACGCTCCCCGCGCTGTACGAGCTCGCTCAGGGCGGCACCGCCGTCGGCACGGGGCTCAACTCCCGTCCCGAGTTCGCCGAGCGCTTCGCGGCCGAGATGGCGAAGGAGACGGGGCTGCCCTTCGTCACCGCGCCGAACAAGTTCAGCGCGCTGGCCGGCCACGACGCGATCGTGTTCTGTCACGGCGCCGTCAAGAGCGTCGCCTGCGCGCTGATGAAGATCGCGAACGACGTGCGGCACCTGGGCAGCGGCCCGCGCTCCGGCCTCGGGGAGCTGCAGCTGCCCGCGAACGAGCCCGGCTCGTCGATCATGCCCGGCAAGGTCAACCCGACCCAGTGCGAGGCGCTGACCATGGTCTGCGCCCACGTGATGGGCAACGACGCTGCCGTCGGCGTCGCGGGCAGCCAGGGCAACTTCGAGCTGAACGTCTACAAGCCGGTGATGATCCACAACCTCCTGGAGTCGATCCGCCTGCTCGCCGACGGCGCGGACTCGTTCCGGGAGAACTGCGTCCGTGGGCTCGACGCCAACGTCGACCGCATCGACCAGCTCATGCAGCAGTCGCTGATGCTCGTCACGGCGCTGAACCGCCACATCGGCTACGACAACGCCGCGAAGGTCGCCAAGAAGGCGTTCGAGGACGGGACGACGCTCGTCGAGGCCGTCACGGAGCTCGGCCTGATGACGGAGGACGAGTTCGCCAAGGCGGTCGTGCCGGCGGAGATGACCGCGCCGCGCTGAGGGGCACCGCGATGTTCACCAAGACCCGTGCGGCGCTCCCCGTCGCCCTCGTGCTGGCGGGCGCCGGCCTCGCCGCCGCCCTCGGCCGGACCCAGGAGACCCAGGAGACCCAGGAGCTCGGCGTCGACACCCAGGAGGTCGCCGGCACCGTCCGCATGCTGGAGGGCGTCGGCGGGTTCGTCGGCGGCAACGTCGCCGCGTGCGTCGGGCCCGACGGCGTGCTGGTCGTCGACAGCTACGTCGAGCGCAACCGCGGCCTCCTCGTCGAGGCCGTCACCGCGCTCGACGCCGGCGAGGTCCGCCTCGCCGTCAACACCCACTGGCACGGCGACCACGCGGGCAACAACGCCTGGTTCCGCGAGGTCGGCGCCGAGGTCGCGGCCCACGAGAACGCGATCCGCCGGCTCGCCGGCGACCCGACGGTCGAGGGGCGGAAGGCCGAGTCGCCGGACGCCGCGGCGGTCCCGGGGCTCTCGATCGAGACCCGCCTCGTCTACCGGATCAACGGCGAGCGCGTCGTCCTGGAGCACGTCGGACCCGGCCACACCGACGGCGACGTCCTCGTGTGGTTCATGGACTCGAAGGTCCTCCACATGGGCGACTGCTTCTTCAAGGACCGGTTCCCGTTCATCGACCTCGCCTCGGGCGGCAGCCCGACCGGGATCCTCGCGACCGTCGAGCACGCCCTCGACCGGCTCGACGGGACCTGGAAGGTGATCCCGGGGCACGGCTCCCTGGCGACTCGCGAGGACCTCGCCCGCTACGGCGAGATGCTCGACGTGGCGCTCGGGCGGGTCCGCGAGGGCCTCGACGATGGGCAGGCCTTCGAGGACATGCGCGAGGTCGGGATCCTCGACGACCTCGCCGAGGACTGGGGCGGGGGCTTCATCGACAAGGACGCGATGCTCAGCTCGCTCGTGACGGGCCTGCGGCGAGGCCGCTGAGGCCCCGCCGGCGGTTTTTCGCCGCGGGGAGTGCCCCCGGCGGGCCGCCTCCCTATCCTCTTTCGCTCGCCCGGCGGCGCCGGGCCTCCCCATGGGCCTCCCCCTGGGCCACCGGAGACGCCATGAAGCTGAAGATCCGCAACAGCAAGTCGAAGAAGTCCAAGAAGACCGGCTTCCTCACCCGCCAGAAGACCTCGGGCGGCCGCAAGGTCAACAAGCGCCACCGCGCGCGCCACGGCAGCTTCTGAGCCTCGATCGCCCACCCAGCGGCATGACCGCAGTGTCCGGGTGAAGGCGGATCGTGGGGGGCTATCCTCTCCCCATGACCACGAAGGAGGATCTCGCGTCGTTCCTCCCGCGCACGCGCGCGGGGATGGAGGCTCGCGGCTGGGACGCTCTCGACATCGTCCTGGTGACGGGTGACGGGTACGTCGACCATCCATCCTTCGGCGGTGCGGTCATCGGTCGCGTCCTCGAGGACGCCGGGTACCGCGTCGGCATCCTCGACTGCCCCGAGCTCGACGAGGACGGGCAGCCAGGCTGGGAGCGCCTCCCGGCGCCCGAGCTCTTCGTCGGCGTGACCGCCGGGACCATCGACTCGATGGTCACCAACTACACCGCGGCCAAGAGGAAGCGCCGCGTCGACGTCTACCGCCCCGGCGGCGAGGCCGGTCGGCCGAACCGCGCGACGATCGCCTACACGGCCAAGGCGCGGAACCAGTTCCGCGGCGTGCCTGTGATCGTCGGCGGGCTGGAGGCGGGTCCGCGGCGGCTCGCGTACTGGGACTACTGGGACGAGAAGTTCCGCCGCTCGATCCTCGTCGACTGCAAGGCCGACCTGCTCGTGTGGGGCATGGGCGAGCGCCAGATCGTCGAGGTCGCGCGCCGCATCGGCGCCGGCGAGCCGCTGCGCGGGATCGCTGGCACGTGCGAGATCGTCAAGCCCGACGAGGTCCCCGAGGGAGCGCGCGTCGTGCCCTCGTTCGAGGAGCTGGAGGCGGACGACGCCAAGCTCGTCGACCTCTTCGACGCCGTCCGCGAGGAGAACAGCCCCTCGTCGAAGGTGCTCGCGCAGGCGCACGCGACGCGCGTCGTGCTGCAGCACCCGCCGGCGCCGCCTGCGAAGCAGGAGGAGGTCGACCGCTGGTTCGACCTGCCGTACCGCCGCGAGTGGCACCCCGACCACACCCAGCGCGGCGGCATCGCGGCGCTGGAGCCCGTCCGCTGGAGCGTCAACACGCACCGCGGATGCATGGCGGACTGCTCGTTCTGCTCGATCACCTTCCACCAGGGGCGCAGCATCCAGTCGCGGTCCGAGGAGTCGATCATGCGCGAGGTCACGACCCTCGCTGAGCACCACGACTTCCGCGGCACGATCACCGACGTCGGCGGCCCGACGGCGAACATGTACGGGCTCGGCTGCAAGCTGCTGGAGAAGGGCGAGGCGTGCCTCGGGCGCGACTGCCTGACGCCCGATCCGTGCCCCGCGCTGCGGCTCGACAAGACGAGCGAGGGCTACCGCCGCCTCCTGACGATGGTGCGCGAGCAGAAGGGTGTGAAGCACGCCTTCGTGTCGTCCGGCATCCGCTACGACATGCTCAAGGGCAAGGACGGCCGGATGCTTCCGCTGCACCACGACCTCGTCGAGCACCACGTGCCGGGCCGCATGAAGCTCGCGCCCGAGCACGCCTCGAACGAGGTCCTGGAGGTGATGAACAAGCCCTCCTTCGACGTCTACGAGGAGTACGAGCAGGAGTACCAGTCGAAGTGCGAGGACATGGGGCGCGACCAGCACCTCGTGAACTACTTCATCGTCGGGCACCCCGGCACGACGATCGACGCCGCGATCGAGCTCTTCCAGAAGCTGTTCAAGCGCAACTACTCGCCCGAGCAGGTCCAGGAGTTCATCCCCCTCCCGATGACGCGCGCGAACGTCCAGTACGTCTGCGGCGTCGACCCGATCACGCGCAAGGACGTCTACGTCCCGCGGCGCGAGCGGGAGCGCAAGATCCAGAAGGCGCTCGTGCGCTGGAAGGCGCCGGAGTCGTACCGCTTCGTGCTGGAGGGCCTGGAGGCCGCCGGCCGCGACGACCTGGCCAAGAAGTTCCGCGGCCACCCGGCCGTGCGGCGCGCCCAGGCGGAGGCCCGGCGCGCGAAGAAGAGCAAGGGCGGGGGCGCGCCGGCGCGGGCGCGCGCCGGCTCGATGGACCTCGACACCTGCGGGTGAGCCACCGCGCGCGCCGCCGACAGCCTTGATCACCAACCGGACGATCGATCTCGCGACCATCGCGCGTCACACCGGGTGGCGCCTCGGTTTCATCACCGCCTATGCGACGGCCGTCGAGGTCTACCAGGCCGTGACCGACGACGGTCTGCATCTGCCGGTCGCCATCCCGGCGATGCTCGGGACCGCGCTCTCGATCCTGCTCGGCTTCAAGACGCAGGCGTCGCACGACCGCTGGTGGGAGGCGCGGAAGCTGTGGGGTTCGATCGTGAACGACTCGCGCACGTTCGCGAGGCAGGTGCTGACCTTCGTCTCGCCGCGCGACGCGAGCGACGCCGGGCTGGTGGATGCGCTGCGGCGCACGCTGGTGCTGCGGCAGGCCGCGTGGACGCTCGTCCTGTCGCGATTCCTGCGCGGCGAGGCGATCCGCGACCGGCTGGAGACCTTCCTGCATCCCGACGAGATCGAGCGGATCAGCGCGGTCCGCACGCCCACCAACGCGCTGCTCCAGCGCCAGGGCGAGGAGCTCCGCGCGGCGCTCGACGCGGGCCGCATCGACCAGTTCCGCTTCCTGTCGATCGACGCGACGCTCGCGCGGCTCACCGACCACATGGGCGCCTGCGAGCGGATCCGGAACACCGTGTTCCCCGCGCACTACGGCCACATGGTGAGCAACATCGTGTGGCTCTTCGCGCTGCTGCTGCCCTGGGGGCTCGTCGAGAGCATGGGCTGGATCTGCATCCCCGTCACGGTGACCGCGACGGTCGTGTTCTGGCTGATCGAGGAGATCGGCTACGCGCTCGTCGATCCGTTCGCGGGGCGCGCGACCGACACGTCGATGACCGCGCTTTCGCGGGGGATCGAGATCGACCTGCTCCAGATGCTCGGCGACACCGAGGTGCCGCCCGCGCTGCAGCCGGTCGACGGCGTGCTCATGTAGGGCGCGGCGGTTCCGCCGTCACTCGGCGGGTCCGACGCTCGCCCTGCGGACGCTGAAGGTCGTGAGCAGGCCGCGCGCCAGGACGATCTCGTACCGCGTCGGATCGTCTCCCGGGGTGACCCAGCTCCGCCGCTCCTCGGCGACGAGGAACGACGAACTGGATCCACCACCTCGCACCTGCATGTCGTCCACGGGCCAGCCCATCTTCGCCGCGGCGGCGCGGAACGCTTCGTCCCGGTCGTTCCAGCTCCAGTAGGTCTGGACGTAGACCACGCGGGCGAGGACCGCAACGACGAGTCCCGCGAAGAGGACCGTCCTGAGGGCCCGGGACGGTGACCGGGCAAGTGACCTGCGGCTCATGTTTGGCTTCTCCGGGACGGGAACGCGACCGGTCGACCCAGCCGGCGAATCCGCCGCTATCTTCGCCCGCATGTTCCTCTCCTTCGCCCTCGCGACCGTTTCTTTCGCACCCCTCCAGGACGCCTCCGGTCTCCCGTCGATCGGCGACCTGGGCGGCGCCGTCTGGGCCACCCTCGCGGACCTCGATCGCGACGGGAACTCGACGATGGAGGAGTGGAAGGCGTTCCAGGCCGCGCTCGGCACCGACGGAGATCCGACGGTCGCCGCGTTCGAGCTGGAGCTGTTCCTGCAGGGCATCGAGCGCGACGTGCCGCGAATCTTCGACGTCCTCGACGCGAACGACGACGGCCTGATCGAGCGCGCGGAGCTGCGCGGCAAGCGGCTCTCCGGCGCGAACCCCGTGCTCCAGCAGAGCTACGTCAACCGCCTCGCGCGGCTCATGCTGCTGGAGACTGCCGACGTCGACGGCAACGGGCGGATCACCGAGGAGGAGCAGGCTCCGCTCGTGCAGGCGTGGGCGGCCGAAGCGACGCGCATGGACGCCGTCCGCGGCTGGATCGAGGCGTCGAAGGCGCGGGAGCCCGAGGACCGCAACGCGATGACGCCCGGCGTCACGATGCACACCCTCGCCGCCGACATCGACCCCGATCAGAACGGGCGGATCGACTGGAGCCAGCTCCAGTCGTGGTTCGACCAGCGCGACGCGAACGGCGACGGCGCCCTCGACGGGAACGAGATCCGCATCCGCGCCAGCTTCGACGAGTCGTGGCGCCGCGTCACCGCCGAGCGCCGCGCGATGCCGCCGATCATGCCGTGGCAGCGCAACCTGCGGGACGCCCTCGCCGTCCAGGCGCGCACCGGTCAGCCGCTGTTCATCTGCGTGAACATGGACGGCGAGACCGCGAGCGACTCCCTGGCGCACTGGCGCTACCGCGACCCCGGCTTCGTGCGCCTCGCGAGCGGCTTCGTGTGCCTCGTCGTGTCGCCCGACGACCACAGCCCGCGCGACTACGACGACCGCGGGCGCCGCATGGTCAGCCCGCGGCTCGGCAGCGTCACCGACGCCGAGCACATCGACCTGGAGCCGACGCTCTACGAGCGCTACTTCGGCGGCCGCCGGGTCGCTCCGCGCCACGTCGGCGTCGCGCCGGACGGCTCGGTCCTGTTCGACATCTTCCTGACCAACGACGCGACGCGGATCGACGACGCGCTGCGCCAGCACGGCGTCAATGCGCCCGCGCTCGACTTCGCGGCGATGGCGACGAGCGAGCTGGAGCGCTACCCGGACGCTGCCGCGCGGACCGAGCTGGAGCGCCGGATGGCCGTCGCGACCCCGGACGAGCGCCTCGCGATGCTCGGCGGCGCCGGCGCGAGTCCGGACCTCGCGATCCTCGGCCTGCGCGACGCCGACGCGCGCGTCCGCGAGGCCGCGGTGAAGTCGCTCGCCAGCGAGGCGCAGTGGCTGTCCCGGGCCCAGCTCGACCGTCTCGTGCGGGCCGCCGACCGCATCGACCCCGCGGTCGCCGCGAACGTCCTGGAGACGCTGACCTGGGCCGGCCGCTCGTCGACCGGCGCGCGCCGGGCCGCCGTCGCGTGGCGCAGCGCGACCGACGTGTCGAGCATTGGCTCGATCGACGCGTGGACCGCCGCCGCGAGCCTCGCGGTTCCGTCGGGCGCTGCGCCGGACACGACCGTGGCATTCGCGCGCCTCGATGCGATCGACGCCGCGCTCGGCTCGCGCAAGAACGCCGAGCACGCGTCCCTGCTCCGGGCGACCGCGCTGTTCCAGGTCGGCGAGGCGCTGGCCGCCGAGGGCCAGGACCCGACCGACGCTCTGTCGGAGGCGATCACCGCCGCGAAGGCCGCCGCCGCCGGCCGCGACACCGCGCGGGCGATGGCGATCGTCGCGAGCGCGTCGCACGCGCTCGGGGACAGCGAGACCGCGGTTCGCGCCGCCCACGCGGCGCTGCCGGAGCTCCTGACGGCCCAGTCCGATCCGCTCGTCGTCCGGACGCTACGCGCGCTCCAGGACTCGTGCACGCGCCGCGTGTACGCCTCGATGGGCGCGGGCGAACCGTTCCGCGGCAGCGACGTCGCCGACGCCGTCCTCGCCGGGCGGACGCTGATCGCGCATCCCGCCGGGACCGAGCGCGACGCGACCCAGCTCATGACGCTCCTCGCGACCGTCGGTGACGTCGTCGCCACGCCGGTCGCGCTCGACCGCGCGCTGCGGCGCTTCCCCGCGAACGCCGAGCTGCACCAGCGGCTGCGCGCGGACCTCCTGGCGTCCGAGGGCTCGACCGGCGTCGCCGCGCGCTACGCGCTCCTGCGGCGCAACGTCGAGGACAAGGCCATGGCGCCGACGCTGCGCTGGTACGAGGGGCTCGCCGAGCTCGTCGCCGCGGAGTGGGACGTCCAGCAGGCGGAGTCCGCCGGCGCGCTCGGCCACTACGAGGCCTCGCTCGTCGCGTTCGAGAGCGCGCGGGAGGGCGCGCCCGAGTTCGCCGACTCGGCGAACCACTACCGCGTGCTCGCCCTCGCCGGGGCCGCGACGCTCCAGGCCGGCTCGGGCGACGGGCCCGGCGCCGTCGAGCGGCTCCTGGCCTGCGCGACGCTTCGTCCGGACTCCCTCGGGCTGAAGGACGGGCTCGGGCGGACGCCCAAGGAGCGGGCCGCGACGCTCGCGGATACCGTCGACGACGCGACGCGCGCAGCCATCCTCGCGGCGTTCGAGGCGGTCGAGCAGCCGCTGCAGTAGGCCCGCAGGCGCCTCGGGGGCGAGGCGAATCAGGCGTTTCGCCGGCTGTCTGAGGAGATCTTCAGAAATCCCCGGATCCCGAGTGTCGGGTCCGGGGGTGCGCGCAGTTGAAGAGGGGAGTCGCATCTTGGCCGCTGGCGCGGGTGGTGCGACCTCGATTCACCCCACGATCCACTGCAGCGACTGCCCACTGCCATGCGCTTCGCTCCCACCGTCGCGATCTGCCTCGCGACCACCTCGATCGCCTCCGCCCAGGTCACCGTCGGCGCGCTCGACAGCTCCCGGTGCCGGTCCCTCGCGACCGCCGGGAACTTCGGCTACACGATCATCACCGACGCTCTGACCGCCCCGTCGTTCCAGGCCGCGACGGGGTTCACGATCACCCTGGCGTCCGAGACGCCGCTCCTCGATGCTGCGTACCTGGCCGGCGTCGACGTCCTGTTCGTCGGTGACGGGAGCGGAGCCCTGTCGCCGAGCGAGGCCACCGACCTCGCCGCCTGGCACGCCGCCGGCGGCGCACTGTTCCTGATCGCGGACTCGTCCACGCCGGGGCTCGCCGACTCCTGCCTGGCCGCGATCGGATCGCCCTACGCCTACGCGGGCGGCTCCTGCGGCTCCGGAACGGTCGGCAATCCGGTCTCCAGCGACGACTACGTGCTGACGAACGGGCCGTTCGGCGACATCCGGGGCCAGGACCTCTCGACGACGCCGGCCGCCCAGCTGGGCTCCGTCGCGGCGATCGACGTCGTCGTCACGTGCAGCGACGGGTCCACGATCGTGGCGAAGCACGACGCCGGTGACGTCAACGGAGCGTCGAGCGGCGCCGTCGTGATGACCGGCGACGCGAGCTTCATCGGGCTCTTCACCGATCCCGTCAACACGTCCTTCTTCTCGCAGGTCAACGTCGACCTCGCGCTCAACGCCTTCGTGTACCTCAGCGGCGGGGGCGGGGGCTCGACGATCGGGACGAACTACTGCATGGCGAACGTCAACTCGACCGGCGTCGCGGCCTCCATCAGCGCGACCGGATCGACAGCGGTGGCCGACAACGACGTGACCCTTTCGGTGACGAGCCTGCCCGCGGACTCGTTCTCGCTCTTCCAGGTCTCGGCGACCCAGGGGTTCACCCCGAACTTCGGCGGCGGCGAGGGCAACCTGTGCCTCGGCGGGACGATCGGGAGCTACAGGACGGAGGTCCAGGACTCCGGCGCGTCGGGCCAGGTGTCGCTGTCGCTCGACCTGACGGCCGTCCCGCTGGCGAGCGGCACTTCGGTCATGGTTGGCGATACCTACAACTGGACCTGCTGGTTCCGAGACACCGCATCGATGGGCGGCGGTGCGACGACGAACTTCTCGGACGCGACTTCGATCACGTTCGACTGATGTCCCGGTAGCGGGTCGCCTGCCGCGGCGCCCGGTCCGCACGACGCTGGAGCGTCGTGCGGGCCGGGCGTCGCTCGTTCCCGGCCACGTCCATGCCTGAGAACCGCCTCTCCGATCTCCCGAGAAGTGTGTCCGCGCGAAGTCCGCCCGTCGCTGTTACGGTCGTGGCGCCTGGTCCGCCCTCCGGGCCGGCTGCCAATCCTCCGACCTTCTCCCTCCCTGCGCTCCCATGCGATTCGCCGTATCTCTCGCGACCTTCGCCACCCTCTCCTCCGTTGCCCTCAGCCAGATCACCGTCGGCGCTCTCGACGGTACTCGCTGCCGAGCGCTCTCTGCCAACGGGACGTTCGGCTACGACATCATCCGCAACGAGTTGACGGCCCCGAGCTTCCAGGCCGCCGCCGGATTCTCCGTGACCATCGGCCCCGAGGCGTCGACGCTCTCGGCCGGCTACCTCGCCGGCGTCGACGTCCTCTTCATCGGCGATAGCAACGACTTTCTCAGCCCCACCGAGGCCGCCGACCTCGCCGCGTGGCACGCGGCCGGCGGCGGGCTCTTCCTGATCGCCGACTCGTCCAGCCCGGGTCTCGCGACATCCTGCCTGGCGGCCATCGGGTCGCCCTACGCGTACGGCGGGACCGCCTGCGGCTCGGGCTCCATCGGGAACCCGATCTCGATGGACGACTACACGCTCACGAACGGGCCGTTCGGCGACCTGCGTGGCCAGGACCTCTCGATGACGCTGACCGCCTCCCTGGCGGGGATCGCGGCGGCCGACATCGCCGCCGAGTGCAACGACGGATCCGTGACGTTCGCCAAGCACGACGCCGGCGACATCAACGGTTCGACCAGCGGCGCGGTCGTCATGAGCGGCGACGCGAGCTTCATCGGCCTCTTCACCGATCCGGCCAGCGCGACGTTCTTCTCGCAGGTCAACATCGACTTCTGCCTGAACGCGTTCGTGTACCTCAGCGACGGCGGGGGCACCCTCGGCACGAACTACTGCATGGCGAACCCGAACTCGACGGGCGTCCCGGCCGTGATCTCGGCGGACGGCTCGCGCTCTGCCGCGGCGAACGACGTCACGCTCACGACGACGGACATGCCGAACAACGCCTTCGGGTTCTACCTCGTCTCGTCGATGCAGGGCTTCACGCCGAACCCCGGCGGCAGCGCCGGCAACCTGTGCCTCTCGGGCATGATCGGCCGCTACGTCGGGCCGGGCCAGATCCAGAACTCCGGCCTCACGGGTGAGATCTCCCTCGTCCTCGACCTGACGATGACGCCGCAGCCGATGGGCTTCATCTCGATCATGGCGGGCGACGTCTTCAACTTCACGACCTGGTTCCGCGACACGAGCATGATGGGCGGCGCGACGTCGAACTTCTCGGACGGCATCTCGATCACGTTCATCTGACGACAGCTTCCTGTCGGCGACCGGCGGCCGATCGAGCCGTCGCGTCGTAGACTCGAGCGCCCCCGCGCGGCGCCGCTCCTTCGCGGCGTCCGTCCCGGGGGCGCTTCTGTCGTCCATGCCACAAGAGCTCATCGTCCGACCTCCGCGCATGGAGGACGCTTCGGCGCTCATCGAGGCGGTGCGGTCGTCCATGGACGAGCTGTCGGTCTGGCTCCCGTGGGCGACCGAGAGTTACGGCCTCGACGAGGCGTCCGGCTGGATCGCAGGCGTCCACGGGGATCGGTTCCGGCTGCTCCTCCTGGAGCCCGACGGGACCGTCGTGGGGGGCGTGGGCATCAACGACGTCGACGACCACCATCGCCGTGCGAACC
Source organism: Planctomycetota bacterium (assembly GCA_038757895.1). Lineage (GTDB taxonomy): Bacteria > Planctomycetota > UBA1135 > UBA1135 > Saltatorellus. The sequence goes on along the minus strand of JBCDGE010000007.1, from coordinate 84,031 downwards.
TCGGCTACTGGGTCCGGTCGGACCGCACGGGCCGCGGCTACGCGACCGAGGCCGTGCGGCGCATGGTCGAGATCGGCTTCGGCGAGGCCGGGATGCTGCGCCTGGAGGTGCTGATGTCGGTCGAGAACGTGCCGAGTCGCCGCGTCGCGGAGAAGGCGGGGGCCCAGCACGAGGGGGTCGCCCGCGCGCGCCTGCGCGTCGGCAACCACCAGCACGACGCGCACGTGTTCAGCTTCGTGCGCGGCGACGCGCCCTGATCGGATCGCGCTATCATCGGCGCATGCCCGATCCGAAGAGCATGCTCGAGACCACGCTCACTGCGCTCCAGCGGCAGCGCGACGAGCTCCGCGTCAAGATCCACCTCGGGAGCATGGAGGCGCGCGACGAGTACGAGCGCGTGTCGGCCCGCATCGACGAGGTCACCAAGCAGTACGAGCCGTTGACCGACGCCGTCGGCGAGACCGCGAACAACGTGTTCTCGGCGCTCGGGCTCGCCGCCGAGGAACTCGTGCACGGGTTCAACCGCGTGCGCCGCGCCCTCGACGAGAAGAAGGAGAGCTGAGCGACGCGGCGGCGCCACCGGCCGAGCCGCGGGCCATCGCGGTCACCGCTGCGGTGTCCGCTCGCGGGATCACGGCCGATCGATTCCGCAGGCGGTCTGCGCGCGACCGCCCGCTCGTTCGATGATCTCATCCAGCCTCGAGTCGACGTCGCGGTGGTCGCGCTCGAAGTCCTTGTACCGGGGGATGATCGCGGACTCGATCCAGTCCCAGCGGTCCTCGAATCGAGTGACGTCCGGGAGGCGCAGCGCGCGAACGTAGCGACCGAGCCTCCGTCCGATCGCGTGGCCGTAGAAGGTCGAGTGGAGGTGGAGCGGGCGAAACCTCCGTTCGGTCCGAAAGGACAGGCTCGCGCCGAGCGAGAACGCGCGCGCGAACGAGGTCGTGAGGCGTTCGAACCTCGGCTGCACCAGGTAGCGCTGCTCGTGCCTCAGGATCTTGAGATTCGCGGCCCAGACGTCGCTCGACCCGCTGCTGCCGCGTTCGATCGCCCGTCGACCCGCGTCGAGCTGCTCGACGGCGTCCAGGATCTCGACGTACTCCGACCGGCCACGCACCGCTCGGCGCACGCGCTCGACCCCTGCAGCTTCACCTCCGTAGGCAAGGTGGACCCAGAACACGTCGTCGAAGATCCCGTTGTTCGTCTGCCGGATGAGGTCGACGTCCGGCAAGTGGAGGCCGCGCCAGTGCTGGAGGGTCCTCGGCAGGTCGACCCTTCCGCTGGGGTCGGCATCGATGCGAAGGGGGAAGAGGGCGACGCGGACGTGGTGCGACGCGAAGGCCGCCATGCCAGCCCACTTGAAGAGTCCGGGGTTGCGCTGGTAGAGCGTCGCGTAGAGCGCGGAGATCTCTCCGTTTCGGTGGAAGACGCACGGCTGCTCCGAAAGCAGTCCCTCCGCGGCTCGACGCCAGTCCTCCACCGAGGCGAGGGGCTCCGGAGAGCACAGCACTCGGTCGAGATCGGGAGTCCAAGGCGCCGGCGTCACGCCGGAGACGGTAGGCGCTCGCGCGGTCTACGAGGCGTGGAAGACGCGGTAGTTGCGCGCCGTCTCGTCCAGCTCCAAGAGGTAGCGCTCATCCTCCTCGTAGTACTTCGCTCGGTCCGCATTCGGTCCCGTGAACTCATGGACGGCGTCGATCGACTCCCAGATCGTGACGAGCACGAAGCGCGAGACATCGCCCTCGTCCCGTCGGGTGAAGTACAGATGCCGTAGGCCCGGGATGGATGAGTAGTCGGGAGCTGCACGCTGCACCATGAATGCCTCGTACGCGTCTCCATCCTCTCGTCGTGTCCGGCCTTCCCAGGTTCTCAAGATCATATGTCTCGTCGCGTAGAGCGAGCGGTTGCGGGCCTGCGGGCGACGACCGCGTAGCCCTGGCACACGGCCTGGTCGTTCGACAGCTTCGACGCCAGGTGGAACAGCACCTGGATCGTCGCCGTCAGCGGCAGCAGCAGCACGCTCCGCCACGTCGACAGGATCACGCTCCCGTCCGACTGCCGCCTGCGCGCGCCGACCGAGCGCAGCAGCCACTGCGAGAGCATCGCGCCGTTCGCCGACGCGAAGTTGCCGCGGGGCTCGATCGACTCGACCTCCAGGCCGGCCTCCTCGACGAAGGCCGCGAGGCTCGACGGTGTGAAGCGGTAGTAGTCGCTGGGCAGCTCGTGCAGCGGCTGGATGAACGGGACGGTGAGGAGCAGGGTGCCGCCCGGCTTCAGCGCGCGACCCATCTCCCGGACCAGAGCCCTGGGTTCGGGGACGTGCTCCAGCACCTCGGTCGACAGCACCGTGTCGACCGAGCCGGTGCGGATCGGCAGGTGCGCGCCGTCGCCGAAGACCTGCACGAGCTGCTTCACCCGCGGGAGCATCTCCCACATCTCCGGCTGCTTGTCGAGGATCGACGGCGGGTATTCCAGGCCGACGTAGCGGTCGACGCGCGGCTCGAACAGCTCGCGGTACGGGCCCTCGGACACCCCGACGTCGAGCAGAACGCCGGACGCGTGGTCGACGAGCCCCTCGACCGACCGACGGAGGTGCAGCCAGTCGAGCCAGTACGGGTTCAGCGGCGTCCGCTTGCGCCACGCGTTCAGGCGCTGACCGAGCCGGCCGCGGTGGTGGACGACGCCGACGCGCTCGCCGCGCCGCTTCCGCTCTTCCGTCGCCGTCGTCACCTCGTGTCCTGCTCGTCCTCCGCCGGGTCTCCTTGTGGGCGACGGAAGGCGCGCGCGAGCGTCAGGTCCTGGCCCTGGTAGCTCGCACCGGCGCGGTTCCGGCCGTACAGGCGGTCGGGTCGGGTCGACGCGCGGAAGAACTTGAGCCGGAAGAACACCTGTCCGTCCTCGACGAGGAACGGGACGTCGTGGGCCCGGACCTCCAGCACCGCGGGGGTTCCGTTCCCGACCGGTCGGCCGTCCGCGTCCTCCTGCCAGCCGAAGCCGTTGTCGAAGAACCCCGCGTAGTTGTTCCGCAGCTCGCCGATCCCGATGTCGACCGGGAGCATCTCGGCCGCGAGGTCCGGCGGCACGCGGAGCCGCTCGCGGCTCGCGAAGATGTAGAAGCTCTCCGGCGCGAGGATGCACCGGCCGCCCGGCGCGCGGACGGGCTCCCAGAACGCCTCGTGGTCGTGGGCACCCTCGCGGCTGAACTCGACGACCTCGGTGTGCAGCGACGCGCGCCAGCCCGCGGGGTCTCGCCCGGCGAGCCCGACGTTGAGCTCCAGCCCGCCGTCCTCGTCGAAGCGCACCTCGTCCGGCCCGAGCGGACGGTCGCCGTCGAACACGAGCGGGGTGCGGGCGACGACCTCGCGCAGCTCGTCGGTCGAGAGCCCCGGCCGCCCGCGGTGGACGCGGAGCTGGCACAGCCGATCGCCGCGGCGCAGCCGGATCGGGAACGACAGCGGGCTGACCTCCAGCCACAGCGGGCCGCGGTACCCGGGGGGCGCCTCGTCGAACCGGTCGTGACCCGGGCACAGGACGCGGGTGAAGAGGTCGCAGCGCCCGGCCGAGCTGCGCGGGTTGAAGCGCACCCCGAGGTCCGGAGGGAGGTCCAGCACCTCCTCCAGCTTCACGAGGTACACGAGCCCGCGCTCCAGGACGGCGCCGTCGGGCCCGTCGAGCTCCAGCGTGCTCGTGCTCAGCCGCGCGAGCCGGACCTCGATCGGCACGTCGCCGGGCAGGAACCCCGCCCGGACCCGGTGCGCCGTCGGGCCGAGCCGCAGGTCCATGCTCGCGGGCTGGACCTGGGCGGGCGCGATGTCGAGGGCCCCCGGGGCGGAGAGGGCGCCCGACGCGATCAGGCCCCGGATCTCGGAGTCGACGAGGATCGCGTCGTCCGGCCGGGGGGGCGTCGCGGGGAGCGGGAGGGCGGTGGAGCCCGGCTCGGCGTCGGTCGTCGTCATCGCGCGCGAGGGTAGCGACCGGCGCCCGGCGGTGGATGCCGCTGGGAGGCGTCTCTACACTGCTTCGCCGAATTCGCCGCGGAGGTCCCGTCCCGGGAGCCGCTCTGCCCAGATCCCACAGCTGCATGAAGATCCACGAGTACCAGGCCAAGGAGCTCTTCCGGGCGGCCGGCCTCGCCGTTCCCTCGGGCAAGGTCTGCGAGACCGCCGACGAGGTCGCGGCCGCCTACGACGCCCTCGGGAGCGAGGTCGCGGTCGTCAAGGCCCAGATCCACGCCGGAGGCCGCGGCAAGGGCGGCGGCGTCAAGCTCGTCCGCTCCGCCGACGAGGCGCGCGCCGCCGGCGAGGCCATCCTCGGCATGATGCTGAAGACGCCCCAGACCGGCGCCGAGGGCCAGCTCGTCCGCAAGGTGTGGATCGAGGAGGGCTCCGACATCGCCAAGGAGTACTACGTCGGCATCGTGCTCGACCGCGAGCGCAGCCTCCCGGTCGTGATGGCGTCGAGCGAGGGCGGGATGGACATCGAGGAGGTCGCCGCGTCGACCCCCGAGAAGATCCTGAAGGCCGCGTACGACCCGGAGAGGGGCCTCGGCGAGGCCGAGGCTGCCGAGCTCGCGCGCGGGATCGGGATCCCGGGTGACCTCGTCGATCAGGCGGTGCAGTTCCTCGTCGGGCTCGCGAAGCTCTACGTCGAACAGGACTGCTCGCTCGCCGAGATCAACCCGCTCGTCACCACGAACGACGGCAAGGTCCGTGCGCTCGACGCGAAGATCAACTTCGACTCGAACGCGATGTTCCGCCACGACGACCTCGTCGCGCTCCGCGACCTCCACGAGGAGGACCCGAAGGAGATCGAGGCGAGCAAGTTCGACCTCAGCTACATCGCCCTCGACGGGAACATCGGCTGCATGGTCAACGGCGCCGGGCTCGCGATGTCCACGATGGACGTCATCAAGCTCTATGGCGGCGAGCCCGCGAACTTCCTCGACGTCGGCGGCGGCGCCACGACCGAGAACGTCACCGCAGCCTTCCGGATCCTCCTCGGCGACGAGAACGTCGGCGGGGTGCTGATCAACATCTTCGGCGGGATCATGAAGTGCGACGTGATCGCGAACGGCGTCATCGAGGCCGTGAAGCAGATCGATCTGAACGTCCCGCTGGTCGTGCGCCTCGAGGGCACGAACGTCGAGAAGGGCCGCGAGCTCCTCGCCGGCTCGGGCCTCCCGATCATCTCCGCCACCGACCTGGACGACGCCGCGCAGAAGATCTGCCAGGCCGTCGCCGCGAACGCCTGAGGCACCTGGCGCACGTCAGCAGCACGCAGCAAACGTCATGAGCATCTTCGTCGACGACAGCACCAAGGTCATCTGCCAGGGTTTCACCGGCAAGACCGGCACGTTCCACAGCCAGCAGGCGATCGAGTACGGCACCAAGATGGTGGGGGGCGTCAACCCGCGGAAGGCGGGCACGACGCACCTCGACCTGCCCGTGTTCGGCACGGTCGCCGAGGCGCGCAAGGAGACCGGCGCGAACGCGACGGTGCTCTACGTCCCGCCGCCGTTCTGCGCGGCGGCGATCCTGGAGGCGATCGAGGCCGAGATGGAGCTCATCGTCACCATCACCGAGGGCGTCCCCGTGCTCGACATGGTGCGGGTCAAGGACGCCCTGAAGGGGTCGAAGTCGCGCCTCGTCGGCCCGAACTGCCCCGGCGTCATCACGCCTGAGCAGTGCAAGATCGGGATCATGCCGGGCTACATCCACAAGCCCGGCCGCGTCGGCGTCGTGTCGCGCTCCGGCACGCTCACCTACGAGGCCGTGTGGCAGCTCACGTCGCGCGGCATCGGCCAGTCGACGTGCATCGGCATCGGCGGTGACCCCGTCAACGGCACGAACTTCGTGGACTGCCTGCAGGCGTTCAACGACGACCCGGACACCGACGCGATCGTGATGATCGGCGAGATCGGCGGGTCGGCCGAGGAGGAGGCCGCGGACTTCATCAAGGCCAACGTGAGCAAGCCGATGGTCGGCTTCATCGCGGGCAGCACCGCGCCTCCGGGCAAGCGGATGGGCCACGCGGGCGCGATCATCGCGGGCGGCAAGGGCACCGCGGCCGAGAAGGTCGCCGCGCTCGAGGACGCCGGCGTGACGATGAGTCCGAGCCCCGCGCGACTCGGCGAGCTCATGGAGGAGCGCCTCAAGGAGGCGGGCCTGCCCGCCTGACGCCGCTTGGCATGGACGACGAGACCGAGCCCGAGACGCTGAGCTACCGGGAGCGCTACGCCGAGGTCGACGTCGACCGCGGCAAGGCGGTCGGGGCGGCGATCGGGCTCGGCATGTCCGTCGCATTCCAGGGCTTCATCGTCCTGGCGTTCCAGTCCGGCGTGATCGGCGGCGAGACGCCATTGTTCGCCCCGCTGAGGTTCGCGGGCGTCACGCAGCTCATCTACGTCTTCCCGACGGTGCTGTTCTTCGTGAACCGGCGCTGCCCCGAGATGGCGAAGGGCTTCGTCGCGGTCGCCGCGCTCGTGCTGCTCGGGACGTTCGCTGCGCTCGTGGTCTGACGGTTCGGCTCCGCCGATCAGTCAGAGCAGACCCAGCATCAGAGCAGACCCAGCGCGTCGAGCTGCTTCTCGGCCTGCGGCGCCCAGCCCCTGTTGGCGATCGGGCTCGCGGGCGAGGGATGCAGCACCGTCGCGATCGGCACGTCGATCTCCGCGAGTGCCTTCGCCGCCCGGCTCTCCGCGAACTTGCCGACGCCGACGACCATCCCGGGCTGCAGCGTCTCGACGAAGTCGACCAGCGCGGCGTCGCACGCGGCGTACAGCGGATCGCGCTCGGTGGCCGGGAGCTTGTCGGGCGTGCGGTTCTTGCCCGACTCCTCCATGAACACGAGCGGGCAGTAGTTCCACACGAACATACGCTCGAAGAACGCCTCGGGCGTGCCGAACCGCTCCTCGGCCCAGCCCCACAGCCGTCGTCCGGACACCTCGCTGCGCGCGCAGTCGAAGCCCTCGATCGGCCGCTTGGGATGCACGGGATCCGGCGACCCGACCTTGCCCTCGATCCCCATCCAGTCCCGCACGATCGAGACCTCGCCGAACGGGACGCCCGTCTGGGCCATGCCGTACGGGCCGGGGTTCATGCCGAGCAGCAGCGCGCGCGGGCGCGGCTTCGCGAAGCGAGTCAGGTACGCCTCGGCGGTCTTCCGCGCGTAGACGAGCGGGTCGTAGACGTACGCGGTGGGGGGCGCGAACTCCATCGCGTCGACCTCGCGCGCGAGCTTGCGCGACCTCCGGACGAGGGCCTTCGCGGTCTCGGGGGCGGCGGCGGCGCTGCTCATCGCCGGACGATGCGCTATCCGACCGGATCGTTCCAGCAGCGAACGAAGCCGCTCGCCGGGTCGAGTTCGACGTGGATCTCGTTGGGCCGGCAGCACACGGGACAGTCCTCGACGTAGTCCTGGCGCGCGCCCATCGTGAGGTCGATCGGGATCACGATCTCCTCGCCGCAGGCCCAGCAGGCGTAGCTGCTCTCCTCGTCGCTGTCGAAGGCCGTCTCCACGGGGTCATCGTCGTCCATCGCGCCCATCTCGGAGGCGGGTTCGACGCGCCGGCGCCGGTCGATTCGCCGGAAAGATGTTCCGGCCGTCTCACCCGATCGCCGCTCCCGGGGGCGCGAGCGCGCCTCGATCCGGAACCTTTCGGCGCCCCTTTCTTCCGCTCGAATCGGTCGGGACGGCGCCGATAACCGGGTCATGCAGATCCCGAGCCAGCGCACCCAGATCTCCGCCGCAGCCGCGCCGACGCGTCCCGCGGCGACCCCCGGCCCCGTCCGCCCGCAGGCGGTCCAGGCCGACGCCGCGACCCGGACCCGCGCCGCCGACGCCACGCCCGAGGGCGAGGACTCTGGCGACGTGCGCTCGCACCTCGCGCGCCTCGACGGCTTCGCGGAGGCGCTCATGGAGCGCTTCAAGGCCGCCGCGCAGGACGCACCCGAGTCGGAGCGCCCCGCCTTCCGCGAGGCCTTCGCGAGCCTGGAGTCGGGCCTCGCGCGCCTCCGCGCCGGGCTCGCCGACGGCAGCATCCAGCCGACCGACGTCCAGCGTGGCGTCGGGAACCTGTTCGAGAGCGCCCGCGGGATGCTGACCAGCGCCCGCGCCGGCGAGCAGGCGGCGGAGGGCGAGGGCACCGGCGACGATGCCTCGGTGGGGGACGTCGTCCGGGATCGCTTCCAGGGCTTCGCGGACTCGGTCCTCGCGCGCCTCGAGGCGGCCGACATGCCCGCCGACGAGCGCGAGGCGATGGCCCAGGGGGTCGCCGAGGCCTTCGCGAGCGCCACGGCCCGCCTCGACGCCGCCCTGTTCGACCCGCAGACGGGCGATCCCATCGACCGCGGCACGTACATGGACCTGTTCTCCGCCTCGCTGGGGGCGCTCCAGGAGCACCTCTCGAAGCTCTTCGGAGAGGGCGACGACGGCCGCTCGAACGGGGTCGTCTACGACGCCGACCGGGCCAAGCAGGGCCTGACGCCCCGCGGGCAGAGCCTGGATCTCGCGGGCTGACCGGCGTTCGGGGGGACGGGAGCGCAGAACCGGCGCCCAGTTCCGGGGTTCCGGCCCCTGATCCGCCCCCCCGGATGGCCTAGACTGGCTCGGACGACGCTCCGCGTCGACCCGCACCACGATGCTGCACCCCGCCATCGAACGAACCGAGCCCCTCCTCGCGATCCCCAGCATTGCGGAGATGTGGCCGATTCTCGTGATCGTCGTGCTGCTCTTCGGCGCGCGGAAGCTCCCCGAGCTCGCCCGCGCGATGGGGACCAGCATCACGCAGTTCCGCAAGGGTCTCGAGGCTGCCACCGAGGACGACCAGAAGGCCGTCGACGGGTCGGGCGGCGGAGACGGCGAACCTGCGAAGGACTGATCCGAGCGCGTCCCGGGCACGACCCCCATCGGCGCTGAGGCTCCTCGGAGCCGTCTTCGCCGGGGGCCGAGGGGATCGCATGGGCCAGGACAAGGCCGTCCTCCCGTGGCCGGACGAGAGCGGCGGCTCCGTGGCGCTCTACGTGCGCGCCGGGCGGGCCCTGGCGGGCCTCTGCGAGCGCGTCGAGGTCGGGGTGGGCCGCGCCGGACGGCTCCCGGACGCCCCCTGGCCGACCTTCGTGGACGTCGAGGATGGCGCGGGTCCCCTGGCGGGCCTCGTCGCGGCCCTGGAGCGCGCCGAACGCGACGGGCTGGACGGGGTCCTCGCTCTGGCCTGCGACATGCCGCTCGTCACGGAGGGGGAGCTCCGCCCGCTCCTGGAGGCCGTGGAGAGGGGAGCGGACGCCGCGCTGTGGGTCGTCGACGGCCACGACCAGCCGCTCTGCAGCGTCTACCGGACGACCTGCGCTGCGCCCGCGCGCCGCGCCTTCGACGGCGGTGCGCGGCGCCCGGTCGCGATCTTCGCCGAACCCGCGGCAGACGGTCGCTTGCTCCGCCTCGAACGGATCCACGCGAGCGAAAACTCCGCGCTCCGACTCGTGAACGTCAACACGACCACCGACTACGATCGTGCGCTGCGGGACGCGTCCCGGCGAGGCGCGGAGGGCGGTCGCGCGGTGGCCGGGCCCGACCTCGCACGCGACGGGAGCACACACCGCGGCCCGCACGAACGATGAGTCCGAAGGACGCCCAGCTCGAGGCCCTCGTGGCCCCCATCTCCGGCGATCTCGCTGCCATGCGCGAGGTCATCGCGGAGGCGCTCGCGTCGGACGTCGCGGCGGTGTCGGACATGACCGATCACATCGGTCGGTTCCGGGGCAAGCAGCTCCGCGGCGCGCTGGTGCTCCTGTGCGCGACGGCGCGCGCCCACCGGCCGGCCGACCGCTCCGAGCTCCCCGTCGTCGCCGCGATCGTCGAGCTCATTCACCTGGCGACGCTCGTGCACGACGACGTGCTCGACGGCGCCGAGAAGCGCCGCCGCGTCGCGAGCGTCAACCGGCGCTGGGACAACCAGGTCGCGGTGCTGCTCGGGGACCTCCTGTACGCCCGCGCGTTCCACCTCTCGACGACGCTGCGCTCGCCGCTCGTGAGCCAGCTCCTGTCGCAGATCACGCAGGAGATCTGCGCCGGTGAGATCGAGCAGGCCGCGGGGCGCTACGACTTCGAGATGCCGCAGGCCGCGTACGAGCGGATCGCGACCGCCAAGACGGGCGCGCTGTATGGCGCCGCCTGCGAGCTCGGCTTCCGCTATCCCGACGCGTCCGAGTTCGACGGCGCCGAGCTGCGCGCGTTCGGCCGTGAGCTCGGCCTCGCCTTCCAGATCGTCGACGACCTGATCGACCTCTCGGGCGACGAGCGCGTCGCTGGCAAGAGCGTCGGGACGGACGTCGAGGACGGGAAGGTGACCCTGGCGGTGCTGCATGCCTACGACGTCGCCAGCGCCAGCACTCGCGCGGCGATCCGCGATGCGTACACCCTGCCCGGGCTCGACGAGGTCCCCGGCGGCCGACTGGCCCGCCTGCGGGAGGTCTGCGACCTGGAACCGGGGATCGAGAGGGCCCGTCAGAGGGCCCAGGAGCTCGTGGATCGGGCCCGGGCACGCCTCACGAGGCTCCCGGAAGGGCCTTCCCGGGCCGCGCTACGGGCGCTGAGCGATTTCGTGCTCGATCGACGCTGGTAGTTCTTCGGAACGTCCGAAATAAATGCCGTGACTCTCCAACACGAACAACTCGGAGCGCGGCGGAGAGCCGCGACTCCCGACCGGGGCGCCCCGACGCGCCGTGTCCTGGGGGCCGTCCTCGCCGGCGCCCTCGCGACCTCTCTGTCCGCTTGCGGCGGTCCCGGGGACGTCGTCGAGATCACGAAGACGCGCGTCGCAGCCGTTCCGTCGAAGACGGCGCTGCCGGGCGCGGACGTGCGCTCGCGCCTCGGCATGCGGACCCGTCCGGACGGTCCGGGCCAGGGCCAGGCGGCTCCGTCGCCGCAGGACGCAGGCAGCCTGTTCGACTTCGACCTGCCCGAGGGCTGGGAGGAGCTCGCGCCGACGCAGTTCCGCCTGGTGAACCTGCGTTCGAAGTCGGACCCGACGGCCGAGATCACCCTGTCCTTCCTGGGCGGGGACGGCGGCGGGCTCACGGCGAACGTGAACCGCTGGCGGGGCCAAGTCGGCCTGGAGGCGGCGAGCGACCTGGAGGTCCAGGCCTATCCCAAGCGGATCGTGCTCGGGGTCGAGGCGACCTACCTGGAGTTCACCGGTCCGTACCAGGGAATGGGCGGGCCGAAGATCGAGGACGGCGCGCTCTACGGCGCGATCTTCTCGGAGGGCGGCGGCACGCTCTTCATCAAGATGACCGGGCCGCGTGAGACGCTCGAGGCGAACCGCGACACGTTCACCGCGTTCCTCGACTCGCTCCGGATCAACGCGCCGCAGCAGCAGGCCGGTCCGACGTCCGGCGATGCGGCGCCGCACCAGATGGTGCGCCCGACGCCGCAGGAAGGTGCTCCGGCCGGCGCCGGCGCGACGCAGGAGCGTCCGCCCTCGCCGCTCGTCTGGACCACGCCGAGCGGCTGGACCGAGGAAGCGGGCACCAGCAGGTTCCGCGAGGTGACCTTCCGCAAGGGTGGCGTCGAGATGTACATCTCGCTGGCCCGCGGCGGCGTGCTCCCGAACGTGAACCGGTGGGCGAAGCAGCTCGGCATGGACGAGCTCGACGACGCCGCGCTGGAGGCCCTCCCCCGCAGCCCGATGCTCGGTCGCAGCGCGACGATCTTCGAGGGTGAGGGAACGCTCAAGGCCATGCGCGATCCTATGCCCAAGCCCGACCAGCGGATGCTTGCCGCCATCGTCGAGGACGGCGGCCTGATCGTCACCGTCAAGACGATCGGGCCCAGCGCGGAGGTCGACGCCGCGCGCAACGACTTCCACGCACTCATCACCACCATCGCCAATCGATAGACCTCCTGGAGATCGGCGCCCGTCCCCAGCGGCACCTCCAATCCCATGGCGAAGAAGCCCACCACGTTCCTTGGCAAGCTGATGGCCCACCTCGGGTCGTTCTGGCTGGCCATCGCGCTCCTGGTGAACCTGTTCCTCCTCACCTGGCTCGGCACGCTCGAGCAGGTCGAGAAGGGCATCCACCAGGTCCAGGTCGAGTACTTCGAATCCTGGTTCGTGCTCGCGAAGGCGGGCCCCATCAAGCTGCTGCTCCCGGGCGGCTACATCACGATGGGCCTGTTCACCCTGAACCTGCTCGTCGGCGGCCTCGTGCGGATCCGCAAGTCGACCGCGACGATCGGCGTGATCATCGCGCACGTCGGTATCGCCGTGATGATGGTCGGCGGGCTCGTCGAGCACGCCGCCGGGGACTACGGCCGCATCGTCCTGCACGAGGGCGAGGAGGGCGACGAGTTCCAGGAGTACGCCGGATGGGAGGTGGCCATCTGGGACGCCGACCAGACCCAGGGCGTCCAGGAGTACATCATCAGCGCGGACCAGTTCTCCGACCTCGGCGGCGACCGGACGCGGACGTTCAAGCGCGCCGAGCTGCCGTTCGACCTCATTCTCGGCCGCTACATGGAGAACTGCGAGCCGCGCACCGCGGCCGCCGTCGGCGTGCCGCCGAACCCGGTCTACGACGGTCTGTTCCTCCGAGAGGCCGCGCGCAACAAGGAGAACGAGCGCAACCTCGCCGGGCTCTACGCGACGGCGATCACCGCGCAGGGCACGTCGGTCCAGCAGTCGTTCCTGTTCGGCCTGGAGCAGTACCCCTGGGTCGTCCAGGCGGGCGGCAAGAACTGGGCGGTCGAGCTGCGCCACACCGTGCACCCGATGCCGTTCCGGCTGCGCCTGGTGAAGTTCACCAAGGACGACCACCCGGGCATGACGATGGCGCGGTCGTACTCCAGCGACGTCATCAAGATCGATCCCGACGGGTCCGAGCACCCGATCCGGATCGAGATGAACAAGCCGCTGCGCGAGAAGGGCCTCGTGATCTACCAGGCCAGCTACGGGCCGCAGGAGGGCCAGCCCGGCGAGCCCTACAGCGTCCTCGCGGTGTCGAACAACCCGAGCGACCGGATCCCGTGGGTGTCGGTCGCGATCATCTCGTTCGGTCTCTTCTGGACCTTCCTCACCCGCCTGGTCGGGTTCCTCCGCAAGGAGAAGCGTCGCGCGGCGAAGGCCGCGAAGACCCCTGAGGCCGAGGGCGCGACGGCCAAGGCTGCAGCATGAAGAAGCTCGTCCGACTCACGATTGCGCTCGGCGTGGCGCTCGCGGCACTCGGGGTCCCGGCGGCCGCGCAGAAGCGCCAGGTCGAACCGATCGACGTCGCCAACCCGCGGACGCAGGAGTGGCCCGACGAGGTCGTCGAGGCCTTCGCGCGGATCCCCGTTCTGCACCGCGGCCGCGTGAAGCCGATGTCGACGGTGGCCGGCTTCCGCATGCTGAACACGAACGGCAAGCGGAAGTTCGAGATCGTCGAGGGCACGAAGCTCCCGACGGCCGGCGAGAAGCTGACGCCGACCGAGTGGTTCCTCGACGTCATGCTCTTCCCCGAGCAGGCGCGCCACTACGAGATCTTCGTCGTCAACGACAGTGACGCGCTGGAGGCCGTCGGCCTGCGCTTCGAGAACCGCAAGCGCCGCGACCGCTATTCCTACGCGCAGCTCGAGTCCGCGCGCGACAAGATCGAGGAGGAGGCGCGCCGCGCCGGCTCCAAGGAATCGCGCAACCGCTCGCGGATCGAGGGTCAGATCTACGACCTGCGGAACAACATGATCGAGTACGAGATCGTCGAGTCGACGCTCTCGTCCCTCGTCACGTCGATCGGCTCGTCGCCGTCGGAGCGCTTGCTCCGCACGTTTCCCGAGGGCGGGAACGGCGCCCAGTTCTCGTCCTCCAGCGCGATCGTGCACTGGGACGAGCTGAAGGGCTGGGCCACGGAGGCCGAGGACCAGGACGCCTTCAGCGAGGAGATCCGGCCGCTCAACAACGGCCTGATGGCTGCGATCGGACGCGCGCGATTCGCGCTGGCGACGGTGCCTCCCGCCGAGCTGGAGAACGAGACGTGGCGGACGCCCGGCGAGGTGTTCGAGGCCGCGATCACGCCGGAGATCACGAACCCTGGCGCGTCGGAGCTCGAGCTGATCGATCGCTTTGCGAACGTCTGGCTCGCTCGCGGCAGCGTCGAGACCGCCGGCCCGGCGATCCTGGAGGCCTCGAAGGCTGCCGAGGCCGCCGCGGAAGCGCGCGGCGAGTTCGCGAAGATCCCGGTCGAGATCGGCTACTACGACCGCAACTTCTTCACGAACGCGCTCGTCTTCTTCCTGCTCGGGTTCCTGGCGATCGCGTTCTCGTGGATGGCGCCGACCAACAGGTGGGTGCCGCTCGGCTCTCGCGTCGCCACGATCCTCGGGGCCGTCTACGTCATCTGGGGCGTCACCGTCCGGTGCCTCCTGCTCGGCCGGCCGCCGGTCGCGACGCTTTACGAGACGATCCTGTTCATCACCGCGATCGCGGTGGTCGTCTGCCTGATCGCGGAGCGCATGACCAAGGAGCGCATGGCGCTCGGCGTCGGCGCCGCGCTCGGGGCAGCGGGCATGTTCCTCGCCAGCCGCTACGAGGTGCTGGAGGCCGGCACCCAGGGCGACACGATGGGCGGCCTGGTCGCCGTGCTCAACACGAACTTCTGGCTCGCGACCCACGTCACGACGGTGACCATGGGCTACGCCGCGGGGCTCCTCGCGGCCGCGCTCGGCCACGTCTGGCTGTCGATGCGCCTCTACACCGCATTCGCGAACAAGGGCCCGGACATGGCGCCCGAGAAGCGCGAGTGGTTCCGCCGCTTCGGCCGGATCCTCTACGGCGTCCTGTGCTTCGGGCTGCTGTTCTCGGTGATCGGGACGATCCTGGGCGGCGTCTGGGCGAACGACTCGTGGGGCCGCTTCTGGGGCTGGGATCCCAAGGAGAACGGCGCCCTGATGATCGTGCTCTACGAGCTCGTGATCCTGCACGCGCGCATGGGCGGCTACATCCGCGACTTCGGCGTGGCGCTCCTGTCCGTCGTCGGCGGCTCGATCGTCGCCTTCTCGTGGTGGCACGTGAACCACCTCGGCGTCGGCCTGCACAGCTACGGTTTCACGTCCGGGATCATCGAGACGCTGACGGTCTACTACGTCCTCGTCTTCGCCTTCACCGCGCTCTCACTGATCGGGTGGTCGATCTTCCTCCGACCGCGCCGTACAGTCGAGGCGGCATGACCGCGGACACGACGACCAGCGAGACCAGGACGGAGGGCGCCGCGCAGCTCCTCGACGGAAAGGCGACGGCGCGCGCCGTGCGCAGCGACGTCGCGGCGGGCGTGGAGGGCCTCGTCTCGGCCGGAGGCAGGGCCCCTGGCCTGACGGTCGTGCTGGTCGGCGACGACCCCGCGAGTCAGGTCTACGTCCGGTCCAAGGACAAGGCGGCCACCGAGGCCGGCTTCGTCGTTGACACCGTCCGCATGCCCGCGACCTCGACCCAGGCCGAGGTCGAGGCGACCGTCGAGCGCCTGTGCGCCGACGACGCCGTGGACGGCATCCTCGTCCAGCTCCCGCTGCCGAAGGGGCTCGACTCAGACGCGGTCGTCGAGCGGATCGACCCGTCGAAGGACGTCGACGGTCTGACGCGCGAGAACGTGGCGCGGCTGGCGCTCGGCCAGGACGGCCTCGTGCCCTGCACGCCCGCGGGCTGCATCGAGATCTGCGACCGGTACGGGATCGACCTGGCCGGGAAGCACGTGGTCGTCGTCGGGCGATCCCAGCTCGTCGGCAAGCCGCTCGCCCAGCTCGCGCTGGCGCGCAACGCCACGGTCACCGTGTGCCACAGCCGCACGACCGACCTCGCCGCGCACTGCCTCCGGGCCGACGTCCTCGTGGCGGCGGTCGGCGTGACCGAGCTGGTGAAGGGCGACTGGGTCCGTGAGGGCGCCGTCGTCATCGACGTCGGCATCAACCGCGGGGAGGACGGCAAGCTGCGCGGCGACGTCGACTTCGCCGCCGCGTCGGAGCGCGCCTCGGCGATCACGCCCGTGCCCGGCGGCGTCGGGCCCATGACGATCGCTATGCTGCTGGCGAACACCCTGGCGGCGTCCATCGCGCGCCAGGGGCTGCAGGCGAGCGTCACGCACGGGGCCTGAGGTCGAAGACGAGGGGGCATGTCGAACTACGACGACGGCTACGGCAGGCCGCAGATGCAGCTCTCGCTGCCTCCGCTGACGCCCTGGGTGAAGCGATTCCTGATCGCGAACGTCGTCGTGTTCGTGTTCATGCTCGTCGTCGGTCTCGGCTCGCTGCCGGTCCAGAACACGATCATCGACTTCCTGGCGATCGACCCCGACATGTGGCGGTCGTTCGTTCCGGCGGTCTGGCAGTGGTTCACGTACCAGTTCGTGCACGACATGGGCACGCTCCGGCATCTCCTCTACAACATGGTGATGCTGTACTTCTTCGGCACCATGCTGGAGGGGTTGATCGGAGGCCGGCGCTTCGCGACGCACTACCTGATCGCAGGGATCGCGGGCGCGATCCTGCACATCGTGTTCATGCTCCTGCTCGGGCGGACGTCGACGGCGATCGGGGCCTCGGGAGCCGTGTACGGCGTGACGATCGCAGCGGCGACACTGCGGCCCCATGCCCAGGTCCTCCTGCTGTTCATCCCGATCAAGCTCTGGGTGCTGGCTGCGATCCTCGTCGCGCTGGACGTCTACCCGTTGATCCGGGAGCTCTCCGGCGGCATGACGGGCGGCAATACCGCCCACTTCGTCCACCTCGGCGGGATCCTGTACGGCTTCGCCGCGGCGCGGCTCGGCTGGCTCTGGAAGGACCCCCTGGCGGCCCTGGAGCGCAAGCGGGCGGTGGCCCAGACCGAGCGCCGGATCGGCGAGGAGCAGCGGGTCGACGCGCTCCTGGCGAAGATCAACCGCGAGGGGATCGGCTCCCTCAGCCGCGCCGAGAAGGCCTTCCTCAAGAAAGCCTCCGAGCGCTCCGGGAAGCAGTAGCCAGGCCCGGCGCGCGTTTCCGGTGACGTGAGCGGACACGCGGCCTAGGACCGTCGTCGGGGCCGCGCACCGCCGCTACCATGGTAGGCCGGATCCCGCTCGCGGAGAATCTCCCACGGGGCACCTCTCGCCCCGCACGACCATGGCACGCCTCCTCTCGATCGTCCTCATCTCGGCCCTCTTCGCGCTCCCGCTGGCAGCCCGCTCCGGCGCCCCCGCGGACGAGTACTCGGACTTCCTCCAGAAGTTCGACCAGTACGCGAAGCTCGGTGCCAACAAGAAGCTCGACGACCTGATGCGCGACAAGCAGGGGGTCGCCATCCACTGGATCCAGCGGACGGCCGAGCAGATCTCGGTCGCTCCGAACGACGTCCTGTATGAGCGCTACGACGCGCTCCGCGGGTCCTGGAAGCGGGTCTACGAGACCGACTTCCCGGACAAGATGGAGGAGTTCTTCGCGTACAGCGACATCAACACCAAGCGCGAGCGGAGCAAGCTCAAGGTCGCCTACGACAAGGCCGCGCGCTCGCAGTCGAAGGCCCAGGAGGAGAAGGACGCGGCCAAGCTCATCCTCGTCGCCGACAAGTTCGAGCAGATCGCGAACTCGTTCCAGCAGATCAACGACAAGTGGATGGAGTCGCAGTCGCGGCTCAACCTCGCCGTCGCCCTGGAGGAGCGCTGGCACAAGGGACGCACCAACTTCGACCGGATGACGAACGCGTACGCGCGCTTCGTCAAGCTGCGCGAGGACCTCGGCGTCCGCGACCGCTGGTACAAGGAGACGGTGCCGCGCCTCAAGACGCTGACCGCGGAGGGCTTCGGCAACGAGGGCGCGGCCGAGGGTGAAGCCGCCGCCGACCTCGTCCCGACCGGCCCCGAGCTCGCCGGGCCCGCGATGAAGGTCCAGCTGGAGTACGAGCCGCTCGACGTTCCCAAGGACGTCCTCAGGCCGAACTACTACCTCGACATGCACTGGCAGATCTGGCCGACCGTGGCGCTCGGGTCCGTCGGATCGACCGCGAAGTTCACGCGCGTGGAGGACAGCCCGACGGTGATCCGCGAAAGCGCGAGCAAGATCGTCATCGACACCGACGGCGACGGGAAGGGCGACGTCGACTGGCCCACCCGCGGCAAGCTGGAGGCGGTGACGTTCGAGATCGGCGCCGGCGCGACCAAGCGCACCTGGTCCGTCCTCTCCGAGATCGGCCGCCAGCAGGACTTCTACCAGGGCGTCCCGATGAACCTGCTGCCGACGGACTCGTCCTTCAACGTCTACATCGCGCCGGCGGGTTCGCTCGTCGGCGACGTCGGAGGCGTCAAGGTCCAGGTCATCGACGACAACCTCGACGGGGTCTATGGATCGGCTCCGTCGTCGTGGAAGCACATGGGCGTCGCCGGCGACAGGGACACGATCGAGCTCGACTCGATCCGGATCGGGTCGAACAAGCGCGCGCAGCCGTGGAGCCAGTACGTCAACCTCGGCAAGGCGGGCTGGCACAGCCTGGAGTCGACGAACGGCGGGACGACCGTCACGGCACAGGCCGTCTCGTTCAAGACCGGGACGATCCAGATCAAGGCCAAGGGCCTGAAGCCGGACTTCTTCGTCATCCAGGGCCTGGGCCAGGACCTCGCCGAGACCTACATCGACGTCGCCGGCGGCAAGAAGGTCGAGGTCCCGATCGGGCGCTGGACCCTCGCCTACGGCACGGTCCGCAAGGGCAAGAAGATGCAGGAGATGAAGGCCGTGATCCTCAAGGGGAACGCGATGGCCGACTTCAGCGTCAAGGAGGGCGAGAACGTCGTCGTCGAGCTCGGCGCGCCCTACAAGTTCGACTTCGACTACTCGGTCAGCGGTGACACGGTGACCGTCGACGGCAAGTCGCTCCGCGTCCTCGGCAAGGCCGGCGAGGTCTACGACCGCATCTACAACGCGGTCCCGATTCCCGTCGCGGGCGTCCGCAAGAAGGGCGCAAAGCGCGCGACCGAGACCGCGACCATGCGGCCGGTCGGCGACAACGACGGGCTGGAGAAGCACGGCTGGCCGATGATGTGGAAGCCCCTGCCGGCCGACCTCACCAAGAAGGGCGACGAGGTCGAGGTGCAGCTCGTCGAGAAGAAGAACAAGCTCTTCGGCGCGCTGGAGTCCGACTGGAAGTAGCGTCACGCGGGCGGCAGCCGGCCGCCCGCTCGTCCACCCACTTCGCGACCATCACCGCGCCCTCCGTCGGGGCGCCGAGAGCCTCCGCGTGCTCGACCTCAAGTTCATCGTCAGCCACCCCGACGCCGTGAAGGCCGGGGCGGCGAAGAAGCACATCGACTGCGACATCGATCGGATCGTCGCGCTGGACTCGGAGCGCCGTGAGCTGGTCGGCAAGGTCGACGCCGCGCGCGCGTCCTCGAAGGCTGCCGGCAAGAAGATCGCCAGCGCGACGCCCGAGGAACGCCCTGCGCTCGTCGAGGCGCAGGCGGCCGAGAAGGCCGAGCTGAAGGGGATGGAGGCCCGCCAGAAGGAGATCGGTGACGAGCTCGATCGCCTCCTGCTGCTCGTGCCGAACGTCCCCGCGGACGAGGTGCCCGAGGGCGCAACGGACGAGGACAACGTGGAGATCTCCCGCTGGGGCGAGCCGCGTACGTTCGACTTCGAGGCACGCTCGCACCTGGAGCTCGGCGAGCTGCACGGCTGGATCGACATTGTCCGCGGTGCGCGCCTCGCCGGCAGCCGGAACTACGTCCTGATCGGCGAGCTGGCGATGCTCGAGCAGGCCGTGATGCGGTACGCCTACGACTCGATGGTCGAGAAGGGCTTCACGCCGCTGTCGGTCCCGACGCTCGTCCGCAGCGAGACGATGGTGGGGACGGGGTACTTCCCCGGCGGCGAGGACCAGGCGTACAAGTGCGACGAGCGCGACGACCTCTGCCTCGTCGGCACGGCCGAGGTGCCCGTCACCGCGTTCCACCAGGACGAGATCCTCGACGGGTCGGAGCTCCCCATGCGCTTCGTGGCGCTGTCGAGCTGCTATCGCCGCGAGGCAGGCACGTACGGCAAGGACACCAAGGGCCTCGACCGCGTCCACCAGTTCCAGAAGGTCGAGCAGGTCGTGATCGACGTCGCGGACGACGCGACGAGCCTGGAGCACCACCGCGAGATCCTCGGCAACTCGGAGGCGATCCTCCAGGCGCTCGAGCTCCCGTACCGCGTCGTGAACGTCTGCGGCGGCGACCTCGGCCAGCCGCAGGTGCAGAAGTTCGACATCGAGACCTGGATGCCGTCGCGCGACAGCTACGGCGAGACCCACAGCGCCTCGCGCTTCCACGACTTCCAGTCGCGCCGACTCGGCCTGCGCTACCGCGGTGAGGACGGCAAGGTCCGCCACTGCCACACGCTCAACAACACGGTCGCCGCGTCGACCAGGATGCTGATCGCGCTGCTGGAGAATCACCAGAACGCTGACGGGACGATCTCGGTCCCGGGACCCCTGCAGCCTTACCTCCGCGGCCGCACGGCGCTCGGGCGGCCCGTCGAGACGCGCTGAATCGAAATTCATCGGAAGGACACACGCCGGGGCGCAGGAGCGGGTCTCCTGTGTCTTCCTCCGGTCCGCGCGCGCGTGGCGCCGGGCCCCGCGACCTCCTCGCCGAGGTCCCCGGCTCCCTTCCCGATGATCCCTCTCTCCCGCGCGGGTGCCATCCCGCGGGCGCTGCTACTTGCGCTCGCGTCGACCGCGCTCGCGGGCGCGCAGGCGCCGAGCTTCAACCTGGCCCTCGACCCTGGTCTGCTCGCCGCGCGCGCGCGGTTCGGGGCTGCCGTGGCCATGTCCGGCGACACGGCCGCGTGCGGTGCGCCGGGCGATGCGGTGGCGGGGCTCGACGCGGGCGCGGCGTACGTCTTCCTGCGCGACCCGATGAGCGGCGCGTTCGCCCTGCGCCAGGTGCTTCGGCCGAACGGGATCGAGGCCTTCGATCGATTCGGGGTCGGGATCGCGCTGCGTGGGAACGTGCTCGCCGTCGGCGCCCAGGGCGACGACGACGCGGCCGCGAACGCGGGCGCGGTCTGGGTCTTCGCGCGGCCGTTCCCTGGCGCCGACTTCCAGTTCGTCCAGAAGCTCACCTCGCCGCAGCCCGCTGCCAGCGACGGCTTCGGCGCATCGATCGACGTCGACGGCTCGCGGATCGCGGTCGGGGCACCGCGCGCGGACGTAGCGGCGCTCGACGCGGGCGCCGTGTTCGTGTTCGAGCGCAGCGCTGCCGCCTCGACCTACGTCCTGGACGGGATCCTGGTGGACGGCGCTCCCGGCGTGGGGGATGCGCTCGGCACGTCGGTCGCGATGCTCGGAGGGACGGTCCTGGCCGGCGCCGAGCGGCGCGACGGACCCGGCGGCGTCGGCAACGCGGGCGCCGTGCTGGAGTTCCAGCGGATCCTCCCCGGCTTCTGGACGGTCGTCGGGTCGATCACCTCGCCGGCGCCGGGCGTCGACGCGCGCTTCGGCGCCGCGCTCGACGCGACGCCCTCCGGACCGGTGCGGCCCGCGACCGTCGCCGTTGGGGCGCCCGCGGCCGGCGCGCAGCAGGGGGCGCTCCACGTCTTCGAACGGACGGGACCGGGCGGCTGGGCGGCGGTCCAGGGGCTCGGCCCGACCGGTCTTCCGCCCGCGGGCGCGCTCGGTACCGCCGTCGCGCTCGACGGAGACGCGATCGTCGCCGGCGCGCCGGGGCGGTCGGGCGGAGCGGGTGAGGTCGACGTGCTCCGGTGGCAGCCGGGTACGGGCGCGTGGACCCTGGACCGAACCGCTTCGATCCCAAACCCGGCCTTCGGGGACCTCGTCGGGGCCGCGGTCGCCCTGTCGGACGGCGTCCCGCTCGTCGGGATCCCGGGGCGCGAGATCTCCCCGCTGTTCGTCCAGGACGCTGGAGCGGTCTGGGCGCTCTCGTTCCTCGGCGACCTGCCGGGCGAGCTCGTCTGCGCGCCCGGCGTCGTCAACTCGATCGGGCTGCCGGGGTCGCTCCTCGCCACGGGGAGCCTCGCGGTCGCCGACCTCGATCTGACGCTGGAGGCGGGGTTCCTGCCGCCGGGGAGCTTCTCCCTCGCGCTCGTCAGCCGCACGACCTCGGTCGTCGTCCAGCCCGGCGGGTCGCAGGGCACGCTGTGCCTCGGCGGTTCGATCGGTCGCCTCGTCCAGCTCGCGACGCAGGCCGGCCCCGACGGTCGCGCGACCATCGACGTCGACCTGTCGTCCCTTCCACAGCCGACCGGAGCCGTCGCTGCCCAGGTCGGTGAGACGTGGTGGTTCCAGGTGTGGTACCGGGACGTCGCCACGCAGGTGACGTCCAACTACACGGACGCGGTCGGGCTGACGTTCCGCTGAGACGTTCGATACGGCGTCGCCGTACCGTCACCGCCGCTCGTCGTCGCTCGAGCCCGACTTCACGGGGCCGCCGGGGGGCGGCGGGCCGTTGGTGGAGCCCTGGCCGTTCTCGTCCGTCTGCCCGTCGTCGTTCTGGCCCGGGCCGGACGCCTGCGGGTCCGTCCCGCCGGGCGAGGACGGCAGCGCGAGGCGGGCGATCTGGCCCTCCTCGACGCGCAGGAGCTCGGGGAACCGCACCACGCGCATGTACGTCACGGTGCGGCGGTCGCCGCCGGAGAAGTCGATCGACTCGCGGTCGATCCGCGGCTTGAGCTCGACCGTGAGCGAGATCCGGATCCACGCCGGCAGCCCGATGAGCTCTTCATCGCCCGCGCGCGGGCCCCACTCGTCGAGCGGGTCGGCGTCCGGGCCGTCCTCCGAGAAGACCTCGATGTTGAGCGCCTTCACCTGGTCCGAGAGGAAGGTGTACTCGCCCCCGCGCAGCGGCTCCTCGTCGACGCCGAGGTCCTCGCGGCGGTAGATCTCCAGGAACTCGTCGTTGTCCGGGTTCGGACGCAGGACGTAGCCGACCTCGTTGATGTCCGCGCGGATCGACGTCTCGGTGTCGATCATGTGCATCACGAGGCTGTCGGTGGTCGTGACGAAGTCGATCCGGTCGGCGTCCTGACCGTTGACGGTCCGGTCGTAGACCTCGATCCAGCTCGCGCGCGCGCGTCCCGTCGTGAAGATGCCGCGCAGGTCGCGCGTGATCATCTCGAGCACGGCGGGGCCGGCGAGCTGCATCTCCTGGTAGTTGTGGATCGTGTCCCGCGTGCGGCGCGCCGCTTCCATCAGCTGGGAGATGCTCACGAACATCATCCCCATGATGAGCACGACGAGCAGCACCTCGACGAGCGTGAAGCCCTGGCGCGCGAGTGCGCGCGCGCGGCGGAGTCCCCGGGTCATGCGTTTCATCCGTTCTCCTCGCCAGATCCCTGGCCGCCTCCGTTCGCTCCCGACGGGCCGCCGACGTTGTTGCCGCCGGACAGCTCCTCCTCCTCGTCCTCGCCGTAGACCTGCGTCCACGGGATCCAGGTCTCCAGCACGAGCTCGTCGGGGTAGTCCGACAGCTTCGGGTAGGTGATCCGGAGTTTGACCTTCTCGAAGGGCTCCTCGTTCTCCTCGTCCTCTTCGTCGTCGCCGTCGTCCTGGTTCCGCTCCCACTCGCGGCGGGAGGCGTAGTTGTCGTGCGGGCGGTCCTCTCCTTCGTCGCCGTCCGTCTCGAACACCTCGTCGCCGAGGGCGACCTCCCAGAAGTAGTCTGGCTCGTCGAGGTCCGCGAAGCTGCCCGACGATCCGCTGTCGAGCTCCTCGCGCCAGATCCCTGCGCTGATCTCGCCCAGCATGCCGACGCCGAGCTCGTACGCGGTCTTGCGGTACCGGTTGTGGGCGGCGCTGAACTTCGCGCCCTCCAGGCCCTGCAGCATCATCGTCAGCACGAGGGCGACGATCGCGATCGTGACCGCCGCCTCGGCGAGGGTGAAACCTGCGTGGGCGGACGAAGCGCCCGATGCCGCCCTTCGGACCCGCGGAAGCCTCATTCGAAGTCGCCGTCGTCCGGCGCTTCCCTCAGGAAGATGCCCGGGTGGAACTTGAACGTGCCCGTCAGCGCGAGGACCTCGATGGTGTAGAAGTTCTCGTACTTCGGCTGAGTGAGCACCACCTGATGGTCGGACGCGGCGCCGCGCGGATCGAAGCGCGCGAAGATCCTGCCCTCGACGTAGTTCTGCCCCGCGACGGAGACCGAGGCGATCTCCACGCCGTCCGGAAGGGGCTTCCAGGCGCCGTAGACGCGCTCGTCGTCGTCGTTGTCCTCGGGATCGAACCGGCCCCCGCCCAGCACGAACGGCGTGACGCTGCGGTACCGCTCCTCGTCGAGGTCGTACTCGACGAAGAACTCCAGCGCGCGGCTGATCGCCTGGGAGCGCGTGTCGCGCAGCAGGGCGGTCATGCCGCGCACGGCCGTGTTGAGGCGCTCCCGCGGGACCATCGCGTCGAAGCTGATCGACACGGTCACCGAGCCCAGGCCGATCACCGCGACGACCAGCATCAGCTCCATCAGGCTGAAGCCGCGGCGCGACCGCACCGTGGGTGCGGTCGCGGACGACGCGCGGCGCGGCTGGGCGAGGACAGGAGCGCGCACGGCGATCAGACCTCTCCGTTGCGGATCATCCTGTTGTTGAAGTCCGCGTTCTTGTTCTCACCGCCCTGTGCGCCGTCCGCGCCGTAGGTCCAGATGAGGAAGCTGGTGTCCCCGCCGCTGGGGAGCTCGTAGATGTACTCGTTGCCCCAGGGGTCCTTCGGGACGACGTCCTGATCGAGGTAGCGCGTGCCCTTGTCGTCGCGCGTGACGAGCGCTTCGAGCGACTCGGGCAGCCGTCCGTTGTTCATGATCTGGTACTGCGTCACCGCCTCCTCGATCTTCGTGATGTTCGTCTTGGCGATGCCGACCTGGGCGCCGCCGAAGCGATCCATCAGGGCGGGGACGACGACGGTCGAGAGGAGGCCGATGATCACGATCACGACCATGAGTTCGGCCAGGGAGAAGCCGCCGCGGCGGGTGCCCTGGGAGTGACGACGGTGGAGTTGCATGGGATGGGGGGCGGGTCGGCCCGGGCTTGGAAGTCTTGTGGCTTGGTCGGCTGCGCCAGGGTGTTCGTCAGACCTGTCCGATGTCGAGGATCGGCTGGACGATCGCGAAGACGATGTAGCCGACGACGCCGGCGAGGAACACGATCATGATGGGCTCGAGGAGGCTGGTGAACCGCTCTGCGGCGACCTCGATCTCCTCGTCGTAGGCGGTAGCGATCCGGTCGAGCATCTGCTCCAGCTCGCCGGACTGTTCGCCGACCGCAACCATGTAGCCCACGGTGGACGGGAAGGCGCCGCTCTTCTTGAGCGGCCCCGAAATGTCGGTTCCCTCTACGACTCGCTCACGGATGTATTCCGTCGCGTCCGCGACGACGCGGTTCCCGACGACGTTGCGCGTGATCTCCAGCGACTGGATGACCGGTACGCCGCTCTGCAGGAGCGTCGCGAGCGTCCGGGTGAAGCGCGAGACCGCGGCGCGGCGCATCAGGTCGCCGACGACCGGGATCTTGAGCAACGTGCGGTCGATGACGAGGCGTCCGTTCTCGCCCTTCTGGTAGATGCGCTCGACCGTGAACGACAGGCCGGCGATGACCAGGAACACGAGCCACCACCACTGCTGGAAGAAGTCGCTCGCGCCGACGAGCACCTTCGTCGACGGCGGCAGCTCCTTGTTCTGATCGATCAGCATCTTCGTGATCTCCGGCACGACCTTCGCCATGAGGATCGTGACCACGATGAAGCCGATGATGATCATCATCAGCGGATAGGTGAGCGCGCCGACGATCTTGCGGCGCAGCGCGCGCTGGTTCTGCAGGTAGTCGGCGAGGCGCATGAGCACCACGTCGAGGTTGCCCGCCGCCTGACCAGCGCGAACCATGTTCACGTACAGCGGGGAGAACCAGCCCGGGTACTTCGACAGCGAGTCGGCGAGGTTCGCGCCCTGCTGGATGTCTTCGCGGATCTCCCGGAAGAGCGTCTCGACCCGCCGCTGCTCGGCCTGGTCGACGAGCGCGGACAGCGCCTCGTTGAGCGCGATGCCGGAGCTCAGGAGCGTCGCGAGCTGGCGCGTCATGCCCGACACGATGTCGGTCTCGCGCGCCCCCGGCCCCTGAGTGCGCGCGCGCGCCTCCATCAGCTTGCCGACTGCGCCGGGCCTCTTCGGCGCGGCGTCGTCGCCCTTCTTCGCCTTGGACTTCTTGACGCGCTTCCCGCCGCGGGTCTGGCTCAGCTGCGAGACCAGGAGCTTGTCCTTTCGGAGCTTCGCGCGCGCGTCGCGCTCGCTGTCCGCGTCGACGATGCCCGTCTTGACCGCGCCGCCGGGCGCGAAGGCCTTGTACTCGTAGATCGGCATCGTCGTTGTCGGTGGGCCTCGCGGCGGCAGGGCGGATCAGACGTCGAGCTGGGTGACGCGGAGGACCTCGTCCGGAGTGGTGATCCCCGAACGGATCTTCCCACGCCCGTCCGAACGCAGGGTCTGGTAGCCCTCGGAGACCTGCTCCTTCTTGATGTCGGTCGCGCTCGCGCCCTCCATGACGAGGGTCCGGATCTTCTCGTGCACGGGGAGGAACTCGTAGATCGCGGTCCGGCCGGCGTAGCCCGAGTGGAAGCACTCGTCGCAGCCGGGGCCGAAGGCGATCTCGCCGCCCAGCTCGTCCGGCGTCATGCCGACCTTCTTGAGCTTCGCCGTCCACTCTTCGTCGATCGGTACGACCGTCTTGCAGTGGGGGCAGATCGTTCGCACCAGGCGCTGCGCGATGATCAGCACGATCGACGACGCGACCAGGTACGGCTCGACGCCCTGGTCGACCATCCGGGTGATCGTGCTCGCGGAGTCGTTCGTGTGGACGGTGGAGAAGACGAGGTGTCCCGTGAGCGCCGCGCGGATCGCGACCTCCGCGGTCTCCAGGTCCCGGATCTCACCGACCATCATCACGTCGGGGTCCTGGCGCAGGAACGAGCGCAGGCCGGACGCGAAGGTCAGGCCCTTCTTCTGGTTGACCTGCACCTGGCTGATGCCGCCGATCGCGTACTCGACCGGATCCTCGATCGTGAGGATGTTCTTCTTGGTCGTGTCGATCTCGGCCATCGACGCGTAGAGCGTCGTCGTCTTGCCCGAGCCCGTCGGCCCCGTGACGAGCACGATGCCGTGGTTGTAGTCGAGGTACTCCCGGATCATCTCGAGGTTCGTCGACTCCAGCCCGATCTCGTCGAGCCGGTACAGCTTCGCCGTCTTGTCGAGCAGTCGCATGACGATCCGCTCGCCGGTGCTCGTCGGCACCGAGCTGATCCGGACGTCGACCTCGCCGTCTCCGAGCCGGATCGTCGCGCGGCCGTCCTGGGGCAGGCGGCGCTCCGCGATGTCCATCTTGCCCATGACCTTGACACGACTGATGATCGCGTCCTGGACGCGCTTCGGGATCGCGTCCATGTCGTACAGGATGCCGTCGATCCGGAAGCGCACCTGCATCCTGTCCGGGTAGGGCTGGAAGTGCACGTCGGACGCGCGCAGCTTCAGCGCCTGGAACAGGATGGTGTTGACGAGCTTGATGATCGGCGCCTTGTTGGAGACGTCGAGCACGTCCTCAGAGTCGTCGATCTCCGCCGCCAGCGAGCCGATGTCCCCGTCCTCGGATACCGCGTCGAGCGCCTCGTCGACGCCGTCCGCCTTGTGGCGGTACGCGCGCGCGATCAGGGTCGTGATCTCCGGCTTGGGAGACAGGACCGCGTCCACCTCGACGCCCAGCATCGCCGCGAGGTCGTCCATCGGGTGCGGGTCGAGCGGCGAGCACGTCGCCACCTTGAGCACACCGTCCGCCGACTCGAGCGCCACGAGGTTGTAGTTGCGTGCGAAGTGCACCGGCACCTGGTCGACGAACCCGCCCGGGACGCGCGTCCCGTCGAGGCTCTTGCGGAACTCGTAGCCGAGGTGCTTCGCGTAGATCTGGAGGAGCGTCGTCTCCTCCATGTAGTCCTTCGTCAGGATGACCCTGTCGAGGGAGTCGCCGCTCGTCGCGGCGAGGCTGCGGCACTCCTCGAGTCGATCGCGGGTCAGACCCGCGTCGATGAGCATGTCTCCGATACTGACCATGGTGCTAGGGGGTGCAGTGCTGGTGTCTGCGAGTGCGCGTCAGTCGTTGTCGGCGTCTTCCTGGAGCCTGCGCGAGGCCTCGTACGGCGTGATCCCGACGCCGGAACCGTCGGTCTCGCCGCGCTCGGGCGCCGTGTAGAGCGGGAGGTCGAAGCCCTCCAGGCTGATCGACGATCCGGACTCGTCCTCGACGCCGAAGCCGGGGTCGATCTTGCGGATCCGGTCGAGGCCGATCTCCTTCGCGGCCTCCAGCTTCTTGCGGAACGAGATCTCGGCCAGGTCCGCGAACTCCGAGTCCTGGAGGATGTGCGGCGTCACGAAGAAGTAGAGCACCGTGCGGTCGCGGTCGGCCGTCTCGCGCGAGAAGAGCCGCCCGAGCACCGGGATGTCGCCCAGCCACGGGACCTGGGTCCGCGTCTCGCTGAGGTTGTCGATCACGATGCCGCCGATGACCATCGTCGAGCCGTCGGGCACGTTGATCTGCGTCTCGATCGTCCGCGTGACCCGCGGCGGCGGGATCGCGCCCTGGACCGCGCCGATGAACGTCGAGACCTCCAGGTAGACGTCGAGGCGCAGGTAGCGCGAGGCGCTGATCGACGGAGAGATCTCCATCGTGATCCCCGCCTCCTCGTACCCGGCGAAGTTCTCCTGGGTCTGGCCGGCGCCGACGCCGCCGCCCGTCGCGGTGATCTGGGTCGTCGGCTGCTCGTCGAGCGTCCGGACCCGCGCGACCGAGTTGTTGTTCACGAGCACGCTCGGCACGTTCAGGACGTTCGAGTCCCGCTTCTCCTCGACGAGCGCGATGAGCAGCGGCAGCGAGAAGTTGTCGCCGTCCAGGATGCCGGCCGTGATGCCCTGGCCGACGTTGGGGACGCGGAGGTCGACGATCCCGTCGTTGTCGGAGTCGACGAGCGACGAGAGACCGAAGCCCGTGACGCCGAAACCGCCGGTCTCCTCGACACCGGGGACGTCGGCGAAGCCGAGCTCGACCCCGATGTCGAGGAAGTCCTGGCCGGTCAGCTCGATCAGCGCGGTCTCGATCAGCACCTGGTCCTGGCGCTGGTCGAGCTGGGTGATGAGCGACTCCAGCTCCATGTAGCGCGTCCGGTTCGCGGCGATCAGCAGCGCGTTCGTCTCGGCGTCCGCGACGACGACGAACTCGCGCTGGTTCCCGCCGGCCCGAGGCGCCTGGCCGCCCCGCTGCGTGCCCTGCGTCCGCTGCTGCTCGAGCTGGACGGCGTCCTCCAGGAACTCGTTCAGCGTCTCCGCGAGGTCCTCGGCGTTGACGTTCTCCAGGAGGTAGATGTGGTAGTTCCGCTCGCGCTCGACGATGTCGACGTCGAGCCGCGCGATCAGCTCCTTGATGCGCGGCATGTCCTCGGGCAGCGCCACGACCTGGAGCGAGTTCGTCCGCGTGTCGGCGAGGATCTTCGCCTCGCTCTGGTTACGGTTCTGGACGCCCTGCGGGCCCTGCGCGCCGGGCTGGCTGGTGCGCGACTGGTTGACCGCTTCGAGGAGCTCTTCGACCGTCGCTGCGATGTCCTCCGCGGACGCGTACTCCAGCTTGATGACGTCGAACTCCGGCTGCGGGATCTCCGACTTCGACGCCTCGTCGATGATCTGCAGCATGCGCGCCGTCGCGACGACGTTGCTGCCGAAGCCGACGAGGACCATCGAGTTCGAGTTACCGGCCGGCAGCATCTGCTGCGTGTTGGCGTCGGTGATCATCGTCCGCATCGAGTTCGACACCTGGCGGACGTCGGTGTTGGGCAGCGTGACGACCGTCATGATCAGGGTCGCCGGCTGGTCCTCGTACTCGGACAGCTGGTCGGGCTCGACGTAGATCGCGCCCGCCCGCAGGTTGTTCCGCGCCGCCGTCGCGAGCGAGTCGATCTTGATGACCGAGATGTCGTCCTCGCCGATCTCCGTACAGACGAAGTCGGAGATGATCATGATCACCTGGAAGAACGAGTAGAAGCGCTCCTTCGCGATGCGCTTCGACCCGAGCATCAGGACCTTCTGGTTCTTCAGGAGCTGGTTCGTCTCCTGGCTCCAGGTGAAGTTGAGCCCCGTGACCTCCTCGCAGGCCTGGACGAACTGGTAGAGCGAGACGCTCTGCTCCTCCTCGCTCTGCGCGAAGTT
Organism: Planctomycetota bacterium; assembly: GCA_038757895.1. Lineage (GTDB taxonomy): Bacteria > Planctomycetota > UBA1135 > UBA1135 > Saltatorellus. The sequence goes on along the minus strand of JBCDGE010000007.1, from coordinate 53,834 downwards.
CAGGACGTAGGTCCCCTCGAACTCCTGGATCGGCGGCGGGTTGTCCTGGTTCCCCTGGGCCGCGGCCGGCGCGGCGGACCCGACCAGCGCGGCGAGGAGCGTCAGGACCGCGATCCGGACCGCCCCGGCGGTCCGCTGGAGACTCGCCCGTCCGTTCGAGGGAGCACCGTGCGTCGGAACGGGGCCCTCGGTCGCCGAGCCAGCGGGCTCGGTCGGGGCGCAGTTGGGTGCGAAGGTCATCGGAGCGTGGGCGGGTGGGGGATGGGGTGCGGGCGACGGAGCGAGGCGCGGCGGAAGGGGGGATTCCGGCGCAGGCCGCTGGACGCAAGTCGTTGTTCAGTCTCGGGTAATGGCAGTCGATCCCCCTGCGCCCGTGCGGCGGACACCGGAGGAATGAGCCGTGGGGTCCGGGTCGGGCCCGGGGGATCCGGCGGGAGGGACGCCGGAAGGCCGGTCATCTTCCCGATTGCAGGGGCCTGTTGCGACCCGGGGGCGGCAGCGTTTTCCAGGCGCGGAGGCTCCGATCGAGACCGTTGGCGGTTGCCGCCGGCGGAGCCGGGGGGCACGCTCCCCGCCCGATGACCCAGGAGCCACCGCACGACACGTCCCAGGAGTCGCCCCTCGCACCGCCCGATCCGGGTGGACGCGCCCGGGAGCAGCCCCACGACCAGGGGCCGAACAAGGGGCCGAACAAGGGGCCGGACGAGGGGCCAGAGGTCCCCCGCCGCCTCGCCGTGGCGCTGGCCGTGCTCCTGGCCCTGATGGTGGGCGCCGAGCTCGCCCTCGGCCTCGAGCTCCGCCCCGCGCCGCCGGCGCCCGGCACGACCGGCCTCGTCGGGGCCGCGGCCACCGTCGCCGTTCTCGTCCTCCGCCGGGCCGTCCGGCAGCTCCTGGGGGCACGGCGTGCCTGAGGTGCTCGCAGCGCTGCCGGCGGGCTCGGTCCTGCTCGCGTTCGGCGCGTTGGTGGCCGCGACGGGCGGGCGCTGGGTCGGTCCGGCCGGGCTGCTCGCGGTTGCGATCGAGGCTCTCCGCGTCCCGGCGACGCCCGTGGAGGAGCTCGCCGCCGCCGCGACGGTCGCGATCCTCCTGGCGACAGGCCTCGCCGCCCTCTCTACGGTCGGGCGGGACACCGATGCCGGCGCGAGCTGGCGGGACGGCGCAGCCCTCGCCCTGGCCGGTGCTGCGCTCGCCTCCGCGCAGGCCACCGACCTCCGCGTCCTCGGAGCGGGACTCGGCGGCGCGATGGTGCTCGGGGGGCTCGCCGTACGGCGCGACCCGGCCGCGCCTGGAGCATCGCTCGTCGCCCGCGGACTCGGCACCTTCAGCGGCGTGCTCGTCGCGGTCCTCGTCGCCGTCGGCGCCACGCTCCGCGTTCGCTCCGGTGGGTCGTTCGACGTCGAGTGGGTCGGTATGCCGTTCTCCGGCGACGTACCGGCGTCGCTGATCGCGCTCGGTCTCGTCGTCGTGCCGCTCCTCCCGCCGCGCTGGGGCGGGCCGTTCGAGCCGCTCGCACGGGGTGCCTACCGGGGCCGTGGGCTCCCGTTCGCGATCGCGGGCGTGGTCCCGCCGCTCGCCGCCCTGGCGGCCGCCGTGCGCACCTTCGGCGGTTCCGAGGAGCTCGGCCGCGTCGCCGCCGTGGCCTTCGGCCTCGCGCTCCTGACGGGTTCGGTGCGCCGCGGAACCTCCCCGATCCGCCTCGCCGTGACGCTCTACGTGGCCGTCGCCGCCGCGCTCGCGTGTGCGAGCGTGGCGTCCGAGGATGCGTCCGACGCCGCCGCCCTGACGCTGATCGGGCTCGCGCTCGCCGGCACCGCGTCGACGCTCGCCCTCGCTCACGTCGAGCGGATCCGCGCGGGGGCCGACGAACCCGCCGGCGCCGCGGCGGAGCGGCCCTTCGCCGTCCAGGACCCTGCGCTCTTCGCCTTCGCGCTCGTCGTGCTGCTGTCGCTCGCGGTCGTCCCGGGGACGCTCGTCTTCGAGGGGCGTTCCCTCGGCCTGCGCGCCCTCGTGGTCGGGGACGAGGCCGGACAGGGGCTCGGCATCGTGCTCGTCGCGGCGCCCGTCGCGGCGCTCTTCTGCGCGCCGCTGGCGGTCCGGACGTACTTCACGCCGCTCAAGGCCGGCGCGCGCGCGTCGCTCGGGCTCGTCGTCGCACTCGGGTTCGCCGCGGGCGCCACGGTGGGGCTCGGTGTCGCGCCCGGCGCGCTCGCGCCCCTTCTGCCCTACGGCCTCGCCGGGGGCGAGGGCGGGCTCGGCGCGATGAACCAGCTCCAGCTCCTCATCGGCGCGCTCCTCGCCGCCGTGCTCTTCGCTCCTCGCGTCGTTTCGGGGCGAGGTCCCCGGGCGGCCTCGGTATCCTCCAGCGCATGAGAGCCGCCGAGCTCCTCCATCCGACCGACGTCGTGCTCGGATTCGATCCGCACGACAAGTGGCAGGCGATCCACGACCTCGTCCGCCACCTCGTCGACTGCGGGCGCCTCGACGCCGAGCTCGAGGAGCCGGTCCGCGAGGCCGTCCTCGCGCGCGAACGGTCGATGTCGACCGGGATGGAGCAGGGCGTCGCGATCCCGCACGCCGCGGTGGACGAGGTGTCGGAGATCGTCGGCGCGATGGGAGTCGTGCGGCGGGACGACGGGCTCGACTTCGAGTCGATCGACGGTCTCCCGAGCCGCGTCGTCGTGCTTCTGATCATCCCGAAGAGCCAGAAGCTGCTCCACATCCGGACGCTCGCGGACATCGCGCGCGTCCTCACGAAGGAGACGGTGCGCCAGCAGCTGCTCGCCACCCTCGACGCCGACGAGGCCCACGCGGTCCTCGTGGCGGGGTCCTGACGGGGTTCCTGAAGGGGGACGGTGCTGCGCGGGGCGTCTGGATTTGCGGCGGGCCCGGAAATGCGCGGTCCGGGTGCCCGTAGCCGAGCCGCCAGTCCCCGGACCCCGCGCCCATGACGTCGAAAGCCGCACGCCCACGCCCCCGACGGCCCGTCGGCTGCCGTCTCGGCCGTCGTCTCCACTGGGCCTCGGCGCTCGCCGTCGCGGCGTCCGTCGCAACGACGCCGGGCTGCTACGAGGCGACCGTGGTCGTGCGCGGGACCGGCTCGATCGTCCAGGAGCGCCGCCCGCTCCGCCACACCGATCGCGTGGTGCTGGAGGGCGAGCTCGACGTCTCGATCGACCTCGTCGCCGCCCAGAGCGCGTCGGTCGGAGGCGTGCGTGACACCGTCGTGTGGATCGAGGGCGCGAACGACCTCCTCGAGTACGTCGAGACCGAGGTCGTCGACGGCTCGGAGCTGCACGTGCGCTACCGCGACGGCGTGCGGCTCGACCCCACGCCGACGATCGAGATCCAGTGCGGCCGGCTCGTCCGACTCGCCGCGCTGGGTGCGGGCACGGTCCGGATCCAGGGGCTCGGCGCGGGCGTGCGCCCCGGCGAGACAGTCCGGCTCGAGGCGCACGGCGCCGTCGACGTGCGCGGCAGCGGCGCGGTCGATCGGCTGGTGGTCGTCCAGACCGGGGCCGCGGACATGCACCTCTCGAAGGTGACAGCGCGGGAGGTCGAGCACTCCTCGATGGGCAGCGGCGACGCGTGGATCCACGCGACCGGCCATGTCACGACGTCGCTGAAGGGCGCGACTGATCTCCACCTGCGCGGGGACCCGACGGTCGAGCAGTCGTCCCTTGGCGTCGGCAAGGTGCACCGCGCGGACGAGCCCCAAGACTGACGGCGCGCGCGACGCCTGAGCGCCGCGCGCGCGTTTCAGGAGCCCATCGGGTCCTACTCGTTCAGCTCGATGTGCAGGCGCGTCGTGCTCTGCGCCGCGGTGAGGAGCGGGTCGAAGACGATCGCCTGGAGGTGCGTCTCGGCCTCGAACAGGCCGGGGCCGGCCATGCCGAGCGTGATGTTCTGCGTGAACGTACCGCCCGCCGGGATGAAGCCGGAGGAGAGCTGCAGCGTGTTGGGGCCGGCCTGGAGGCCGACGTTCGTCAGCGTGGTGAGCCCGGCCAGGATCGCGGGGCCGAACAGCTGGTTCTGGTAGATGAACCGGTTCTCGACGATCGCGCCCGTGGCGGACGTCGCCGTGTCGGCGAAGCCGAAGGAGCCGAGGAGGATGAAGAAGTCGCCCGGGTTGCCGACGATGTCGACCTGGGTGTTCCACATCCCGCCCGCGTCGGGCGAGAGGTTGCCGAGCAGGTCCAGCGCGGTCCCGAAGCCGACGACCGGCGTCGGAACGAGGGTCGCGTTGCGCGTCGCGTTGACGGCCGGGTCGCCGGTGAACTCGTCCGCGCCGATGTCGACCTCGCTGACCGCGCCGAGCGTGCCCTGGATCCGGCCCTCGAAGTCGATGTCGTAGACGTTGTCGAGGCGCACGTCGACGACGCCGGGCGCGAACGGGATCGCGGTGCTGCTCACGCCGCCGGGCAGGACCGTCACCGACGGGTCGAGGAAGCCGCCGCCGATCGCGACCGACGTCCCCAGGAGGTGCAGGTCCGACGGGAAGACGACGGGGAAGTTGCCGCCCACGAAGTCCGGCGCGACGCCGCCCGGGATGATCGTGAAGACGTTCGGGACGCCGGCGAGAGTGGCGGCGAACAGCGTCCCGTCCTCGTCCATGTTGAAGAACGCGATGCGCTCGGGACCCGGCGCGGTCGCGAAGATACCCAGCCCGCCGCCGACGTCGACGGCGTTCGGGTTCCACAGGATGTTGTTCGCGAAACCGAGCGTCGGCATCATCGCCCACGTGATCCCCGTGGCGCCCGGGCCGTCGCTCTGGGCGAACGCGATCGTGTTGTTGACGATGAACGGCGCGCAGCCGGTCAGGTCGACGTTGATCTCGCCGGCCTGGATGAAGTTCGACTGCACCCGGGTCTGGTTGCTGGGGCCGCCGCCCGCGATCCGGACGTTGGTCTCGTACAGGTGGATCTCGTTGCAGCGCAGGAGCGGCGCCATCACGCCGTTCGCGTCGCCCAGGATGTCCACGCCCGCGATGCCCTGGCGCACGTCGATGCGCTCGACGACGTTGCGCTCGAAGACGGTCTCGTCGACGACGTTGGCCGCGCCGAGCATCTGCAGCCCGAAGTCGGGGCCGCCCTCCTCGGCGAAGCCGGTCAGCTCGCAGTCGCGGATCTCGGGAGCGATCCGGGTCGGTTCATCCTGCGCGGGGACCGCGATCCGGATCTCTGCGGCTCCGGCGGTGAGGTTCGAGTTGGCGAAGGCGAGCCCGCGGATCGCGCTCGGCGGAAGGTCCTCGGTCCCGACCTCGTCGATGAGGAGGATCTCCGTGGCGCCGCCGCCGAACCCGACGGTGAAGAGCGGGAGCGGCCCGCCGCCGACGTTGTACGCCTCGATCGCGACGCCGTGGGCCGGGATCGTGAGGGGGAAGACCTCACCGGTCGCCGGGCTGTAGGTGCCGTTCAGGACGTTGATGGTCACCGGGATCACGCCGATGGTCCCGGCCGCCGCCGCGAGGGCGCCGGTGACCGAGTCGAGCGGCTGGGCGAGCGTGCCCGGGTTGGTGGGGAGCCCGGCCGGGGAGACGTAGAGCTCCTGGGAGGGGTTGGCGACCCAGTCGCCGAAGATGGTGGTCTGGCCGCTCGCCGGGACAGCGAAGAGGCCGAGGACGGGTGCGAGCGAGGCGGCGGCCATGGCCCGCAGCCCCGCGGTGCGCGGGGCGGGCTGGACGGGCGGCCGAAGGTGCGGCCGAAGGTGCGGGTAGTTCATCTCGATGGGTGGTCCGTTGCCGGACCCGGAAGTCGGGAAGCTGCGGGGTCGGACCCTTCCGGCCCCGGTACACCCGGCATCAGCGCGGCGGCGCGGGTCGCCTTGCGGTCGATCGCTGGCATTCCCCATCCGTGCGGAACCGCGGAGCGCCCTGTGCGGTTGCGCTCTGCCGTTGAGTCTCAGATCTTTCGAGAGAACCGCGCAAAGCCGGGACGCCCGGTGCGCTGTCGACTAGTGGAGGGCCCGGAGGGCCACACATGCCGAGCCGAACGAACGATGGCGCCCATGGTGAAGCGCGCTTCCAGGACCTGCTCGCCGCCTCGAAGGCAGGCGACGCCGCGGCCCTGGACGAGCTCTTCGAGCGCTTCTATCCGGTCGTCCAGCGCATGGTCCACCGGCGCCTCGCCACCGACCTGCGCCGCCACCGGCCCTGGCTGAGCTCCCGCTTCAGCACCGGCGACGTCGTCCAGGAGGTCTTCCGGAGCGTCCTCGGCAGCATCGAGGCGTTCGACGAGGGGACCGAGGACGACTTCGCCGGCTACCTCGCGATGATCGTTCGCAATCGCATCGTCGATGCGATCCGGTTCCACGAGGCCGAGCAGCGCGACGGGCGCCAGGCGTCGTCGGAGGAGCACCTGGCCGCAGAGCCAGGACCCGAGCGCGACCCCAGCGAGGAAGCCGTCAACCAGGATGAGCTGCGCCGGTTCCGCGAGGTCCTCGGCGAGTTCGGCGAGCGCGAACGCCTTCTCCTGCGCGCCCGCTTCGAGGGCACGGAGTCCTTCGAGTCGCTCGCGCGCAAGCTCGGCTACTCGTCCCAGTTCGCCGCCCGGCGCGCGTTCTTCGCGGCGCAGGGCCGGCTCCTCACCCGCCTCCGCGCCCGCTGACGCCGCGATCGATGGACGAAGACAAGGACGAACTGATCGCGGCGCTCGTCACCCGTTCGCTGGAGGCGCGGCACGGCGACGAGCCCGTGCCGACGGTCGAGGAGCTGTGCCACGAGCACCCCGAGCTGGTGGACGACCTTCGCGCGGCGCTCGACGTCGCCGAGCGTCTGCCGGCGCTGCAGGGTGCGGCCCTGTCGACCGACCCGCTGATGGGCGAGACGATCGCCGGCCGCTACCGCATCGAGGAGCGGCTCGGCGCCGGCGCGATGGGGGTCGTGTGGGGCGCGCACGACGACGAGCTCGATCGGCCCGTGGCGATCAAGGTGCTCGCGGGCGCGCTGCTCTCCAGCGAGGACTCGGTCGCGCGCTTCCACCGCGAGGCCGAGGCGCTCGCGGCCGTCCGGCACGAGTCGGTCGTCACCGTCTACGACCGCGGGACGCTGGAGGACGGCAGCCCGTTCCTCGTGATGGAGCGCATCGAGGGCGTGTCGCTCGCGCGCCTGCTTGACCGCGCGCCGGAGGGCGCGTCGACGTCGCGGCCGGCCGAGTGGATCGAGGAGCGCTTCGGGATCGCCGGCACGGCGAACGAGCCCTTCGTCCGGGTCGCGACGCGCTGGATCGCCGCGGTGGCGAGCGGCCTGGAGGCCGCGCACGCCGCGGGAGTGATCCACCGCGACATCAAGCCGTCGAACGTCCTCGTCCGGCTCGACGGCCGACCGGTGCTGCTCGACTTCGGCATCGCGGCGATCGAGGGGCACCAGACCCTCACGCGCTCCGACGCCGCGCTCGGCACACCCGCGTACATGGCGCCCGAGGTGCTGCGCGGGCGCGGCGCGCCGAGCGCAGCGCAGGACGTCTACGGCCTGACGGCGACGCTCTACCACCTCGTGACGCTCCGAGCGCCGTACGGCGGCTCGCCGTCGCAGATCCTGACGGCGCTGGCGACGCGCGAGCCCGAGCCCGCGGGCCGGATCCAGCCGGGCCTGCCGCGCGACCTGCGGGCGGTGCTCGACGCGGGCATGGCGCGGTCGCTCGGTGCGCGCTACTCCGATGCGCGGGCGCTGCGCAGCGATCTGAAGGCGCTCCTCGAGCTGCGGTCGGTGAGCGTCAGGCCGGTCACGCCGGTCACGCGCGCGGTGCGCCGCGTGCGGCGGTCGAAGGTCGTCGTGGGGGCGGCGCTGGCGCTGGCGCTGGTCGGCCTCTTCCTCGGCGGCCGTTCGATCGTGCAGGCGCAGGATCGCGCGTTGACCCAGCGTTACCAGAGCGCGCAGGCCGCGGTGCCGGCGAACCTGACCGTCGTCGCGCCGTCGCAGCGCCGTCCCGCGGATCCGGCGGACATCGCGGCGATCTTGGAGGTGCTCGACCGGCTCGTGGCGACGGGGCGGGAGCCAGTTCCCTCGCGCGCGCTCCGGGCCTCGTTCGCCCTGGACCAGGGCAAGCTCGAGGACGCGGCGAGCGACATGGCGCGCGTGGCCCGCATTCTAGGGACGCCCTACGCGCGGGCGCTCGCGGAGGCGTATGCGGCGCTCGGCAACGACGCGGCAGAGGACGCCGAGCCGACGGTCATGGACCTCGATCTCGCGCAGCTCCCTCAGCCGTCCGCCGCTCTCGATCACTACCTCGCGGGGTACCACGAACTCCGTCAGATGCGACGCGAGGAGGCCCTCGCGCTGCTGAGTCACGAAGGGCTCGCCGACGTGCGCCACGCGCGGGAGCTCGCCGCGCTCTGCCTGAGCCTGGAGATCGACAAGTACTGGGGCGCAGGCCAGGAAACGGAGCGGTTCGCCGCGGCGGACGTCATGCTGCGCGCAGGCCTGGCGATCGAGAGCGAGTTCGGCTGGCGCAGCGCGATGACACGTCATCTCGCCGTTGCGTCGTTGACCGTGCAACGCCGCTGGCAGGACGTCCTCGACGTCAATGAGGAGGCGAAGCAGCTCTCGTCGCGTTCGCTGACCACACGGCAGAACGCGGCGCTCGCCGCGCGCATGATGGGCCTGTTGGAAGTCGTCCGTAGCGAGACAGAGGTGGCCATGCGACTGGCGCCTGCCTATCCGCCCCTGCACGAGACGCTCATCCGCGCAGAGTCCAACGCAGGGCACCACGCCAACGCTCGCGAGCTCTGGGAGCAGGCGACGTACCGTCGCCCCCGTGACCGGGACTACCTACTCGCGCTGCTCCTCCTCAACGAGGGATTCGATCACCGGAGAGTGGGCGAACTCGCGTCTGCCCTGGAGTGCGCGAGCGCTGCGAAGGAGAGTCTCCTGAGAGGAGACCCCCAGCGCAGGAGCAAGAAGTTCCAGCTTGCCCACGCGCTCGCCGACGCGCTCGAGTCCAACGACGAGGGCTTGATCTTCGTCGCGCTCCTGCGCGAAGCGATCCAGGAGGGACTGACCGTGGGTCTCCTTCGCGATCTACTCACCATCTTCCCTGACGAGATCCCTGAGCAGGCCACGCCTGACCTCGCGGCACTGCTGCGGAGACTCCTCGACTCCGAGCAGGCCAAGTCTCTCACCGCACCCGTGCCGGTCGAAACGCGCCGGCGTGACGGTTGACCACTCCGTTCCTCCGCGGCTGTCCCCCCGCGGTCCGATTCCTGTAACCCCGCCACTCTCGGCACCACGCCTCGTCATGTCGAACTTGCCCAACGATCGCCTCCGGCCTCACGCCCGTACGCTCGCGCTCGGACTCGCTGCTTTCGCGACAAGCACGCTCGCTTCCGCCCAGGGGCCCGGGACACCTGGCGGCGCCCAGAACGTCAACCCGCAGCTCTATCGCGGCATGGCTGCCGTCTGGTCCGCCGGCGTCTCCCTCGCCACTTCGGGCTCTCCCGATCAGATCCGACTCAAGCCCCCGTTCATTTCCTCTACGCCGCTCGCGGTCTGGAGCGCCCACCCCGGCGTCACGTTCGCGGACTACTCGCTCAACGCGGCCAACTTCGCGACAACGCATCCGTTCCGCGTGGCATTGCCAACGGCGCCGGTGGAGATCGACGCGATCTCGACTGGCCTGAGCCGGATCATTCGTCACGACGGAAGCGGTACGCCTCAGCTCGGTGGTGCGTTTGCTAACTGGATGGGGGTGACCGTGTCCGTCTCGAGCGGCACGATCGGTGACGTCGGGAGCCACATTCGCCGAGTGTCCGACGCCGGCGGGAACGTGGGTGCGGAGCTCTACACGTTCTACATGGATCCGACGGCTGCGCTCGCATCCGGCTTCAACGGCCAAACTCTGCTCGAGACGACCCGGCTCGAACTTGGCTACGGGTTCATGTCGACGGAGGACATCGATGGGTTCGACTACGCGCTCGGGATGCTGACGTTCAACCAGGCGACGGTCGCGCGTCCGTTCTTCTGGGGCGACCGCGACAACCTCTTCTTTTCCGTCTCGCGGTCGTGGGCACAGGCCAACGCGGGGACCCTGTTCTACGCCGATGCCAGTCAGACGCTGATCGGCGAGGCGCATCCGGGCGACATCTACCAGATGCGGTTCAACACGTCGACCTCGGAGTGGGGGCTGCCGACCCAGTACGCCGACTGGTCGGAGCTGTCGCAGAACATCGAGGAGATCGACGTCGACGCGCTCGACATCGACACTCTGTCGAACGTGATCATCTACTCGACCACCGTCGAGACCGAGCAGGCAGGCCAGATCATGGTCCGGCAGCGGGCACGGCCCGGTGATCCGAATCCGCTCGCCTATCCGCCCGTGCCCCTTGCCGACGCTGCCGGCGTGCCGATCGAGGAGCGCGTCAACGTGACCGACAATGGAGGAGAGGTCGACGCAGTCTGCACGTTCGACCCCGAGCGCGACGAGATCAGCCAGATGGGCGGGATCCCGATCGACGTTGATCCGACCTGGCTCGATCCGGCCGTGGTCGTCGCCGATCCGCGGGCGGGGCTCAGCGTCCAGCGCGTTTCGGGCGCATTCCCCGGTGCCATGTACCCCGACGGACTCATGGTCCAGGTCACCGGCTGGGGCGGCGTGCCGGAGGACCTCCGGTCGACCTCGCTCGTGCAGCTCTACGGCGTGATGGGCGGAATGGTCATCCCGCTCGGTGGGCCCGTGCCGCGTGCGATCGACGATGACGTGGTCCAGACCTTCATTCCGTACGTGCCGGTCCCTGGGATGCAGCCGGATGAGGTCCGTCTCTTCGCTCAGATCTTCCAGGCGTCCGGCCCGGCCGCACCCGGCTTCCCCGCGGCGACGCACGCCGTGCGAATCGGACTCTGACCTAGCTCGAGGCGCGCGCTCCCGGGCGGGCCGTCAGGCCCACTCCAGGAGCCGCGCCGCGATGAACGACTCGATCGCGTCGGCCGTCGCGCGGTAGACCTCGATCGGGCCGCCGAACGGGTCGGGCACGTCGCGGCCGGCGGGGTCGAGCAGGTCGATCTCGACCTCGGCGTTCGGCGGCAGCATCGCGAGCAGCGCGTCGCGGTGGCTCGCCGTCATGCAGTAGACCCGGTCGCGCGCCACCACGTCCCGGTCGATCGCCGGGCTGGACGCGTGGCCGGACAGGTCGATGCCGCGCTCCGCGAGGACCGCGACCGCGTTCTCCGACGCCGGTGCTCCCGGACCCGCGAACACGCCCGCGGACGCGACGTCGAAGCCGAAGGTGCCCTCGTCGTCCGTCTCCAGGACGCTCTGCAGGGCGGCGCGCGCGAGGGCCTCCGCCATCGGGCTGCGGCACGTGTTGCCGGTGCAGACGAAGAGCAGCGAGAGCCCCGCCGCGCGCGTCAGCTCGCCCGCCTCGACGATGCCCTCGCGGAGGACCTCGAAGCGGCCGGGGCCGATCGCGGCCACCGTCGACGACTCGCCGAGCGACGCGGGGCCGCCGTCGAGGACGAGGTCGACCTCGTCGTCGGTGAACACGCCGCGGACGCCCTCGGCGTCGAGGGCCGGCGCCTCGCCGCCGCGGTTCGCGCTCGTCATCACGACGGGGAACGGCGCGGCCTCCAGGACCGCGCGCGTCGCGTCGTGGGCCGGGGCCCGGACGCCGGTCCAGCCGTCGGACTCGATCGCGCCGACGCCCTCGAAGGCCCCCCTGGCGACGAGCGTGAGCGGGCCCGGCCAGTAGCGGTCCACGACGCGCCCGACGAGGCGCGGGAGCGCCGCGCCGGCCAGGAAAGCGCCCGGCTCGCCGACGTGCCAGGTGAACGGGAGGGCGTCGGCGCGCCCCTTGACCTCCTCCAGCCTCCGGAGCGCCTCCGGGTCGTCCGCCCGGGCCGCCAGGCTGTAGACGGTCTCGGTCGGCAGGACGACGAGCGAACCCCGCTGGAGCGCCTCGACGGCGCGCGCGACGACGTCGGACGCCGGGGCGCCCGTGCGGGGGACGGTCAGGACGGACGAGTCGGTCAAACCAGCGGAGCGGGCAATCCAGCGGCGCGGGCGGTACGCGCACCCCCTCCGGCCGTTAGTCTGCCGCGTCGCACGGCGGGCCCACGCGGGAATCGCAGGGTTCCGCGCCGTGCGGCCGAGGCATGGACGACCCCATCGAAAGGGACGCGCGGGCCGGCGCCGACCCCGGCGGCGACGAGGCGGCGAGCGGACGCAGGAAGATGCTGGCGCGGCTCGCCGGCGGCCTCGCGCACGAGATCAAGAACCCGCTCTCGACGATGGCGATCAACCTGACCCTCCTGGAGGAGGAGTTCCAGCCCGCGCCGGGCGGCGACGGGGTCCAGAGCCCCAAGGACAAACGGTCGCTCAAGCGTGTGCGGACCCTCCAGCGGGAGGTCGCCCGCCTGGAAGGCATCCTGGACGACTTCCTGCGCTTCGCGCGGGGCGGCGAGGTCAACCGCGCGCCGGCCGACCTCGTGGCGCTCGTCCGCGAGGCGCTGGAGTTCGCCGAGCCCGAGCTGGAGGCCGAGGGCGTCCGCCTGCATGCGCTCCTGCCCAGCGCGCTGCCGCTCGTGATGCTCGACGAGGGCACGTTCCGCCAGGCGCTGCTCAACCTGATCGTGAACGCGCGCCAGGCGATGCCGGGCGGCGGCGAGCTGATCGTCCAGGTCCGCCGCGACGGGCCGGTCGTCGAGCTCGCGGTGACGGACTCGGGCGTCGGCATGAGCCCGGACCAGGTCGACCGCTGCTTCGACCTCTACTACTCGACCAAGAAGGGCGGCACCGGCCTCGGCCTCGCGACCGTGAAGCGCATCGTCGACATGCACGACGGCGAGATCGGAGTGACGAGCGAGGAGGGCCGCGGGACGCAGTTCCACATCTGGCTGCCGCTGCTGCAGGAGATCACCGTCCCGCGCGACCGGGACGGCGACGCCGACGCCGCGGACGGCGAGGAGACCGAGACCGATGAGTGACGGAGCGGCGGGCAAGGTCCTCGTCGTCGACGACGACGAGGGGCACGCCGAGGCGCTCGGCGACGGCCTGGAGATCGACGGCTACGAGTGCGTGATCGTGGGCTCCGGCACCGCCGGGATCGACGCGATCGAGGGCGACCGCTTCGACGCGGTGCTGACCGACCTCGTGATGCACGACCGCTCGGGCCTGGAGGTGCTGCGCGAGAGCAAGCGGCTCGCGCCGGACACGCCGGTGCTGCTGATCACCGGGCACGCGACCGTCGAGACGGCGGTCGATGCGATGCGCGAGGGCGCCGAGGACTACCTCTCGAAGCCCGTCAAGCTCGCCGAGCTGCGCGCGAAGCTCGCCCGCGCGGTCGAGAAGGGCCGGCTGCGGCGCGACAACGAGCACCTGCGCACCGAGAACGTCGAGCTGCGGCGCCAGTTCGACAAGAGCTTCGGCTTCGACGGGCTACGTGGCCACTCCAAGGAGATGACGCGCGTCTTCGAGATCCTCGCGCGCGTCGCGCCGACGAACGCGACCGTGCTCGTGCTTGGCGAGAGCGGCACGGGCAAGGAGCTGATCGCGCGCGCGATCCACACGAACAGCGAGCGGCGCGACGGGAACTTCGTGGCCGTGAACTGCGCCGCGCTGACCGAGGGGCTCATCGAGTCCGAGCTCTTCGGGCACGTGAAGGGCGCGTTCACCGGCGCGGTCGGCGACAAGGAGGGCCGCATCGCCTATGCGGACGGCGGGACGCTCTTCCTGGACGAGATCGGCGACATGCCGCTCTCGACGCAGGCGAAGCTCCTGCGCGTCCTGGAGTCCCGCGAGGTCGTCCAGGTCGGCGGCAACGAGCCGCGCTCGGTCGACATCCGCCTCGTCGCGGCCACCAACCGCCACCTGCGCGACATGGTCGAGGAGGGCACGTTCCGGGAGGACCTCTACCACCGCCTGCAGGTGGTCGAGCTCGTGCTGCCGCCGCTGCGCGAGCGGGTGGGGGACGTGCCGCTGCTCATCGATCACTTCATCGCCGAATTCCGCGAGCTGCACGGACGCGAGGTCACCGGCATCGCGCCCGAGGCGCGCGCGCTGCTGACGCGCTACCGCTGGCCGGGCAACGTGCGCGAGCTGCGCAACGCGGTCGAGAACATGGTGCTGCTCGCGGGCGGTACGGTCCTGTCGGTCGACGACGTGCCCGAGTCGATCCGCCAGTCCACGGGTGCTTCGGCGCGGGGCGGCAACGCCGCGGCGTCGGCGGCCGACGGCGAGCCGATGGAACCGCATGGCTTCGACCTGGCGGGCCGCTCGCTGGACGAGGTCGAGCGCGCGCTCATCAAGGCGAACCTGGAGCTCATGGACGGCAACCGCAAGAAGGCCGCCGAGGTGATGGGGATCGGCGAGCGGACGCTGTACCGAAAGATCAAGGAGTACGGGCTCTCCTAGCCCGCCGGCGCGCTCTACCGGAACGGCCGCCGGTCGTGGTTGACCTCGCGCGACCGCACGACCTTCCAGCTGCCGCCGCGGCGCTCCAGGTCGAGCGTCGCCTCCAGGTTCCACCACGGGCGGTAGTTGCCGCTCGTCGCGCCGATCTCCAGCATGCAGCGCACGCGGACCGTGGCCGAGCGGACGGGCTCGTCGGCGGTCTCCAGGAACTCCAATCCGCCGTCCTCCGCGAGCGTCGCCCGGTAGCGGGCTCCCGGCTGCAGGACGATCTTGCTCGCGTCCACGACGTCGCGGCGGCCGTAGCCGGTCTCGACGTCGACGTAGTCGATGGACAGGATCTTCGCGACGCGGCGGGGCTCGCGGTCCTCCAGCGACTTCAGGAGCCGCTCGATCTGGATCTCGACGCCCTTCTCGGTCGACTGCAGGGCGCCCTTGATGCGGGTGAAGCCGATCGGCGCGACGACCAGGGCCGCCACGATCCACAGGAGCGTCGTCTTGTTCCAGCGCATGATCAGGAGCGGCCTCGGGAGCCGCCTCGGGCCGGTTTGGGGCCAGGTTCGGGCCAGGTTCGGACGGGGGCCCTCCGCCGGGTGGGGAGGGTAGACTTCGGCGCCACAGCCGTCCCATCCGTGGACCACCTGGCGAAACCCTGCAACCTCCGATGATCCCGTCCCGCAAGCGCCGCGCACTCGCCGTCTCCCTCCTCGTCCTGCCCGCCCTCGCGTGTGGCTCCGCCGAGGAGGCCTCTCCCGACGCGAACTCCGCCCAGACGCCCGCCGCCGATCAGGCGCCGCCGTCCTCCGTCTCGTCCCCGGACGAGATGCCCTCGGACCTTCCGCGCTTCGTCGCCCAGGAGGGCTGGGTCAACGAGCCCCCGGCGAACCAGATGCGCCTGATGCAGTTCCGCCTCCCTGGCGGCGACTCCGGGGACGGCGAGGTCGCCGTCGCCTCGTGGCCGGGCGGCGTCGGCCCGCTGGAGGCGAACCTCGACCGCTGGGTCGCGCAGGTCGGCATGTCCACGCCCGCCGCGCAGCTCCCCGACGAGCAGCGCTGGGCGGAGGAGGTCCGCGACTTCCTCGTCACGACGATCTACGTCAAGGGCCCGATCGCTCCCATGCAGGGCTCCGGCAGCGACGCCGGCCCGATCGAGGACGGCGCGATGATCGCCGCGTTCGTCGAGAAGGTCGGCGGCACCGCCGTCTGGACGATCAAGGCCACCGGGCCCGCCGCGACGATCGCGAAGCAAGAAGAGGCGATTCGCGCCTTCCTGCGCGCGCTCTGACGCGCCGCGCGTCCCTTCCCATTCCTTCCACTCCCGCCATGTTCCAGAGGACCCGCTGGTTCGCCGAGAAGGTCATCCGCCGGCTGTCCTCGCACGTGCCGACGCGGAGCCTGGAGGAGTGGGAGAAGCGGCACGAGCCGCGCGTGCGGATGGCGGTCGAGCGGATCCTGCCGCACCTCCCCGAGGGCGGCCTGTTCCTCGACATCGGCGCGAACGTCGGTTCGTTCGCACGGATGGTCCGTGATGAGCGGCCGGACGTGCGGGGGATCCTGTTCGAGCCGGTCGCCGAGTACCGCGCCGTCTGCGAGGAGCGCTTCGCGGACGACGACCACATCGAGGTCGTGCCCGTCGCGATCGGCGACGAGGACGCGACGCGCACGATCTACAAGGCCGCGCACAACCCGGGCGCGAACTCGCTCGTCACCGAGATCATGTTCGACCGCAGCCCGACGTCGTTCGTGCGGCCGGAGACCGTGATCGAGGAGGAGGAGATCACGCTCCGCAACGCCTCGAACTGGCTGCGCGAGCGCGGCATCGAGCACGTCGACGTCGTCAAGTCGGACACCGAGGGCTACGACTACGCGGTCCTCGACGGGCTGCGGCCGTGGATCGTCGAGACGGGCTGCCGGCCGGTGCTCAACGCCGAGGTGCTCCAGGAGGCCTACCACCCGCTCGTCGAGCGCCAGCGCGACGCGCTGAAGGCCTACGTCGAGCTCGGCTACGGCGAGGTCGACCTCGCCGAGGAGCTCGACTGGATGGTCGGCGACGTGCTGCTCGTGCCCGGTCAGGCGAGCGCCGTGACGGGCGTTCTCGGTAGGGAGACGGGCATCCTCGGGAAGGAGGAGGGGCGCGAGGCCCCGCGGTGAGCGCCGCCGTTCGCGCGCTCAAGGGGGCGCTGGGGAGTCGCTTCCTGCGCGAGTCGACGACGCTGCAGGCGGCGGCGCTCGTCAACGCGTCCAGCAACCTCGTCGGCTCGATCGTGCTCATGCACGTGCTGGGCGACCACGAGTTGAGCATCTTCTACGTGGCGATCGCGGCGTACTCGCTGCTGTGGTCGCTGATGAACCTCGGGCTCGCGACCGTCGCGACGTCGAAGATCGCCGGCGCGATCCGCGCGGGGCGCCCGGAGGACCTCGTCGGCTGGATGGGGGCGTTCCTGCGGCTCTCGCTGACGCTCGCGGCTCTCGCGTTCCTCATCGGGCTCGTCGTGCTGCCGCTCGGCTCAGCCCTCGCGTTCGACGTCGACGGGGCGCGTATCGGACGCCTCGCGGTCGTGCTCGCGCTCGTGCCGCTCCTCGACGTGCCGAGGATCCTGTGCTCCGCCGCGCTGCAGGGCGAGCGACGGATGCTCCCGCTCGCGCGCATCGACACGGGCCAAGAGGTCTGCCGGCTCGTGCTCGTCGTGTCGGGCGCGCTGCTCGTCGGAGGCGCCGAGGGGCCCGTCGGCGGCATGATCCTCGCATCGATCTGCGGGAGTCTCCTCGCGCTCGACGCGTACCGGCGAGAGCGCCGCGCGCCGGACTCGGTGCTCCCCGGCCTCGTCCGCGCGTTCCGAACTCGCACCGTGCCCGCGAAGCATGCGCTGCGCGAGGGGATCCAGGTCGGCTTCGTCCGGAACGTCGACTCGCTCGGCGTGCAGACGCTCCCGACGCTCATCCTCGGCAGCCTCGGCAACCGGGACTGGGTCGCGTACCTACGAATCGCGCAGCGCATGATCGCCGTCGCGCGGCTCGTGATGCAGGGGATCAACCGCACGGCGCTGCCGGTGCTCTCGCAGCTGGCGGGCGTGAAGGACATCGCCGGTCTGCGCAGGACCTACTGGAAGGCGAGCCTGCTCTCCGGCGCGACCATCATCGGCGGGCTCGCCGTGATGCTGCCGATCATGCCCTGGCTGATCGAGCGGCTCTTCCCGCGCGAGTTCGTCGATCCGGTCTGGACGATCATCCTGATCCTCGCGCCCGGGCTCGCGATCGTGTCGTTCTCGGTCGCCAACGACGTCTTCTACATCGTGACCCAGCAGATGCGCGTCGCGATCCTGCTCTCGCTCGTCGGCCTCGTCGTGAACACGGCCCAGGTCGCGCTGTTCGCGTGGTGGCTCCCGACGGTCGGCGTCGCGATCGGCCTCACCGTCACCTGCCTCTGGAGCCTCGTCCACATCGGCTACGCGTGGAACTGGTTCCGCCGCCACCCCGACCTCGCCTGAAGGCATGAACGCCGCCGCCACGACCCCGCCGCCCCGGGCCGTCCTCTTCGACCTCGACGGGACGCTCTACGAGCAGAAGCCGCTGCACCGCACGATGCTGCGCGAGCTCGCACTGTCGCCCCTGCGCGGACCGATCCGGGCCGCGCGGACTCTGCGCCGGCTGCAGATGTTCCGCCAGGTCCGCGAGGAGCTGCGCGACCTCGGCGACACCGCCGAGTCGCTCGACGACGCTCAGTACGAGGTGCCCGCGGAGCGCCTCGTGGACGACGCGCAGGCGCTCCGGGAGACGGTCCTGGAGTGGATGCACGAGCGGCCGCTGCGGCATCTCGTCCGGGCGGCCTGGCCGGGACAGCGCGCCACGCTGGAGGCGCTTCGGGACCTCGGCCTCCCGCTCGGCGTCTTCAGCGCCTACCCGCCGGCGAAGAAGCTCCAGGCGCTGGGGATCGACGACCTGTTCGACGTCGCGATCGCCGCGACGGACCCCGAGGTGAACGCCTTCAAGCCGCACCCCCAGGGGTTCCTGGTGGGGGCGGAGCGCCTCGGCGTGGCGCCGGCGGAGGTGCTGTACGTGGGGGACCGGGCCGAGGTCGACGCCCTCGGCGCCGCGGCGGCGGGGATGGACTGCGTGCTCGTCGGCGGGAAGAACGCCCCGGCCGACGTCCCGACGGTCCCGACCTTTGACGCCCTCGCGGGCTTCGTCGCCGGGCGGATCGGCGGATAGCCGCCCCGACCGGGACCTTCCGCTCGTAGGTAGGAGACCGGAGCGCCCCTCTGTCCGGGGATGGGACGCCCTGGCGGGTCGTGCGGGGCGAGTCGGTACCCGCCCCAGGGCCCATCTGCTACAAAGCGCAAACCCCATGGCCAAGGTTCCGAAGCGCGGCTCCAACGTCGTACACCGTCTCGACTTCCAGTCGAAGACCGTCCGACGTCCCTCGCGCCGGAGGTCCGGCGGCGGCTTCCGTCCGTCGCTGCTCCCCGGTGGCGCGGCGCCGACGGATCCTGCGACGCGGCTGCCCGCGGACCGCGAGCAGGCCCTCCGGCAGGCGAATGCGCCCCGCGTCGAGGAGCCCAAGTCGGACCGCGAGGTCGAGCTCCTCCAGCGCCGCCTCGCGAAGCTATCGAAGCTCCTCGACGAGCGGGACGAGAAGCTCCTCGCCCTGGCCGAGCAGAGCGGCGGTGAAGAGGGGATCGCCTCGATCTACCGCAAGGTCCAGGGCATCAAGGGACGCGGCAAGGACGCCAAGCGGAAGAAGGAGTTCATGACGAGCATCTTCCAGGCGAACCTCGCGCTGCGCGAGGACCGGGGTCCCGCGGCGGCCGCCGAGTAGGCGACCACCGCCGCAGGTTCGCCGTCGTCACCGCTCAGGGAGCGTTCGATGCGACGCCCGTGAGCTCGTCGAGCTGCTGGTCGAACTGCGGGTGGTAGGGGCCGTAGAGCCACCCCCTCCGCGCACCGCGCAGCAGGTTGTTGTTCGCCGCGGCGGCGATGTCGCGGCTCGGGTCGTTGATCGCGGTCGCGACCTGGTTCACCGCGGCGCCGATGAGCGAGCCGATCAGGCTCCCGCCGCTGCCGGAGCTCTGGACCGCGGTCTCGGAGCCTGCCCAGAGGAGGTCGCCCGTGCGAGCGTCGACGAGTCGACCCTCGATAGAGATCCGCGTCGAGGAACTCAGGACCTGGTAGCTCGTGCCCCAGTCGGTCACGGTGAGGTAGAGCACCGCGTCCATCCCGAAGACCTCGTACAGCTTCGCGAGCGAGACCTGGTGCATCTCGAACGGCGTGGGGAGGCCGTTCTCGCGCATCATTCCCGTGACCAACGCGGCCGGGAACACGTAGTAGCCGTTCTCCGCCAGCGGGTACGTCACGGTCGAGAGCGCGCCCCAGGACGCACCGGCCTCGATGGACTCGTCGAGCGGAGGCAGGACGAGGATCGAGCGCGGGCGGCTCTGGATGAACGTCTCCTTGATCGGCGGCGGACCGGAGTTGCACGCGGTCGCGACGAGCGCGAGCGCGACGAGGGGGAGGAAACGCATCATTCGCCTCCCTCCGGGGTCTCTCCGCGGATGCGGCCGATGAGGAAGTCCATGAAGTGCTCGGCTTCGGGATACAGCTCCTTCTCGGCCTCGAACGCCGCGAGCGCGGTGTCGAGCTCTCCTCTCTGGGAGTAGAGCATTCCGATGTGGGCGTGCATGCCGGGCGGAGGCTGCTTGCCGGCCGCGTACGCGCGCTCGACGGTCGCGTTCAGCGCGTCGATGTCAGCGCCGACGTCGGTGACACCTTCGCCGTACGTCGCCTTCCACACGGAATCCTGGTAGGGGCCCCAGACGTAGAGCGACTTCGACTGGCCGCAGCCGGCGAGGGCGAGCGCTCCGAGGAGCGCGGCCCTCGAGATCGCGCGCCGCATCAGCTCTCGGTGCCGCCGCCGGTCTCGACGTCCGGCACCCACTCGCCGCTCTCGATGCCGCGGACGAGCTTGTTCACCGCGTCCGTGACCGACAGGTTGAGGACCTTGCCGTTCAGGGTCGAGTCGTAGCCCGACTCGCTACCGAAGCCGACGACCTCGCGGTCGGAGAGCAGGAACTCGCCGGCGCCCTGGACCGAGTACACGACCCGCGACGTCCGGACGTCGACGATGTTCATCGACACCTTGCTGTAGGCGACCTGCTTCTTGCCGCGGCCGAGGATGCCGAACAGCTGCTTGTCGCCGGTGGTCTTGCGACCGAACTCGGTGACCTGGCCGGAGATGATGTAGTTGGCGCCGATCGTCTGGAGGCTGTCGCCGCTGAGGTTCGCCTCCTGCTGCATCGCCTCCATGTTCTCGCGGTCGAGCAGCTCGAAGCGCCCGGTCTCGGAGAGGTGCGTCTTCAGGATCGTCCGGGCCTGACTGCCGAGGCGGTCCTGGCCGTCGCTGAAGATCCCGCGCATGTACGGGGAGGCGTTGTTGAACTTGCCGATCGAGATCGCGGTGCGCGGACCTGCGTAATAGGTGCCCTTCGTCTCGACGCTCGGCGTGTCGACGACGCGGGACGACTCGGAGCCCTGGCAGGCGGCACCGGCGAGGGCGGTGACGAGGGGAAGGACGTAGAGGGCGAGCGTTCGCTTCATGGGTGGGGAAAGTGGCTGGACGGGACTTGGGCACACGGAGGATAGCGGGGGAGGGGGCCGTGAAGGAGCCCTCGCGCGGTCCTGGCGCGCCGGGACGAATGTCGTATCCCGTGGCCGAAAATCGCACGTTCAGCCGGAAAATCCTTCGCCCGCGGCGGTCCGGCGGCCTTCACGGCGGCCTTCGCCTCCACCTTCGCCCGGGGACGCGGAGCGGGTCGCGTCGGCCCGATCTGACCGTGCTCTGATGCGGGCGTGAAGCGGCTTCCACCGCGCCGAGCGTGGCCCCGCGGGTGCGCCGCAACTCCCGGGCGAATCCCCTTCGGATCGCTGGAGTCGAGCGACGAAAGGCGAATAGGATGCCCCGACTCTCGGGTCCGAGACGACCCGACGAGTCCACGGCATGCCGGTCTCCGTACCGACCGCCCCCCAACCGCGTTCCAGACTCCCTGCGCTCGCTGCGCGCACCGCCGCGACCGAGCGCCCCCCACGGACCATGAGCAACATCCAGGCCGACGCGACGAGCGACGACGCCGGCGTCAAGAAGGACCACGGTGTCCTGTACCTCGGTATCGACCTCGGCACGTCCCGGACCTCGGTCTCGTCCAGCAACGGCATCCGCGAGACGATCGAGTCGTTCGTCGGCTATCCGAAGGACCCGGTCGCGCAGAAGCTCCTCAAGAAGGACGTCCTGTTCGGGCAGGAGGCGCGCGAGAAGCGCCTGTCCCTCAATCTCCACCGGCCGCTGGAGCACGGGGTGCTCAAGTTCAACGCGGACGGTTCGGACGACGGCGAGTCGCGGCGCGCCGCGATGGACCTCGTCAAGGAGATCGTCCGCCTGTCGCGCCCGCGCAAGGACGAGCTCGTCTACGCCGTCATCGGCGTGCCGGCCCAGGCGCAGATCAACAACACGGACGCGATCCTGCAGGCCGCGCGCGAGTCGGTGGACTCGGTGATGCTCTGCTCGGAGCCGTTCTCGGTCGCGTACGGCCTCGACATGCTCGAGGACGTGCTCGTCATCGACATCGGCGCCGGCACGGTCGACCTCTGCCGGATGCACGGCACGATGCCCGAGGAGTCCGACCAGATCACGATGAACACCGCCGGTGACTTCGTCGACGACGAGCTCTCGAAGGAGATCTCCGGGGCGTACCCCGACGCGCAGTTCACCAAGCAGATGATCAAGTCGATCAAGGAGCGCTACTCCACGGTCGACGCGACCACCGAGCGCATCTCGGTCCAGTTCCCGGTGAACGGCAAGCCGACCGACTTCGACATCACCGAGCAGATGCGCGCCGCGTGCCAGCGCATCGTCCCGCCGATCGTCGAGGGCCTCGGGAAGCTGATCGGGACGTTCGACCCGGAGTTCCAGGAGCGGCTGAAGAATCGCGTGCTGCTCGCCGGCGGCGGCAGCCAGATCAAAGGGCTCGACCGCGCGATCACGGCCGAGATGCACAGCATGCTCGGCGGCGGCAACGTCATCCGCATCGAGGAGCCGATCTACGGCGGCGCCAACGGCGCGCTGAAGATCGCCCACGACATGCCGGAGGAGTATTGGGAGCAGCTGAAGTGACGACGGCGGAGCAGGACTCCGTAGAGGACGCGGCCGAAGATCCTGAAGAGGGTCTGCGGCCGCGTGCTCTTGCCTACGACGGCCCGACGGCGCGCGACGACGTTCGCCGCTGGGTCCGCTGCGTGATCCCGCTCGCCGTCGCGCTCGTCCTCTCCGTGGTCGCCCGGTTCGTGCCGGCGCAGGTCGAGGAGATCTACTCCCGCGGGATCTACCCCCGCCTCGCCGGGCTCGTCGAGGGTCCCGCGCGCTCCTGGAGCGAGGCCAAGCACGCCGCGGGCCTCTCGCGCACCGCGCTCTCCTTCTCCGAGGTGCTCGTGATGGGCGTCCTCGCGCTGGTCGCGCTGTTCCTCACCCACGCCGCGTTCAAGGGCGTCGGGACCTTCGTGCGGCGCGCCTTCTGGGTCGTGGGCCTCGGGTCGCTGTCGTTCGTCGTCCTGTGGGGCCTCAACCACGCGCGCGAGCCGCTCGCCCAGACCCTCAACCTCGACGTCTCGCCCGTGGCGGTCGGCGAGCTCGACCGCGTCGCCGACGAGATGGCGATCGCGCTCAGCGCCCTCCTGGAGGAGTCGATCGAGCCGGTCGACCGCAAGGCCGTGCCGACGCGCGCCGCCGAGGCGTGGGCGCTGGCCCTGGAGGCCATCCCGTCGCTCGGCTGGCAGACCCGCGCGATCGTCGTCGGGCCCGAGCTGTCCGAGACGCTCGTCTCCGCGGGCATCAGCGGGGTCTTCAGTCCGTTCTCCCAGGAGGCGCACGTCGCGGCGCACCTGCCCGACCCCGACCTCCTGTTCACCGCGCTGCACGAGATCGCGCACGTCCAGGGCTGGGCGCGCGAGGACGAGGCGAACTACCTCGCGTGGCGCGTCGGCTCGCGCTCGGGGGATCCGGACTTCGAGCGCGCCTCGCTCATCATCGCGCTCGGCCACGTGCACCGCGCGCTGGAGATCGCCGACCGCGAGCTCATGGCAGCTCGCTGGCACGACCTCGACCCGCGCATCAAGGCCCAGTTCTCGGCACGCGCGGCGTTCTGGGGCCGCGAGCGTTCGATGATCGCGTCGCGCGCGGCGCGCGCGGTCAACGAGGTGTATCTGCGCAGTCACGGTCAGGCCGGCGTCGCGACGTACGGACGCATGGTGGACCTGATCGTGGCCGAGTGGCGCAGCGGCGACCGCGCCGACGTCCTGCGCTGAGACGCGGCGACTGTCGAGGGCCGCGCCGCACGTAGGATGTGCGGATGCTGACCCTGCTCGTGAGCGCCGCTCTCCTCCAGGCGCACGGCGACGAACCCCTTCCGCCCACGTCCCCCGAGGTCTCGGACGAGGTCCGCCAGTCGCTCGCGCGCATGCGGGTCCCCGAGGGCTTCCGCGCCGTCCCGTTCGCGACCGAGCCGCTCCTCGCGAACCCGGTCGCGTTCTGCCTCGACGCCTTCGGCCGCGTCTACGTCGCCGAGACCTTCCGGCACAGCAAGGGCGTCACCGACATCCGCAGCCACATGGACTGGCTGGAGGACGACCTCGCGATCAAGACGGTCGAGGACCGCGTCGCGATGTTCCGCAAGCACGAGTCACCCGAGGCGTTCGAGGCCGGCTACGCGGTCGAGACCGAGCGCGTGACGCGCGTCGTCGACACCGACGGGGACGGGATCGCGGACGCGGCGACCGTCTTCGCGGACGGCTTCGACGACCCGGCGGCGGGGATCGCTGCGGGGCTTCTGGCGCGGCCGCTGGAGGGCGGCGGCACCGAGCTGTGGTTCACCTGCATCCCCGACCTGTGGCGGCTGTTCGACCGCGATGGCGACGGCGTCGCGGAGGAGCGCGTCTCGCACACGACGGGCTACGGGCTGCGCGTCGCGCTGCTCGGCCACGACCTGCACGGGCTGACGCTCGGTCCGGACGGGCGGCTCTACTTCTCGATCGGCGATCGCGGGTTCAACGTCACGACGGCGGAGGGGCAGCACCTCGTCCGCTACGGCACCGGCGCCGTCTTCCGCTGCGAGCTGGACGGCACGGGCCTGGAGATCTTCTGCGACGGGCTGCGGAACCCGCAGGAGCTCGTCTTCGACTACCTCGGGAACCTCTTCACGCTCGACAACAACTCCGACGGCGGCGACAAGGCGCGCTGGACGTGGCTCCTGGAGGGCAGCGACACCGGCTGGCGCCAGGCGTACCAGTGGGTGAACGACCCGAGCCGCGGGCCGTGGAACGCCGAGGAGCTTTGGGTGCCCGACGCCGAAGGGCGGCCGTACTACATCCTGCCGCCGATCGCGAACTTCACGAGCGGTCCGTCGGGGCTGACGTTCTACCCCGGCACCGGATGGGGGACCGACTGGAACGGGACCTTCTTCGTCTGCGACTTCCGCGGGAGCCCGGGCTACAGCGGCGTCTACTCGTTCCGCAACGCGCGGCACCGCTCGGGATTCCGCCTGGACGGCGACCCCGAGGAGTTCCTGTGGGACGCGCTGCCGACGGACGTCGACTTCGGACCGGACGGCGACATGTACGTCAGCGACTGGGTCGACGGCTGGAATCAGACGGGCAAGGGGCGCATCTGGCGCCTGGAGCCGACCGAGCGTCCCGCGGGCGAGGCGGAGGCGATCGCCGAGGTCCAGCGGTTCCTGCAGGGCGGGGTCGAGGAGCTCTCGGACGCCGACGCGACCGCGCTGTTCGAGCATCGCGACCGCCGCGTGCGCCAGGAGGCCCAGCTCGCGATCGCGCGCCGCGTCCTCGACGAGGAGGACCCGCGCGCCGGCTACGAGCACCTCGTGCCGGCGCTCAAGCTCCTCCGCGAGCCCAGCGATCGGCGGACGGGGCGCCTGCACGCGCTCTGGTGCGCCTGGCACGTGGTGCGCAACCACCCCGTTCTCGGCGACCAGATCCCGCGCTTCTTCATCGGGCTGCTCTACGACCCCGATCGCGAGGTCGCGGCCCAGGCGGCGCGCGTGCTCGGCGACGTCGAGTGGGAGCCCGCGGGCCGGCGCCTGGCGTCGCTCCTGATCGACGAGGAGCCGCGCGTGCGCCTGTACGCGGCCCAGGCGCTCGGACGCGTGGGCGACCCCGCGACGTGCGTGGGCGCGCTGCTGGAGCTCCTGGAGACCGACGCCAAGGACGACCCCTGGATCCGGACCGCCGTGATCCGTGCGCTGGAGCAGCTCGGCGATCCCGGCTCCGTGCACGACGCCCTCGGGCACCCGGCGCCGCACGTGCGCCAGGCCCTCACGGTCGTCCTGCGCCGGTGGAACGACGGCGTGGCCGCCGCGATGCTCGACGACGAGGACGCGTCCGTGCGCGCCGAAGCGGTGCGCGCGATCTACGACGCGCGGATCGAGGGCGCGATGGGGGACCTCGCGGCCTGGCTGGAGCGCGCGCCGGAGGGCACCGACGAGTTCACGCTGCGCCGCGCGCTCTTCGCGAACAGGGAGGTCGCCACGACCGCGGCCGCCGTGCGACTCGCGGAATTCGCGGCGTCGGATCGAGCCACGCCTGCGCTCCGGGGTCGAGCCGTCGACGTGCTCGCGCGCTGGACCGAGCCCATGACGCGCGACGGCGTCGTCCAGGACCATCGCCCGATCCCGGGCGGCGATCGCGAGGCGCTCGCCGCGCTCGCGGAGCACGCGGTGGCGTCGCCGGAGACGGCGGCGGCCGCCGGGAAGGGCCGCGGTGCCCGCCGGCTGCGCCGCGCGCTCTCCAGGCTCCACGTGGCCCTGCTCGCGGACGGCCTCGTGTCCGCGGAGCGCTTCGCCGCGACCTTCGGGCCCGTCGCCGAGGGCGGCGACGTGCAGGCGTACCAGCTCCTCGTCCAGCACGTCCCCGACCAGCCGGTCGTGGACGCGCTCACGCGGGCAGCGGTGGACGACGCCGCGAGCCCGCTTCGGACGGCCGCGTTCGGCCAGCTCGACGACGCCGAGGCGGCCGAGAGGCTCCTCGCAGCGGCCGAGGGCGACGACGCGGCGCGCTGCGCGGAGGCGATCGAGATCCTCGGTGGCCTCACGGGGCCCGTCGCGCGCACGACCTTCGGCGAGCTCGGCGCGGAGCTCGCGATGGAGGGCTCCGGGCTGCTCGTGGACTGGCTCCGCGTCGCCGAGAAGCACCCCGACGACGCGGTGAAGGCCGCGGTGCGCGGGATCGAGGAGGCGCTCGCGGGCGCGGACGACTCGCTCGCCCGCTGGCGCATGTGCCTCGCCGAGGACGGCGCGGCGCTCGGCGACGCCGAGCGGGGTCGGCGTCTCTTCACGACCAAGTCCGAGACGAGCTGCCTCAAGTGTCACGTCGTCGGCGGCGACGGCGGATCGGAGGCCGGGCCGGCGCTCGACGGCGTCGGCGCGCGGCTGACGCCCGAAGGGCTCCTGCGCGCAATCGTCGAGCCGAACGCCGAGATCGCCGAGGGCTACGAGAACTGGATCCTGCTGCTCGACGACGGTGAGACCTGGGCGGGACGGATCGTCGAGGAGACCGAGGAGCTGCTCGTCCTGGAGACGAACAAGAAGGAGCAGTACGAGTTCGAGCCCGGCGAGATCCAGGCGCGGAGCCGGGACGTCTCGGCGATGCCGGCCGACGTCTCGACGCACCTGTCGCGGACCGAGATGCGCGACCTGCTGGCGTTCCTCAAGTCGCTCCAGTAAGCGCTCTACAGGCGCTCGAATAGGCGCGTTTCGGGACCGTTCCTCCCGGCCTGAGATCGCCCGGCGCCGCCCCGGATGCGATCTCAAGGCCGCCCGTGCGCGGCGTCGACGCAAATGCGAACCCCTTCGCCCTCCGACGGGCGCGCCGCATGTCGAACCCCGCCACGCTCAGCTTCAGCCGCACCGGAACCGGGCTCTTCACGCCCGAAGAGGTGCGCGCGCTCATGCAGGTGGAGTTCGAGCGCGCGCAGCGGTACACGTACCCGATCGCGCTCCTGCTGATCCAGGTCGACCACCTGGCGCAGATCCAGACGGTCCACGGCTTCGAGGCCAAGCAAGCCGTTTTCGAGGCGGTCATCGAGCTGATCAAGAGCGAGACGCGCGACGGGGATCTCCTCGGGACCGTCGTCGACGACCGGCTCTGCGCCCTGATCCCGCACACGCATCCCGACGCGGCGAAGTCCGTCAGCGACCGGATCCTGCGCGGCGCACGCACACTGCAGTTCTACGTGGCGGAGCGCACGGTCCGCATCACGCTCTCGATCGGGCTCGCGCACAACCAGGACCCGGGCGCCACCTCGATCGCGACGCTGGAGCGCGTGGCGGAGGAGGGCCTGTCGGTCGCGGACGCGAGCGGCGGCGACCGCATGGTCGAGACCGAGCTGTACCAGCTCTACGAGCGCGAGCGGACGCCCGTCAGCCGCGAGGACATCGAGGAGCTCCTCGCTCGCGCGGAGGGGATGGGCTACCGCCAGCGGCTGGAGGGCCTCGTCGCGGACGGCGCCGACCTGGAGGAAGCCGCCGACGCGGTCGCCGACGAGATCATCGCGCGGGCCGTCGCCACCGAGCGCGCGCGCTGGCAGCAGGACCTGGAGAGCGCGAACGAGGAGATCCAGCGGCTCGCCGCGGCGCCGCCCGGCGAGGACCCGGAGGCGTTCAAGCGTGAGATCGACCAGCTCCACCGCCGCATCGCGAAGCTCACGGCGTCCCTGGAGACGACCGAGCAAGAGATCACGCGGCTGCGCAGCCTCAAGACCGTCGACGACGGCGTCGCTTCGGTGTACCGGGAGGTCCAGGGCCTGGAGGATGGCGACGCCCGCTCCGAGATCAAGAAGGAGCTGATGGGCGAGATCTTCCGCGCCAACATGGATCTGCAGGGGAAGCGGTCGGCTTAGCGGGCGCGGGTGAGCCGGCATGGAAACGCCCGCGCCGCCGAACGGGTCGGCGACGCGGGCGCTGCTTTCTCGGGAGCCGATCTGGGGATCTGTGTCCCTGGCTCATCCGCTGACGCGGATGGGGAACAGTGTCCCTGGATCATCCGCTGACGCGGATGATCACGGACAGAACAGGACGGAGACACCGTCCGTGAAGTTCCACGTCGGCACGCCCATGTCGTTGTCGCGGAACCAGCACTGGAAGTTCAGCGTCATGCCCGGAAGGATCGCGCCGGGGCCCGTCGACTGGTTCGGGTCGGTGAAGTCGACCTGGCGGAACGCGCTGCCGAGGATGTCGGCGGTCACGGCCGGGTAGAGGCGGATCGCCGGCATGTTCGCGTCACCGGTGACGCAGAGGTTGCCGATGCCGCTGGGCTGCTGGGTCTGGCCGGGGCCGTAGAAGAACAGGCCGACGGTGTTCGACGGAAGGCCGCCCGCCGCGACGACGAAGTTGTTGTCGGTGATGCTCGTCGAGCCGCTGGCCGCGATGCTCGCCGGGAAGCCGTTGCTCGTCGGGAGCGCGGTGCAGAAGTTCGTCGCGTCGCACGGCGGCACGTCCTCGACGATCTTCCAGATGCGCCCGGCCTGGGTGACGATGTAGATCTCGCCGTCGAAGTCCTCGCCGAACGAGGTGATGCCGCTGATGTTGCCGGTCGCCGGACGGAGCTCGTTCGTGCGGACCTGGAAGTTGAACACGCTCGTGCCGTCGTACTGGAGGCTCCAGATGCGGCTGGAGCAGTAGTCGGCGTAGAAGTAGTTGCCCGCGAGGCTCGGGATCGCCGACCCGCGGTAGATCATCCCGCCGGTGATGCTGCAGCCCTGACCGTGGTTGTACTCCTGGATCGGGCCGAGCAGCGTCGTGTCCGAGCACGAGCAGCCGGAGAGGTTGGTGCAGCGGTTGCCCTCGAGGCAGCGCCAGCCGAGGTTCTCGCCGCCGACGCCGGCGGGGATGAAGTCGACCTCCTCACGGGCGCCCTGGCCGACGTCGCCGATCCACATGTCGCCGGTGACGCGGTCGAAGGCGAAGCGCCACGGGTTGCGCAGACCGAGGTGCCAGATCTCGTCGCGCACGGCGCCGTTGCCCACGAACGGGTTGTCGGCGGGGACGAACGGCGACGGGAGGTCGACGTCGTAGCGGAGCATCTTGCCCAGGAGCTGCTGCGGGTCCTGCGAGCGACGGTTCGGGTCGTTGCCCGAGCCGCCGTCGCCCATCCCGACGTAGAGCATCCCGTCGAGGCCGAACTTGATGCAGCCGCCGTTGTGGTTCGAGAAGTCCTGGTTGATCTGCGCGATGAACTGGATCCGGTTCGGATCCGCGATGTTCGGATCCGTGGACACGACGTACTCGGCCACGCGCGTGTTGCCCGAGTTGTTCGTGTAGTTCACGAAGAACCGGCCGTTCGTCTGGTACTCGGGGTGGAACGCGAGGCCGAGGAGGCCGCGCTCGCCGCCGGACTGGACGATCGGGTCGATGTCGAGGAACGGGGTCGGGAGCAGCACGCCGTTCTGGACGATGCGGATCCGTCCGCGCTGCTCGACGATGAAGACGCGGTCCGGGTCGCCGGGCGCGAACGTGAGGTCGACCGGGGACGAGAGTCCCTGGACGAACAGCTCGGTCGTGAGCGGGGCCTGGGCAGCGGCATCGCTGCTGCCGATGGCGAGGAATCCGCCGACGACGGCCGCGGCGAGGAGAGAGCGGTGCATGTGTGGACGTCCGGGAGACGGTGGAGGAGAGATGGGGGAGCCGCCCGCGGGCCCAGGAACGGGGCCCGAAGACGACGCGAGGCACCCGGCCGGGGCGGCTCCAGGGAGGTGGAGGCCGTCCGACGGGTGCCGAAGCGCCCAGGGACACTGCCAAGGCGCATCGGAGCCTCGCTGGGTTCCGTGGACTCCAGTCTAACGGGAGAGGGTCCGACGACTACATTGCCGCTTCGCGGGTCTCTGCCCCGACCCGCGCCGTCTCGATGAAGGGACCCTCACCTGGACGAATCGCCGTAGCCCCGTTCCAGGCCCTCTGCGTCGTCCTGTCGGCCGCGCTCGCGGCCTCCTGCGGCGGCCCCGAGGAGCCGCCGGCCCGGCACGTCCTCCTGATCACGCTCGATACGACGCGGGCGGACTCACTCGGGTGTTACGGCAGTGCTCGAAACGAGACGCCGGCGCTCGACGCCCTGGCCGCCGAAGGAGTGCGCTTTCGCGACTGCACGTCGGCGGCGGCGACGACCCTCAGCTCGCACACCTCGCTCTTCACGGGCACGTACCCCAACCGGCACGGGGTCGTGCGGAACGGCTTCGTCGTCGACGAGAGCAACGTGATGCTGGCCGAGACCCTGCGCGAGGCCGGATTCTGGTGCGCCGCGTTCATCGGCTCCTCGGCGCTCGTCGAGCGCAGCGGGCTCTCCCAGGGGTTCCACGTCTACGACGACGCGTTCGACGTCGCCGCGGAGGCGGGCGGACCGGACCAGGACCAGCGCATCGCCGCGACCGTGACCGACGCCGTGCTGTCGCACGTCGACGAGGTCCTCGCGCGCGACGGCGGCGGCGAGCAGAACCTCTTCCTGTTCGCGCACTACTTCGATCCGCACGCGCCCTACGCGCCGCCGGCCGACATCTCCGCCGAGCTGGGCGCGTCCATGCCGGTCGCGGATTTCGACGACATCGAGGCAGCGGTGCGCGCCCAGCAGAAGCGCGTGCTCGGCCAGGACCTTGGCCAGCAGCAGGTCATCACGCGCGGCCTCCCCAAGCCGCTCGCCCAGCCGTTCCCGTCGTACCCGACGGCGCGAGACTCGGAGCTCGCGCGGCTCTACACGGCGGAGGTGACCTACACCGACCGCGAGGTCGGCCGGCTGCTCGTCGGGCTGCGCTCGCGCGGGCTGCTGGAGGACACGCTCGTCATAGTCACCGCCGACCACGGCGAGACGTTCTGGGAGCACGGCAACTTCTGGAACCACGGTCTGTGGGTGTCACAGACCGACGTGCACGTGCCGCTGCTCTTCCGGATGCCGCGCGGTGAGGCCGCGGACGTGGAGGTGCGGGTGCCGGTGTCGGGCGTCGACGTCGCGCCCACGGTGCTCGACGTGCTCGGGCTCTGGGAGGGGGATCGGAAGGACCCCGGTGTCGGGCGCAGTCTGCTTCCGGCGATCCTCGGGAGGGAGTTCGGCGACCGGGCGGTGTTCACCGAGGCGACCCAGCCAGGGCCGTTCCTGGAGAAGGGCGTCGCGGCGGGGGAGTGGCGCGGCGCGGGCAAGCCGCATGCGGTGCGGCTCGGGCCCTGGAAGCTCGTGCGGGCGCCG
Source organism: Planctomycetota bacterium (assembly GCA_038757895.1). Lineage (GTDB taxonomy): Bacteria > Planctomycetota > UBA1135 > UBA1135 > Saltatorellus. Next base: position 22,221 of record JBCDGE010000007.1, on the reverse strand, counting down.
TATCTGGGGCTCACGCAGCTGTTCCGGCTGGATCGCGATCCCGACGAGAACGTCGATCTGCTCGCGAAGGGAGCGGTGGTCGGCGAGGCGCGCGAGCGGTTGACGGATCTGGAGATCGCGCTCGGGCGGTGGATGCGGGCGGCGAAGCCGCGGCCTTCGGAGTTCGATGTGACTCAGGTGAAGGCGCTTGTTGGCCTCGGCTACGGCGAGGCCGCTCCATCCTCGTCCAGAGCTCCATCCTCGTCAGAGGATGGGCCAGAAAGGAAAGACGCCGACCCCCGCGACCACTGACCCGGCAGCGGCACTGAGCTATTCGAAAGAGCCATGATGCCGATAGAAGAACCGATGCACCACGGTCCCCTCCCGGATCACCTCGCCATCCACGAAGTACAGCGGTAGTCGCTGGTCCCCGATCTCGGTCCGCTCTGCGTTCATCGCGAGCCGGATCCGATCGTTCTCCAGCACCGGGAACGGCCTCACCGGAAAGAACGACTGCCGCCAGTGCGTCGGCGGCAGCATCGGCGAGCACGACAGCGAGACGTTCGGCACCAGGTCGACCTCGAACCAGCCGCCGAACCCGTGCAGCGTCCCGTCGCGCTCGACGATCATCGTCGCCGCGGTCGTGAAGAAGAAGTCGTCCGCCGTCGCGTGGTCGAGGTCGAGGTCCAGCACGTCGACCTCCGGCCCCAGCAGCGACGCCGGCTTCAGGTCGCAGGCCGCGGTGATGAAGCTCTGCACCTCGGCCTCCAGGAGGCGCGAGAAGTCGAGCCCGTAGACCGGCCGCTCCCACAGCCCCAGCCCGAGGTCCTGGTGCACGTGGCTGTCGTCGACCGGCGCAACACAGAGCCTCAGGTGCCGCGGCAGCATGTGCCCGGTGGGGCGCATGTACCGATCGCGGGCGTCGATGACCGACTCGAACATGAGCTCGGCGAGGCCGAAGAATCCCATCCACTCGGACACGATCAGGTCGTAGTCGCCGTCGAGCGCGAGCTCCTCGACCCGGCCCCGGTGGAAGGTGATCCGGTCGGCGAGGCCGTTGTCCTCCGCGATGTCCCGGGCCACGTCGATGATCGCGGAGGAGTCCACGGCGTCCACGTGGGCGGCCCCGGCCCGGGCGGCGAACATCGAGAGGATCCCGGTCCCCGTCCCGACGTCGAGGATGCGCTTCCCATGGGCCACGTTCTCGATCGCCCGCCGGTACGCGTCCGTCCGGGTGTGATCCTGGATCATCAGGCGATGAACGCCCGGGTCCGCGTAGCTGGCGAAGTAGTCGGAGTCGCTGGCGTAGCCGTCGGCCATCGGCGAAGGGTGCCAGACGGAATAGGCGCGAGGGACCGAATTCGAGGCGTTGAGATCGCCCCCCTCGGATTCCTATGCTCCGTCGATGGCCGGCCGCACGCAGGGGGACGCGCGCGAGTCCACGGGCTCGCTCGATCCGTCGACCAGGCTCACGCTCCGTGAGGCGGCGACGCTCGCGGGCGTCGACGAGTCCGCGCTGGCGCAGCTCTGCGACGACGGCGTGCTGCTGTTCGAGACGGAGCGCCGCCGCCGCAAGGAGGTCCGCGTCGTCCGGCTGCGCGACCTCGCCGACGTCCATCCCGAGGTGCTCGGCCGCGCGCCGGACTCGCCGCGAGACGCTCCAGCGGAGGCCGACGCCTCGGAGGACGTGGAGGCGGTCGAGCCCGCCGTGGCGGTCGCCGCCGATTCCGTCGCCGACGCCGTCCGGTCGTCCGGGACGAGCCGCGATGCGCTGATCGAGCTCTGCCAGGACCTGGAGACGCGGCTCGACCTCGCCGAGCGCGAGCGCCAGGCCAGCACCGCGAGCCTCCTGATGGCGCAGCGGCGCGTGCTCGACCTGGAGCTCCAGGCCCGGCCGCGCCCGTGGGCCCGCGCGGGTGGGGCGCTGCTCGGTCTGCTCTCGGTCGCCGTGCTCGGCCTCGTCTGGAAGCTCCCCGCCGCCGTGCGCAGCGAGGCCGCCTCCGAGGCCGAGGCGTTGCGCAGCGCGCTGACCGCGGACCTGGAGTCGGTCCGCCACGAGCTCCAGACGGCGACGTCGGCCCACGAGGACGAACGCGAGATGCTCGTCGAGCGCCTGGAGACCTCGGACGGGATCGTCGCCGAGGGCCGCCGCGCGTTCGAGGAACTTGCGCGCGAGGCCCGCGTCGAGCGCGTCGCGTCCGGCGAGGAGCGCGCGCGCCTGGAAGGCGCCCTGCGCGAGCTGGAGCAGCGCCTCGTCGCCGCCGAGGGCGAGTCCGGCCGCCGCCGCGCCGAGCTCGACCTGCTCGTCGAGTCCGCGGGCCGCGACCGCGCGCGCTTCGCCGAGCGCCTCGCGGCCACCGAGCGCGCCCTCGACGACGCCCGCGCCCAGCTCGCCGGCGAGCGCCGCGCGAGCGCCGACGACCGGGCCACGTTCGAGCGCACCCTCGCCGAGATCGAACGCGCGAGCGACGACGCGAGCGCGCTGCACGCCGACGAGCTGCTCCGCCTGCGCCGCGCGGTGGAGGAGGCGCTGGAGCGCCCGGCCGCCACGGCGACGAAGGGCGCCAAGTCATCCACCGAGAAGCAGCCCGGCATCCGCACGTCCGCCGACTCGTGGGTCGGCCGCGCGATCCAGTCTCTCTCGGGCGGCGCGGTGGTCGAGGTTCCGGCGGAACGGACGCCCTGAACGCCGCGGCGCGCTCAATCGGTGAGCCAGGCCCGAGTCCAGGGCCGGAACGCGTCGACGATCTCGCCGCCCTCTCCAACGCCTTCGATCGAGAGGACTCGATGGTCAGGCGCGACCAGCTGCATCCGTACGGGTCGCTCGCGTGCGCTCAGCAGGATCCGGCCTCGAGCGTCGGTCGACCCGTAGCTCACGCCGTCGAGTTCGACCGCGACGCCCTGCAGTGGATCGTGTTCGTCGTTCTTCGCGAACTGCACGACGCTCCAGGAGCGTGCCCCATCCCTCCTGGAGCGACTCCTCCGTTCGGAGGACAGCGCCCGTGTCGCCTTCTTCGCGCCGGAGGTCGTCGAGCGTGCCCGAGACGGGCTGGAAGCCCGGAGCGAGGATCACCCAGTCGAGGCCGACGCGCCCCGGGACGACGTCTGTCGCTCTCACTCCCGGGCGGAGGGGCCCGACCACCGCCTTCGAGAGACTGGCGCCATCGAGCGTGTGTTCGAGGAACACGTGGTGCGAGGCGAGCGGACGATCCGTGGCATCGTCCACCGCGTCGAGAACTACCGCCAAGAGCTCGACGGTGTCGTCGAGATGGAGCCGCACGTCCGCGGACGGGCAGCGTACGTCGAGCGCGTAGGCGTCCCATAGCGCGTCGTGAGACGCGTGGACCCTCAGGAGGTACTCGCCGTGTGAGACTTCCGCGAACCGGAAGGTCCCGACCTGCTGCCCCTCGTTCTCCTCCCATTGGACCGCCGTGGAATGGAGCGGTCCGCCCGAGAGCGGCGCAGCGGTCAATCGGACCGACTTCCGGTAGCGAGTCGACGCACTTGTGACGGTCCCGGAGATGTCGCCTCGTACGGACTCGTCTTCGAGAGCGATGTCGCCGAGGTCGTTCGAGCCGGCCGTCAGCTCGACGTTCATGCCGAGATACGCATACCCGTCCGCGACGAAGCCCACCCGGTGCGGTCCGGTCGCCAGTCCCGCGATCGCGAAACGGGCCCGAGCGTCGACCGCCAGGGCAACGCTGGAGCCGCTCTCCGTGTCCGCCACCGTCACCGATGCGCTCGTCAGTGGGCTCCCATCCGGCGTCAGGACGCGGCCGTCAACCGGGCCGCTCCGACCATCTGGATCGTCGTCACCTCTTCGTGGACCCCCTGGACCCCCGGCGCTCTCGTCCTCCCCATGAGAGCGAGGCGCTCCAGCGACGCGAAGAGCGTCGGCTCCGGCGTCGCGGCGAGGGCCGGTGGGAGTGGCCCCAGCCGATGGACCGTCACACCGTCGTCGCGATCGTCGAGTCTGCGCGCAACGCGGGCGTCGAGGTCCGAGCGGAGTGCGTCGCCCGCAGTCAGGGACACCACGACCTCGGACCGCTCGTCCTCGCCACAGCCCTCGATGCTCACGGGGTAGGTGGGGCCGACGGGAAGCCTCAGTTCCGACGGAACGCCGGCCGGGTCCGGCGCGACCGGCCGCGAGCCGAAACCGGACCAGGCCTCGCGGACGCCATCGCCATCGAACGGCGTGATCTCGACGGCGTGAATGCCGAACCGCTCGGGAACGAGGACCAGCCCGTCGTCGTCGCTCGTCACGATCGAGGGCCCTGCCTCCCGATTCGCACGGATCTCGACCCCGAAGAACGGGATGGGCTCCTCGGTCGCTTCGTCGACGAGGAGGATCAGGAAGGTCCCCTCACGGAACGGAACCACCATGGCGACGAAGACCGGAACGTCGGTCTCCTCCGCTGTTCGGCGCTGGCGGTCGACCCGCTCGAGGACCCAGTGCCGTGGATCGACGACCGAGACGTCCGAGGCCGTCTCCGTCCCGGGCGGGAGCGAGACCCGGCCGCCGTTCCGAGAGTGCGCTTCGAGACCGTCGATCCGAAGCTTGACGTCGTCGATCGGCGTGCCGGACCGGCCGTCGACGACGAGGCCCCAGGGGGCGTCGGGCGAGCTCTGCGCGGCGATCGACGAGCGCTCGTCGAACGTGGACGATGAACCTCTGGCGAGCGGCATGTCCTCGGTCGCGTCCGTCCCGGACGGTGCGTCGCGGTGGATCTCCACGCCTCCGGTGGGAGGCGAGGGACCGGAGGAGCGCGTGGCGACGAACCAGAGGCCGACGGCCAGGACTGCGATCGCAGCGATCAGGAGGCTCTTGGTTGAACGGGGCATCGTCGCGTCCGTCCCGGCCGTGGTGAGCGGAGCATTCGCGCCTGGGTCCTCTGGTGTCCTGCTCCGTCCGTGGGAGCGCCGCGGCGATACGAGCTGGCCCGCATCCGGGAATCAGCGGACGAGACGCATCGGCCCGGAGGGAGCGTCGCAGAACCGCAGCGTCCCCGCTACTGCACCTCGACGAGAAGTCCCGTCGACGCGCTCCAGCCCGCCGGCGTTGGGTCGGGCGCGTGCCGAAGCTCGCCTGCCAGTTCATCGGGGGGCCACCAGCGACGACCGAGGGGCGGCGAGCAACCTCGACCCACAACGAATCCGCTCATCAGAGGCCCGACCCGCTGCGGGTGGACAGGCTCATCCACTTCACTGGATCGGCATCTGGACCGCGTTCGTGAAGTTCGACGTCGACGCGCCTCCGACCGAGTCGCGGTGCCAGGCCTGGAAGTACCACGTGTCGCCGGCCACAGCAGCCACCGGGCCGAGCGGGGTCTGGATCGCGGCGGGGTCGATGGTCAGCGAGATCACGCCGTCGGGGCCGCTGTTCGCGGCCGAGCCCGAGTAGCGCCCGATCGGTCCTGAGAGGCAGAGGTTGCCCTCGCTCCCCGCGGGGTTGGGCGTGAAGCCGAAGGTCTCGGCGCTGAGGAAGAACCCGACCGAGAACGGCGGCAGCTGGCTCGCGACGAGGGTCTTCGGCGAGGTCGCGCCCTGGTCTCCGGTCGCGACGAGGAAGCCGCGATCGCCCGTGCTGTTCGGGTTCGGCGCGCAGTACTGCGCGCCCGCCGCCCGGGTCGTGGTCGTGCGATGGATGCCCGCCATGAGGTCGTTGCCCGTCGTGTCCGGGCGCGTCCAGAGGGCGAGCGCGTCGTCGCTGGAGATACCTCCTCCGGAGTACGCCGTGCAGAGTGCGACCGCCGTCGAGATGTCGTCCTGGTACTGGACGCGCGCCTCCGTCAGGCCGAGCAGGTCGCCGACCGGATCGAGGACCGCGCCGTAGATCCCCGCGAAGAACCCCATCCCGCCCTCGAAGTACGCGACGATCCACTGGTCGTCCGTCGCGGCGACCGCCGGTCTGCGCTGGTCGGGCTCGAAGGGGACGCCCTCCAGACCCCAGAGGCTGCGCCGGTCCTTCCGCTCCGCGCCCGCGCACATGGCGACGATCACGTCCCGGTCGGGCCCGAAGTCTTCGTCCCACGTGACGAGGTAGAGCTGGTCGAAGTTCGGCGGCCCCGTCGAGAGGTCGAGCAGGCAGGACACGTCGACCTCGCGGGCCCCTGACGTCGGCCAGACCTCGAACGGACCCGAGACGGGATTTCCGAGGAAGGTGTACTGGCGACAGTGCACGCTCCCGCTGGTGTCGCCGTGCGGGCTCTCGATCCACGCCACGTTGAAGCGCGCCTGGAGGACGGGGTTGCCGGTCGACTTGGAGATGGCGGGCTTCTGCTCCGACCGACCGGGCTCGGCCGCGATCTCGAACTTCGAGCCCACGAAGTTGCCGGCGGAGTCCATCACGACGCCCACCACGTCCCGGTTCGTGCCGTCGTCGCGCTCCCAGACGACCATGAAGTACGAGTCGAAGCTGGTGGCGAACGAGTCCCCTCCGATGTCCGGGAACGCCGCATCGAAACTCGCGCCGAACTCCACGATGAAGGGCGGCTGGAAGGCCCCGGTCGTCGCATCGCGGTAGCGCGCGACGATGTTGTTCGCGGCGGTGGTCTCCGTCGCAGCGACCACGCAGAAGACGTCGTCGAAGCTCTGGTTCGCGACCGCCGGCGTGCGCCAGGCGATCGTGGTGCCGTCCACGAAGCCGGAGCCGCTCCTGGCGTACGTCGTGCCGTCCACGAACCAGGAGATGATGTCCGCGTCCGAGCCCGCGAAGTCCTCCTGGCAGACGACGCACCACCGATCGTTCGTCACGTCGAACGCGGCGTCCGGGAAGGCGTGCGTGGCGTTGACCGGCTCCAGGACGAAGGTCGTGATCAGCGGGTCGACGAGCAGCGTCCCTTCCGCGGCGTCCACGAACGACGCCGGAACGACGACCTCGATCCCGTCTCCCGTATGCGTTGCCGCGAGACCGAGCCCTCGCCCCGCGCCGTCGAAGGCGGTGGCCGCTCCGTACTGCACGCCGCCCCGGTCTGCGTCGAAGCAGAAGCCGGCGCCGTCGACGCGGGCTGCCAGGTCGGTCTCGACCTCCATGCGAAGGACGAGGTCGCCGGTTCCCTCCGGCGCGCGCTCGAACGAGAAGGACTGCTCGACGCCGTCGAGCGCGGTGTCGTACAGGACGCGGACGGGGCCGCGGTCGAGCACCACACGGTCGCCCTCGCGGGTCACCCGGGCGGTCTCCAGCGCGAGCGGGACGCCGCCGCGCTCCGCATCGACCAGTCGCATCCGCACCGGCCAGATCCGCGGCGCGTCGGAACCGAGGAACGGCACGTAGGTGAACCCGTCCGCGTCGAACGACGCCTTGTACGTCGTTCCGCGGGTCCAGAGCCGCCCCTCGCCGTCCACGTCGTGCCAGGGGCGCTCCAGCGGCGGCGGGCTCAGCGCGCCCTCCGGCAGGCCCGCGGCGTTCGCGGAGCCCGTCACTGCGGCGCTCATGCCCGCCGCCCGGGCCGGCAGCGGACCGCGGACGTCCTGGGCCGCGTGCGCGACCGGAGCGGCGCCGAGGGCGATGAGGAGTGAGGCGAGGCAGGGCGGCGGGCCGGGGCGTCGGAGCATGGGCTGGACCGGGTGGAGGAAACGGGGCTCCGGTCAGGACTGCGCCGCCGCCCGGGCGTTTTCATCCTTCCCCGCGTCCGTCGCCGGCCCCGCTCGGACCGACGCCTCGGCGATGCCCTGCGACCGGTCGAGCCCGCGCGCTGGTGCGGCTACAGCGACGCGCGGACGACGACGCTGTGCTCGAAGTCGAACTGGACCGTGATCGGCCGTACGCCGTCGAGCGCCGTTTCGCCGAAGAGACCCGGGACCGTCGGGAGCGGGCCGCCGCTCGTCGCCAGGTCGCGCGTGTAGGTGCCCGAGGCGAAGTCCTGGTCGGTGACCGTGACCTCGGCGACGACCTCGCGAGCGATCGTCGTCTGGGCGGCGGCAAGTGGCGCGAGCGAGAGGAAGGACAGGGCAGCGAGCTTCATGGGGAGCGGCGGGGCCGTGTCGGGAGATGCGCCCCGTCGGCGAGTGTCCGTGTGCGGCCCTTGGACGTCATCAGCCCCGTGCGTGGCTCCTGTCGATCCCCCGGGTGCTTCGGCGCCAGCACGGGCCATCGACTCCGATGCAGCGAGTCCGCCGCAGCCGTGCGCCGCAATGGTCGCGCCCCCGCCCCGAGGCCCGAATCGGGCGACGGCGCGGGGGCGCTGCAAGGCCGTCCACCCGGTCGGTGGACGGCACCGGTCACATCACTGGAAGGTGATCTCCAGACCGTCCGTGAAGTTCGACGTGGCGCCCGTACCGGACGTGTCACGGTGCCAGGCGGTGAAGTTCCAGGTCTCGCCGGCCTGGATCGACACGAAGCCAGTCGGCTGCGGCGTCTGCGTGAGGTCCAGCACGAGGGAGAACTCGCCGGCCATGCCGGTGTTCTGGATCTGGCCCGGCCCGACGTAACGGCCGATCTGGCCACCCAGGCACAGGTTGCCGGAGCTACCGCCCGGGTTCATCGTGAAGGCCTGCGTCTGGCTCGTCAGGAAGAAGCCGAACGCGTTGTTCGGCAGGCTGCTCGCGTTGAGCGTGACGTCGTTGCTGGCGGCCACCGGGCTACCGACCGCCGAGATGTCGCCCGTAGCGCCCGTGCTGTTCGGGTTCGCCATGCAGTAGTTGTCGCCGAGCGTGACGTCGGCGCCGACCTGGACGGCCATCTCCATCTCCGCGTTGAGCGGAGTGGTGTCATTGATCAGGTTCGCGACGCCCGTGACGAGGTCGAATGCGCAGAACGCGCCCGTGCCGCCGCCCGTGTAGATCGTCGCGTAGAGCGTGTTGTCGGTCCAGTCGAAGTCCATCCCCTGCGCGAAGTTCGCCGCGAAGCCAGAGGCCCCGATCAGCGTGCCTGCGCCGGTTCCCGTGTCGATCGAATACAGCGAGTCGTCCGAGATGCTGAACCCGTACAGGTTGCCGTTGCTGTCGATCGAGATGTCGATGATGATGCCCGCCGTGATCACGCCGACGAGGCTGAACGCGCCCGTCGTCACGTCGCCGGAGTAGAGGTTGGTGTTGGTGCCGTCGAAGTCGGAGACGTACCAGGTCGAGCCGTCTGCGTCGGCGGTCAGACCCGTCGCACCGGTGATCGTCTGGGCGACCACGCCGGTCGGCGTCGAAACGCCGGTCATCGGGTCGATCGTCACGACCTCGAGGGTCGTGTTGTCAATCGCGTAGAGGGTCTGGGCGAGCGAATCGAAGTCGATCGCGAACAGGGAGCGCGACTCGCCGGCGAGCTGCGTGTAGTTGTTCACGAAGTCACCGGTGTCGCTCATGAAGGCGTCGTCGAGGCGGACGTTGACGCCGACGATCGGAGATTGAGCAGTGGCCGCAGCAGTGAGCGCGGCGGCGAGCGAGAGGGTCGAGAAAGGAAGGAGGTGAGGTTTCATCAAGGTTTGGAAGCAGGGTCGAGCGGGGAGATCGGGGGCAGAGGTGATTCCTCTCCACTGGTGTAGGGAATCCGGCCGTCACAGATACAGGGTGGACTCCAACCTCAACGTGGTCGGAACCCCGCGCTTACGGATCGACCCGACCGGGAGGCACGCAGGACGGCGATGCGCGCGGACGCGAGCCCGAGCCTGACCGACCGCGCGCCGTCGAGCGGGGCGGTGCGGAAGGGGCTCCGACGGTGTGTGGCAGTTCGTCGCGCGTCGCCTCCCAGAGGGCGTCGGCCTTCCCCTGTCCGCGGCCCTTGGGCGGCGTTGGCCCGTCCGAGATCCTCGACCCGCATCGACCGGACCTGCTCACCCTTGAACCAGCCAGGCCTGGTGAGATGAAGGTACCGCCGGCCGCGAACCGCTTCGTCGAGCGTGCCCTCGTGGACGTCCGAGCCGGTCACGAGGGTCGGTTCGACTCCGAGGTCACCGCTGCCGCGTCGTACGCCTGAGATGGCCCATGCGGACCGCGTGCGACGCGATCATCGCACCGAGACCAGCGGGCGCCACCCCATCGGGATCGACCCAGGTGCTCTCGAGCGCGTCGATGAATTCGCGCCGCCTGCGATCCCGCTCCTCCACCCCGAGATCTGCAGCGAGACCGTCGAGCCGCTCCTCCCAGTCGCCCGGCACCGCGATCGGTGGCGTGATCCAGGAGGTGCCGGACCCGTCACGCAGATCGAGGACGAAGACCGCGCTGTAGCCCCAGATCGTGGAGGCGACCGGATCCTTGTGGAACCCCAACTCGAACGAGCCCCCGCTCGCGGCGTGCAGCAGCTCCACGTCGGCGAAGCTGGTTCGCTCGGCCACCCAGCGACCTTGGAACGACGCGACCGCCAGGAAGAGAGCGAACGCGACGATCAGAGCGCCGAGGCACCCCAGCGGCCGCAGGTTGCACCCGCGTTTGCCTTCGCTCGCCGGGATCGCGTGCGGCTCCACGCGCCCTAGGGCACGAAGACCACCTCGATCCCGTCCGTCGTGTTCGACGTCGCGGCGCCGCCGATCGAGTCGCGGAACCAGTACTGGAAGTTCCAGCTCTCACCCGGGTCGAGGGACGCGCCGCCCGGCAGGCCCGTGAAGGGGAGCGGGAGCGCGACCGCGCCGCTGCCGCCCGAGTTCTGCACGAAGTTCGAGAGGCGGAAGATGCCGCCGCCCAGGCAGAGGTTGCCCTGGCTGCCGCCGAAGCCCGGCACGAGGTCCTGGGTCTCCGAGAACAGGAAGTAGCCCAGCGACGACTGCGGAAGACCGCTCGCCTGCAGCTCCAGGTCGGCCGCGAAGAGGCTCGTCGATCCGGCGGTCCCGATCACGCCCAGGCCGCCCGTCGAGTTCGGCGCCGCGACGCAGTAGTTCATCGGCACCGGCCCGACGTAGTCCGCCGCGATGCCCCCGTTGACGTTGACGGTCGCCGAGAGGCCGGTGCCCATGTCCGTGAGCGTGAACGTCAGCGCGAGCGGGCCGTCGATCCGCAGCGCGGTACCGGTCTGGGTGATCGTCGCCGAGAACGGCTGCGCCGTGCTCATCGTCCCCGTCAGGTCGGTCATCGAGGGCGAGCCGCCCAGCGGCGTGACCGTCGCCGTGCCGCTGATGCCGGTCGCGATGACGCTGACCGTGAACGCGCCCGCCGCGTCGACCGGCGACTCGGTCGACCGGAACGATAGGCGCAGGTTCGAGATCACCACCGACGCGAGCGGCGGCAGGAACGGCACCGGGTTGGGCACGACCGCGTTCAGGTCCGGGCTGATCAGCGCGTCGCCGCCGTCGACGAGGCGGATCGTGTCGATCGGCCGGGTCGCGCCGGACGTGAGCTCCGCAAGGACCGTCCCGCTGAGCCCGAACGTGTTGGGCATGCCGACGATCGGGCCGAGCGACGTGCTGCCGCCGAACGTGAACTGCGACGCCGGCGCGTCGATCGTGTAGACGGTCGGGGCCTGCGCCTGGGCCACGGTCGCGAGGAGGGCGGCGGGGAGCGCGGTGGAGAGTCGACGGAGGGAGAGCATGGTGGGCTGCGCGGCGGCGGAAAGGAGAGGGGAGCGGCGCCGGAGCGCCCGGTCATGGTGCCCCGGCCCGACCCGGCGCGCCATCGGTCCCCGGCGGCGGGCTCCGCCGGTCTCCGAACGACGCTGGTATCGGGTCCTCGCGGTCGCTAAACAGGACGTATGGGCACCCCGACGCGCTCCGAGCCGCGCCGCGACGGCGACGACGCCGGCCGCGATCCGGGCTGGGACCCGGGCTGCAGCCCTGGCTGGGATCCCGACCGCTGGTGGACGATCGGCGAGGCGGCCGACGTCGCCGGCGTCGCCCACCGCCAGCTCGCCGACTGGGCGAGCGAGGGCCGGCTCACGGTCCGGAACGGCTGGCGCGAGGGCGTCGAGATCCGGCTCGTGCGCGCGGGGGACGTCGCGGCGCTCGCCCCGGACGCGCGCGCGAACGCGGCCGCGTCGCGCTCGGAGCTCACCGAGCGCGCCGTCTTCACCGGTCCTCGGCGCTCGGCGCTCGGCGCCGGTGGAGCGACTCGGCCCGCCGCGAGCGACGGGGAGCACGATCGCTCGTCCGCGGGCCGCGAAGCAGTCGCCGAGACCGAGGACTGGCGCGTCGCGATGGAGCGCGAGATCGAGCGGCTTCGCGCCACCCTCGACGCGTCGAACGCCGCCCGCGCGACCCTCGACGAGGAGCTCCGCGCCGCGCGGCAGCGGTCCTCTCCGACGCGCGAGCGAATGCGAGCGAGCGAGGCGCCGGCAGTCGCCGCGCCTCCGAAGGTCCACGGCCCGAGCCGTGCGAGCACCGCGGCCGTCGCCGCCACCTTTGCGCTGCTCACCGGCTTCCTCGCAGGCCGCTTGGCCGCCGCGCCGGAGCGCGCGACCCTGGCTGCCGCAGAGCCGGCGATCGATGCCGCGCCGACGGCCGCTTCGCTCGAGGACGTCGTCGTCGAGGAGCCCACCGCGCTGAATCCATCGCAGGTTCCATCGCCGGGTCCGACGCCGGATCCCGCGTGGTCGACCGAGTCCGCCGCGATGGTCATCGGGTCGCCCACGCTCCCGCCCGCGGAGTTCGCTTCCTCGGACGCCGACTTCGTCGCAGCCGAGGATCCTCCGCCCCTCCGCTTCCCGCTCCACTGGACCGACATCTCGGAGGCTCCTCCCGCCGCCAGCGTCGTCCCGCCCTGCGCCGTCGGGGAGCGCATGCACGGCGAGCTCGACGTGCGCCGCGCGCTCGGCCCGTGCTTCGGCCCGCCGACGGCCGACGGTCTCTCGGTCGCGGGCCAGCACCGCGTCTCCGGCACCGAGTGCTGCGCGCAGCACGCGTTCGTCGAGCGCGTCGCGGCCGGCGTCACCAACCCGTCGCGGACCGCGGCGCTCCTCGCCGAGGCCGCGCAGGCCGAGCGCGACGGCCTCGTCCCGCCTCTGCTGGTCCTGCGCGCCGAGCGCACCGCGGCTGTCTTCGTACGCGCCTGCGCGGGCCCCTGGATCGCAGCGGGCCTCGACGGACCGGCGGACGCCGACGCGGGCCACGGACACGAGCACGTCTGGTCGATGCTCGGCGAGGACGAGGAGGGGATCCGGCTGCAGCTCACGTCGTGGGCGCAGCTCGCGGAGGACGAGCCAGCGCGCCCGTTCCGGATGGAGCTGGAGGTCCTCGGCGGACCGGAAGGCGACGTCCTGTGGGACTTCGTCTGGCTCGACGGCCGGTAGGGGGCTCGCGTGGCAGCGCGCGTCATCGCGGCCCTCGGGCTGGCGCTCCTCGGGGCGTTCCTCTTCGACCGCGGGCTCGACGCACGCGCGCGTGCGGAGCCGCCCGGGCTCGTCGCCGGCCCCGGGCTGCTCGTCGGCGTGGAGGACGCGGGCGACGCGGAGGTGCGCTCGCTCGGCCTCGCGCAGCCCGCGCCCGATCACCGGGACGTCGGTCGGACGCAGCGCAGCGCGGGCGTCGCCGCGCTCGCAGCCGCCCTCGGGCTCCTCGCGTTCCGCCGCGCGCGCGGTGACCGGAAGGCGCGCCGCAGCGCCGCGGTCGCGCTCCGCGGGCTATGGGCCGTCCCCGGCGTCCTCGGGATCGCTCAGCTCGTGACGCGCGCCGGCGCGAGCGCGCCGAGCGCCGCCCTGGCCCGTGACGAGTTCGTCGACGGCCTCACGCTCGTCGGGCTCTCCATGGTGCTCCTCGCGGCGTGGAGAGCGTGAGCGCGACCGCGAGCAGCGCGAACGACAGCACGAGCCGGACGAGGTCCGCGGGCTCCGAGAACGGCGGCAGCAGCGCGACAGCGACCGCGAGCGGGATCTTCAGGTTGTTCATCACCGCGAGCCGCCCGACGTCGACCTGGAGCGCGCCGCGGTTCCACAGGTAGAACGCGAGACCCGACGGGATCAGGCCGAGGTACGCGATCACGCCGAGCTCGCGCGTGGTCAGGTCGAGCGCCGACGCGGGCACCCGCGTGCTCGCCCACGCGAGCGCGACCGCGAACCCGCCGAGGTAGAGCCACCCGAAGCGGTGCGCGCTGCCCGACGGTCCGCCCTCGACGCGGCGGTAGAGCACCTGGCCGACCGCCCACGCGACGTTCGCGCCCTGGACGAGCCCGAAGCCGGTCCAGAAGCTGCCGCCCGTGTCCGTCCGCGCCGCCGCATCCGTGCGCAGGACGAAGGCGGCGCCGATCGCGACCAGTGCTCCGAGCAGGGCGCGCGGCGCGAGCCGGCGCGCGAGGGCGGACTCGGCGATCACGACGAAGATTGGGGTCGTGATCGTGAGCAGCGCGACCTCGTGCCCGGCGAGGTGCCGGTACGAGCGGAGCACGAGCACGTACATGACGCCGTACTGCAGGCCGCCGATGAGCGCGAGCTTAAGCGGCAGCTTCAGCGCCGTCGTGGCGGCGCCGCCGCGCACGCGCAGCATCGGCGCGAACAGCAGCGCGGCCAGGCCCAGTCGCGCCGCCGCGAGCAGATCAGGGTCGATGTCGTGCGCGCCGATCAGCGCGAACGACACCGACCAGAGCAGCGACGCGAGAACGAGTGAGATCATCCCGCGATGGGGCCGGCGATGGGATCCGGATCAGACGACGCGGTACTGGCCCGGAGTCGGGATCGGGTAGAGCCCGTCCGCGCCCGGCAGCGAGCGCGGGACCGAGTCCCACGACAGCGCGCCCTCCGGCGCCAGGACCTCGGTCGACTCCAGCGCCTCCTGCCACGTGACCTTGCGGCCCGAGTAGGTCGCCATGCGTCCGAGGATCGCCGTCAGCGTCGCGTGCGCTCCGTTCACGGCCTCGTTGTGCTCGCGGCCGGTGCGGATCGCGTCGAACAGGACCACGTGCTCGCGCTGGTAGTGGTCGGAGTCCTGGCCGTCGAAGCGCCACTTCTCGCCGGAGTACGACTCGATCTGGCCGCGGCCGACCATGCACGTGCCCTCGGACCCGTGCACGTGCTCGGACACGCTGTTCCAGACCTCCTTCTGGTGGCGGCACTGGCTCATCATCCGCGTGCCGTCGTCGTACTCGTACTCGACGGCGAAGTGGTCGTAGATCTCGCCGTGCTCGGAGCCGCGGCGGACCTGGCGGCCGCCCATGCCGTACGCGGCGATCGGGGTCTTGCCCATGACCCAGTTGCCGACGTCGAGGTTGTGGATGTGCTGCTCGACGATGTGGTCGCCGCACAGCCAGTTGAAGTAGTACCAGTTGCGCATCTGGTACTCCATCTCGTTCCACTGCGGCTGGCGCGGCTTGACCCACACGCCGCCGCTGTTCCAGTACACGCGCAGGAGCACCGGCCGCCCGATCGCGCCGTCCTCGATGGCGCGGATCGTGTCCTGGTACTTGAAGCTGTGGTGGCGCTGGAGGCCGACGCCAACGCAGAGCTTCTTCTCCTTCGCCACCTCGGCGGCGGCGAGGACCTTGCGGATACCGGGCCCGTCGACCGCGACGGGCTTCTCCATGAAGACGTGCCGTCCCTTGGACACCGCGTAGTCGAAGTGATCGGGGCGGAACCCGGGCGGCGTCGCCGTGATGACCACGTCGACGTCCTCGTCGATCGCCTTCCGGTATGCGTCGAACCCGACGAAGCGCCGCTCGGCGGGCACGTCGACCTTCTCGGGGTGCCGCGACGAGATGTTCGACAGCGAGCCCTCCAGGCGGTCGGTGAACGCGTCCGCCATCGCGACGAGGCGGACGTTGCCGGTATTGAGCGCCTGGACGGCGGCGCCCGTGCCGCGGCCGCCGCATCCGACGAGCGCGACGCGGAGCTCCGCGTCGCCCGCGGCCGAGGCCTGCGCGTTCGCGAGGGAGGGGGAGGTCGCGAGCGACGCGGCGGCGAGGCTGCCGGCGCCCTGGAGGAACGTGCGGCGGTCGATGGGGGTCGTGGGGTCGGTCATGGGAATCAGCGTTCGCCCGCGCGCTGGCGGTCCTGGATCTTGCGGACGGAGTCGAGGTCGGCGTCGTGGTACTTGCCCCACTCCTCGAAGGGGGGCGGGTTCAGCGGTCTGACGACGCGGAATCCGAGCCACTGGGCGTCGGTGTGGTACCAGATGCTCTTGGGGAGCTGCGGGTCCTGGACCTTCCACGACTCGGTCGAGCCGCGGCGCGCCGCGGAGCGCAGGCGGTCGGGGTCGTCGTCCCAGTGCCCGCCGCGCGCGACGCGCGGGTAGAGCTCGTCGGGCCACTGGATCGGATCGACGAGCGGCCCGTCCTTCGCCCGCGCGGCGAGCGCGGCGTACCCGTCCCGCGTGAACGCGTCGAGGCACCACTCGGCCACGTTGCCGTGCATGTCGTAGAGCCCGAACGCGTTCGGCTTCAGCTCGCCGATCTTCTGGTACTGGCCGTCCGACGTGTCGAACCACCAGGCGTGCGGGTCGACCTCGCCCTCGGGGAACGAGTAGCGACCGGTCGAGCCGGCGCGGCACGCGTACTCCCACTCGGCCTCGGTCGGCAGGCGGTAGAAGCGGCCCGTCTTCATCGACAGCCACTTCGTGTACTGCTTCGCCGCGAACTGGGTCATCGAGATCGCCGGGTAGCCGTCGACGCCCATGTCGAAGTCCATGGGCACGTACGGCGGCGTCGGGCGGCTGACCGCGTCGGCCCACGCGTCCTGGTCGACGGGCGAGCCGGCGCCGCTCGCGCGCTCGCGCTTGTCGAGCGAGTCCATGAAGATCCCGTACTCGTCCCAGCGCACCTCGTGGGTGCCCATCCAGAACGGTGAGACGGTCACCTGGACCTGGGGCCCCTCGTAGTCCTCGCGGTCCTCCTCGTCCTCGGGGCTGCCGAGCAGGAAGGTCCCGCCGGGGATCGGCGTCATCGAGAACGTCGCCTTCGTGCCCGAGATCGCCTCGACGTACGCCTTCATTCCGTCCGCGCTGGTCGCGGCCGATCCCTCGAGCGGGACGATGGGCGGGGCGCCGTCGGGGAAGGAGGGGTAGACGGAGCGCTCGCCCTCCTGGGCTGCGGCGAGGAAGCACAGCGCGAGGCCGGCGGCGAGTCCCTGGGTCAGTCGATGCATGCGTCGTCGGAGCGGCCGGCGCGGTGGAGAGCCCGCCCGGATCGTGAGCGTGCCCGGGCGCGTGCGCCCGGGGGCGACGTAGTCTGTGCGAGATGCGGCCCCGTCGCCACGATCGATCCTCGCGCCAGCGCCAAACCTGGTCCCGCGTCCTGCTCGGGGCCGTCGCGGCCCTCGTGGGCGCCTGCGCGGCCGCCCGGGTCGAGCCGGCCGTCCTCGAACGATACTCGTACGCGCACGCCGCGATGGGGACCCGGTTCGACCTGACGCTCTACGCGTTCGACCGGGAGTCCGCGCGGACCGCGGCGCTCGCGGCCTTCGACCGCATCGACGCGATCGAGGCCGTCGCGACCGACTACGACGCCTCCAGCGAGGCGCGCGAACTCTGCCGCCGCGCGATCCGGCGCTGGGTCCCCGTGTCGCCCGACCTCGCAGCCGTCCTGCGCGCCTCGGACCGCGCGGTGCGGACGAGCGAGGGCGCGTTCGATCCGACCGTCGGCCCGATGACGCGCCTCTGGCGTCGGGCCCTGCGCGAGCGGCGGTGGCCGACCGCCGAGCGCTGGGAGCGCGCCCGCGCGCAGTGCGGCTGGATCGACCTCGTGGAGCTCCGGGACGCGGAGGGTGGCCTGGAGGTGCGGCTCCTGGAGACCGAGATGCGGCTCGACTTCGGCGGCGTCGCCAAGGGCGTCGCCGTCGACGAGGCGCTCGCGCGGCTCGTCGACGAGGGGATCGAGCACGCCCTGATGGACGGCGGGGGCGACCTCGCGGCGCTGGAGCCGCCCCCGGACGAGGAGGGCTGGCGGATCGCCGTCGAGCCGACCGAGGCGCGGCCCGCGTCGTTCTTCCTCCTGGCGCGCGGCGCGATCGCGACGTCGGGCGATCGATTCCAGAGCGCCGAGCTGAGCGGCACGCCGCCCGCGGGCCTGACGACCGCTGCGACGCAGTACGGGCACGTGCTGGACCCGCGCGTCGGACTGCCGCTGCCGTCTCCCCGCGCGGCGGTCATGACGGCGCCCAACGCCGCGGAGGCGGACGCCTACGCGACGGCGCGCCTCGTTCTCGGTTCGATCCGGACCGGCGTCCCCGCGCTCGAGAGGGGCGTGTTCTACGGGCCGTTCGGTGAGGAGCCTTGCGTGGGGACCGCGTTCCCGCACGATGGTGCGACTCCGGTCGAGCCCGAGGACGCGGAACCTGACGCGGAATCCGAGGAGCCGGACGACTCACCTCCAGCCAGATGACTGAGACGACCACGAACGAGAGCGGGCCCGAGGGGCCCAGCCGCCGCCAGATCCTCCGCGCCGCCGGCGCCGCGACCGCGATCGGCGCGACCACCGCGCTCGGCCGCGCCCAGGAGGGTGCCGGCTCCGACGCCGACAAGACGCTTCGCATCGGCCTCGTGGGCTGCGGCGGCCGCGGCGGCGGCGCCGTCCGCGACGCCCTCCGCGCCGACCCGAACGTGAAGCTCGTCGCGCTGGGGGACGCCTTCGAGGACCGGATCGACAGCAAGCTGACCGAGCTCCTCGCCGAGGAGGAGTTCAAGGGGCGCGTCGAGGTCCCGCCGGAGAACCGCGTCGTCGGGCTGAACTGTCACGAGAAGGTCACCGACCTCGTCGACGTCGTGCTGTTCGCGTCGACCCCGCACTTCCGCCCGGCCCAGGTCGAGTACGCGGTCAAGGCGGGCAAGCACATGTTCGTCGAGAAGCCCGTTGCGACCGACGGTCCGGGCCTGCGCCGGATCTGGGCGGCCTGCAACGAGGCGAAGGACAAGAACATCGCCGTCGTCACCGGCCTCTGCTACCGCTACCAGTTCGCCAAGCGCGCCGTGATCGAGAAGATCCGCGAGGGCGCGATCGGCGACATCAAGGCGATCGAGTGCAGCTACGACACCGGCGCGCTCTGGCACCGCGGCCAGTCCGAGGACTGGAGCGAGATGGAGACCCAGCTCCGCAACTGGCTCTACTACACGTGGGCGTCGGGCGACCACATCGCCGAGCAGGCGATCCACAACCTCGACAAGATGATCTGGGCGATGGACGACAAGCCGCCGCTCAGCGTCAAGGCGCAGGGCGGCCGCATCGTCCGCACCGACCCCAAGTTCGGGAACGTCTTCGACCACTTCAGCGCGGTCTACGACTTCGGCAGCGGCGTGAAGGGGTTCTTCTCGTGCCGCCAGTGGGCGGGTGCCCACCGCGACGTGTCCGACCACATCTACGGCACGAAGGGCGTCGCGCACGTGCAGTCGCACAGGATCGAGGGCGAGACCAAGTGGCGCTGGCGTCCCGAGGAAGGCTTCGTGGACAACATGTACCAGAACGAACACGACCAGATGTTCGCGTCGATCCGCGCCGGCAAGCCCAACCACGACGGCGACGTCATGTGCCGCGCGACGCTGCTCGCGCTGATGGGCCGCATGTCGGCGTACACCGGCAAGGAGATCTCCTGGAACCAGGCGCTGGAGTCCCAGGAGAACCTCGCGCCCGCCGAGTACGCGTGGGGCGACAACCCGGTCCCGCCGGTCGCTCAGCCGGGCATCACGCCGTTCGTCTGAACCCCGCCGCGGGGTTCCGTTCGACGGAGTTCCGGCCGCACCCATGAGCGAATCGCGACCGGCGGCCCCCGACGCGCCGCCGGCCCCCGAGGGGGCGGCGGCGCGCGTCAGTCCGTTCGGTGCGACGACCGAGCGGCGCATCCAGACGATCTGCCTCTTGATCCTGACGGCGATCGCGGTCGGCGCGACGCTCCAGGCGCTGCGCGGCGTGATGATCCCGTTCGCGCTCGCGGCGTTCATCGCGATCGCGATGGCACCCATCGTCGACGGGCTCGCGGATCGGACCCGGCTGTCCCGCCCGGTGGCCGTCGCGCTCACGATGGTCCTCGGGGTGCTGCTCATCGCGATCCTGGGGGCCGTGGTCGCCTCGTCGCTGAACGAGTTCGACGAGGTCGCCGCCGCGTTCCGGTCGGACGATCCCGACGGGGTCGTGCCCAGGTTCCTCGCGCGATTCGGCATCGAGGGGGGCGACACGCTCCAGCGCGCGGGCGAGGCGGTCGCAGGGATCCTGCCGATGGTCGCCGCGACGCTCGGCTCGCTGCTCGCGCAGGGCGCGAACGTGGTCATCTTCCTGATGTTCCTGCTCGTCGAACAGGGCCGTCCGCGCCCCGCCGACCGAGGGACGATGAAGGAGACGGTGCGCGGGAGCGTGAAGCACTACATCGCCGTCAAGTTCGTGACGTCGCTCGTGACGGGGATCGGGAGCTGGCTGCTGCTCATGATCATCGGCGTGCCCGCCGCAGCGTTCTTCGGGCTGCTGGCGTTCCTCCTGAACTTCGTCCCCGCCGTCGGTTCGGCGATCGCTGTGCTGCTCCCGATCCCGATCCTCGTGGTCGGCGGATCGCCGCTCGTGACGGTGATCCTCGCGCTCGCGCTCCCGGGCGCGTTGCAGTTCGTCGTCGGGCAGGTGTGGGAGAACAAGATCCTCGGCGAGAAGACCGACCTGCGCGCGTCCGTCGTGCTGCTCGGCCTGATGTTCTGGGGGCACATCTGGGGCGTGATCGGGATGGTCCTCGCGACGCCCATCACGGCGGTCGGCAAGACGCTCCTGGAGGCGTGGGACGTGACGCGACCGCTCGCGCGGCTGATGGGGCGCGCCGGCACCGGAGCGGCGGCCGACGCCGCCGAAGCGGGCGGGAGCGCGACGTGATCGAGGTCTGCGCGGCCGTCGTCGTCCGCGGCTCGACCGTGCTCGTGGCGCGGCGCGCGCGGCCCGCCGAGCTCGCCGGCAAGTGGGAGTTCCCGGGCGGCAAGCTCGAGCGCGGCGAGACGCCGGCCGAGTGCCTCGCGCGCGAGCTGCGCGAGGAGCTCGCGTACGACGTCGAGGTCGTCGCGGGGGAGCCGCTCGGCTCGTCGACGCGGATTCCCGAGGAGGGCGGGGAGGCCGACCTGCGGCTCACCGCGTACGCTGCCCGCCCGTCGCGCGGCTCGGACGATCCAACGCCCGTCGACGGGACGCACGACCTCGTCCGCTGGGTCGACGCCGCGGAGCTCCGCGCGCTCGACCTCGCGCCGCTCGACGTACCGCTCGTCGACGGCGCGCTCCGTCATCTACGACAGCCATGATCACCTTCGCCGAGTCCCAGGACGCCCTCGGGACCCTCGACGTCTCGGACCGCGCGCGGCGCCTCGAGCGCGTCTCCCTGGCCGACGCGCGCGGCAGGTTCCTCGCCGAGGCGGTCGCGATCGACCGCGACCAGCCGGGCTTCGACCGGGCGACGATGGACGGGTTCGCGGTCGCGCCGGACGGCGACGCGACGCGCTTCGACGTCATCGGGACGGTCACCGCGGGCACGACGTTCGACGGCGACCTCGCGCCGGGCCAGGCCGTGCGGATCATGACGGGCGCGCCTGCGCCCGCCGGCACGACCGTCGTCCCGATCGAGCTCGCCGACGTCCCCGAGGACGGCGCGTCCGTGGCCTTCGCCGAGCCTCCGCCCGCTGGGCGCAACATCGCGTGGCGCGGCGAGGATGCGCGCGACGGCGACACGCTGCTCGAGGTCGGGACCCGTCTCGCGCCCGCGCACCTGTCGGTCGCAGCGATGGCGGGCGCGACCGAGGTGACGGTTTTCGAGCGGCCGACCGTCGCGGTCGTGACGACTGGCGACGAGGTCGGCAAGGCCGGCGCGGCGGGGATCCGGGACAGCAACGGGCCGCTGCTCGACGGCCTGCTCGACGCGCTCGGCGTCCAGGTGCAGCGCCACCACGCGCGCGACGACGAGGACGAGCTGCGAGGCGCCCTGGAGCAAGCCGCCGCGCACGCCGACATCGTGGTGACGACCGGCGGCGTCAGCATGGGGGAGCGCGACCTCGTGCCGGACACCCTCGGCCGGCTCGGCTTCGAGACGGTCTTCCACCGCGTCCAGGTGCAGCCGGGCAAGCCGGTGCTCGTCGCGCGCCGCGCCGACGGCGCGCTCTTCGTCGGGCTCCCCGGGAATCCGGTGAGCGTCCTCGCGACCGCGCACCTGTTCCTGTTCCCGGCGCTCGGTCACTTCCTGGGCGGCTGGTCGCCGCCGTCGGTGCGGATCCCGATGCGCGCGGGCTACGAGCACCGCGGGCGCCGGCACCTGTTCCTGCCCGCACGCGTCGAGGACGGCGGGCTCGTGCCCGTGCGCTGGAACGGCAGCGGCGACCTCAGCGCGGCCGCGACCGCGGACGGGCTGGTCGAGCTTCCGATCGGCGCGACCTTCGCGGCGGGCGAGCCCGCGCGCTTCCTCCCCTACGTCGGCCATGCGCTCACCGAGCGTTCGGTCCTCCCTCCCCGCGACGACAGACGATG
>JBCDGE010000006.1:0-117113 GCA_038757895.1 Planctomycetota bacterium | reverse complement strand
TCGACCCGGAGGTGGCCAGCGGCGGTTCGCTGTGGCCGGGCGACGTCGCGTTCGTGGTGACGTGGATCCGCGACTTCAGCACCGACGGCGACGTCCGCTATCAGACGGTCGACGGGGCAGGCAACCTCGGTCCGGTCCGCGCCCTGGAGTCCAGCCCGACCATCGACACCACGATCCTCTCGATCGCCAAGCGCTCGACGTCCGCGGGCAGCCCGCCGACCGCGATCCCGATCGCGTGGGGCGAGCGGGACATCGCGTCAGGCCTCTGGAGTCTCGAGGTCGCGCTGATCAGCAGCACCGGACTCCTGGCGCAGGGCCCGGAGACCGCGAAGGCGTTCGGTGCGGGGGCGCGCCCCGGCGAGCTCGACGTCGGCGCGCCGTACTTCGAGACCGACAACGCGAAACCCTGGGCGCTCGTGTTCGATCCGTACGACTCCACGGACGAGGACGTGAACCTCATCGCGTTCCTCGGGACGGACGTCCTCGCCGAGCTGGACCTGACCGTGGCCCAGCACGTCGACGTCACGCTCGATCAGGCCGAGCCCCGGATCGACATGGTGGACGAGGTCTTCTGCGTCACGTACCTGGAAGCCGTGCCCGGCGCTGGCGGCTGGCGCGGCTACGTCCAGGACGTGGGCATCAACCACGTGGGCCTGCTCACGATCCTCCGCGATCGGACCGACGTCGGCGAGATCACCGACGGGCCCGTCTACCACATCGGCGGCGGGATCGAGATCGCGCGCGACAACTCGTTCGGCTCGCCGGGGCGGTGGGGCGCGCTGGGCTGGTCGACCAACGTTGGAGGCGAGGTCGACGCGTCCGGCGGGCTCTTCGACCCCCCGTCCCTCGGGGAGGGTATCGGGGTCCAGTACTGCTTCGGCGAGATCAACAGCACCGGGCAGCGCGGCCTCATCACCTGCTCGGGCCAGCACTCGTCGACGGCGCTGGCTCGGCTCTACGCGGACCGCCTGCCGCCGAGCTCGATCGGCTTCTTCATCGTCGGAGACGCGATGGTCGACGTGCCGATGGCGGGGGGCAGCGCGGGCACCCTGTGCACCGCCGGCAACCTCGGGCGCTACTCGGGGTCGATCCTGAACAGCGGCTCGTCCGGCTCGGTCGACCTCCTGATCGACTTCGCCGCCATTCCCCAGCCGGGCGGCATCGTCTCGACCACGCCCGGGACGACGTGGAACTTCAGCTACTGGCACCGCGACGCGGCGGGGGGGATGACGACCTCGAACTTCACCAACGCGGTGAGCGTCTTCATCGGCAGTTGAGGGAACCGGCGAGCGCCAGCGGATCGACCCGCGGCGCTCGCCCGTGTACCGTCCGGCGCGTGATGTCGAGCGACGCGCCGCCCGCCTGGGTCCGCCGGCTCCTGTGGGTCGACGGACTCGCCGGGCTCACCGTTGGCCTCGTGGTGCTCGTGCTCGCCGTGCCCCTCACCGACTGGTACGGCCTCCCGCACGGTGTCGTCGTGTTCATCGGCACCGCGAATGTCGGATACGGCGGGTTCTCGACGTCGCTCGCGGCGAGCGCGCGGCGTCCGATGGGCCTCCTGAAGATGCTCGTCGCGGCGAACGCTGCGTGGTGCGTCGTGGCGATTGCCCTCCTGAGCCGTTTCGGCGCGGACTCCACCTGGCTCGGCCGCGCACACGTCGCGGGGGAGGGGCTGTTCGTCGCTGGCCTCGCGGCACTCGAATGGCGGTGGCGGGAGGCGCTGGTGCGGCGCTGAGGACCCGCTCGGCGCTCAGCGCGTGACGTTCGCGCTGACCGTCCACAGGTAGGAACGCGTCACGAAGCCCAGGCGCGCGTAGATGCGCATCGGCGGCTCGTCCCTGCCGGCGACGATCACGACCGGTCGCTCGGGATCGCGGTGGCACGCGTCGTCGGTGATCGCTCGGCAGAGCTGGGCCGCGACGCCCTGCCGACGATTCTCCAGCCGCGTCCAGACCTCCTGGAACCGAAAGTGGTCCGCGGTACAAACGAGTCCTGCGCTCCCGACGACTCGCTCCGCGTCGGTCGCGACCCACCAGCGGACGCGCTCGGACGCCTCGGTCCGCCGTCGGGCCGAGGCGAGCTGCCACTCGTAGAACTCCGCGTGGGCCGGGTCGGTATCCCCGAGCACGATCTCGGCAATGCCGTCCCAGTCCGCGGGACCCTCCGCCTCCCGGACGTGGAAGCGCGGCGGCGGCTCCTCGTGGACGAGCTCGTCGAGGACCATGACGCAGTCGACCTCGAACTCCGCGTCCTCGATCGAGCCGTCGAGCAAGAGCGAGTACTCGCGCTCGACCGTGTCCGCGTCGACCTCCCACTGGATGCGCAGGTCGTCGACCTCGGGGACATCGGCGAACTCCTCCCGCCAGCGTTCGAGCGCTCTCGCCATGGACTCGGGACCCTCCGGCACCGCGCGGAGGACGATCTTGTTTCCGTTCCGGTAGTCCCTCCTCGCGGGCGTGTGTACCGCCCAGTCGCCAGGTCGTTCCCGGTACAGCACGTCGTCCGGTTGCGTCTGTCGGTCGCTCTCGATCCCTCGGCCCATCGAGCTCCATCGTAGATCCGCCCCGGAGTCGCGCGAGTCGCTAACGTGTGCGGCCTCCATGATCGACGCGACCCAAGGCCCCATCCGCGTCGCCCTCATCTCGACGGGCGGCACGATCGAGAAGACGTACGACGACCTGCGCGGCGTCCTCCGGAACGAGATCAGCGTCCTCGAGGTGATGCTGTCGCGCCTCGAGCTGCGCGGCGTCGACCTCGAGCGCGTCTCGCTGATGAACAAGGACAGCCTGGAGATGACGCCCGAGGATCACACGCTCATCGCGGAGACGGCGCTCCACAAGGCGCGCGAGTTCGACGGCGTCGTGATCGTGCACGGCACGGACCGGCTCGCCGTGACCGGCCACGCGATCCACGAGCGCGAGCCGAACCCGAAGGTGCCGATCGTGCTCACGGGCGCCATGCGGCCCTACGAGCTGCGCACCACGGACGCGATCCAGAACCTCGTCGAGGCGTTCCTGGCGGTGCAGCTCGCCTCGCCCGGCGTGTACGTGGCGATGCACAACACGCTGCTGCCGTTCCCGGGAGTCCGTAAGGACCCGCAGCAGGGGACGTTCGTCAAGGACTGATACGGTGACGCACCCCGAACGCACGAAGCCCGTCCACGTCCCCGGCGACGGCCCGCCTCAGATCGACCGGCCGTCGCCCGAGATCCTCGAGGCGCTCGGGGAGGACGGCGTCTTCCGCATGCTCGCGGACCTCTACGCGAAGCTGGAGGAGACCGAGCTGCGCCCCTGGTTCCCCGACGACATGGCCGAGGCGTCGAAGCGCTCCGCGGCCTTCTTCGTCCAGCTCCTGGGCGGCCCGCCCCTGTTCAGTCAGCAGTACGGGCCGCCCCGGATGCGGATGCGTCACCTCCCGTTCGAGATCGACGAATCGGCGCGGCGCGTCTGGCTGGGGTCCTTCGAGGCGGTCCTGGAGGCCGCCGAGGAGCGCTACGGATTCCCGCCGGAGCACCTCGAGGGCTTCCGCGCCTTCCTGGACGGCTTCTCGGGGTGGATGGTCAACGTCGCGCCGGACTCACCGTGAGCCACGGAGGGCGGGTTCCGGCTCCGTTCCCAACGCGCCGGCGCCCGTTCCCGGATCCGGCGACACCCGCAGTGAACCTCTGTGTTTTGCTGCTCACCGGCGTGAACGGCACGTCCGGACCGCACAGGAACCCAGATCCCACGGGACGATGATCCGACACACCCTCCTCCTCGCCGCCCTCCTCGCGGGCCTGACCTCGATCGCGTCCGCTCAGGAGCAGACGGACGACAAGAAGAAGCAGCGTCCCGAGCGGGACCGGACCGAGCTCATCAAGAAGTTCGACAAGAACGGCGACGGCAAGCTCGACGAGGCCGAGCGGAAGGCCGCGCGCGAGCACGCGGGCAAGCAGCGCGCGAAGCGCCGCGAGAACGGCGACACGCCGCCGGCGCGCGGCAAACGCGGGGGCGAGACGCCGCCGAACAAGGGCAAGGGCCGTCGACGCGGCCAGCGTCGCGGCGGCGCGGATCGTGCCGCGATGATGAAGCAGTTCGACAAGAACGGCGACGGCAAGCTCGACGACACCGAGCGCGCTGCGCTGCGCAAGCACGTCACCGAGCAGCGCGCCAAGCGCCGCGAGAACGGTGGAACTCCGCCGCAGCGGGGCAAGCGGCGCGACCGCACGCTTCCCGAGAAGGGGCCGAAGAAGAAAGGCGGCGGCAGCGCCAGCGAGACCGCCTGACGTGCGCGATCGTCGACGAGAGAGCGCCCGCCGCGGACCGACCGCGGCGGGCGCTCTTTCGTCGAGCGCCTTGAGCTGGCCCGGCTACCGCCTGGCGTCGAGTCCGTCGAGGCGCAGCCCGTCGACCACCGACTCGCTGCGGTCGTAGTCGTAGCCGAGCACGGCGCCGTCCCAGTACCCGTACATCGCGTTCGGCAGCATGAACCAGCGCGTGCCCCAGCGGTCGGCGTGCTGCTTCATCACGGCGGCGCGCTCCGCCGGGGTCCCGCGCGCGTCGTCGCGCGCGACGAAGTCGCCCATGTTGTCGCCGAACAGCATCACGATCCGGTGCGTCTCGGCGATCGCGCGGCGCCGTGTCGTCTTGTCCGACGTCCACTCCTCCCGCTCGTTCGCCATCAGCACCACGTCGCGGTCCTCGGCGACGGGGAATCCCTCGGCGACCAGGTTGCGCCGCGTGCCGGCCTCCAGGCGCGCCTCGCGGTTCGTCAGGTAGAACACGGTGACGCCGCGTTCGGCGGCGTAGCGCGTGAGCTCGAGCGCGCCCGCCACCGGCTCCGCGGCCGCCTGGTTGCACCATGCTTCCCAGCCAGCGGGATACGCGATGCGGTCCTCGATCAGCCGTACCTCGTACGGCGAGTTGTCGAGCACGGTCTCGTCGACGTCGAGCACGATCGCCGGCGGCTTGGCCGCGAAGTCACCCTCCTGCTCGAGCGCCGCCGTCCAGCTCGTATCGGCGATCGCGGCGTCGAGCTGCAGGCGCGCTGCGGCGTAGACACCGCGGCAGTTCGCGGCCGACTCGGCCGACGACTGGGCGTACAGCGTCGCCAGCGTCAGGGGATGGTGACCGCGGTGCGCGCTGCAGCCGGCGGCGGTGAGCAGAAGGATCGCGGCGACGATCGCGCGGGAGGGCCGAGCTAGATGCATGGGGCGCCGAGTCTCTCTGCCGCGCCCCGCGAGCACAAGGGACGCGAGACCTCGTCGATGGATCGAGTGCCCCGAACGCCGAGGCCGCCCTCCCTGCAGGGGGGCGGCCTCCTCTCCACTCAGTTGCAGAGCGCGAAGCGCACCGCCTCGCTGAACGCAGCGAGGCTCGGCGCCCCGCCGTCGCGGTACCAGTACTGCGCGACGACCGTCTCTCCGATGATGAGCGCGGGGTCGGTGCCTCCCGCGATCCACGCGTTGAAGTCGAACTCGAACGTCCCGCCGCACAGGCCACCGCTGCCCGCGCCGCTCGGCACGGCGACGGTGCGACGGAGCGAGCTGTCGGTGCACAGCGCCCCGTAGATCGTCTGGGCGGGAACGGCCGGCGAGCCGAGCGAGTAGAACAGCACGCCGAAGCTGAGCCGCGGCGCCGACTCCAGCCGGACGACGAACGGCAGGCCCGACGTCGTGCTCGGCGTGCCGCTCGTGCTCAGGGAGACCGGGCACGATCCGGGCTGGCCGGAGCAGAACACGGTGGGCGTACACGCGTCGAGGTAGTACGCGCCCATGTCGCTCCGCGTACCGTCCGGATCCACGGGCGAGTTCGGGTCGCCCGCGTCGAGGCACGGCGAGCCCGCCTGGAGCCGGAGGTCACCCGTTGCCGCGTCGACGAAGAGCGGATCGACGTCGATGTTGCCGTCCAAGCCGTCGAAGGCGGGGTCCCCGTTCGAGTAGCGGACCTCGCCCGCGTCGATGCCCGAGTACGCGCCGAGCACGTTGCCGTAGGAGATCGTGTCGACGAGCTCTCCCGTGAACGCGCTGCTCGCGACGGCGTAGACGCCGTGCCCTCCGTTGAAGGCCGTTGTGACGTGCGCCACGCGCGCCGGGCCGCCCGTGAGGAGGTGCACGCCGCTCAGGACGCACTCCCACGCCACGATCCGTTCGACGACGGCACCGTCGCGGAGGGAGAACCCGGCGCTGGCGCCGCGGTCCACGCGCACGTCGCGCAGCTCGGCGACAGGGCTGCGCACCTCGATCATCCCCGGCTGGAACGCAGGGCTGAACACGCCGCCGTAGCGGGCGAGCAGGTGATCCATGCGGACGGGTGCCGCCGGGGCCGTGATCGTCAGCCCGTTCCAGCCGCCCGGCTCCGGGACGCTGGCGCCGCCGTCCTTGTTCGTGTCACCGCCATGCTGGTCGTCCCGGACGTCCGTGAGGATCACGCGTCGTGCGGCGGTCCCGTTGACGAGGAGCCCGCCGTTGACGGTGATGACGGCGGTGGGACCGATCTTGACGATGAGGCCTGCCTCGAGCGTGAGGGTCGTGCCCGGGTTCACGGCCAGGCCGGTCGTCAGCACTATCGTGTCGTTCAGTCCGTTCTCCGGCCGCCACACGGCGTCCAGCTGGGTCCCGAGCGTGCCTCCGATCTGGAGCCAGTCCTTGCCGTTGCCGGTCGCGACGTTGTCGAGGAAGCCGGGGAGCGAGTTCGGGCGGACGCCGGTGATCGCCTCACCGAGGCAGTTCTGGATGGCGCAGTCCCGCACGACGCAGCCCGTGCAGGCCGCGCTCAGGGTCAGCCCATTGCCGGCCCCAGCGCGGATCACGGAGTCCCGCAGGACAGGCGCGCCGCCGGCGAAGTTGATGCTCGGATTTCCACCGAAGCCGCCGTGGTGAACGCGGAGGTGATCCATCACGGAGCCGGCGCGCACGACGATGACGCGCTGCGACCCGGGGCCGGGGACCGTCGCGCCGCCGTCGTTGTTCGAGTCGCCGACGACGGTGTCGTCGGTCTCGGGCACGAAGTAGACAGGGTCCGCCGCGGTCCCCTGGACGACGAGCGGTCCGGAGGCGTTGAGCGCTCCGCTGGGCCCGTTCTTGATGACGGTGCCCGCCAGGAGCGTGAGCGTGTCGCTCGCCTGGACGCGGATCTGCCCGGAGTTGTGGATGACCCCGTTGACGCCGTTCCTCGGCCCGAGCGTCAGATTGCCTGCCGTCGTCGGGTTGCCGATGATCTCGACCCAGTCTCCTCGCCCGTTGCCCGATCCCGTGTTGTCGATCAGCGTCGGGAGCTCGGTGATGCGGAAGGCGTGGAGCGGCCACCCGGCGTTGTCGATGAACTGGCACCGCTCGATCCGGCCGGCGAACTGCAGCGCGTTGCGCTCGATCCCGTTCGAGCTCCCGTCACGGATGACGCAGTCCTCCAGGACCGCGTCCGCCTCCGACAGCAGGATCGAGGTGAACTGGACCGCGGCTCCGCCGGCGTAGCGCACCTCGAGGTGGCGCAGCGTGCTCATCGTCGCGTCGGACCTGAGGTACAGGCGATTCCAGGTGCCGGGCATCGGCAGCGTCGCGCCGTCCCCGTTGGTATCCCCGCCGGCGGTGTCGTCGCGCAGCTCGGTGAAGATGACGGGCGCGAGCGCGGTGCCCTGGACGTCGAGCGTGCCGGCGATCTGGAACTGCTGGAGGTTCGTGAACTTGACGACGGCACCTGCCTGGACCGTCAGGGTGGCGCCATTCGGGACCGTCAGGGTGCTGATGGCGTGGTAGACCTGGCCCGCGAGCAGCGGCCCGGTCGTGAGGTCCGAGAGCGCTCCGCTGAGCGGGATCTGGGCGGTGGCGGGCGCGGCGAGAGCGGCGAGACAGAGGAGGGGACGCAGGCGAAGGGTCGGCCGGGACATGGCTGTTCCGAGGCAGAGGCTCACCCTGGTCCGCGGCCCGCTTCGAGCAGGAGGTCTCCGGCAGCGGGCGCGTTCCAGGCAGGAAAGTGGGGGAGGTGTGCGGACGCCGCGTCACCCCCGGGCCCTCTCCGCCATCCGATCCGAAAAAAGTGCGGCAGCCGATCCGCAGCGCCGTTGCCGGTCAGTTCCCCCGTCCATTCCCCGGGCCGAGGACGGCGCGCCAGGGACCAGCGTCATCCGGCCGGCCCCAGGCCTCGTACAGCGCGACGAGCCGGGCCAGGTTCTCCCTCGTGCGGAAGTCGCCGTCGCCCAGGGTGCGCCGCGTCCCATCCACGGCCTCCACCAGGAGCGGCTCCGCGGTCCCGTGGTCGCCGAGCCGCGTGAGGCACTCGCCGAGCACCCCGGCGGTGTTGGCCGTCTGCCAGTGCCCGGCGGGGAGCGCCTTCCGCCGGATCGCGAGCGCGCGCTCGAGGAGGGTACGCGCCGCCGTGAGGTCGCCCGACTCCAGCCGCACGAGCCCGAGGATCGTGGTCGACGTCGCGATCTTCGGGTGCTCCTCCGCATAGATCCCGCCCTGGATCCCGATCGCCTCCTCGATGGCCGCGCCGGCGTCGTCGAAGCGCTTCGCGCTCCGGTACCCGAGCCCGAGCGACTGCAGTCGGTCCGCGAGTCCCACCTGCAGCGCCTTGTCCGCGGGGGCCTCGTCGAGGACCGAGCGCTGGATCGCCACTGCTTCCTCGAAGCACGCGAGCCCCTGCTCGGGATCCCCTCGGTTGGTCAGCAGCCAGCCCCGACGCTCGATGCTGAACGCGAGGCGCGGCCGGTCGCCCGGCGACGCGCGCCGGAGCTCGATGACCTCCAGCAGGAGCTCGTCGGCGCGCTCGAAGTCGCCGCCGCGCTCGTACACGAGAGCGAGGTTGCCCGCGACCGTCACCCGGTCGGGATGCTCGGGGTCGAGCACGACCGCGAAGATGTCGCGCGCTGCCTCCCAGTGGACCCGCGCGTCCTCGACGCGCCCCAGGCGAAACTCGGCGCTCGCGAGGTTGTTCTGCGCGAGCGCGATGTCGGGGTGCCGCGGCGGGAGGGTCGCGGTGAGCAGCTCCAGGGCCTCGCCGAGGTGCTGCACGGCCGCCTCCCCGTCGTTCTCGAGCTCGTGGATCTGACCGAGGTTGATCAGGAGCTCCGCGCGCAGCCGTGCGTTGGTCTGCGCCGCGGGCAGGGTGAGCGCGCGCTTCGCGGTCGCCATCGCGCTCTCCGAATCGCCCGACTGCCGCTGCGAGAAGGAGATCCGGCGCAGCGTCACGCCGTGGAAGTAGGTGCCGGCCCGGTCGCTCTCCTCCAGGACGGCCAGCGCGGACTCGAAGAGCTCCAGCGCTCGTTCGTGCCGGCCCTCCTGGGCCGCGACCCGTCCCAGGTCGGACGTCGCGATCGCAGCGTCCGCGGCGCGGTCCTGGCCCTCGAGGAGTTCGATCGACCGCTCCAGCAGCGCGCGTGCCCGCGTGGCATCGCCGAGCATCGAGTAGCTCGTGCCGAGCGTGGAGAGGATCGACGCGAGCGAGGACGGCTCGTCGCCGAGGTCGCGCTCCGCCGCGTGGACCGCGTCGTCGAGCAGCTCGCGCACCGTCACGTCGCGCCCGAGCGCGATGGAGGGGCGTACCGCGGCGAGGAGGCCCTCGTGGAAGCCCGAGATCCTCTCGGCGTGCTGGCGCGCATCGCGCTCGTCGCTGGCGGCGCGTCGGGCGTCGAGCGCGAATGCGATCGAGACCACGGTGGAGACCAGCAGAGACGCGGCGACGATCGCGCTCGCCGCGACGCCGACCGGGTGACGGCGGACGAAGAGCGTCGCGCGACGCCACGCACCGGGAGGACGGGCCAGGATCGGCCGCCGCGAACGGAAGCGCCCGATGTCCTCGCGGAGCGCGGCGACGGTGTCGTACCGATCGTCGGCCGACTGGGCGAGGGCCTTCGCGACGATGATCTGGAGATCGACCGGGAGGTCCGGCCGATGCGTCGCGACCGGGACGACCGGGTCTCGACGCAGCGTCTCGAGGGCTCCCGTCGTCGAGAGGTCGGAGAGGTCCCTCGGCCGCGCGCCCGCCAGCAGCTCGTACAGCACGACGCCGAGCGCGTAGACGTCCCCGCGAGGTCCGCTGGCGTCGGCGCCGCCGCCCGCCTGCTCGGGACTCATGTACGCGAGGGTCCCGATGAGCTGCCCCGGGAGCGTGAGCTCCGCGCCGGCGGCGACGGCCGCGCTTGCGATGCCGAAGTCGATGACCTTGACCAGGCCGTCGCTCCCGACGAGGAGGTTGCTCGGCTTGAGGTCGCGGTGGAGGACGCCCTGCGCGTGGCCGTACTCGATAGCTGCGAGGACGTCGTCGAAGAGCTGCAGGCGCGCCCCGTCGTCGAGCCCGTGACGCTCGCAGTACGTGCGGATGTCGGTCGCGTCGGGCACGAGCTCGAGCGCGAACCAGGCGAGCGTGCCGGCGGCGTCCGGCTCGGCGCCCGCCGCGTGGACCTGGGCGATGTGCGGGTGACGCAGGCGCCCCATCACCTCGGCCTCGAACTCGAACCGGCGGAGGTCGCCCTCTCGGTTCGGCAGCGCGCGCGTCACCTTGAGCGCAACCGTTCGGCTGGGCTGTTCCTGCCGCGCCTCGTACACGACGCCCATGCCCCCCTCTCCCAGGACGCTGACGAGCTGGAAGCCCGCGATCTCGGTCTCAGGAGTCGTGGGTGGGCCGCCGACCATGTACTCGTCGTCGACGTCCTCGTGCGCGTCGAGGAGCGCCTTGACCTCTCTGCTGAGGTCGGCGTCGTCGGCCGCCTCGCTACTCAGGAAGGACGCGCGCTCGGCGACGGGGCGCTCGAGCGTGCGGTGGAAGAGGTCTTCGATCCGCGTCCAGTCCATCGAAACGCCTGCGTCAGACGCTCGCGCCGAGCCGACTGCGTAGCCAGGCCCGCGCCATGGTCCAGTCGCGCTCCGCCTGGCGACGGGACAGGCGGAGCGCGCGTGCGGCGGCCTCCATGTCGAGACCTGCGAAG
The DNA here is from genome assembly GCA_038757895.1 of Planctomycetota bacterium. Taxonomy (GTDB): domain Bacteria; phylum Planctomycetota; class UBA1135; order UBA1135; genus Saltatorellus. The sequence continues at coordinate 106,211 of JBCDGE010000006.1, read as the reverse complement.
AACCGGAGCTCGACGAGGTGCGCCTTGCGCGGGTCGACCTGCGCGAGGAGGTCGAGCGAGTCTCCGACTCGATCCAGGTCGCCCGCGTTCTCTTCGAGTCGATCGACGACGTCGTCCAGGGGCTGCGCTTTCCACCCGCCCCCCCGTTTGGCGCGTTTCCGTGCGCGTGCGTGGTCGACCAGGATCCGCCTCATGACGGTCGCGGCCGCGCCGAAGAATTCGTCGCGATGGCGTGCGCCGAGACGATCCTGATCAGCGAACCGAAGCCAGGCCTCGTGGACGAGCGCGGTGGGCTGAAGCGTGGCGTCCGCGCGCTCGGATCGGACGAGCCCGTCCGCGACGCGTCGCAGCTCTGCGTACACGATCGGGAAGAGCTCATCGAGGGCAGTCCGATCCCCATCGGCGACGGACTCCAGGAGCCGCGTGATGTCGTGGGGATTCAGCGGGGGCATGCCGGGTCGCGGGCCGTGCTCCGGGCTCACGCGCCGGGCGGCGTCCCGCCCGTGTGGGCGAACACCTTGTTCACGATCGTCCAGCTCCCGTCGATGCGCGCCAGGGAGAAGTAGTCGGTGAACGAAACCGTGCCCCAGAAGTTCTTCTCGTCGACCGCGGCCACCGCGGTGTCGCCGCACTCCTCCAGGCTGCGGACGGTCGCCTCGAACGTGCCGTCGACGTCGGCGGGCTGGCCGACGATGAGCGCGATCATGTCCGCGATCGGCACGTCGACGCGCTGGTCGCCGAGGGCGCCGAACATGCGCGCGTCGGGGTGGAACGCGCGCTCCAGCTTCGCGGCGTCGCCCTTCGTGACGCCGTCGATGTAGAGCTGCAGGCAGTCAGCGACGGTCTCGATCTTCGTATCGGTCTGGCTCATGGCGGGGGACTGTCGGGGGGGACGGAAGGCATCAGCGTACGGAAGGCTCCGTCCTCTGCGCGCTGTCCTCCTGCCGTGTCTGGCGTTCGAGCGAACGGCGATTCGGGCGGGGCATCGTCGGCAACTCGACGTGCCACCGGCGGCAGGCCCTGGATGGCCTCTGGCGAACGCGTCCGCTGCGATTTTCCACGACGGACGTAGGCTGGGAGTCCTCCCCGACGTCGCAACCCACCGTCCACGCCATGCGCAGCTCGCAGCTCTTCGCGCTCTTGATCTCGTCGTCCGCGGCCTTCTCCCAGGCCACGATCGATTCTTCCCCGGACGCGATCGACTGGTTCCGGGCGATCGACGACAGCGGTGACATCCTCGTCGGCGACGATGTCAGCGCGGGTGGCTCGGTCGCCGTGCACATCGATACCAGCGGTGCGACCCCCGTTCGCACCGAGCTCTCCGTTCCCGGAGCGTCCCAGCACTACGCCTCGGCAGTGAGCGGAGACGGCCGGACGGTCGCCGGGACGTACATCAACAACATCGGGTTTCGACGTGCCGTCCGCTGGGACGTCGCGACCCAGGTCGCCACGACGCTCGCACCGTCGAGCGGGCAGTCGCACACGAACGGGGTCGGTGCCAGCGGGGACGGCCAGTTCGTGGTCGGGAGATCGAGTCCACTCGTCCCGGCTGGCGTCATCATCGGCTCCGACGCATGCCGCTGGAATGCGCTGGGGGACGTCGAGGTCCTCTGGCCGACCCCTGCGGGGACTGGAGGCGAGGCGATCGCGGCGAGCCGTGACGGCAGCGTCGTGGTCGGCGTCGAGTTCAGCACCTTCAACCCCGTCGCTGTGCGCTGGGAAGAAGGCGTCGGTGCCGAGCAGATCCCGCTCATTCCCGGCTTCCAGCAGATGGTGCCCCAGGTCGTCAGCGCGGACGGTCGGGTGACCGCGGGATGGGCGTACAGCCAGAGCATCGTGCGCGTCGGCTGGCGCCACGTCGTCGGCGAGGGTGTGACGGTCATCACTGCGCCACCTGGTGGTGCGTGGGTCTTCGAGGCCCTCGGCATCAGCGCGGACGGCTCGCGGATCGCGTTCCGTGTCGGGAGTGGAACCGCGATCTGGACCGAGTGGGGCGGGATCCAGCACCTCGAGGACTACGTCGCCGACCGAGGGCTCACGCTCGTACCCCCGACGGAGGCCTACTACGGCCTCGCCATGAGTGGCGACGGATCATCGATCGTGGTGGCCGATTCGAGCGTGGCCCCGGCGTCCTTCAAGCCGAAGTTCCGCATCCGCGACGGCTCCGCCGGATCGCTCGGTCAGATCGCTTGCACGCCGGCGACGCCGAACTCCACCGGCGTTCCGGCGTCACTCCGGGCGGCTGGCGTCGACTTCGCGGCAGCGAGCGACGTCGAGCTGCATGCCGCGAACCTACCGACCGGCTCTCTGGTCCTCTTCCTCACCTCGGACGCGCTCGGGAGCCCGGTCGTGCCACCGAACTCGGTCGGCTCGCTCTGCCTGACCGGAGCGATCGGTCGGTATCTGCGTCCCGGTGAGTTCGGCGCAGCGAGCGCCAGTGGCACCCGCACGCTCCGCCTCGACCTGACGGACACGCCCCAGCCGACCGGCAGCGTCTCCATCGCGGCGGGCGAGACGTGGTCGTTCCAGGCGTGGTACCGCGATAGCCAGGGTGGAGTGCCGACGTCCAACCTGACGCCCGCCGTCGAGCTCCTCTTCCGATAGTCGTGACCGCGAACGAGGCCGTATCGAATAGGGCACTCCACTCCGCAAGAGTGTGCGGCTACTTCATGGCCCTGTTCCTCATGGCGTTCGTGTTCTTCCTTCCGGTCGTCGGCCTCCTTCTCCTGTTCCTCTCCCGCGACCTCGTACCGGCTCTCTGGGTCGCCGCGCTCATCGCCCTCTTTCTGGCGCTCCGTGGCACGGCCGAGTCGCACTACCCGGCGCACTCGCTCGCTCGACGGCTCGTGATCGCGCTCCTCTCCGGCGCCGGCGCAGGCACGGTCGGGTACTTCGTCGTCTACCACCTGATCGAGGGGGATCCGGCGTTCGCCGTGACGTGCGCCGTCCTCATCGGGACGTACGAGATCGTCGAGTCGCTCTGGAAGTCGCGCGCGAAGAATCAGCCGCCGGACCCGGACCCGGCGCTGGTCTGACCGTCGAGTTCGCGTAGCTTCGCCGCGGCCTCGTCCTTGACCGCGCGCGCCGCTCTGCTGCCCTCGACGATGCGCTGGAGCTTCTCCCTTGCGCGCCGCTCGAACTGCGACGCCTTGCGCGCCGATCCGCTCGTCGCGGCGCGGTCGAGGTCCTCCAGCGCGCGCACGTAGTCTTTCACCCCGGGCGTCTTCAGCGCCGTCTTGTGGAGCGCCTCGACTCGCTTCTCGAGCGCGGCGTCCACGCCCTCGAAGCGCGCCAGGAAGCGCTGCGCGTGCACCGCGCAGGACGCGGGATACTTCTCCGCCGTCGCGCCGAGCCGCTCGACCTCGGCGGGGATCCAGCCGCGGACCTGCTCCAGGAGCGCCTTCGCCTCCTCGGCCTTCCCACCGCCCCGTTCGACCAGCGCCGCGAGCCGCTCCAGGATCGGCGCCACGGGCTTCGTCGGGTCCTCCAGCGCGGCGGCCTCGTCCACGAGGTGCCTGGGCTCGAACGTTCCCAGGATCCCCGGAGGGATCGGGTCGGGGACCTTCGCCACGAGGGCGGGGACGTGCTCGTAGAGCCGTGACGGATGCCCACGGCTCACGAGCCTGCCCGTATGGTCGAACAGGTAGGCGTCCGGGATCCCGCCCCCGCAAGGGGCGTTCGTGGGATTGAGCTGGTTGAACGCCGGGATGTTCGGCGCGTTCTCGGTCAGGAAGTCGACGGCTTGCTGCTCACGCCGCTGCGCGTACGACAGCACGACCGTGAACTTCTCGGACTCCGCGTACTTGGTCTGCATCTCGACGAGATGCGGCAGGCTCCCCCTGCACGGGGGTCAGTGGAAGCCGAAGTACTCGAGCAGGACGACCTTGCCCTCGAAAGCGTCGGCCTCGACCTCGGGACCCGACATGTGGTCGCCGTAGTTCGCGTTCTCGAACGGATGGTCCGCCGCTGCGATGCCGGCGAGCGGGAATGCGAGCAGCAGGGCGCGAGGGGTGAACGTCATGGCTCTCTCCCGGAGCGGATCTCTCGATGGGCGCAGGGGCTCGTGCCGCGGCGAGCGGTTCGCCGCGCGAGACGCCAGGCTACCACGGCGCTCCCTGCCGGGCGGAATCCCGAAAAACCGCGCCGCGCCGGGACGCTCCCGTTCGAGCGCACGCTCGTTACGGCCTGACTGCGCGGTCGCGCGGATCGTCGTGGACCCATTTCGGGCTTTCTCGAGGGCCCGTCGCAAGGACCCGCGGAGCGCCGCGTTGCGCGCGTGCGAGTCGAGCAAGAACGGGCCTGCGTGAAGGCGCTCGCGAGCGGATCGCACGCGGCGACACGCAGCGAGGAACGCGCCGGATCCGGCGCGCGCGGTCGGTCGCCGTGGCTTTGCGCGGTTCGTCCCCTCGTCCTGGCAGCGAACCACCATCCGAAGCCACGACGCCAGACCTGTCATGCAACCCACCGATCGCACTCCGCTCCGTCGCCTCGCCTTCACGTCGACTCTCGCGCTCCTGCTCGCCGCCTGCACGGGCGGGGGAGGTGGGGGCGGTGCGCCTGGTGCCGGCGGCGGCGGCGGCGGGGGAGGAGGAGGCGGAGGCGGCTCGTCGTCGAGCCTGCGCTATCACGTGTACTTCGAGGACACGGGCGGCGGCACGATCGAGGCGCCGCGTCTCGTCGATCCGAACGACCCCCAGAATCCGATCGTCGTCCCCGGCTTCGACGCGCTCGAGACGGCGACGGCGCCCATCGTCGTCGGCACCGTGAACCCCGCTCTCGGTCGCCTCGACGACGCGTTCATCGAGAAGCTCGTGTACGCCGACGGCCGCGACGTGCGCGAGATCTCACTCGAGCTCACGGGGGCGCCGCCGACGCCACGTGACCTGACGACACTCCCCTCGGCGGCGGACCGCCTCACCGCGTTCGTCGATTTCGAGGCGTCGCCGCGCGCCTATATCCACGTCGCCGGACTGGCCTCGGGCGGGTTCGAGACGTTCATCGACCAGGGCGGCACCGTCACCGCGCCGACACCCTTCCCCGGCGAGCCGATCGCGGCCCTCATCGATGCGGCGACGGGCGGACTCGACGGCTGGCTCGTGCTCGATGGCGCGGCCGGGAGCCTCCTGCACGTCGACCGGAACCTCGTCGAGACGACGCTCCGCCCCGCCACGCAGGCGAGCGAGGTCGGCCGCACGGCCAGCGGCGGCGTCTACCTGTGGGTCGACGACGGCTTCGTGCACTACCGCGCCGACGGGACGCTCGTCGACGTCGTGCACACGCCGGTGTTTCCGCCGCTCTTCCAGATGCAGCTCTACACGCGCGTGATCGGGGAGGACCTGTACTTCTTCACGCCGACCTCCGCGACGTCGTTCCAGGCCGTCCGCGGCCGCCCCGACGGAACCGCGACCGTCTTCCCGGAGACGTTCGTCGGCGTGCCGAACGCGATCCTCGGGACGGAGTCCCGCGTCGTCGTCCTGTCGTTCGGATTGCCGTCGCAGCTCGTCAGCTTCGCGCTCGACTTCACCGACCGCGTGGTCCTCGGGTCGGGCCAGGTCCTCGTGACGACCGGAGCGCTCGGCTACGGTCCGGGCGTCGGCGGCCGCATCGTGTTCAGCGAGGGGACCCAGGTCGTCGACGTGCGCGCCGACGGGACCGATCGGATCGAACATCCGAACGCGCGCCTGCGCGGCGTGACGATCGACTCGAGCCTCACGCTCGACCGCCAGCCCCGCATCGTCGAGGCGGTCCTGACGCGCCCGCTGCCCGGCGGCACCGTCGCGATCGACATCGCCACTGTCGGCAGCACCGCCGCGCCGCAGCGCATGGGCGAGCTCCCGATCGCCTTCCAGGAGGGCTTCAGCAGCGGGCTCCTGAGCGGGACGAACCTGGTGACGGCCGTGCCCGACCCGGCGATGCCCACCGAGTCGGACATCTTCTTCTTCGAGCGTGCGCGGCCGGGCTCGCTCACCCGCGTGACCGACACGCCGGGCGTCCTGGAGATCGCGACGTTCTGATCGATACGGTGCCGCGCACCGTACCGCGCGCGCCGTTGCCGCCGGTGCGCGGTACGTCTCAGGAGCTGCCGGACGACACGGTGCGCGGCACCGTATTCGACATCAGCGCCTGTGACACCAGCCCCGTCCCGACGAGGATCGAGCCGGCGACGAAGCCTGCCGCGCCCGCGAAGACGTGGTCGAGGCTGGGCAGGCAGATGAACAGGTAGCTGACCGCCATGCCGGCAGCGCCGCAGGCGATGGCGAGTGCGGAAAGCACGTTGATGCCGCGGATGGTTCCAAGGGTCATTGCAATTCCAAGGTGGAGGGTGGTGGAGTCGTGTTCAGTTGCAGTGACCATCGACGCTCCGTCGCGCGCTGTCTTCCCCGTTACGGTGTGCGACTCCGTTTCGGAACGACCCATGGGCCATCATCAGGAGTACGACGCACGCGCGGGCGACGTGAGGCGCGCGGGCCACGAGGATGCTCCGGCGATCGCGGCCGTTCATCGCGACTCCATCCGCGGCCTCGCGGCCTCGTCGTATTCAACCGCCCAGATCGAGGCGTGGCTCGAGGGGAGAGAACCCGAGCGGTACCGCCGCGCGATGGATGCGGGGGAGATCATGTTCGTCGCAGAGCTGCCGGACGGGAGCGTCGTCGGTTTCGGGAGCTACCAGGCGGACGAGGTACGCGCGGTCTACGTGGCCCCGCCCCACGCTCGCCGCGGCCTCGCGTCTCGCATCCTAGCCTGCATCGAGATGCACGCTCTTCGCCAGGGGCACTCGTCGCTCTGGCTCGACGCCTCGCTCGGAGCCGTCCCGTTCTACGCCGCCCGCGGATATGCCAGGGGCGAGGACGGCACGCACGCCCTCCGCGGTGGGGTGGAGCTGCAGTGCGTGCGGATGACGAAGCAGATCCGGTGACGCGGCCCCGTGCCTGACCCCCTCCAGGGGGCGGCAGATCTCAACTGTGCAAAAAGGCGGTGCACGCGAGTTGTCGCTCCGCGGCGATGCCGCATCCTGGACGGGTCCTCGGACGCCCGCGGGCCGTATGCGGCTCGCGGGTACTGGCACGTCCCGACCAGGCGGGTCGACCACGACCCCCGACCTCACGAGCTGCACATGACGCTCAGTCTCCTCGTCGCCACCCTCATCGCACCGACCGGCGCGCCCGACGCCGGCTCGGCCGTGGCGCTCACGCCCAAGGCCTACCGCACCTGGGGCATCGAGCTCCCCGCCGACCCGTTCCGGAAGCTCTCCGGCGCGTTCCCGATCCCGCACCAGAACGGGGACGGCTTCGCGATCGAGGCCCGTGGCGTCGGCTTCGCCGTCGACGTCGACGGGGACGGCGAGCTCGATCGCGTCATCGAAGGGCGCGTGCATCCCGAGACCAAGGTCCGCCACGCGCGCGTCGTCCTCACCGGCGAGCGCGCGGACGGGTCCGAGCTCCGCTACCCCGTTCGCCTGAAGGACGAGGGCAAGGGCTGGCACTGGGCCGCCGGCGGCGCGCTGGTCGGTTCCATCGACGGGACCCAGGTGCGCCTCGTCGACATGGACGGCAACGGCAGCCATGGCGACGTCGGGACCGACGCGATCGTCGTCGGTGCGACGGACGCCGCGCAGTTCCTCGGCGAGACGATCGCCATCGACGGCACGCTCCGCACCGTCCACGTGCAGGACCGCAGCCTCTCGGTCGACGCCTTCGACGGCGCGACCGGCCTGCTCGACGTGCGCTCGAAGTTCGGCGGCAAGGGCGTCCTGCTCTCCGCGGTCGTCAGCAGCACCGACGGGAGACAGTCCTTCGAGCTGTCCGGACACGAGAAGGGGCTCCGCGTTCCGACGGGCGAGTACGAGCTCGTCGGCGCGACGCTAGGCCTCGGCGACGCGCGCGTGACCGTCGACGCGTCCGAGATGGCGGCCGTCTCCGTCGCAGCCGACGGCGCGACCGCGATGCAGTGGGGCGCGCCGATCCAGGCGTCCTTCGCCTACAAGCGCGCCGACGGGAAGATCGTCCTCGACCCCAACGACGTCCGCTACGTCGGCGCCGGCGGCGAGAAGTGGATCGGCTGGAGCCCGATCGGCAAGAGCCCGACGTTCCAGATCAAGGAGAAGGACACCGGCGACGTCCTCGTCGACGTGGTCTTCCCCGGCTCGTGCTGAGGCCGCGGGTTCGTTCCGGCCGCCGTGAGCGCGCCGAACACCACCTTCACCATCGACATGATCGCCGACACCTGGGCGTTCGGTGAGATCAAGGGGGCCCCGCGCGGGACCCTCTGAGCCGAACCTCCCTGGACAAGCTCTCGACGCGCGTCGCGAGCTCGGCCCCACGGCGGGGGAGCCAGCGTCCTGCGCGGCTCCCCCGTTCCATGCACATGCAGCCACGCCACCTCCTCGCATCGCTCACGCTCCTCGTCGGCGTCGCGGTGTCCGCTCCCGCGCTCGCACAGGACGAGGAGCCGCTTCCCGCGCCGGGGAGCGGCGGGACGCTGCCGGTCCGCGTGGTCGACGGTCGCTTGATCGTCACGTGCGACCTCTCAACGCCCGCGAACCGGATCCCCGCGAACCTGTTCGTGGAGATCGAGGGGCGCCACGGACTGCAGCTCCACAACAGGGCGGCGGCGTCGCTCCGGGCCGAGTCGGCCGACGGCACGCCGCGCGCCATCACGCTGCACTTCCCCGACTTCACGGTGCAGGTGCCTCGACGCGAACTCGGGGACGAGGAGCTCTTCGAGGAGTTCACGAAGTACCACTCCGCCGAGATGGGCGAGAACGCGCTCGTCGGCTCGATCGGCGTCGAGGTCCTGCGGCGCTGGAAGGTGACGCTCGACGTCGGCAACGGGGCCGTCCGGCTCGACGCGCCGATCGAGGTGTCCGGGCCCGAGGGCGCTCCGCCGACCTCGGTGTTCGTCGAGCCCGACGGCACGGTCGTCGCGCCGCTGACGCTCATCGACGACATGGTCTGGCTCCCGGTGCGCTGGGCGAACGGCGACCCCGGCGGTCTGATGCTTGGCACGTCGGTCTACGACACGCGGATCGACGCGCGGGCTGCGTCCGGCCGGGGCCGCCCCGCCGGCGACGTCGGCCCGATCCGGATCGGCGGCGTCGACCTGCACCGGTTCGTCGCGTTCCGTCCCGAGCCGGTCGTCCAGGTCCACCCCGACGGCGTCGTCGGCATCACGGGCGTCAACCTGCTGGAGGACGTCGAGCTCTCCGTCGACCGGACGCGGCGCGAGCTGCGCCTGAGGCCGACGCGCGAGCCCGACTTCCCCGAGGACGACCTCGTGTTCTTCAGGGCGCGCGCGGACGAGGACCCCGAGGCGATCGTCGCGTTCCTCGAGGCGTACGAGGGAGCGCGGCTCGCGCGCGAGGGCGCGCGGCTCCTGCTGGACTACCGCCTCAGCGACGCCGCCCCGATGGACGAGGTGCAGGCCGCCGTCCAGTGGATGTACGACACGATGGTCGGCGACCTCCGCACGACGCGGATGCTCGACCTGATGAACGAGATGGCCGACGCCGGTGAGGACGACGTCGTCATCGCGGCGGGCAAGCTCGGGATCGAGGCGGGACGCGACGACCGCTACCCCAACGCGGTCCACTCGGTGCACGGCCGACTCGGTCGGACGCTGCTCGATCAGGGCAGCGGTGACGATGCCTGGCGCCACCTGCTCTCCGCGGCGTTCGGCCTGCCCGAGGACGGGCGCATCAACCTGGACCTCGGTCGCTTCTACGAGCAGCAGGGGCGGCATCGCCGTGCGTTCTCGCGCTACGTCCAGGCCGTCATTCGCGAGGACTCGGGCGCCGAGGCGCTGGAGGCGCTCCAGCGCGTCCAGCCGCTGCTCGTCGACGACGCAGGCAACGCCGAGCCGTTCTCCGTCTCGACGATCGAGCGGATGATCGAGGGCAAGGTGCGCAACTTCGGCGCCGCCAGCCGCTTCGTCCCCGACGACGACAACCCGGCGATCCGGACCGTGCTGTGCGAGTTCTTCACGAACGGGCACCTCGGCAACGAGACCAGGGGCGGCGCGATCGGCGGCGCGCTCGGCTTCGAGGGCATGATCAGCCACTTCGAGCCGGAGCACGTCGTGTTCCTCGAGTACCACCTCCCGACGCCGAAGCCCGACGCTCTCTGCAACGAGCTCGGTCGCGCGCGCGCGGCCCTGCTCGGGATCGAGAACCCGACGGTGATGATGATCGACGGACAGACGCCGTCGCCCGGAGCGGGCAAGTGGCGTCAGGCCGAGGCCATCTACATGCGCGCCCGCAGCGCGACCCTCGGCAGGCTCGCCGAGAACACCGACCACGACGTCGATCTCGTCGCGTGGTACGAGGACGGCAGGATCACCGGCAGCGCGACCGTCTTCGGCCCCGAGGAGGACGGGCTGCGCGTGCAGGTCGTCCTCGCGGAGGCCGGTGTCCTCTACCCGGGCTCCAGCGGCGTCGTCGTGCACCGTCACGTGGCGCGCGCTTCGATGGTCGGCAGCGTCGACGGGATCCCGTACGAGCCGGCGGACCTCGAGATGGAGGTCCCGTTCGAGATCTCGCTCGAGGGCGCCGAAGAGCGTCAGCTCGCCTTCTTCGACGTCATGGAGGACGAAGACCTCGGATCCCCGCCGCGCATCTCCACGCGCGTCGACCCGAACCAGGCGCGCGTCGTCGCCTTCGTGTTCGACGGGAACTCCGGCGCGGTCCTCTCCGCCTACTCGACGATCCCCGAGGGGATCGAGAGCGAGGACGCGGAGCAGTCCGTCCCCGGCGAGAAGGACGGCGGCCGATGAGCCACGACGATCGTCTGACCCGGGACCTCGACCGCATCGCCAGCCGGTCGAGCGACGCGCTCCAGGGCGCGGCGGCGCACGGTGCCTTCGGGCGCGGCGTCGCGCGCGCGCTGCCGCTCGTCGTCGTCGTGCCCTTGCTCTACGCGATGCTGGAGGCGGCGCGCTGGAGCGCAGGGGCGGTGCCCCGCTTCCTCCCGCTCGCCGTCGTCGCTCTGCTTGCGGCCGGCGCGCCGCTCGCGTCCGGCTGGCTCAGCGCCCGCGCGGCCCGCAGCCGATCGGTGTCCCGCGGCCGCGCGCTCGGAGCTGCCGACGAGCAGCTCGAACTCGAAGGACGCCTCCTCGCCGCGGACGAGTTCCTCGGCCGCGCGGGCCGCACGGGCTTCGAGCAGGCGGCCGTGGACGACGCCGCGGAGCGCAGCGCCGCCGCCGCCGAGGCGGAACTCCGCGCGCGTCGCGAGGCGATCGATCTCAGGCGTGAGGCGACGCTCTGGGGCGGCGCCGGCGTCCTCGCGCTCGCGCTCGCCGCCTGGGTCGGGACGTTCGAGCCGCGCCCGCCCGTGAGCGGCGCGGACGATGCGACCACCGCTTCGCGCGCCGGGACGCCGCTCGCCGACGAGGCGGACGAGGATCGGATCGGTTCCGACGACGTCGCGCAGCCCGAGGCCCCGCGCCCCGAGCCGACGGCGCGGCGCAGCGACGACGTCGCGAAGTCGCGCCAGGCCGAGACCGCGCCCGACGCCAGCGACGAGGTCAAGGACTCCGCGGGCAAGACGGGCGCCGGCCGCTCCGCCGGCGCGCTCTCGTCGTCGGCCGCGAGCGAGTCGAGGAGCGCGCCGTCCACGCAGGGGCAGACGTCCAAGCCGCCCGAGCGCCAGCCGAAGGCCGCCGAGCGAAAGGAGAGGAAGAAGAAGGACGACATCGAGCAGCCGACGCCCGAGCGACGCCCCGAGGACGAGGAGTCCGGCGCGACCGCGGGCAAGGGCTCCTCGAAGGGATCGAACAAGAACCCGACCGCGTCCGACTGGCAGAGCCGCGATCAGGTGACCGAATCCGACGACCAGGAGATCGAGGAGGACGAGGACACCGACGACGACGAGGAGGAGCAGGAGAACCGCGGCGGCGTGCAGCCGAGCCTGCGCGACCGTCGGCCGCCCGTCAGTCGCGACCTCCAGATCGGGTTCGGCAACCGCCCGAATCCCGACGCCAACGGCCGCGGAGGCCCGTCCGAGCAGAAGAAGTCGCGCGGCGTCGCGTCGCTCGTCCTCGGCGTCCCGATCCCCGACCGCATCAAGGGACGGCCCGGCCCGGGCCCGACCAAGATCACCCAGGAGCGCATCGAGCCGCAGGCGGAGGAGGCGACGGCGACCGACGCGTCCGCGCGGACGCCGCGCACGTCGCCGCTCGGCCGGCTCTCGGCGCTCGACCTCGAGCCTCACCTGCGGGCGCTCGTCCGCAGCTATTTCACGTCTCGACGCAGCGCCGTGCAGTAGCCGCGCCGCGCTCTCTCCCCGCCCCCCCCGATCGAACTCTCTGGCCGGACTCTCTGGCCGACCTTCCCGGCGGATACCTCCTGCCGGGCCACTCTCAGCCCCATGTCCGAACCCAACGCCGACGCCGCGCGAGCCGACGCGCAGCGCTTCCGTGAGACCTTCGAGTCCATCCGCAGCGAGGTCTCCAAGATGATGGTCGGCCAGGCCGACGTCGTGGAGGGTGTGCTCACCGCGCTTCTCGCCGGCGGTCACGTCCTGCTGGAGGGAGTTCCGGGCCTGGGGAAGACGATGCTCGTGTCTTCGCTCGGCCGAGCCGTGGACCTCGGATTCAGCCGGATCCAGTTCACGCCCGACATGATGCCCGCCGACGTGCGCGGGACGTCCGTGCTCGTCGAGACCGAAGGCGGCGGACACGAGCTCCAGTTCGAAGAGGGGCCGATCGTGTCGAACCTCGTCCTCGCCGACGAGATCAACCGCGCGACGCCAAAGACGCAGTCCGCGCTGCTGGAGGCGATGCAGGAGCGCCAGGTCACAGTCGGCAGGCGGACGATCGCGCTGGAGGAGCCGTTCTGCGTGATGGCGACGCAGAACCCGGTCGAGCAAGAGGGCACGTACCCGCTGCCCGAGGCCCAGCTCGACCGCTTCCTCTTCAAGCTCGTCGTCGGCTACCCGGCCGAAGCCGAGTACAAGGAGATCCTGCGGCGGACCACGACCGACGAGGAGGTCGAGCTGTCCGCGGTCTCCAGCGGCGAGGAGATCCGCGCGATGCGCCACGTTGCGCGCCAGGTGCCGGTGCCCGATCACGTCGAGGACCACGCGATCCGGCTCGTCATGGCCACGCAGCCGGAGAGCGAGTACGCGCCCGGTATCGTCAATCAGTTCGTGTCGCTCGGCTCCAGTCCCCGCGGCGCGCAGGCACTGCTCCTCGGCGCCAAGGTGAAGGCGCTCCTTGCCGGCCGCTTCGCGGTTTCGACCGACGACGTCGCGGCGATCGCGAAGCCGGTCCTGCGCCACCGCGTGCTCCTCGGCTTCGAGGGCCTCTCGGAGGGGATCACGACCGACCAGGTCGTCGAAGAGGTGCTCGCGAAGCTCCCGACCCCGCAGGAGGCGGTCGGTTGAACGACGTCGAGCGAGGCTCCGGCACGCTCGAGCAGGGCCAGATCTTCGACGCCGCCTTCCTCGAGGCGGCGCAGAGGCTCCGTCTCGTCGCCCGACGCGTCGCGCCGCGCGGCCGCTTCGCCGAGCAGAAGTCGCGCGACCGCGGCTCGGGCCTCGAGTTCCAGGACTACCGGCCGTACGTCTCGGGCGACGACCTGCGCGCGATCGACTGGACGATCTACCGCCGGCTCGGCCGCGTCTTCCTGCGCCTGTTCGAGGAGCACGAGGACCTGCCGATGTACCTGCTCACGGACGTGTCGCGCAGCGCGTGGATCGAGTCGCCGCCGCGCGCCGTGGCGGGTCTGCGGGCGTCGCTCGCGCTCGCCGCGATCTCGCTCGGCCACCACGACAGCGTCGGCGTCTTCCCCTTCTCCGACGACCTCCAGGTGCTCCAGCGTCCGACGAGCGGCAAGGGCCGCGTCCTGGAGCTCGCACGTCGCATGGCGCGCGTCGAGCGCGGCGGCGAGACCGACATCAAGAAGGCGCTCCGGCGCTTCCGTGCCCTCGGGCTGCGGCGGGGCCTCGTCGTGATCGTCTCGGACTTCTTCGATCCCGGCGGCGTCGACGCGGTCCACGACGCGCTGCGGGGGCTGAATCACGAGCTCCTCTTCGTCCAGCTCGTCCGCGCGAGCGACCGCGACCCACGTGCGGAGTCCGGCGACCTGCGACTCGTCGACTGCGAGACGAACGAGGCGCACGACGTCTCGGTCACCCCGCAGGTCCTGGAGCGCTACCGCGCCGCGTACGACCGCTTCTCCGAGGGGCTCGCGGCCCTCGCGCGGCGCCGTGGCGCCGGTCTGCTCGCGCTCGACGCCGACGCCGATATCGTCCCGCAGATCGCCAGCCTCTTCGAGAATGGGAGGCGCGAGGTTTGAGCCTGACCCAGCTGTCCCCGCTCGGCCTCGTGCTCGGGCTCGGCGCGCTGGCCGGCGCGCTGTTCCTCCTGCAGCGCCTGCGCGTGCGGCACGAGGAGCGCGTCGTCGTCACCACGCTCTTCTGGCGCGAGGCCACCGAGGAGTCGCGCGCCCGGTCGCTCGTCGAGCGCTTCCGCCACCCGCTCGCGTACCTGATGGCGCTCCTCGTCGCCGGCCTACTCTGGGTCGGCGTCGCGCGGCCCGACAGCGTGCGGGCCGGCGGTACGCGCCACGTGCTGCTGCTGGACGGCTCTGCAGGCATGGCCATCGGCGGTCGATTCGAGCGGGCCGTCGACGCCCTCCGGAGCGAGCTCCGCCGCGCGCCGCGCGACCGCACCGAGGTGCTCTGGTGCGGCGCCGGCGTGCGATCGATCCTCGGCCCGGGCGAGGACCGCGCCCTCCTGGACGCCCGCCTCGAGGGGCTCGCGCCGGAGGCGACGCCTGCATCGATCGAACGTGCTGTCCGGGGGCACCTCCTGACGACCGAGGCCGACGGCGCGCCGCGTCGCTACGTCGTCGTCGGCGACGCGCCGGTGAGCGCCGCGCTCGTCGCGCGGCTCGGAGCTGACGATTCACTGCAGGCCGCCGAGCTTCCCGAGCCGCCGCCGCGCGGTCGCGGGATCACCGCGCTCGGCGTGTCGCCCGCTGCATCGGGGAACTGGAGCGCGGTCGACGTGCTCGTCGAGGTTCGCGGTCCCGGGGCCGACGGGGCGCAGCTCGAGGTGGCCGTCGACGGCGGGCCCCCGGGTTCCATCGGAGCGCGGACGTCCGTCGCCGAGGATCACGTGCGGCATCTCCTCCGCGGTGTCCCCGCGCGCGGCGGCTTGCTCCGCGTCGCGCTCTCCGCGGACGAGCTACCGGTCGACGACGTCGCGACGATTCGACTGCCCGACCGCCCGCCGATCCGAGTGGCGCTCGATGCGGGGATCCGCGGCGACGCGTGGGATGCGCTGCATGCCGCGCTTGCGGCGGACGGCGCCGTCGAGATCGTCGCCGATCCGGCGCGTGCCGACGTCCGCGTCGCGAGCGGCGCCGCGCAGGGCGGCCCGACGCTCTCGATCGTGCCGGCGTCCGAACAGGAGGAGGCGATCCTCGTCGGCCACCGCGCCCGGATCGACTCGCGCGCCGCACTCGTCACCGCCGTCGGAGAGCTCGGCCTCGATCGCATCGACGCATCGGCGCTGGCTGACGCGCTCGATCGGCCGATCGCGGTCGGCGCGGCGCCGGCCCCGGAGCGCACGCTCTCGCTCTGGAGCGAGCTGTTCGACGCCGAGCGCACCTCGTTCGTCGAGAGTCGCGCGTTCCCGCTGCTCGTCGGGCGGGCCGTCCGCTGGCTCTCGGGCGCCGAGCCGCTCGTGCCGTACGCGGCCGCCGCACGGCCCACGCCCCGGCGCGTCGGCGACCCAGCGCGCGAGGTCGTGATCCTCGACTCGGCCGGTGAGTCGGGCGTCTCGCTCGTCGACGTCGCGACGACGGCGCCGCGCGGCGCGGCGGATCGCGCGACCCTCGACGCCACCGATCCGGAAGGGGCGGGCGGCTGGCGTCCCTACACGTGGTTCCTACTGCTCGCACTCCTCGCCCTCGGCGGGGAGTGGGCCCTGTTCCAGCGCGGGCGCATGCCCTGATCCCGGTGCAACTGCTCGAACCCGCCTTCCTGATCCTCGCCGTCGCGGCTCTGCTGCCGTGGATCGGTCCGCTCCGTACGAGCGACCGGCGGCATGCGCTGCTGCGGTCCGCTGCGCTGCTACTCGTCGCGGTGGCGCTCGCGCGGCCCGCGCGCGTCGTCATGGACTCCGCGGAGCACCGCGTGCTCGTCCTCGATCGCAGCGCAAGCGTGACGGACGCCGAGGACGAGCGCGCCCGCGCCCTCGTCGCGCAGGCGCTCGCGGGCGAGGCCGACGCGCGCACGACGTGGTCCGTGGTCGAGGTCGGCGGCGCCGGACGACCGGCGCTCGATCTTCCCGGTCCGGTGCGCCACGTCCGCGTGGAGCCCGACGCGGCGGACGTCACGACGCTCGGAGCCGCGCTCGACGCAGCTGTCCGCACCCTTCCCTCCGGGGGAGCGGCGCGGGTCACTCTCTTCACCGACGGCCTGTCGACCGGCGACCCGCTGGGGGCGGACCGTGGGCACGCGCTCCGAGCGCTCAGCGAGCGCGGCGTACCCCTCGACATCGTCGCGCTGGAGGGAGCGCCGGGCGACCTGCGCCCCGTCGCTCTGGAGCCCGCGGGGCCGAGCCGCGTCGGCATCGTGACCGAGCTCGTCGCGCGCCTCGTCGGCGGCGGCCAGGTCGTGGCGTGCCGCCTCGTCGGTCCGGGCGGCGAGCTCGACCGCGCGGAGAACGTCGTCGTCGACGGTGAGGTCGCCGTCGCGCTCTCGTTCGAGCCCGACGCCGCCGGCTTCATGGACATCGCGCTCGAGGTCGAGATGACCGATGGCGTCGACCCGCGGCCCGGCGACGAGCGCCTCGAGCGCACGCTCTGCGTGCAGGACGCGCTCCGCGTCCTGTACATGGGAGAGCGCGTGGCCGGCGGCGGCGAGCGGCTCGCGCAGCTCGTCGGACGCGGCTTCGACGTGCGCGACGCGACCGCCGACGTCGGGCCGGAAGACCTCGACGCCGCGGACCTCGTCGTCCTCGACGACCGGCCCGCGAAGAGCGTGCCGGAGTCGTTCCAGGAGGAGCTCGTCGAGCGCGTCGCCGCCGGCGGCATCGGCTTCGTCGCGGCGGGCGGCGAGGCCGCGTTCGGGCCGGGCGGCTTCCACGACGCGCCGATCGAGCGGATGCTGCCGGTCGAGTTCGTCCAGAAGGAGGAGAAGCGCGACCCGAGTACGACGCTCGTGGTGATCATCGACACGTCGGGCTCGATGGGCGGCAACCGGGTGCAGCTCGCGAAGGAGGTCGCGCGGCTCGCGATCCGCCGCCTCCTGCCGCACGACAAGGTCGGGATGGTCGAGTTCTACGGCGCGAAGCGCTGGGCCGTTCCGATCCAGCCCGCGTCGAACTCGATCGAGATCGAGCGCGCGCTCAACCGGCTCGACGCCGGCGGAGGGACGGTCATCCTCCCCGCGATCGAGGAGGCGTACTACGGCCTGAAGAACGTCCGCACGCGCTACAAGCACGTCCTGATCCTGACGGACGGCGGCGTCGAGACCGGAGCCTTCGAGCCGCTCGTGCGCCGGATGGCGCAGGACGGCATGACGGTCTCGACCGTGCTGATCGGCCCCGACGCGCACTCCGAGTTCCTCGTCAGCATCTCCAACTGGGGGCAGGGGCGCTTCTACTCGGTGCCCAACCGCTTCAACCTCCCGGAGATCCTCCTCAAGCAGCCGGCGAGCGCGAAGCTGCCCGCGTACCGGCCGGGGACCGTGAACCTGCGCGCGCGCGGCGGCCCGTCGTGGTGGGGGGAGGTCGATCCCGAGTCGACGCCGCCCGTCGCGGGGTACGTCGAGACGCGTGTCCGCCCCGGGGCCGAGCGCGTCCTGGAGACCGAGGAGGAGGGGCACCCGGTGCTCGCGTCGTGGCGCTACGGCCTCGGCCGTGTGAGTGCGCTCACGACCGAGCCCACCGGTCCCGGCACCGAGCCGTGGAAGGACTGGGACGGCTACGGCGAGATGCTCGGTCGCGTGCTCGCGCGGACCGCCGCGGATACGTCGGCGCCGTTCGCGTTCGAGGTCGTGCGCGAGGCGGGCGGTGCGTGCGTCGTTGCAGAGCGGCGCGCTGCGGCCGCGGACCTCGTGCCGCGTGCGGAGGTCGTTCGGAGCGGCGTCGAGGCGCGCGCGGCGCTCTCCTTCGCGCAGGTCGCCCCGGACCGCTTCGAGGCCCGCGTGCCGCTGGACGCACGCTCGGCGCTGAGGGTCGAGGCCGCGACCAGCAGGCAGAGGGACGACGCGCTGCTCGGCCCGCGGACCCGCCTAGCGCTCGATCCGCTCGCGGGCATCGCGCGGGAACACCAGGTCGCTCCGGAGGTCGCCACGCGCTTCGAAGGCGCCCTCGCGGGCGTCGCTCCGGAGACCGCGCCGCCGGCAGCGCGCACACGCCTGCAGGAACTCGGTCCGCTCCTGGCGCTTCTCGCGCTCCTCGCCTACCTCGCCGACGTCACCTACCGCCGCTGGCCCACGTCATGAACGCACGACGACTCGCTCTCGCGCTCCTGCTCCTCGCCGCCGCGGCGACGGACGCCGCGGCCGCGACGCATCACGGCGACGACGAGGCGCCGGCGACGCTCGACGCCGAGGTCGAACGCCGGATCGACGCCGCGGTGACCTCGGCGCCGTCGGCCGCCGACGTGCCCGCCGTCGCGCTCGAGCTCTTCGACGCGGCGATCGCCGTCCACGGCGACCTGGACCTGTTCGACGAGCACCTGATGGAGGCGTCGAAGGGCGCGGCCGACGACGCACAGCGTGTCGCCGCCCTGCGGCTGGCCGCGCACGCCGCGTGGCGCTTCGGCGAGCTCGACGACGCGCGCAAGCGCTTCGGCACGCTCGCCGAGGACGAGGGGGACCTCGCGGGGCGCCTGTCCCACGCGCGACTCCTGGACGCGACCGGCAGGTCCGAGGACGCCCTGGAGGCGTACGGCGCGCTCGTCCCGCTGATCGACGACTCCGAGCTCGAGACGCGGCTGCGCCTCCGCATGGCGCTCATGTCGATGGAGATCGGCGGCGAGGAGCAGAAGGACGCTCTCGCCGAGTTCGCGCGCGAGGACGGTGTCACGTCCGAGGTCCGCAACCGATGCGCGATCGTCCTGGCGCTCCTGGGCCGGCCGGGCGACGCCGCCGACCTGTACGAGGTGACCGCGCTCGCCCCGGAGGGCGCAGCGACCGACGTTCGCAAGAAGGCGCGCAAGGCCGCCGCGAACGGCGAGCTGCGCGTCGCCGAGTGGGCGCTGCGTGCGAAGGACTTCCCGCGTGCGCAGGGAGCCGCGTGGCGGGCGGTGCACCTCGCGCCCGTCGCGCGCGAGCGGCGGTACGGACTCACGCTCCTCGCCGAGGCCCACCGGGGCGACGACACGCTCGGCGCGCTCCTCGGGCGCTTCGATGCGGAGCGCGCGGGGCTGCCTCCCGAGGCGCGGCGCATGTGGATCGACCTCCTCCGCGAGACCGGAGCGACGGACGAGGCGATCGCGATGAGCCAGGGCGACGCCGCCGCCGAGTTCACGCGCGAGGAACGCGTTCGCCTGCTGGAGATGTACCGAGAGGCGGACCGCGAGGACGAGATGGTCGCGGTGTACGGCCAGTGGATCGCCGCCGAGCCGGCGGAGCTGCTGTGGCGCGAGGGCCTCTCGCGGCACCACCTCGAGCAGGGGGATCGCGTCGCCGCGGTGTCGCTGTGGGAGGACTGGTTCGACGGGTTCGAGCGGAGTGGCGCGACGGTCGAGCAGCCACTCGTTGCCGCCGAGACCCTGGAGAGCCTCGGGCTCGATGCGCTGGCGCAGCGCGCAGCGGCATCTGCGATCGACGCGGACGACGGGACGGAGGCCGCGTACCTGTTCCTGTTCGAGCTGCACCTCGACCGCGGGCGTCTCGACGACGCGCGCGGCGCGCTCGACAGCCTCGACGGGTACTGCGACGCGGGCTCCCCCGCGCGCATGCCTCTGTCCGACTGCCTCGAGCGGATCGGCGAGCTGGAGGCCGCGGTGCGCGTGCTGGAGGGCGTGCGCGAGGCGCGCGGATCCGGCAAGGCCGGCGAGGACCTGGAGATGCGTCTCGCGTGGCTCTACTCCGAGGTCGGGCGCGAGGAGATGGCGCTCGAGCTCTGGCAGGAGCTGTGGACGCGCGTGAAGTCGCTCGCGCGCCGTCGCTTCGTCGAGGACCGGATGATGACCGTCGCGTCGCGCCTCGGCGTGCTCGCGGACATCGCGGTCGAGCTGGAGCGCAAGCTCTTCGACGACACGGCGACCGAGCGCGACAGCGGGCTGCTCGTGCGCCTGTACACGAAGGTCGGCGACTCCGTCTCCGCGGCGGAGATCGTGGACGAGTTCCTCGAGATCTCGGGCGGATCGCAGCTCGAGGCGCTGACGGAGAAGGCCCGCGTCTACCTCGCCTGCAACGACTACTACCTCTATGAGAAGGCGGTCGCGCAGCTCATCGAGATCGACCCCGAGGGCAAGCCCGACTACTACCGGCAGCTCGCGATGAGCCAGCTGGAGCGCGGCAAGCCGGATCAGGCCCGCGCGACGCTGATGAAGCTCCAGGAGCTGCCCGGCGGCGACGACACGTCGGCCGAGTTCGAGGCGGGCGTCCTCTCCCTCTCCGGCATGCGCGAGGAGGCGATCGCCGCCTACCGGCGCGGGCTCGCCGCGCACCCCGAGCGCATCGACTCGTATCTCTTGATGGCGAACCTGATGAAGCAGATCCGCCAGTCGGATCGCGCCGTCGGGATGTTCCAGTACCTCGCGGAGACCGCCGATCGCGACGACATGTTCACGATCGCGATCGACGGGCTGCTCAACATGCTCGTCGACGCGCCGCCGCGGCCGAAGATGGTCCAGTGGGCGCGGCGCATCACGCTGGAGCGGCTCGCCGCGAAGGAGGACGCGACGTACCTGTACCAGCTCCTCGCCGATCTGGCGGAGGAGACCCAGGACGAGGAGGGGCACGTCCGCGCGCTCGAGAACCTGCTCGCGTCCGCCGGGCCTCGCCGCGCCTCCGTCCTGCGCGAGCTCATGGAGCTCTCGAAGCCGTCGCAGGGTTCGTTCAACTCCCCTGGCCGCACGGGCGATCGCGACCAGCAGCTCGCGTTCGGCCGGCGGCTCGTCGGGCTCGCCGAGCTCGTCCCGCCGGAGGTCTACCTCGATCTCGGTGACGCGTTCCTCGACGCGGGGGACGAGGCGTCCGCGGCGCGTACGTTCGACCTCACGCGCGAGTTCCCCGACGGTGACCTGTACCAGCAGCAGGCCGCGGAGCGCTTCGAGAAGGCGGGCTTCGTCGAGCGCTCGCTCGACCTCTACCAGGCGGTGCTCGCGGCGAGCCCGACGAACGTGCCGCTCCTCGCCAAGGTCGGCGAGCTGCGCGAGTCGCTCGGGGGCGACGGGGCCGCGCTCGACCTGTACATGCGAGCGCACGACGTTCTGCTGGCCCGCAAGACGCTCTTCGAGAGCGGCGCGGACGAGGAGGACGAGGACCAGCCGTTCTACTTCGCGCGCAACGTCGACGACTTCGACCAGTACCTGGAGCGCGTCCTCCAGGGCGTCCTCTCGACGCTCGCCGACGACGCTGCGGTTGCAGCGTTCCTAGAGAGCCATCGCGCGGCGTTCGAGGCCGAGCTGCCCGCGGCGCTCGCCGCGGCCGAGGCGGGCCGCGCCTCTAGCGCGCCCAAAGAGGGCGACGAAGAGGGCGAGGCCGTCGCGCGGCTCGAACGTCACCCGCGCCTCGACGCTCGCGTCGGGATCGTCCGCCGCGTCGCATTCGCGTCGGGGCAGGCGAGGATCGCGGAGGGACTGGATCGCACGGTGCTCGCGGCCTTCCCCGAGGACGACGGATTCCTCGACGCAGCGCTCGACGACCGGGCGCAGTGGGGGCGCTTCTCGGCGGGCCGCTCGCTCGTCGACGCGAGCGGTGCCGAGGGGGATCGCCGGGCAAGCCTCCTCGCCCGGCTCGGCGACGCGGGATCCGGCGAAGACGCGCGTGGCGGAGTGGTGTCCTTCGACCAGGCGCTCGGTGCCGTGCTGCCCGCGATCGCCGACGGACGCGTCGACGACGTGCGTGACACCGTCCGACGCGCCGACCGGACCGGGCTCGAGAAGGAGTCGATCGCCCGCATGGGGGTGCTCTTCGCCGCTGCTCTCGCCGCGGACGACGACGAGCTCGCGCTCAGCGTCGCCCGCGACTGGGTCCGGCTCGACCTGGACAGCGGGACGTATCCGCACCAGCTGGAGTCACAGGTCGAGTCACTCCTCTCGACGCTCGACGCGGAGACCGGCCTCGCGCTCGCGCGCTTCCTCGTCGGACGCGTCCTCGAGGACCCCGAGAAGAACTCTCAGTTCGTCACGATCCTCCCCAAGCTGACGAAGCGATTCGGGGAGGGCGTCGTCGAGGCCGAACAGGTCCGCACGCTGCTCGACGGCTACGGCGACAAGTATGCGTTCGGGCTCGGCCCCGTCCTCGCACTGCTGCCGCCCGCCGACCGCGCCGGCGCGCTCCGCGGCGTCTGGTCGAAGCTCGAAGCGACGAACCGCGCCGCGTTCCTGATCGACCTGGTCAACGATTCGAACGAGGAGACGCCCGAGGAGCTCGGCTCGTTCATCCTGGAGTCGCTGCCGGACGCGCTCGGGGAGGCGGACGACTTCGTCAAGTACACGGCGAGCCGTCTCGTCGAGGTCGAACACAGTCACGAGCTCGTGGCTGCGATGGCGCGGCAGATCGTCGACGTGCGTCCGCAGCTCGAGACGATGCCCGCCGTCGCCCTCGTCCATCGGCACGCATGTGGCGAGGAGGGGCTGGCGCCCGAGGCCGCGGGGGTCTGGGCGACGCTCGCCGCCGACGAGTCGAACGACTACTACAAGCGACAGGCGCGCGAGAAGCTCACGGAGATCTTCGTCGAGTCGGAGATCGACGCCTTCGTGGCGGCGCTCGACGAGCGCGTCGCGGAGGACGGCGAATCCGTGAGCGTCACGAAGGCGCGGGTCGAGCTCATGCTGGAGGGCGACCGCGACGAGATGGCCGCGAGCACGCTCCAGGCGGCCCTCGAGGAGAACCCCGAGGAGGAGGAGCTGCTCGAGCTGCGTCGCCGCCTCCAGCGCGAGCGCTCCGAACGCGTCGCCGCTGCGCTGACGCTGGAGCGGATCCTCGAGGTCACGAAGGACGACCAGGCGAAGAAGCGGCACGCGAAGTCGCTCGTCGCGGAGTGGCAGCGGCTGCGCGCTCCGGTGCGGGCGCTCGCGGCACAGAAGAAGCTCGACGAACTCGGGGGCCTGGGCGACAGCGGGATCCCCGGATTCCCCGCGGGGTTCACGCTTCCGCCCGGTGCGATGATCTCGGTCAACGGCGTGCTCTACACGGCGGAGGACCTCGCGTCGTCGAAGAAGGGCCTCCCCAAGTCCTTCGACGACGTGCGTGAGTCGCTCGCGGAGGGGGACGAGCAGGAGGCGGCGCGGATCTTCCGTCGGCTCTGGCGCCAGTTCCCGGTCGGCCAGCCGAAGCCGCGTCCCTACTACAGCCGCCGGCGGTACCGGAACCTCGCGCTCGCGAACCTCACCTGGCCCGCGGACGAGGAGGGCGAAGGCGGCGCCGAGGACGATGAGCCGAAGAAGGGCGGCCTGCTCTCGTTCGACCCCGAGGAGCCCGAGCCGCGCCCGGATCCGCCGAACGCGTACGAGCGGATCGCCATCCACGAGCGGTTGCTCGCCGAGCAGTGGCGCTTCCTTCGCACCGTCCAGTCGTACGAACTGGACCGGCTCCAGGGGCTGCTGGAGGGGCTGCTCGGCGCGGACATCGCCGCCGCCGGCGAGGAGGCGGCGCTCGCGGAGCTGCTCCAGGCCGCGGCTCGCGGCGACGGCGGACGGGCCGACCAGATCCGGCTGCTGGCGCTGCTCGATCGCTCTCCCGAGCTCGTCACCGGCGAGGCCGCGGACGCGCTCGCGGACCTCGTCCGCACGATCCCCCCCCGGGACGCCGTCCAGGTCAGGCGACTCGCGCGCGTCCTGCTGCGGAGCGGTCAGGACCACATCGCGCTGCGACTCTACGAGTGGTGCGCGCTGCAGGGCTTCGACCGATCGGTGTACCGCGGCGAGGAGAGCACCGATGTCGTCACGTACGTGACCGACCGTGAGCTCGTCAAGGAGGCGCGCGATCACCTCGAGGGCGACGCCCAGCTCGAGCTGATCCAGATCATCCTCGACGTGTCGAAGCCGGTCGATCGTCCGTGGGAGCGAGAGCGGTACGAGGAGCTCGTCTTCGACACGTGGGACGACATCGTCGGTCCGGTCGAGGCGCTCGAGCGCGCCCGGACGCTCGCCGACGAGGCCCGCGACGCGAGCAAGGGGCTGCGTCGCCGGGCGGCGCGCCGGGTCGTGTCGCTCTATCTCGCGGCGGGGGAGCGGGACCACGCCCTGCAGGCGCTGGAGGTCGGGATCGCGAAGCTCGACCCGGCGACGGTCGCGCAGCCCGACGAGGCCTGGTACCGGACCGATCCGAAGTCGCCGGGCCGACTGTCCACTGCGGACCTCAGGAGGATCCTCCCGCCGGGCGGCGGCGAGATCCCCGAGAGCGCCGAGTGGTTCAGCACGTTCGCGACGACGCTCTCGGGCTGGCTCGCGGAGGAGCGCATCGGGGCCGACGGCGCGGTGCAGGCCCTCGCGCTCACCGCCGTCCGCCTCGGAGAGGTGGGGCGCGAGGACGAGGCCCGCGCCCTCGCGCGCGAGATCGCCGGGCGGGACGACATCTCGCCGTCCACCGAGCACTGGGTGATCGACGCCCTGCGCGCGACCGGCGACGGCGCCACCGCCGACGAACGGGAGCGAACTCTGCTGGGGCAGGGACGCCTCCACCCCGAGCGTATCCCTGACGTCGTGTCCCGCGTCCTCGAAGCGGAAGGTCCCGAAGCGGCGCTCGCCCTCGCGACCCCGATCGCCGAGATCCAGCACCACCCGCGGCTGATGGAGCTCCTGATCCAGGCGGCCGACTCCGCCGGCGACGAGACCGCCGCCGCGGCGTGGCGGGAGACCGACGCGGCCGCACGAGCCGCCGAGCAGCAGCTCGAAGAGTGATCCTCAGTCGACCATCCGCCTGTTCTCGCGGCTCAGCGCTGCGAGCTGACGTGCAGGCCTACCAGTCTCGCCACCATGATCGTCAGATAGGCCTGGCCGACGAGCGCCTCCCACATGGTCAGCATCTGCGCCTCGGTCCCTGTCGGCGAGACGTCGCCGAAGCCGACCGTCGTCAGCGTGATGAAGCTGTAGTAGAAGAGCTCACCAGAACGACTCAGTAGCGACTCGTCGTTCCCCGAGAATCCGCGCAGGCCGTCACCGATCGCGAACGACCCCGGAGCCGCGAGCTCGACCGCGGTGTCGAGGAAGCCCCAGAGCAGTCCGAGCAACATGTAGACGCAGAGCGCGCCGCAGAGCCGGTCGCCCGTCACCCTCGCGCAGGAGAACAGGTCGCGGAGCACGAAGCAGATCACGAGCAGCACGCCCAGTCCGGTGGCGAGATTGACGAGGACCTCTGCCGCGCGAGATCCGAACCACGTGCCAGGTAGCAGGACCGCGGACCAGTACCCCGTGACCGCTGCGCCCTCGAGGCCCAGACCGGCCAGGAACCAGCGAGGCGCGCGTCGCATCGTCAGCACCGCCGCGACGAGAACCATGTCGAACCCGACCTGGAACACCACCCGTGCTCGCCCGGAAGCCTCCTCCAGCGGGTACAGGGTCAGGAGGAGTGCGAGCGCCCCCAGCAGGATCGAGAATCTCCGTCGTTCTGCCCACGTCGGGGTCACGACCGATCTCGAGCCTCCGGCTGCTGCGTCTCGGCCGCGGCTCTCTCCGCGATCAGCAGCCTCGCGGTTCCTCGGGTCGAAGGGTGCCCGATCACGCGCACATCGCTCCCCGACGTCGCGCGAGCCCATTGACCGACGCTACGCCCGTCGATGGGGGGAAGACGTGTGGAAGATGGATGTTCGGCGATCTCATTCCATCCGGATCGGGGCAGTTCGTTCACGGGCGGCAGTCGGCAACCCGGTCTCCCCGGCGTGCGCTCGCGCAGTCTACGTCACCGATCGTTGACGTACACCGAAATCTGCTCGTCGACCTCGCGGAGGGCGCGCCGGAGTCTTGGGTCGGACCTCGATCCGAGCGAAGGGCACCGTGGATGACGTTCCAGGGAGAGGTGCTCCGTCTCC
The DNA here is from genome assembly GCA_038757895.1 of Planctomycetota bacterium. Taxonomy (GTDB): domain Bacteria; phylum Planctomycetota; class UBA1135; order UBA1135; genus Saltatorellus. The sequence goes on along the minus strand of JBCDGE010000006.1, from coordinate 80,054 downwards.
CAGGAGCTCGCCGTCGTATCGCATTTGGATGGCTGCGACAAAATGTCCCATCGAGTACAGTCTGTCCAGAAATACGCGTCGCCGAAGCGCGCCCCACGAGGACCTCGTGGCGAGCGCGACAGGAACGCCGTCGATCCATGCCTCGCCCGCGCACCTACGACGTCGACGAGGTCCTCCGCGCCGCGACCGTCTGCTTCTGGGAGTGGGGGTACGACGGGGGGACGGTCACTCGACTGGAGGAGGCGACCGGACTCGACCGACGGCAGCTGTTCCGGGAGTTCGGAGACAAGCACCGGCTCTTCCTGGCCTCGCTCCAGAAGTTCGACGAGATGGCCGGTGCTCACTACCTGGGGGCACTCGAGGATCCCAAGAGCGGGATCCGAGACATTCGGCGGACGCTGATGGGGTTCGTGAACCAGGGCAAGCACCCGCTCGGTCAGTTCGGATGTCTCTTCTGCAACACGGCGCGCGAAGGGAACGCGATGGGCGCCGAGGGAGTCGCCCAAGCCGTCACAGCGCACTTCGCGCGCGTTGAGCGGGCATACCGCGGCACGCTCGAGCGAGCCCTCGACGTCGGCGAGACCGCGATCGAACGATCGCAGCTTCGCGCTGCGGCGCGCAGCCTCCTTGCGACGCACATGGGAATGCTCGTCATGGTTCGGGCGGGCCAGTCGAAGGCGACCCTCCGCGACGCAGCGGATCGGGCGCTCGCAGCGATCGAGCAGTAGGACGACGCGCGCCGGTTCGAATCCAGCTCTTGGACTGTTTGTCCACGATCTGTGACATTTAAGTCCATGAGCGTTGACAAATAATCGCTGCGGCACGAGAACGTGCGGCGCGCACTCCCGTCCACGTCGAGTCCGATCGACGTGCGAGCGCACCGCCATGCAGCCAGCAGTACGACCGCGATGTTGAATTCCGACCTGGGTGTAGGCGACGGACCCGTGCTCGTCACCGGGGCCACCGGCTACGTGGCTGGCTGGATCGTCCGGCTCCTGCTCGAGCGCGGCGTGAGGGTCCACGCGGCCGTCCGAGACTCGAAGAACGCCGCGAAGCGCGCGCATCTGGACGTTCTGGCGCGTCGATCGCCGGGAGAGGTCCGCTACTTCGACGCGGACCTCACCGCTCCCGGCTCGTATGCCAGCGCGATGCAAGGGTGCAAGGCGGTCTTCCATACCGCGTCTCCGTTCGCCCTCGCGGTCGACGATCCGCAGCGTGACCTGGTCGACCCTGCACTGCTCGGAACGCGCAACGTGCTCGAGGAGGTCGACCGAACGCGCTCGGTCGAGCGCGTGGTCGTGACGAGCAGCGCCGTTGCAATCTTCGGCGACAACGTGGACGTGGAGTCGAGCGAGTCCGGCTCATTCACCGAGGCGGACTGGAACGAGACTTCCTCGCTGGACCATCAGCCGTACTCGTTCTCCAAGACGGTCGCCGAACGCGCGGCGTGGGCTATCGCGGACGCCCAGGGTCGGTGGAGGCTGACGACGGTCAACCCGCACTTCGTGATGGGCCCTGGCACATCACCGATCGTCACCTCCGAATCGTTCAAGGTCCTCGCCCAGCTCGGGAACGGGTCGTTGAAGCGAGGGGTGCCTGATCTTCAGCTTGCAATGGTCGATGTTCGTGACGTCGCCGAGATGCACCTCTTGGCGGCCTTCCACCCGAATGCCGCGTGGGCGCTACCTGACCTTCGCTCGGTCGATCGGGCTCTTCGACGTCGTCGAGATCCTGCGACGGCGCTTCGGTGAGAGGTACCCGTTCCCCGCACGCGTCCTTCCCGCCTGGCTCGCGTGGCTGGTGGGGCCGCTCGTCGATCCGACGCTCACGCGGAAGATCGTCCAGCGGAACGTGGGCACTCCGTGGCGCGGCGATCACGGAAAGACCGTCCGAGACTTCGGTTTCCGCTACCGGCCCATCGAATCGGCCGTCACGGAGGCCTTCCAACAGCTCGTCGAGACGGGACGAGTCAGACGCCCATGATGAAGTCGGCTTCCCCTACGTTGATCGCGCTGGCCTTCTTCGTCGCGAGCTGCGGCGAGCAGCAGGAGCCCCCCCGCGTCCAGCCGCACCGGCCGGTTCGTGTCTTCAGCCTCGTCGAGACGGCGCCCCCCTCCGACGCGCTGTTCCCCGGGCTCGTGACGCCGTACCGCGAGGCCGAACTCGCGTTCGAGGTCGCGGGGCGCGTCACGCGGCTCGCGAACGTCGGCGACGACATGCTGGGGGATCGAGTCGACGGAGACGGAGTCTCGATCGCCGCCGGCACCGTCGTCGCCGAGATCGACTCCGCACCGTACGAGCGTGCGCTGAAGCAGGCTCAGCGACGTCTCGAGGCTGCCCAGAGCAGGCTCGTCGCGCTCCAGGTCCAGCTCGAGCGCGTGCTGCCGGCGAGGCTCGAGACCGCTCGATTCCGGGCCGCGTCGGCGTGGTGGAGCGTGTCGTACGCCGAGAAGGACCTCACCTCACTCGAGTCGACCGTCACCCTGGCACGCACGACGCTCGAGCGCAATCGAGACCTCCTACCGACGGGAGCGGTCTCCGACATCGCGGTTCGCGAGAGCGCGACCGCGCTCAACATCGCCGAGGCTCGCCTGGCCCAGGGACGAGCCCAGGTCGCAACCCGGAAGCAGGAGGAGTCTGCAGCGACCTCTGCGATCGACGAAGCCGAGGGGGCCGTTGCGCTCCAGGAGGCCACCATCGCTTCGCAAGAGGCACTCATCGACGAGCTGGAGCAGGTCGTCCTCGATGCGACCAGCGACCTGGAGGACTGCGTCCTTCGGGCGCCGTTCGACGGGCGGATCACCGACGTCCAGGTCGCCGAAGGGAGCTACGTCGGCGCTGGATCGCCCGTCGTGACGCTGACCATGCTCAATCCTGTCGAGGTCGAGCTGACCGTCGCTCCTTCGATCGAGGACGACCTCCTGCTCGGATCGGGAGCCACGGTCTTTCCGATCTCCGACGGAAGGGTGGAGACGGATCGCGCGGTCGATGCGACCGTCTTCGAGAAGCGCGGCGTTGCAAACGTCGGCACGCGCACCTTCACGGTCGGGCTCATCGCTGCCAACCGGCGGCGCACCCCGCAGTCCCAACGCGCCGATCGACCCTCCACGCCCTATCTGCTGCCGGTCCTCGAGAACCCCCTCGACCTCCCCGGCGCGAGCGGGCTCTACGTCGTGGACCAGGCCATCGGTCGGTCCGACGACGGCCCGTACGCTCTCAAGGTGCGCGGGGTCCGGCGGAGCACACGGAGCACGGCGGCCTTGAGCGGAGTACTCCGCGCGGAGGTCGTCCCCGTCGAGCTCGGCGAGTCGCGCGTCAAGGTCGCGAGCTTCGAGCTCGTCGAGCTGCTCGACACCGGCGCGATCGGGATCGACGACATGCTGGTCGCCTTTCCCACCAAGGAGCACGCCGAGGCCTTCGTCGTCTCGGACAACCGGTGGCTCTTGCGTCCTGGGGATCTCGTGCAGGTCGCGATCGGCCGTGAAGCGCGTACGACCGGTCTCTGGGTGCCCGTCCAGGCGATCCAGGAGATCAACGGCGAGACGGCGCTCTTCGTCGTGGACGAGTCCTCGAGGGTGATTCGTGTGCCCGTCTCCGTCGCGGACTCTGCGGGTGAGCTGCGGCTCGTCGACGGTCCGGCGGACCTGGGCGGAGCTCGAGTCGTGCTGGATGGCGCGCACTTCCTGATGGATGGCGACGCAGTGACCGTGACGTCGACCATCGGCGAGGTCGGCCCGTGACGCGATTCGCGATCGGTCATCGCGTGTTCGTGATGACCCTGGCCGCGATGGCCATGCTCTTCGGAGCGCTCACGTTCCAGGAGATCTCGCGCCGCGAGGACCCCGAGCTGACGATCCGCACGGCGATCGTCACGTGCGTGTGGCCCGGTGCGCCTGCGCTGAAGGTCGACGAGCTCGTCGTCGACGTCCTGGAGGAAGCGATCGCGGAAGTCGACGAGGTCGACGAGATCCGTTCGGAGTCGCAGTCCGGCGTCGCGGTCATCAAGGTCGAACTCGACAAGCGCCTGACCGAGATCGACCAGGTCTGGGACGAGCTTCGGAACGAGATCCGTGGCGTGCAGCGCGAGCTGCCGGACGGCGCGCTGCCTCCGGTCGTCAACTCGAACTTCGGGGACGTCTCGGCCATGGTCGTGGCGCTCCACCAGACTCCTCCCCCCGGCAGCTCGACGGGGACCATTCGGAGGCGCTACACCGACCGGGAGCTCGAGGTTCTCGCGGAGCTCGTCGAGGACGAGCTGGAGACGATCCCGTCGGTCAGCGGCGTCGATCTCTACGGACTGGCCGAGGAACGGGTCTATCTGGAGGTCTCCGCCGACGAATGGGCGAAGCTCGGGGTCGGACCGCTCGAGCTCCGCGCCGCGCTCGATGAGCGGAACATCGTCGAGTCGAGCGGCGAGCTCGAGACCGACGGAGGACGCTTCCTGGTTCGGGCCAGCGGGGAGATCGAGGTCTTCGGGGGCTTCGAGAGCATCGTCCTCGGGACCGACGCGGGGGGACATCCCGTCCTGCTGCGCGACCTTCCGTTCACTCTGCGACGGGGGATCGAGGACCCGGTCTCCGAACGCGTGCGGTTCCTCGCCCCGTCGGTCCGCGCCCCGCACGCGGCTCTGCTGGCCGTCGAGATGAAGAAGGGCGCCAACGTCGTCGAGATGGGCGAGCGCGTCCGGGAGCGCCTCGAGACCCTGCGCGCGACGCAACTCCCGCCCGACGTCGACTTCGCAGTAGTCAACGATCTCCCGCGCCAGGTCGACGGCCTCGTGGGGAGCTTCGTGACGAACCTCTGGCAGGCGATCGCGGTCGTCCTGCTCGTGGCCTTCGTGATGATGGGATGGCGACCGGCGGTCATCATGGCTGCGGCGGTTCCGTTCTGCATGATCGCGGCGCTCGGCGTCGTCAGGCAGTTCGGCGTCGAGCTGGAGCAGTTCTCGATCGCGTCGCTGATCATCGCGCTCGGGATGATCGTCGACAACGCGATCGTCGTCTCGGATCAGACCGCAACGCTCATTCGCGGAGGGGAGACCCGCTTCCGCGCTGCCTGGCGAGGCGCGAGCGAGCTCGCGGTCCCGATCCTGACATCCACCCTGACCACCGTCGCCGCGTTCCTTCCGCTCCTGACGATCCCGGGCGGAACGGGTGAGTACATCCGGAGCCTGCCCATCGTCGTTTCAACGACGCTGCTGGCGAGCTACCTCGTCGCGATGACCGTGACTCCGGTGCTCTGCTTCTGGATCCTCCGCGGCGGGCATGCCGAGGCGCAGAGGGAGAGCATCTTCGAACGCGCCTACTCGAGGACGATTCGGTTCTGTCTCCGCGCGAAGCTCTTCACGCTCACGGGGGCCTTCGTCGCGGTGATGGCGTCGGTCGCGCTCGTTCCGATCATCGGGAACCAGTTCTTCCCGGGCGGCGTAAGGGACCAGCTCTTCATCGAAGTCCGCCTACCGTTCGGATCCACCGTGGACCAGACAGCGGCGGTCGTCGCACGGATCGAGGACGTCCTCGTCGAGACGTCCGAGGCCGAGATCGACGGCGTTCCGCGGACCAGGTTGGAGAACGCGTACGCGATCATTGGCTCGGGAGGCCCTCGGCTCATGCTCAACATGGACCCAGAGGACCCATCGCCCCGGTACGCGTTCATGGTCGTCAATACGACGGACGCAACGCTGTCCGCCGACTGGGTCCCCGAGCTTCGAGAGCGTCTCTCCCTCGTTCCTGGCGCGAGGATCGAGGTGAGCAAGTACGCCCTCGGACCGCCGATCGATCAGCCCGTCGAGTTCCGGATCTCGGGGCCGGATCCGGACGTCCTGCGGGTCGCGGGCGACAGCATGGTCGAAGCCTTGCGAGGGGCCAACGGAGTCCTCGATCCGTACCACGACTGGGGAAACTCGACGTACCAGGTCCGGGTCGACATCGATCCGCAGAAGGTCCAGATCGCCGGCCTCAACAACCGTCAGATCGCGCGGTCGTTGAACGCCCTCCTCTCCGGCTTTCCCCTGACCGAGCTGCGCGAGGGCGACTACACCGTGCCCGTCGAGCTTCGGCTGCTCGAGTCCGAGCGGAGAGCGCTCGAGACGCTCGAGGGGTTCTATGTCGGAAGCGACACGACCAAGGTCCCCCTCGACTCCGTCGCATCGCTCGAGACGTCCTGGCAGCCCGCGTCGATCTCACGCTTCAATCGACGACGCGCCATCACGGTGGGCTCGCAGGTGGACGACGGGTATCTGGCGACCGCCGTCTCTGCTTCAGCGATGCCCGCCATGCAGGCCGTGCTCGAGGACCTTCCGGTCGAGTACGAGCTCGACGAGCTGGGCGAGGCGAAGGAGACAAAGGAGAGCCAGGGAGACATGGGCGGAGCGCTCGTGCTCTCGATGGCCCTGATCCTCCTCGTCCTGATCGGACAGTACAACTCGCTCTCCAAGCCGCTCGTCGTGCTCGCGTCCGTGCCCCTCGCACTGATCGGAGCGCTCGTCGGACTGTGGGCCACCGGGTGGCCCCTCGGCTTCATGCCGATGCTCGGGATCGTCTCTCTGTCCGGGGTCGTGATCAACAACGCCATCATTCTCATCGACTTCATCGAGAACGAGGTCGCGGGCGGAACCGACCTCGAGCTTGCGGTCGAGAGGGCCGGAAGGGCGCGCATGAGGCCCATCGTCCTGACGACCCTCACGACGATCGGCGGCATGGTCCCTCTCGCCCTCTTCGGTGGGCCGATGTGGGCGGGCATGTCGTACGCGATGATCTTCGGCCTCGCGTTCTCGACCGCCTTGACGCTCCTCGTGGTGCCGACCACGTACGTCGCGTTCGTCCAGTGGTTCGGCATGAGCGTCACGTCGGAGGAGTCGCGATGATCCGGCGCTCGCTCTACTTCACGGCCATCCTCGCTGGGTGTGCTGCCGTGGGGCCCGACTACGAACCGCCGCAGATCGAGACGCCGGACAGCTTCCGCGATGGATCGGAAGAGTCCGTCCTCGCCTCGGAGCTGTCGTCGTGGTGGTCCGCGTTCGGCGACGCCACCCTGACCGAACTGGTCGAGGACGTGCTCGCACGGAACCTCGACGTACAGGTCGCCGTCGAGCGAATCGAGGAGGTGCGCGCCCGATTCGGCGTTGCGCGCGCGGATCGGCTGCCGACGCTCGACGTGACGGGTTCCTATTCGCGGACGCGCCCGATCCTCTTCCCGGAGCCGCGCACGCAGAACCAGTGGACGGCAGGCGGCGAGTTCGTCTGGGAGCTCGACCTCTTCGGTCGCGTCCGTCGGAGCGTCGAGGCAGCCGGCGCTTCCCTGGAGGCACAGGTGGAGGACCTTCGCGCGGTCCAGGTGCTCCTCGCAGCCGAGACCGCCGCGACGTACCTACGAATCCTCTCGATCAGCGAACGGCTCGAGATCGCGAGGAGGAACGTCGACGCCCAGCGACAGAGCCAGCTCCTGGCGACGGAGCGTTTCCGGGCGGGCATCGTGGCGGGGCTCGATCCCGCGCAGGCGGACGTCAACCTGTTCTCGTCCAGGGCGACCGTGCCCGCGCTCGAGCTCGCCCTGCGCCGGGACACGCATCGGCTCGCGGTTCTCGCGGGGCGGCCGCCGCGCGCGCTGGACTCTCGCCTGGCGAGCGTGGGGGACCTTCCCGACGTCCCGGGCGAGCTGTTGGTCGGTGTTCCGGCCGACCTCCTTCGCAATCGTCCGGACGTTCGGGCGGCGGAGCGACGACTGGCTGCGCAGACCGCGCGCGTGGGCGTCGCGACCGCGGCGCTCTACCCCGCGGTCAACCTCTCGGGGACGTGGGACTGGCTCGCGAGGACTTCCAACGACGTGCTGGGAGACGGCATCGAGACAGGTGCCATCGGCCCGCTCGTCTCTATCCCCATCTTCAACGGGCGGCGACTTCGATCCAACGTCGAAATCGAGGAGGCGATCGTCCGCCAGCTCGCGATCGCGCTGCGACAGAGCCTGCTGATCGCCCAGGAAGAGGTGGAGAACTCCCTCGTCGCGATCGTGGAGGACCGTAGGCGGGCCGAGCTCTTGACCGACGCCTCCTCCGCGGCAGAGCGATCCGTCGGGCTGTCGCGCGAGCTCTATACATCCGGGCAGGCGAGCTTCCAGCGCGTCCTCGACGCTCAGCGGAGCCTCTTCACGCTCGAGGATCAGGTCGCGCAGTCCCGACTGGACGTGCTCCTCGACGTGGTCGATCTCTACCGGTCGCTGGGGGGCGGATGGACAGCGCCCGAGGGCACGGAGCCGGAAGAAGAACCCTGATTGGGATCCGTCGCGTCAGGAGCATGATCGTCTGTAAGACAACGATCGTTGACAAATGAAACAGGGCGGCGTACGCTCGCAGTGGCGGCGCGTACTCCGCGAATCGTGACCAACCCACGCCGCAGCCGCCGCCAGCGACCGAGCGCACATGCCTCAAGCCGACGCCGCCAACTCCGAAAGAGGCCGACGCACTGGCCCGCCCCGGGTCCGGACGTGGATCGCTGTCCTGATCGGGCTGACCGCCCCGCGAGCGCAGACCATCCTGTTCCTCCCGAAGCTGGAGATGTTCGGTGGAGAGGCGCCGGACGCATGGCTCGCACCCTGGGTGAGCGACGCAGTTCTCGGTCTCCTCGTCCCGGTCGCGCTGGTCGTGCTGTTCAGGCTCCGCGGGCCACGCGCCTGGGGGGCACTGCTGATCTACAACGCGGTCGGCGCATTCGACTACTCCCACGGGCTCCTCGCGCAGTACACCGATCCGCTTCCGGAGTCGATCGCCTCGGGGGCACTGGTCTATGGAGGAATTGCCTTCGGGATGACCGTCCAGCTCGCAGCGCTCGTCCTCCTCCTCCGACGCGACGTCCTGCAGCACTTCCTGGCCCGGCGGCGTGTCGGTCCGCTCGGGTCGTAGGTCCTGGATCGTCGAGGCGTGACTCACATGTCAGCGATGCCGAGCGATGCCTATCGCCACCGGGTCAACGGACTCGCAGTGGTCTCCTCCGCGGCGTTCTTCGGGTGCAACCTGTTCATCGGTCTGTCGCTGGGCAGCTACTGGATGAGCCTCGAGCCTCTCGAGTTCGCCCGCGAGTTCTGGGGACAGTTCACGGTCTTCCTGTACACGGTGATGCCCCTGTTCCTGCTGACGCTCGTCGGCCTCGTCCTCTCGACCCGGCTCGATCGCCCCGATCCGAGTGCACGAAGGACCTGGCAGCTCGCGATCGGACTCTACGTGGCAACCACGGTGATCACCCTCGCCGTGCACGTTCCGGAGAATCTGCGACTCCGAGATCCTTCGTACACCGCGTTCGAGGCGGATGCTGCTCGCCGCTACTGGCTGCTCTGGCATTCGCCCAGAGTTCTGCTCTCGCTCGGCATTCCGATCTTGGCTCTCCGAGCGATCCGTGCGAGGGGCGCTGGGACGATCCGATCGAACGAGGGCCACTGACCCCCTGGCGCCGCGCGCTGCGGGCACCTGGTTCGCAGCGAACCATGGGCTGGATCGAATGTCGGACGCGATCCTCGAGACGGATCCGTCGATCCGTCCGACCTGACTGAACAAGACTCGAAGAGTTCGAGTGTTGGCGAGAAACTGAATGAAGAACGAACATCGCACTACGGAAGGAGCGGGACCTACCGGTATCGCCCTGGAGCTCGTCGAGATGCTGCAGTCGCTCTACAACGAGAACGACCCCAGCAAGCTTCGCGCGCTCGCCGCGCCCGACTTCCGTCACTACTCCTCGAAGATCGGTGACGGCATCGAAGCGTGGGTCGCCTTCGCAGCGTCGGTCGCAGAGTCGGTCGCAGAGTCGGTCGCTGGGTCCAGGCCGCTGGTCGCCGTTCACCGAACGGTGAGCGAGGGCAGGATGGTCGGGATCCATGCCCACTATCGGTGGAATCCGGACCGCGAGCTCGATGGCGGTGACGGAGTCGCTGTGGCGCACGTCTTCACCGTCGAATCCGGCAAGATCGTCGCGGCGATGGAGCTGACGCAGGCCGTGCAGACGGAGACGGCCTCGGGGAACGACATGTTCTCCCGGATGCGCGAGCCCGTGACGCCACAGGACCCTGAGCGCAATCGCGCGGTCGTGGAGAGAGTCATGACCGAGTTCCTCCCCGGGCAGACTTCGCTCCGTGAGGAGCTCCTGGGGGACTACGTCCAGCACAACCCGCTGATCCCGGACGGCTCCGAGGGCATCGCCGGGTTCGTCGAGTCCATCAACGGCGCGACCAACGACTATCGATGGACGATGGTCGAAGACGGTCAGGCGTGGAGCTTCACGCGCTACCACGCCAACCCATCGATCGGCGTGCCGGCGCTCGTGACCATCGACATCTGGCAGTTCGACGGATCTGGCAGGATCGCCGAACACTGGGACGTTCTCGAGGCCGACTTCACGAGCCCCAGCGGCCACACGTTCGACGGATTGGCCGCGAGTGGCGGCTAGCGTCGGAGATCGCCGTGCTCTCTACGCTCCTTATTAGTACTGGCTCGACCGACGACCTCGGTCCACCAACCCGGCCGCTGTTCGCCTAGCGCTTCCCGCCCTTTCGTCCTGGTTCGTGTTCGCGCTATCGTTTGTCACGGATCGTTGACGTCTGCGCGAGTCCGTCCTACGAGACGACGGACGGACCAGGGACGTGACGATCGACTGCAAGATGCAATCAGGGCTGCCGTGTCGCGGGAGTCGACGGCGACATGGGCCTCTGCTGCCGCCGAGAAGCGGCGAACGAATCGGGGTCCTGGGGGAGGCTGCCGGCGTCGCTCACTGGAGGCCGGAGCTCCAGCGCATGCGATGAGCGAAACCGTTCATCGAGAGGACGAGCCTGGCGTCGCTCCTCCCACGGATGGCGCCGTGCAGGTGAGCGCCTGGGTATCGACAGGTGTCTTGCTCGCGATCGGGCTCTGCCTGTACGTGATGACCGAAGCGCTGCTGATCCTCGGCCCACGCACGCTGACCGGAGAGGCGGGCGCCATCGAGCTCACGCAGCTCGCTCTCCTCGGCGGCGCGATGATCGTCGTCGGTACGACGGTGGGCGTTGCAGGATGTCGCTCGGCGTCGATACCGTTCTTCTGTCTGCTTGCCTCGATGTTCATCCGAGAGCTCGATGGAGCGTTCGACCGGCTCTCGCATGGATCGTGGAAGTACCCGGCATGGACGGTCGCCCTCGGCGGCGCGGCCTTCGGTGCTCTGCATCGCGCGAGTGCCGCCCGTGCGGCGCGAGCGATTCTCGAAGGACGCGCGGGCGGCCTGCTCTTGTCGGCGGCCTTCCTGATCCTGGTCGAGTCTCGCCTCATCGGTCGGCAGGACGTCTGGAGCGCCGTCCTCGGCGTGCACTACGTGCGCGACGTCCCTCGCCTCATCGAGGAGCTGTCCGAGCTCGCCGGCTATGGCGTCCTGCTCATCGCGTGCATCGAGGCGCGAGCCGTGTGGCGCTCCCTGGGCCGAAAGCGAGTTCGGCCGGTGAGACCGATCTGCGGAGCGTTCCGCGGATCAACGACGCGATAGCACCAGGCAGTGGGCGATGAGCCCATCGACTCGTCGGCGAGGACTGCCAGAGGGACGGTTCGATGGGGGGACCCGTCCGCCCGGACGTGCGTCGGTGGCGCCCGATCTCTGGATCAGGACGCCTCAGGGGCCAAAGAATGCGGATAATATTGCCTGACAACTCGCCCGGCAACTTGTCGGGCGAAGTAGGATCCACTAGATTCCCTCGATCGATGGTGGCCCGGGCGCCGCGTGCCACTCGCTTCGTCCTTCCGTCCCTTCCTCTCCAACCATGCTCAAGACCACCCTCCTCGGCCTCTGCGGCGCCACGCTCACCTCGGCAGCGTTCGCCCAGACCGTCTCCTCTCCCTCTGGCAACACGTCCGAGTGGCGCATGACCGGCGTCACGGCCGGCGTCGTCAACCGCGCATACGGCCCCGGCGTGCTCGAGTTCGCGGACGGCGCGAACGGTGCGACCTCGATGGTCGACGAGTTCACGACCTGCTCCGCCGCCGGCATCCCGACGATCGCCGGCGTCGACGCGCCGATCCTCAGCGCGGGCCGGCACATCAACCCGCTCGGCTACTACCTCCGCCCGCTGCACGGTCAGCCCGAGGCGTCGTCCTTCACGCTCGTGATGGACCTGTACTTCGACTCCGCGCAGAACGCGATCAACTACACCGCGCTCTGGCAGTCGCGTGACAACCTCCTGGACGCCGAGATCCACCTCGACCACGGGGCGAACGCGTTCTGGCACGACCTCGACAACTCCGGCGTCGGCGCCGGGACGGTCGGTGTCGGGACCTGGTCCTACGACTCGTGGTTCCGCGTGGTCTACACGGTCGACTCCGCGGCGGGCACCTCGAAGCTGTTCGTCGACGGCACGCTCGTCATGACGGACATTCCGATCGACACGCTCCCCGACGGGAGTGGGTCGGCCGTCTCCTGGTTCCTGTCGGACCAGAACGACAACTCGTTCCCGCTGTACGTCGGCGCGCTCGCCGTCACGGACGTGGCGATCAGCGACTCCGTCGCGGGCCAGCTCGGCTCGCCCGAGGCGGGCGGGATCTTCGACGGCGGACTCGGCACGTTCTACTGCAGCCCCGCCGTCGCCAACTCGACGGGCGTCCCCGGCCGGATCCTCGCGAGCGGCTCCGCTGTTGCCAGCAACAACGACGTGACGCTGGAGGCGATCGACCTCCCGGCGATGTCGTTCGGCTTCTTCCTCACGAGCCAGACGCAGAACTTCGTCGCGAACCCCGGCGGGAGCCAGGGCAACCTCTGCCTCGGCGGTGGGATCGGGCGCTACGTCGGCCCGGGCCAGATCCTCAACTCGGGGGCGACCGGAACGATCGCGCTCGCGCTCGACCTCACCCAGACGCCCACGCCGACCGGTCTCGTGACCGTGCAGGCCGGCGAGACCTGGAACTTCCAGGCGTGGCACCGCGACTCCGTCGGCGGCTCGGCCACGTCGAACTTCACGAACGCGGTCTCGGTCGTGTTCCAGTGATGTGACGAGGGCATCCGCCCGCCGCCCCGGTTGGGAGTGACCAGGGGCGGCGCTCGCGGGTCGCCCCATCGCAAGCGCCCCCTCGCCGTATCGGAGTCCACGGCGAGGGCGCGCGCTCACAGCCTGGGCAGGGATCTCCGATTCTGCTGCCCAGGCTGTGCGCCGACCTTGCTGGCGCATCCTCTGCCGAGGATGCGCTGTTTGCATGGGCAACTGCTGCCCACGCGATCAGAACCGAGAGCCGGGGAACCCGATCGAGATCTGCGTGCCGGGCACGGGGTACTCGAGCTGTGCTCGGAAGAGCGTCGCGCCGGAGAGGTCCCAGGCGAGCCGCTCGGCGACGTGTGCGACCATCTCCCCGTAGCGCGGGAGCGGCCCGAGCCGGAGATCGCGAGGGGAGGAGGTCCTCCGTTCGATCCCGTCCAGCGGCTCCAGGCGATCCACCTCGCGCAGCGGATCGCCCGGCTGCGCCGCCCCCGTTCCGTGGTTCCGATAGAGGAACAGCAGCGGCTCCGGCTCGGGGACGAGTTCCTCGTGGATCAGGACGTCGATCGTGCCGTAGCGGCACGCGTTCTGGATGACGTGCGAGAAGAACGACCCCTTCTCCAGGGGCTCGTCCGTGCGCTCGAACTCGCCGCGGTCCAGCTCTGCGATGACGAAGTCCGCGACCGCGTTCGGGGAGGAGTCGGGCATCGCGAGCAGGTACTGCACGCTGTCCCCGTCGCGCACGATCTCGACCTTCGCCGAGTCGCCCTGAGTGAACTGGTCGAGCCGCACCGCCGACGCAACGCCCTCCAGGTCGACGCCGTCGACGCTCGACAGGTCGCGTACGTGGTCCTCGGGCGTGATGCGCTCGGTGATGAACTTCGTCGCAAGCCCGGGCCGGAGCGTCCGCATCCCCGTTCGCGCCTGGATGCAGCACAGGTCGACGCGATCGCCATCCGTCGAGGGGTAGAGGATGATGGTCGTCAGCTCCAGCTCGCACGACCGTCCCTCGATCTCGCTGAGGCCGCGGAAGACCGCCTGCCGCCGGCGGAGCTCCAGCGTGCGACGCGCCTCCGGCATCCACTGGAGCAGCCGCGCGTCGAGCGCGGCGCGGTCTCCCGCCTCCTCGGCGATCAGCCGCTCGAACGACTCGACCGCGTCGACGGCGGCGCGATGGGTCTCGTCCCGGACACCCTTGCCGGCGGCGGCCTCGACCCAGCGAAGCAAGGGATCGGGGCCCGGTAGCTTCTGCAGCGCGGCGAGCGGAGTCCGCTCGTCCACGGCACGCAGGATCCTGCTCGCCATCGGCACGGGCATGTCGATGTGGACCGCGGCTCTTTTCGGGCCTGCGCCGTGCGGCAGCGCCTCGATGTGCAGCGCCACGAGCGCCGTCGTCAGGTCGCGCGACACGGTCTCCGCGCGCTCTCGCAGGGGGTCGTCAGGACTCTCGGACATCGATTCGCCGCGAGGATACGGGGTCGACCACCTGCGCGCAGTTCAGCGACGAGGAAGTGCCGGTCACGTGGCATCCGACGACCGGTGATGCGGTCCGCGACACCGTCTCCTCGTCGGACCACGAATCGGGAATTCTGCAAAACGGAGGGCTCGCCCGCGCAGACCCGAGAGCGGCGGAGTCGTGCCTCTGCCTCGCCCCTCGTCCTCGGAGATCCAACCATGCTCCTCGCCCGCCTGCCGTTCGCCGCTGCCGTCCTCGTCGCGCCCGCTCTCGCCAGCCAGGGGGGCGTCGATGTCGAAGCTCGGGGTCTCGTCGCTGCGGCCCGGACGGCGGAGCACGCGCTCCAGTGGGACGTCGATCGGCACGGTGCCCACTGGGTCCGCGGCCGCGACTTCAAGGCCTCGGCCGATTCGAGCGGCTTCACATTCGTCCCCTTCCTGGGGTCGGACGCGCCGCGCAACATGCCGGTCGCCTTTCGCCTCCACGAAGTCTCCCGGGGAACGCACGAGCTTGGGCTCGAGGCGAGCGCCGATGTGCGGCGCAGCGGGGACCGTCTCGTACTCGACCGCGGTGCCGTCGAGGTGCGCTACGACGTGACCCTCGGCGCGGTCGAACAGTCGTTCGAACTCGACGTCCCCGCAGGCGAGGGGGACCTCGTCCTGCGGCTCGCGGTCGACTCGGACCTCGCGCAGCGCACGGTCGACGGCACGACCCGGTTCGAGGGAGACCGCGGCGGCGTCACCTACGGCGCCGCCGTGGCCATTGCCTCCGACGGCCGACGGTCAGCCGTCCAGAAGCGCGCGTGGGACGGCGGGCTGGAGCTCGTCGTACCGGCCGCCTTCCTCGACACGCTGGCCGGATCGCTCGTCGTCGATCCGGTCATCGCGAGCTACCTCCTCGACGACTTCGAGGCTGACCTGTTCCGCCCCGACGCGGCGTACGACGCACTGTCGGACCGCTACTGCGTGGTCTACGAGGAGGTGTTCTCGGGGAACGACACCGATCTGTTCAGCTTCTACTTCCAGCCCGCGACGGGCGTGGTGACGGATGACGCCTACGTCGACATGACCGCCGAGAGCTGGCGCGAGCCGAGCATCGCGTCCGTGGACAACGCTCGACAGTTCCGCGTCGTCGCGGGCATCGACGGCCCGGGTGGGTTCTCGGTCGACATCGGTTCGAGGACGCGCAGCGCGGTCGACGGCTCCCTCGGCGTGCAGTTCATCCTGAAGGGCGCCAGCAGCGGCTACACCTGCTCCAACGCCAGGATCGGAGGCGACGCCGCCATGAGCATCGCCTCGTTCTACGGAGTCGTGTACGAGCGCAACTACGGAGGGGTCCAGTCCGACGTCGCGATGATCATCGTCGACCCGGACGACAACTACGTGGGTCCCGAGCTCGTACTCGCCGACGATCCGACCCGGAACGAGTGGCTCCCCGCGATCTCGAAGTCGACCGGCAACTGGCAGTCCGCGAACGAGTGGATCGTCGCGTGGCGCCATGATGACGCTGCGAACGGCGTCACGAAGGTCGTCGCGCAGCAGATCGACTACGCGGGCACTCCCCTGACGCCGACGTTCGACGTCCACACGGAGACGGTTCCGAGCGGCATGTCGCAGATCGAGGTGTCCTGTCCGAGCGACGTCACCTTCGACGGGACGCTGGACCGTCTCTTCCTCGTGACGTACACGCTCTTCGACGGCGCCGGCGTCGATGTCGAGGCGGCGCTGTGCGTGAACTCCACCACGCTCTCCAGGACAACGATCCACCGCGCCGAGCATGCGAGCGGGGATCTGGAGAGGAACGGCCCGTGCGTCCTGTCCCTGACCGACGGCTGGATCGTCGCGATGCGCGAGTTTGGGGCGCCGCTGAGCACGACGCGGACGCACTTCACGACGCTCCACCCCGTCGGCGACCGGCTCGGCATCAGCGAGCGGCGTACCGCCGTGAGCGGTCCAGGCGACAACGTCTACCAGCTCGGCGGAGCGTCCGCGCTCTCCGGCGGCGCTGCGGCTGCGCGGCGCGACGCTCTGCTGGTGTGGTGCGCCGACCGGGGCTCGGACGTCGACCTCTACGGCGCCGTGGTCTCCAACGACGACGGGACGCAGGCCTGCGGAGCGCAGTACTGCTACGGATTCCCGAACAGCACGGGCGACCGCGGCTTCCTGCGTGCGGTCGGGGATCGTTCGATCGGGACGCAGAAGGTGCTCGCGGCGTCCGCCCTCCCGACGCATGCGACGGGGATGTACCTGGCGTCGCTCACCCAGGGCTACGCGGCGTTCCCGGGCGGGAGCCAGGGGGCGATCTGCCTCGGCGGGACCATCGGCCGTTTCGGGATCTTCAACAGCGGGTCCGGCGGAGAGAACGGGACCCTCCTCGACCCGCAGGCGATCGCGCAGCCGGTGGGGACCGTCGCGGCGATGTCGGGTGAGACGTGGTCCTTCCAGTGCTGGCATCGCGACGCCGTGGGGGGGGCGGCGACCTCGAACTTCACGAACGCGGTCGAGATCCCGTTCCAGTGACCGAGCGCGAGCGCGGTTGCCGAGGCTGCTCTACGATCGAAGGCCTGCCGCTCGCCGGTTTCGCTCGCCCCCATGCTCCTCTCTCCGATGAACTCCACGCTCTCCCTCGCCGTCACGATCGCGGCGCTCTCGCCGCTCGCGCCCGCCCACGATCGCGTCGACGTCCTCACAGGGAGCACGGGCACGTTCGGCGTCTCCGTCCTCGAGCTCGACGTCGGCGGTGCGATCCGCGTGGACGACGTCCTCCTCCAGCCGATCACCCCGTTCCCGCTCCCCGTGGCCTGTACGTGCATCGAGCGCGTCGGGTCCGAGGTCTGGGTCGGGAGCAACGAGGGCGTCCTGCGCTACGGCGGGACGCCTCTCACGTTCGTCGGCAGCGCACTCGTCGACGAGCGCATCGTCGCCATCTCACGTGCGCCGTTCGGCGCCATCCTGTCGACGGTCCGGACGCCCGCCGGGACGCGCAGCCTCGTCGACGTCGACGGTGCAGCGGTCGAGATCGGGCGGACCGACACCGGCGTCCGCTCGTTCACGGACATCGACCCGTTCCAGGGCGGCTTCCTCGGCGCGGCGGACGACGTGTTACTGCGGCTGGACGCCAGCTATGACGTGCTCTTCGAGTTCGCGCCGGACGCCGCTTCGGTCGCGATGCAGAACGGCACCGGGTACTTCCCCGAGCGCATCACGATGCTCGACGACGGCCGCATCGCGGTGGCGGCGGTCGTGTCGGTCGGGATCCTCCGGGACGACCAGACGGTCGAGGACGTCGTGAGCGTCGCGCCGTTCGAGCAGGATCTGCTGGAGTCCGCGGGCGGCCTCCTGCTGCTCCCGTCAGCGGCCGGGCTCGGCCTGATCGACCCGGACTCGTTCGAGTTCTTCCCGCGTCAGGATTCCCTCCAGGGCTTCCGCGGGCGCGCCTTCGGGAGCCGCTACTCGACGGTCGAGCGCGGCTCTACTGGCCGAACCTGCACGCCGACGCCCAACTCGACGGGCGACGCGGCGCGCGTCCACCTCCTCGTCGACGCGAGCGCTGCGGTCCGGAAGCTGTCGGTGATCGCGACGCGCCTCCCGGCGGGCGTGCCGTCGCTGCCGATCCACGGCCCGGCCGGGTACGACGCGCCGTTCGGCGACGGCCGCCTGTGCGTTTCGCCCTTCGTGCCGGGGATCGTTCGCGGTCCGGTCGGTCTTTCGTCGGCGACCGGCTCGGTCAGGACCGACTTCGACTTCGTGACGCCGGGCCTCGGCGCCGGGTTCCTCGCGGGGACGACCTGGTTCCACCAGGTGCTCTTCCGCGACTCCGGGCCGTCGGGCTTCGACGCGACCGACGGCGTGTTCGTGACGTTCGAGCCCTGAACGCTGAGCCCTGAACGCTGGCGGGCTCGCGCGAATCGCGTGCTTTACCGGGCCCACAGGCCGCGCCCGCGGAGAGAATCCCGCGCCCATGTCCGAGCGCTCGAGGAGCCGGAACGTCGCCGTCGTCGCCGGCTGCCTCGTGGCGATGTTCGTCACGGCGCCGGGCCAGACCTTCGTCGTCTCGACGTTCAACGACGCGCTGACGACGGCGCTCGACGTGTCGCCGACGCGGCTCGCCGGCGCCTACCTCGTCGGGACCCTTCTTTCGGCGGCCTGCCTGCCGTGGATCGGCCGGGTCGCGGACCGTATCGGGCCGCGCCGGATGATGATGGCCGCGTCCGTCGGGCTCGCGCTGGCGGGCGTGGCGCTGTCCGCCGTCCAGGGGATCGTCGCGCTCACGCTCGCGTTCTTCCTGCTGCGCGTCTTCGGCCAGGGCGCACTCTCGCTGTCGTCGAGTCACGCCCTCGCCCTGCGCTACGACGCAAACCTCGGCGCGGTGGAGGGGCTGCGCGGCGCGACGATCTCGGCCGCGATCGCCGTCGTGCCACAGGTCTCGATCGCGCTCATCGCGGCGCGCGGATGGCGCGGCGCCGCCGTCGTTCTCGCCGTCAGCGCGGGGGCGGTCGGCCTGCTCGCAGCGCTCTTCCTCGTCGACCGTGATCCGCCTCGGCGTGCGCCGACCGAGCGCGACCGAGGCGGCGACGACGGCTCGTTCACCCTCGCCGAGGCGCGGGCGACCGCTTCGCTCTGGATCCTCTTCGTCGCGCTCGCGACGGTCGCGGCCGTCCTGACGGCCGTGCACTTCCACCTCCAGCCGATCCTCGCGACGGCGGGGATGAACGAGGCGGAGGCCGCGCGCACGTTCGCGTCGTTCGCGGCCGCGGGCCTCGCCGCCACGCTCGTCGGCGGTCTCCTCGCCGACCGCATGCGGCCGTCCGTGCTCCTGACGGTCGCGATGACGCTGCTCGCCGTCGGGACCGTCCTCCTCGGACTAGCGGACAGCGCGCTCGACGCGCACGTCGGGATGGCGCTCCACGGCGTCGCGCACGGGATCGCGACAGCGACGATGGCGCCGACGATCGCGCGCTATTTCGGACGCGCGCACCACGGAGCCATCCGCGGTCTCTCCGGCTCCGTCGGCGTCGCTGGATCGGCGGCCGGACCGTGGGCGCTGAGCGCGCTCGCCGACGTCGTCGGCGGATTCGGGCGTGCGCTGCTCCTGCTCGGACTCGCGACGGTGCTCGTCGCCGCGTGGTGTGCGTTCTTGCGGCGGCCCGTGCGACGACCTGATCCGCACGGTCGCGTCTCGCGCTGAACGACGGTCCTGCTACGAGTCACGCAGGACGGGGTTTCACACTTCCCCGACGTTCGCTCGCGCCGATCGTCGGGCTGTGAACTCGATCGCCCGGGCAGGCGCATACCCGTGAACGGGTTCGTCCGGACGAGCAAGGGGGGGGAAGAATGGGACGACTGGCCTTCATGGCCCTCGTCGCGAGCACGGCGTCGACCGCCTTCGGGCAGGTCGCCGTCGAGCTCCGCGTCGAGGACCAGAACGGGGTCGAGATCCGTGGCGCGACCGTCGGGGTGGACGGCGCGGCGGCGGTTCCGACCGGTACGACCGTGCAGCTCGACGACGGCACGCACGACTTCGCGATCCACGTGAACTCGGCGCTCCTGCGCACGGAACGGGCCTTCGTCCCGCCAGCGCCGACGACGCTCTCGTTCGAGTGGATCACGAGCAGCGTGCGGCTCTCCGTCGTCGATCAGCGGGGCGGCAGCCTCCGCGGCTCGTCGCTGCGCTTCCGCGGCGGTGCGCCGCCCGGGTTCCGCGACGACTCGTCGTTCGGGTCCGGCGCGCGAGTCACGCTGCCGATCACCGATACCGCGGTGTATCCGACGATCAACGGTACGGCGGCGGACGGCTACGACCTGACGGTTCTTGCGGCGACCTCGCTCGAGCGCGACGTCTCGAACCAGGCCGTGACCGCGGCGACGACCGCGATCGCCGTCGAGTGGCGGACCGCGGACGTGACGGTGCGCGTCGTCGACCAGCTCGGGGCCGAGATCGCGGGCTCGTTCCTCCGCCTGCGTCACAGCGGCGTCGGATTCGTGCGGCCGACGACGAACCTGCAGTCGGGGTCGGGGCTCACGCTTCCGCTCACGGACCGGGCCCTCTATCCCACGCTGCGAGGGCTCTACGGGGACGGCTACGACTTCGTCGTCGCCCCGCTGTCCTCGGGGGCGCTCCGCAGGGACGTCGACGACCGCGACGTGACCGACGGGACGACCGAGATCGCGTTCGAGTGGATCCGCGCCGAGAGCGAGCTGACGCTCGTCGGCTCGGACGGTTCCGAGGTCTTCGGCTCGACGCTCGTCCTGCCCACGCCCTTCGGGACGCTGAGTTCCGGTGACGTCGTCCAGCTCCCGATCACCGACAACGCGGCCTATCCAACGCTCTTCGGCGAGTATGCGGACGGCTATCCGATCGAGGTCGCTCCGGCGGACGTCGCACCGCAGTCGGCGACGCTCCAGTTCGAGGTCGCGGCCGACGGCACGCTCACTCCGGGCTCGTTCACGGTCGGGCCGAACACGTACTCGCTGCGCTCGCGCTCGAACGCGCCGCCGACCGCCGACGCAGGGGAGAACGTGACGATCGTGTCGACGATGCTCTTGAGCGTCACGCTCGCGGGCTCTGCGTCCGATCCCGACGGCGACATGCTGACGTACCGCTGGCTGGACGGATCGCTCGAGCTCCTCCCGCCGACGCCGGTCGCGCTGGACGGCGGCGCGCCGCTCGACCTCTCGACCGTCGCTCTCGGGTCCGCCGGCTCCCGCACGCTGACGCTGGAGGTCTCGGACGGCGAATTCACCGCGACCGACACGATGGTCCTGACGGTGGGCAACGCCGCGCCGGAGGCCGTCTGTTCGGGGAGCGGGACCTTCGTCCCGGGCGTCGACGTCTCGCTGGCGGCGACGGTCGCGGACCACGACGGCGACCTCGTGTCGTACGACTGGTCGCTCGGCGGCACGGTCTTCGCGTCGGGCCTCGTCCAGACGACGCGCGGTGGCGCGCCCGTCGACGTGCCGCTGGCGACGGTGCCGGCCGCGTCGCTGGCGCTGGGTCTGAACGTCGTCGTCCTGACGGTCCAGGACGCGGCGGGCGCCTCCGCGACCTGCTCGGCGGACGTGCGGATCGAGGACGTCGGCGGTCCGACGCTCGCGCCCGAGGTCTCGGTCCGGATGCTCTGGCCCGCACGGCATCGGCTCGTGAAGGTGAAGATCGACGCGAACGCGTCGACGCCGGACGGGGGGCCGGTGACCCTCAGCGCAGTCGTGCGGTGCTCACAGGACGCGGACCGGAAGCCGTGCGGCGAGGCGCTGCCCGACTTCACGACGCCCGTCATCGACCAGGCGACCGGCCGGATCTTGCTGAAGCTGCGCTCGTCGCGCCCGTGGCGCGGTGACGGGAAGATCTACACGGTCGTGATCACGGCGACGGACCAGGCCGGGAACACCGCGGTCGCCGAGGTCGACGTCGTCGCGACCCCGGATCGGCGGTGCGACACGAGTCGCTGGAAGGAGAAGAAGCGCCGGATCCTGGAAGCGTGGAGGTCTCGACGCATCAGCGACGAGAGAGCCGAGGACGTCCGGCGCGTGCGTCGAGCCGTCAAGCGGTGGAAGGGGAGGCGGTGAGCCGAGGCGGCGCTACCAGCCCATGCTCCCGGGCCCGCCCTTGAACGGGCCCGCGAGATCGGACGTGACCCATCCTCCGTAGAACCCGCCGGGCTGCGGCTCGGCGCGCTCGTCGTCCACGTAGCCGGCGTCGATCGCCGGCAGGTAGAAGGCCAGGTAGCTCCGAATGGGCTCGAACGCGGGGGTCGGCGCGGGGTACGACCAGGCGACGCGCTCGAAGCGCTTCCCTTCGATCACGGCGTCGTGATAGGCCGCCATGCCCTTCCACTCGCAGTAAGAGGTGCCCGCGCCTGCGACCACCAGATCGGCGCGGACGTCGTCGGGAGGCACGTAGTACACGGGCGGGTGGCTGGTCTCCAGCACCCGGAAGGCGCGCGTCGAGTCCGCGAGCGTCACGCCGCCCACGACGGCGCGGATACGCCTCGTCGTGCGCTCGAGACGGGGAGGGCGCGGGTAGTCCCAGACGGACTCCTGTCCCGGGCCGGCGGGTGCGGGTCGCGGTCGCTTCATGGATCGGTATTCGCGCCGGGGAGCCCGTAGACGCGGCAACCCGATGCGGCCCTGCGGAGGCGCCTGAGGGCGCGCGACACCGCCCACGAGCGCTCGGGTAGCCTTCCGCCGAGGATTCTCCGCCCTTTCGTTCGCGTCCCGGCCCTGGCCGGGATGAGTCCTCGGGATGGAACCCGAGACCGGACCCTTGGCCCACGAAGAGCTCCTCGCCGACATGACGTGGCTGTCGCGGCTCGCGCACCGCCTCGTGCGGGACCCTGCGCTGGCCGACGACGCGGTGCAGGACGCGTGGCTCGCGGCGACGCGGCGGCTCGAGGCGCGCGGCGGCGGCGCGCCCGATCGGGGCGTGCTCGCCCGCGCGCTCCGCAGCGTGCTCCTCCATGCTCGGCGCGGCGCGAACCGGCGTGTCTTCCACGAGCGCCAGGTCCCGCGGGACGTCGTGCTTCCGTCGACCGAGGAACTCCTCGAGGCGGGCGAGGCCCAGCAGCTCCTCTGGAGACACGTCGCCGCGCTCGACGAGCCCTTCCGCACGACGCTCCTCCTGCGCTTCCAGCGCGGGCTCGCGACGCGCGACATGGCGGAGCGACTCGGGGTGCAGGAAGACAGCGTCCGCTGGCGCGTTCGCAGGGGGCTCGCGCTCCTCAGGGATTCGCTGGAGCGGGACGACGACGCGAACGGCCTCGTCGCGATCGTCCCGGCTGCGATCCCGGCGCTCGGCGCTGCGTCCTTCGAAACCTCGCGCGCCGCGCTCACCGCGGCGGGAGCGCTCTTGATGTCCAGGCAGCTCATCACGGTCGCGGCCGCCGCCGCGGCGGTCCTCGTCGGTGCGCTCTGGATCGGGCGGGCTCGGCTCGCCGCTCCGGAGAACGCGACGCGCGACGGGGCGAGTGAATCGCTCGCCCTCCGTGGCACCGGGAAGAGCGAACCCGCGGATGTCGCCGCGAGCGTCGCTCCGGCGGCCGGGGAAGAGATGGCCGCGGTGGGAGGCGACGGTGCGCGGTCCCGGCCGGTCGTCGCCGGTTCGGACTCCGAGCAAGGAACGACGGTGAACCCGACCGTCGCGCTCCTCAGCGGCCGCATCGTCGGCTCGGATGGGCGACCGATCCCGGGGGCGGAGATCGAGGTCGGATCTTCCGGATGGAAGCGCAGCGTGCGCTCCGGGCGCGACGGCGTCTTCTCCGTCGAGTGCCCCATCCAGACCGCACCGGTCGTGCAGCTGCGCGTCCAGCCGGGCCCGTTCCTCGCGACGGCAAGCCTCCGTTTCGGCCGCGCTCCGGGCTGTGACTTCGGAGCGCTCGACGTTGCGCAGCTGGACGTCGGAGACATCGTGCAGGCGTCGGTCGGTCGGATCGTCGGTCGCGTCGTCGACGACGAGGGGCAGCCGATCCACGCCGCCGCCGTGAGCCTTCCGCACTTCGTCACGACCGTTGAGACGGACACGGACGGTGCGTTCCTGCTCCCCGGTGCTCCCGAAGGTGAGTACAACGTCGTCGCGAGCGCGGACGGCCGGCTGACACGACTGGCCGCCGTCGACGTCACCGCGGGTCAGATCGTCGATGCCGGCGAGATCGCGCTGGAGCCGGGTCCGACGGTCACGGGACGGGTCGTCGACGGGCTCGGAAGCCCGGTCCTGACCGCCACGGTCTCGGCCAGACGCGCGACCGTCCCCGTCGAGAGCGACGGCTCGTTCCTCCTGCGCGGCACCGACCTGGACCGGGTCGTCGTGACGGCGAAGGCAGAAGGGTACCGGGACTCGCTCGCGCTCTGGTGTGAGCCCGGCGCGCGGGTCGACCTCGTGCTGCTGCCGCTCGGCGGTCCCTGCTCGTTCCACGTCGTCGATGCCGAGTCGGACGAGCCGATCCAGGACGCGAGCGTCTCGCTCGACGAGCGCGACGAGCCAGAGGGCCAGCCCTCGAGCGGGAGCAGCCGGCGGTACGCCTCGACGTCGGCCGGCGATCGTCGCGGGACGGACGCGAGCGGCCGGATCCAGCTCATCGGTCTCGCCGGTGTCGACCTGGTCAGGGTCGAGGCCGAGGGCTACCTGCCGATCGAGGCTCCGGTCGATGAACGGGCGACCGGAATCGAAGGGCAGCCCCTTCGCCTCGCCAGGCGACCGACGAGTCTCGTGGTCGGGGAGCTGCCGCCAGGCGTCGATCGCGACGCGCCGACTGCGGTACGGATCGAGGCGCTCGAGCTCCTCTCCGTCGAGACGAACGAGTGGCTTCCGCGTCCGGACCCGCGGGGATCATCGGACTGGACCGGCGCGGAGTGCGTCCTGCGCGTCGCGTCCGCGCATCGGGTCGAGCCCGATTCCGCGGGGCGCTTCACGTTCCGGTGCGAACCGCCCACGGCTCTTCGCGCGGTGGTCGATCTGCCCGGCCGGCGCGCGATGGTCTCCGGCGTGCTGGTCGTGCGGGGCGAGGGGACGTTCGACGTCGGAGCGCTGATGGACGTCCGCATGGGGTCGATCGAGGTGCACCTCGATCTCTCCGACGACCTGCGGTCGGGCCTCCGGTTCGAGTGCAACGAGCAGCGCGCGTCCCGAACGCCGGTCGACGAGTCGGGCGTCGCTCGTTTCGCGTCGCTGCTGCCCGGTCGGATCCTCGTCTCGGCCTTCGGCACGCATCCGGCGGTGGAGCCCCACGACCTTCGCCGCATCGCCACCGTGCGATCCGGCGTGGGGACGCGGCTGGAGCTCTCGCCGAACGTCCCTGATCTCGGTCGGGTCCGTTTCGCCATGACCCACAACGGCGCGCGGGTCGAGACGGACTACTTCGTGGACGTGCACGCGGGTGGCCGTGTCTTCTACGCGAGCGGCACGGGGAGGTCCGATGCGACCGACGAGGTGCTGATCCCCGTCGGCCGGGGCTATCGGCTCATGGTCGGCCTCGACACGCCCGACCAGTCGAACTGCGCCTGTGAGATCACGCGGTCTCTCGACGTGATCGGGGGAGAGCAGCTCGTCGAGCTGGACGTGCGAACCTGCCGCGTGACCTGCTCCCTGCCCGTCGGATGGACGCCGCCCGCGGCTCCGAGCTGGCAGGTGCTGCATTGGAGCGATGACAGGGGGGAGCCGCGCGAGCCCATCGATCCCGCCTCGCACCTGGCGGGCCTGCCGGTCGCCAGCGCCGAGACCGGCCGCTTCGTCCTGGAGTACGCAATGGTCCCGGTCGATGCCCGGAACCTGGTGCTCGTCGTCGAGGGATCAGGAGACGAGGAGTTCGTGCGCTGGCCCGTCGACGTCGAGCTCACCGCGGGCGGACACGCCGAAGTCTCGCTCGACGGTGAATGAGCGATACGGAGTCGTCCGTGAGAAGGCCACTGGAGTCAAGCGCTCCGGTGTCGAAGAGCGCTCTGGCGATTAACGTCAACGAAAGTTGACAAACGGTCACGCGGACAGGAGAACTACCGGCACGCCGTTTCCTCGACGCCGAAGCTGGTCGTCGTGGGCGCCCGCGGGCATGCGTCCCGAATGCGACCCGCGATGTCGACGGACTCCTGCGTGACCTGGCCGGACCCGCGCGAGCCCAATGCGCGGGGGTCCTGGTTCGGGGTTGGGGAGGCCGTTCCGTCGATCGAGAGCTCGGCGCTCGAGGTCCCTCCGCGGCTCGTCGGCGACCGTAACGCCAGCCAACCATGAAGAACGTCATCCATCGCACGCTCATCCTCCTCACGTTCTTCCTCGCGAGCTGCGGTGGACGGGATCCGCTTCCCGATGCGCAGGCCGCTTCGCCGACAGGAGGAGCGGCGGGGAGTTCGATGGAGGGAGATCCTGACGCGCGCGACGGCCGCGATGCAGCCGCCATGACCGCCGAGATCGTCGCGATGCTCCAGTCGCTCTACAACGACGACGACCCCGGCAAGCTCCGCCAGCTCGCCGCGCCCGACCTGCGCCACTACTCATCGAAGATCGCGGACGGTGTCGAGGCGTGGGCCGACTTCGCCGCATCGGTCGCTCACTCCAAGCCGCTGATCGCGATCCATCAGACCGTGAGCGAGGGCGACACGGTCGGGGTTCACGCCCACTATCGCTGGAACCCGGACCGCGAACTCGACGGTGGGGCCGGTGTCGCCGTCGCGCATGTCTTCACGATCGAGTCCGGCAAGATCGTCGCGGCGATCGAGCTGACCCAGCCCGTGCAGACGGAGACGGCTTCGGGCAACGACATGTTCTCGCAGCAACGCCCGTCCGTGACGCCCCAGGATGCAGAGCGGAACCGCGCGACCGCAGAGAAGGTCATGACCGAGTTCCTTCCCGGGAACACCTCGCTGCGTGGCGATCTCCTGGGCGACTACGTGCAGCACAATCCGCTGATTCCGGACGGTGCCGAGGGCATCGCCGGGTTCGTCGACTCCCTCGGAGGGGTGGCGAACGACTACCGATGGACGATCGTGGACGGCGGACGTGCCTGGAGCTTCACTCGCTATCACGCCAACCCGTCGATCGAGATCCCATCGCTCGTGACCGTCGACATGTGGCTGTTCGACGGAAACGGAAAGATCGCGGAGCACTGGGACGTCCTGGAGCCCGACTTCACCAGCCCCAGCGGCCACACGTTCGACGACTTCGTCACGGTCGAACGCTAGTACCCAGGAACTTCCGAAGCAGGGCATTAGTTCGCACTCGGCGCGGGGACCCGCACTGGCGTGCATGGCCGGTCCGCCGTCGAGCGCGTCGCGGGCTAGCGATCCTGCGGATCTGCGGGTCCCTCGAGCTCGCGCACGATCGCTTGCTCCAGCTCGTCCGGTCGGAAGCCCACTGGACCACGGGCGCCGTGGTAGGCGATACGACCGTTCACGCCGATCAGCGCGAGGCGATCCGGCCATGCGTCGTAGGCGCGGCTCGCCGCGTCGTCGAGCGTATCGACGAGCGCGGGGATCTCGTCCAGCGCGAGCTTGGAGACGCAGACGCGCGCGACCTCGCTGCGCTCCTCGATCGTCGTGGGATCCTCGACGAGTGGATCGACGCCGCCGCCCTTCGGCAGGAAGCTGTCGACCGCGTGGGCTTCGCGGATGTAGACCACGAAGAACTGCACGCGGTCACCGTACGTATCGTGGAGTTCACTCAGCCGACCGGCCGAGTCGCGGAAGGGCGGTCACGTGTAGCTCCCGAAGATCAGCGCGACGGCGCGATCTCCCGCGAAGTCGGCGAGCCGTACGGTCCCGTCGCCGTCGATCGTCGGCAGCGTGAAGTCCGGCGCGGGTTCGCCCTGGAGGTCGCAGACGGCGGGGATCCCATGCAGCGGGTCGAAGGACCAACCCTCGTCCGATTCGATCAGCGCGTAGAACTCATCCAGGTCCTTCGGGGTCAGGAACCCGTCCCCGTCGACGTCAGCGCCCTGCACCAGTCGCTCCCACGGGTCCGTCGTCTCGATCTCGAGCATCCCCGCCCAGCGCCCCGCCGGGATCCGGCCGAACTCGGAGCGATTCGCAGCGCCCGCTTCGAACTCGCGACGACCGACACGTCCGTTGCCGTCGCGGTCGTAGGACACCCACGCGTCCAGCGCCTCGTCCATCGTCAGCGAGTGCGGATCGCCGTCGGACTGGAAGTACCAGGCGAGGAGATGGCGGGCGCGCGCCCTGCGCGCCGAGACCGGCCGCATACCGAGCATCCGCCTCCCGGCGACGTGGAAGTCGTCCGCCCGCAGCACCCCGTCGCCGGTGCGATCCAGGCGCGCGAACGCATCGTCGGGTCGGTCGTATTCGCTGCGGCGCACGACGCCGTCGCGATCGACGTCGTAGCGCTCGAGGACGAAGGCGAATGCGTCCGGGACCGCCGCGGAATCGACCTCGGCCGAGCGGCACGAGGCGGCGACGAGGATCGCGGCGATGGCGCGGTGGGTTCGCAAGGGTTCGGTGGCGTGCGGAAAGCGGCGGGGTCCCTTGGCACGGAATCCGGCGTCGCTCGAACATGGTGCAACACACGCGATGTTCCACCACTCTGCATCTCAACTACTGCGCGGCCTCGTCGCCGTGACCGGGGCGCTGGCGATTCCGTCGATCGTCGGCTGCGGCCCGACCCTCCGTCCGACCGTCCGCCCGGGAGACGCCGGGTCGGAGCGAGCGGTCGACGCCGCCGAGGCTCGCGACGGCCTCTATCGGTGCGGCCCGCAGAGGCTCGGAATCGACGACGCGGACGATTACCACAGCGTGATTCCGAGGTGGTGGAGGATCACCCGCGGCGGCTTCCGCGCGTACTCCACGTGCAGCCGAGATACGACGATCGAGGCGCTAGAGCGGATGAACGCGATCGGTGGAGACCTCGCTCGGCTCTTCGGTCGAGCGCCCGAGGAACCCTCCACGGTGATCCTGCTCCGCAGCCGCGAGCAGTACAACGGATTCGCGGTCACCCAGGCCGAGATCGGCGAACTCCCGCCGGACTCCATGGGTTGGGCGGCGTTCCACTACGCGTTCCCGTGCGATCGCTGGCTGGACCGGCAGCGCGAGTTCGAGCATCCCGGCGCCGCCTGCGCGTACTGGGACGCGCGAACGGACGCGGGCCGTGCCTGGGGGGCTTACGCAGCGCGGCACGCAGCAGCCCAGGCGTTCGTCGAGTCGATCGACCCGAGCCCGGTTGCCCTCGCGAAGTTCCGCCTGGACCCGGGCGGTTCGTTTCCCTCGGCGGAGTTCTGGGGAGAGAAGCGTGTACCCCTGTGGCTGCGCTACGGCGCCGCGACCTGGTGCGAGCGCTTCGGGCCAGGCCTCGATCCGTCGACGGCGGAAGCGGTCCGGAGCTGGACGCTGGGAGAGCTGGAGCGCCGCGGCGGGCCGCTCCCGCTCGACGACGTCTTCGCGTTCGCGCTCGACCCGACCGACGGTGCACGGTCGACGCACCTGATGATCTCTGCGGGTGCGCTGGTCGCCTTCCTCGTCGGGGACCTCACGAAGGACGACGCTGCCGAGCGGCCCGAGGGCCGCGACGAGGTCGTGACGGCGCTCGGGGAGTTCCAGCGTAGCCTGCTGACGCAGGCGCCGACCGAAGAGTCACGACGCGCCGCGCAGCGCCTGGAGTCGGCGCTTCGTGACCGCGAAGCCGAGTTCCGTGAACTCGCGCTCGCTTCTCGTTGACGCCGGAGGGCCTCCAGGCCCCAGCGCGTCACTGGTACGCGATCGACAGCGCGTCCGTGAAGTTCGACGTCGGCTGGCCCATCGCGGAGTCGCGGAACCAGGCCTGGAAGTTCCAGGTCTGCCCGGCGAGCACCTGCTGGGACGGGTTCGTGGGGATCGCGTCGAGGTCGACGTCGATCGAGAAGGAGCCGCTGAGGCCCGAGTTCTGCAACTGGGCCGCGAAGCGCGCGACGCTGCCGCCGATGCAGAGGTTGCCGGCGCTGCCGCCGGGGCCGACGACGAAGTCCTGGGTCATCGACGCGACGAAGTAGCCCGCGCTGTTCGTCGGCAAGGACGAGGCGACGAGGGTCAGCTCGCCGTCGGACGCAGCGCTGCTGCCGACGGCCGAGATCACCCCGGGGGCTCCGGACGCGTTCGCCACGGCAGGCCCGCAGTAGTTCGTGCCGAGGTCCGGAACGCTGCTTCCGTTGGCGGGGTCGCTGCCCGCGTCGAGCTCGTCGCGATCGAGGAAGCCGTCCTCGTCGCGATCGACGCCGATCCGCTGCTGCGCGCCGAACGGAACGACGGTCAGCGTGAGCGGCGCCGCGGGCGTCGCGGCGCTCAGGAGATCGAGCGCGGGCACCTGCTCGGCGATCCGATCCGCCTGGAACGAGGCGCCGCCGAGGTACGCGTACCCGCGCGGCGTCCCGGTCTCCAGACCGCGCGCCACGAGCCCGACGCGCGCGAGGTCGGCCTCGCTCTGCATCGCGGTCACGAGGTCGATCACCCCCTGCGGCGCGTTCGCCCAGTCCGTCACCGTGATCTGCGTACCGACGCCGGCGTGGGTGTCCCTGCTCGCCGTTCCCGGGGGGAACAGCACCGCGTTCGATGCGCCCTCGGGCAGGTCCGATCCGGAGAACGCGAGCATGAAGGCCGTCATGTCCGCGAGCGCCTGCTCGCTCTGGAACCCGATGGTGCTCGAGGAGAGGAAGTGCGCGAGCGATGGGATGCTGCCGTCGTGCAGGAATCCGAAGCCGGACTGGACCTCGGTCTGCATGAAGTCCATCCCGACCTTCTTGTAGAGGTTCCGGAGCTGCGGGACCTTCATGTTGCGGTTCGTCGACCCGTCGGCGGCGATGAGGCCGTGATTCGCCTCGCCGTTCGGCCCCGGCGTGAACGGAGCCCACAGGCCTCCCTGGAATCGCGCGTTCGGCCCGAGCCCGGTCGGCGTCGTGTGGCAGGTCACGCACGCGAAGACGCTGACGAGCGCGAAGGGCGGCTTGGACAGATCAAGGCCTGTCTGCGCGTTGCCGACCGGCAGCGGGGTACCGGCGGGCGTGAAGCGGCCGACGCTGAGGTGCTCCGAAAGGTCCAGCGCAGTCGGCAGCCCGTTCTCGAACGTCCGGAATGGGTTCGGCGGAAAGTGGATCGTGGCGAGGAAGGCCTCGAACTCGTCGACCTCGCTCGGAGAGGGCTGCGCGACGGCGCCCTGCAGGTGGGTGAACGCGCCGGCGAAGTCGTGGAGGCTGTCGCGGTCACCGCGCCAGTGCAGGGGCTCCTTGCCGATGATGTCCTGCAGCGTCTGCGTGGCCATCGGCCCCTTCATGGGGTGGAAGTCCTCGAAGCCCGTCGTGAGGCCGGCGAGGCCGAGGCCGAGGTTCAGGTGGTCGTCGCTCCGCATCGCGCCGGCGGGGTCACCCAGGTCCCAAGCCATCCGGTCGGTCTTCGAGTCCACGTGGCACGACGCGCACGCGACGTGACCGAGCCCCGAGCCCTCGTGCGTTCCGTACAGGTGCTTGCGGCCGATCTTGATCGCCTCCGGCGAGGGGTCGTGGAACGCCACGCGCGATGTCTCCGTCGCGGTGAGGAGGTCGAGCGTCGAGATCGACGAGTCGAACTTGTTGAGGACGAACGCGCGGTGACCGACGACGGCGATTCCCGTCGGTCCCTCGCCCACCTCGATCGGGGCGCCGGCCCTCGTGCCCGCACCGTCGAGGACGACGACGTTGTTCGACCCCATCCCGGTGACGTACGCGCGCGCGCCGTCCGCGGACCACGCGACCCCGCGCGGATCGCCGATCGACAGCTCGCGCGTCGCCTCCGGGACCGTCGCGCTCTGGTAGTCGAGGTGCCGGTTGAGGTCGACGAGCCCCGTCCGGTCGTTCGCGAGGTCGACGGACGCCATCCGCACGCGGAGGAACCTGCCGTTCAGGTTCGGCTCGAACCGCACCTCGTTCGTGCAGTCGGTACCGACGACGGTGACGGAGCCGGTCGTCGGATGCACGGCGAGCGCCATGTTGATGTTCATGAGGCGGTCGGCGTACGTCACCGCGAGCGTTGTCGTGTCGATCACCGCGACGTCGTGGTCCGTCACGTCCCACCCGACGGGCCGGTCCGAACGCGCCGCATTCGGACCGCTCACCAGGTCGGTCCAGTCGCCGCCGTTGTCGTCCTTCCAGCGGTCGAGCCCGTCCTTCTTGACGACGAGGCCCACGGCGGGCGGCGGCGGATTGCCGGGCGTCATCGGCGGCACGAAGTTCGCGCCTTCGTTCGGGGGCGGATTCTGGCCGCCGTAGGGGCCGAGCGGATCGGAGACGACGTTGCGAATCTGCGGGCTGCCGAACGCCGGGTCGAGCCCTCCGCCAAGGATCGTCGAGCCGTTGCCCGACTCGAAGACCGCGACGTAGACCTGGCTGCCGTCGGCGCTGACCGCCATGGCGCGGGGCTCCTCGCCGAGGATGCGTATCTCCGCCGTCGGTGCGCCCCGCGCTACGGGATCGAACACCTGGACGAGGTTCGGCTGGGCGCACGTGACGAACGCACGCTCCGGCGTCCCTGCGAAGACGACGTCGGCGGGCTCATCCTCGGTGTCGACCGTGGCGACGACAGCCCGCAGCGTGAGATCGACGACGCTCACCGAGTCCGACAGCCCGTTCACGACCCACACCTCGTTCGCCGTGCGCTGGCGGACCGATACGGGGTCGAGCCCGACAGGGACGTCGAAGAGATGGACGGGCGTCGTCCCGCTGATGTCGAACACCTCCAGGCGATTGTCAGGCGTGTTGCACGCGAACAGTCGCTCTCCCGCGACGTCCAGCGCGAGCGGGGACACGTGCGGCGTCTCCCAGTTGGTGAACGACTGCTGGCGGGCGGAGGCTGACGTCGGCGCGACGACGAGCGCAGTCGCGACGGCGACGGAGGCCGTGACCGAGCAAGCGGAGGGACGCAAGGAGTCCGGGGACATCGTGTCCTGGGAAGGGGATAGGGTGAGGTTCCGCGGATTCGCGTCGGGGCCCGCCCGAATTGCAACCGATCCCAGGGTCGCGCGCAGCACCTTCTCGGCGAGAGCCTCGCCCGCGGTCACATCGCGGTCGATCGAGCGGTTCGATCGTTCGCGTCGAGCGAGAAGCGCCGTAGAGGCGAGAGGTCGTCGCGCAGCTCGAAGGCCAGCGGTCGACCCGTCGGCAGGACCTGGTCGGCGATGTCCGCCTCGAGTGTCCCGTCCAAGAACTGCGCGAGCAGCCCGAGCGTCGTCCCGTGGCCGACGACCAACACCCTACGACCGGCCTCGAGGTCCATCTGAATGCGAGCCCTCCAGAACGCCACGACGCGCCGGTACGCATCCCCGAGGCTCTCGGTCCGCGGACGCTCCTCCGGAGGCAGGTCGTCGTAGCGGCGATCTTCCGCAGGATTGGCCGGATCTCCGACGTCCATCGCCGGCGGCCGCGTTTCGAACCTGCCGCACCACGCGCTGGCGCGCTCGATCCCGGTCCATTGCCCGTAGTGACGCTCGTTCAGCTGCCATGCAGGCTCGACCGGCAGCCAGAGACGGTCGAGCTCCTCGAGAGCGAGAAACGTCGTCTTGAGTGCGCGCTTCAGGAGCGACGTGTGTACGACGTCGAAGTCGTGGCCACCGGCTTGCAGCAGCCGTCCCGCTTCACGCGCCTCGGCGACACCCGTCTCCGTGAGGTCCACATCCGTCCAGCCGGTCAGCCGCCCCTCCCGGTTCCACTGGCTCTCGCCGTGGCGCAAGAGGACGAGGTGCTTCACGGCTTCGCGTCCGACGACGAACCGCCGTCCTTCAGCACGGGCGCTCGTCGCGTGCGGGACCACTGCAGCCCGGCTCCGAGGAGAACGAGAAGAGCCGCCACGGTTGCAGCCCAGCGCGCGAGGGGATCGAGGGTCGACCCGGCCGCCGCGCCGGGCGCGTCCTGCGGCTCCGGCTTCGCACCGGCCTCGCGGGCGCGGAGCTCCAGGCCGCTCACGACCTCCTCGGGCGCCGTGCCCACCGTCGACGATGGGGGCGGGGGCGAGCCCGGGCGTGCGTCGGTGTCCGCCACGGCGAGCACAGAGTCCTCTGGCGCGCCCTTCGCCGCATCGAACTCCGTCAGACGCTGTGCGACGTAGGCCGTCACGGCCGGATTGCGCTGCACGAGCTGGCTCGCCTCGGCGGCAGATCGGTACGCCGCGATGAGCTGCTGCTGCGTCGACGCATCGGCGTCCCAGTAGCCGAGTCGGACGGAGTCGATCAACCGCTCCAGCATCTGCGCGAACGCGGCCTGGTTGTCGCTCTCCAGCCACTCCCTCGTGCCGAGCGCGTAGCTGTCCGTCACGTAGACGTCGACGACCGACTGCCACTGATCCGGGCGCACGGTGTTCGGGTCCATGACCTCCCAGCCCCACATGAACTGCACCGCCTTGAGCACCTGGAGCGTCCCGCTGTAGCCCTCGTCCATCTGGCCGCGGATCCACTCCGGATGGAGGTAGCGGGTCTGCATCTCCTTGGCGATCGAGCTCGCGGCGCTGTCGATGATGACCTCCGACTCGTCCCGCAGGTTCTGGACGAAGAGCTCGGGCCCGTCGCCTCCGGACGCTCGCGCCGCGAGCGCGAGTCCGCCCAGATAGGCGAAGGGATCGTCGCTCGTCAGCACGCCATAGGTGTGCGAGCTGCGCGAGAGGAACGCGACGTCCGTGCGGGCGAGATGGTGCTCGAACAGGTCGACCGCGGACTCCCCGTCGATGCCGTCTCCGTAGGCGTGCCCCATGCGCCTGAGGAAGAGGTCCGCCATCTCCGCGTCGCCGCCGGACCGCCCCTGGGACCGCCAGAGGTCGCTCGCGTTGACCGCGTAGTTCAGCCCCGTGCCGTAGACGCCGGGCTCGTTCGAGAAGACGCGAACGCGTGCGCGACGCTCCGCATCCTCGACCGTGAACCCTGCGCGTACGAGGTCCGCCTCGAGCTCGGCGGCGTGCTCGGCCACGAAGTTCCTGGAGTCGGCGTCGGCCGGAGCGCCCTCTGCGCCGCGGAGCTGCGCGACCATGGCGACCGCCTCGTCCATCCACCGGATCAGGTGGGGGAATTGATCCCTGTAGGAGCCGGTGACGCTCAGCAATGTGTCGATGCGTGCACGCCCCAGCTCGAGGTCGGGGATCAGCTCCAGCCCGGTCACTCGACCCGCGGCGTTCCACCGGGGGCGGACGCCGAGGAGCGCCAGGACCTGGGCCTCCATGACGCCCTGGTGCCGCATGGTCTCACCCGCCCAGAGCGTGAACGCGACCTGCTCCGGGAGGACGCCACCGGATTCCTCGGCGTAGCCGCTGAGCCAGTCCTCGATCACACCGCGCCCCACGTCCCATGCCTGCGGCGTCGGAACGCGCGTCGGGTCGAAGCCGTACAGGTTCCGGCCCGTCGGGAGGCTGTCCGGGTTCCGGACGGGGTCGCCGCCGTACGCCGCGGGCACGTGGGCCCCGTCGAGCGCGCGGAGCAGCCCGTCCAGCTCGAAGTTCTCGGCGAGCGCCGCGTCGAGCTCCTGGGCACGCCGCGCCAGACGGAGCAGTCGCTCGGGCTCCAGCTCCTTCCCCTCCGCGCGGTTGGGGACCGACGTGTGCTTCTCCTCGTCGAGCGCATCGATCCTCCGCAGATCGAGCGTGCTCGCCGCCACGGCGTCGCGCAGCGCCAGCCTGAGCCAGCGGCCGGGCCGCGAGTTCTTGACCTTCCCCGCGTCGAGCAGGAACACCTCGTCGATGTCCTCGCCAAGCGCGTCGATGAGCTCCTTGCGGAGCGTCTGCATCACCATTCCGAAGCGCTCTTCCTCGGAGGGAACACGGCCGAAGACCGCGAGCCCCTGGGGCTGTGCCGTCTGCGCGATGTCGTCGAGGAACGGGTGGAGCTCCTCGATGAACTCCTCGAAGTCCGCGCGCATCGCGTCCACGGTCCAGCCGAGGTCGTGGTCGAGACCGTGCTCGACGAAGCTCTCGACGAGCTGCTCCTGCATCTCGGCCTTCACCAGCCCTTCGCTGGCCAGCTCCCAGTCGTGCATCACGTCGTGCATCGCGTGCAGGCCGGGCCGGAAACCAGCGGGCGTGGACATCGGCGTCAGGTGGCTGAGGGTCACGGCGCGGCCCCGTCGCTTCGCCGTCGTCGCCTCGCCGAGGTTGTCCATGATGTACGGATAGAGGTTGGGCACGGACCCGAGCGCGAGGTACGGATCGTCCGAGACCGAGAGGCCGCGCTTCTTGCCCTGCGCCCACTCGACCGTCCCGTGGGTGCCGAAGTGCACGAGCGCGTGCACGCCCCATGTCTCGCGGGCCAGCAGGTACGTCGCGAGGTAGGCGTGGCTCAGCGGCACCTCCGACCCGTGGTTGATCCTTGCGCGTCGGAGTTCGCCGGGCACGCCCGCCGTGACTCCGAACCGCAGAGGCTGCGGGAGGATCCGGACGTTCCCGGCGCGCACGTGCGGGACGACGAAGCCGACCTCGCCGGTCTCGGGCACGCGGACGGCGACCGACTCCGGCGTGCCCCAGTACCCGGCGATCCGCTCCTGCGTGGCATCCGGAAGCGAGCGGAACCAGGCCAGGTAGGTCTCGAGCGGGACGAGGTCCGCGACCCCGGCGCGGTACTGCTCGGCGAGGAGATCGGGCGCGTAGAGGGCCCGAAGGCTGCGCTGGACGCCCGCCGTGATCTCGTCCGCCGTCAGCGGAGTCGCGCCGTAGCCCGCGCCCTCGAGCTCGGCGAGGAGTCGCTCCAGGCTCTCCGGAACGTTCAGATGCGACGCGCCGAAGTTCGCTTCGCCCTGCGGATAGTTGTAGACGAAGACCGCAAGCTCGCGCTCTTCCGCCGTCGTGCGGTGCAGCCGCGAGTAGCCGAGAGCTCGGTCAGCCAGCGCCTCGATCTGCTGCGGCAGCGGCTCCAGGGCGAGGCTCTCGTCGTCGCGCGCCGAGATGGTGAGGGCGTCGACCATGCCCGCGAGTTCGCTCGACGCGAAGTAGTACGAGACGTCCGCCGCGGGCAGCCCCTCCTGGCTCTCCGCCCACTCCTCGGCGTCCATCTCGAGGGACGGCAGGCTCTGGATCACCGGTACGCCGATGCGGTCCAGCTCGTCGCGCCGCTGCTGGGCTCGGAACACGAGGGCGGCGTTGACGATGACGTCGACCAGGGGCGCCGGACGACCGTCCTTCACGACGCACGTGCCCTTCGTGAAGAGCTCCGGGTCCGCGCGCGGACCGCAGAAGCCGTAGGCGGCGAGCCCACGGCGCGACAGCGCGTCGATCAGTGCGTCGAGCCAGCCGACATCGTCGGCGACGAGGCTGCTCGGGTTGAACGAGATCGCGACACGGGGCGACCCGGCTGCGTCGGATGCGGCGAGGCGCTCCTCGACCTCCGCCAGCGAATCGGCCAGCGTCGGCCAGTCGGGGCGATAGAACGCGATGGCCGGCATCACGACGGGCTCCGGGAGGGCCGCGAGCATCGCGGCCTCGCCCTCTGCCGCCCACGGACGGGTCACCATCGCATCCATGAAAGCGCGGACGTTCTCGCGACCGCCGAGCCGGTAGTAGGCGCGCAGGCGCGCGGCGACCGGCTCGGTCAGTCCGGCCGACGCGGGAGCCCCGGCCTCGCTCGGCGGCGTACCCGCCCGGACCTCGTCACGTCCGGGGACCATGAGATACGCGCCCGCCACGTCTCGAATCGCAGTCACCTGATCGCCGAAGACCTCCGCCGTGACGCTCTCGTGCGGCACGTCGAAGAGGACGAGGTCCTGGCCCTGCGCCGCGTCGCGCGCGGACGCGCCCGCGCTCACGAAGCTCAGGTCCACCCTTCCCTCGGCGGCTCTGGAGAGCTTTGCGCGGTAGGCCGGCACGAGGAGGCTGCTGTGGATCACCAGCACCCGGGGCGGCTCGGCGGTCGAAGACGACTGCGGAGCCGACGTAGCCGGACGTGCCAGGCAGCACAGGAGGAGTACGATGATCGCGGCCGCGACGCGGCCTGCTCGAAGCGAGTTTCGTGCTGCTTCCATGATTCGATCGCGCGCCTCAGCGCGACTCGCTGCCCTGAGTGCCGGAAGGGACGTAGACCATCGATCCGTCGCGCATGCGATACGCGGTGCCGGCCACGACGCCGGTTCCCTCCGCCGAAGATCCGGTCGCGTCGAAGCGCTCGAGCGTCTCGCCGCTCTTCACGACGATCTGCATCCGGTCGGTGCCGGCGTTCTTGATGAGCGTGAAGTCGTCGTCCTCGTTCAGCGTGCGCAGCGCGTCGGCCGCGGCTGCGCTCTTCTTGCTGACGGTGGTCGCGATGAGGATCACGAGGGCGACCAGGAAGACGTCCACGAGGTTGATGGCGGACAGCATCGGATCGTCGTCCTCGCCGCCGATCAGGTGGGTGATTCGGCTCCTAGTCATGGGAGCCTCCGCTCTTCGACTTGGACGCGAGACGAATGCTGAGCTCCTCGAGCAGCCAGCGGCGCCGGACCGTGTGCACCGCGAACGCGATGGACGCGGCCGTCAGCGCGAGGATCACGCTCGCGAAGGACCCGCCGAGTCGCGCCAACGAATCACCGTCGGTGCCGCCGGTCGCCGTCGAAAGAGCCGGGCCCAGGGGCACCATCGTGGCGATGAGTCCGAGCATCGGGCCGACGCGGCTACAGATCCGGAGGCCCTCGAGCTCCTTCACCATGAGGAGCTCCATGGCCTCGGGAGTCTCGGGGCCGTCCTTCACGAGGAGGGTCCTCTTCGGCGATCCGGCGCTCCGCATGAGCGCCTCCGTCAGGAAGCCACCGAGCTTCACCAGCGTGTAGCCGACCACGAGCGCGATCAGGCCGACGACGGGCCACCACAGCGCCTGCGAGAGCTCGACGAGGACCGCCTCGAGCTCGACGTGTGAAACGGGCCGAAGGGCGAACCGCCCGAGGGAGACACTCTGCACCGGTGTACCTGTCGCGTGTTCGGCATGTCGACCGAACGGGTTGGCAAGCGAGCGGTCACGTCGACCGCAGCGGCGCCGACGGAGAGGCACACGATCTCGACCTCCGCCTCACGCTCGAGACCTGGAGAAGAGAACGGAGGTACCGAAGTCCCTTCGGCTGCCGTTCCAATCCACGAGAACGCAGCGAGATGTGCGACCGCGCTGATGCGGGGTCGGTCGGGCTCGGGTCTTCTGGCTTCCGGTGTCGATCCTGGGCCAGCCTTCCCGCGACTCCTGGAGTCGCAGTGGCGCCGCGCGTGCGCGGAGTGGCTTCGGTGGGACCGGTTACAGCGGCGGGACCGCGGTGGAGTTGCACCACGCTTCCCCTCACCTGACGGACGCACCGTATGTCTGTCGTCTCCAGGTCGCAACGGCCCCGGGCGAGAATCCAGGGGTGGCCCACCTGGGACTCGCTACCCTCTCGCCCGCTTCGAGCGAGCGTTCGAAGCGCGACCATGCTCGACGAGGACTCTCAGGACACCGCGCATCGTCCAGCCGGCGCAGCGCCGCCCATGGCGCACGAGGACCGAGCGGCTCTTCACAGGGTCGTGAACGGTCGACGAGACGTTCGGCGCGGTTTCCTCCCCGATCCGATACCGCGCGAGCTCCTGCGCCGGGTCCTCGGCGCAGCCCATGCCGCGCCCTCCGTCGGCTTCATGCAGCCCTGGCGCTTCGTCCTTCTGGGCAAGGGCGACGCGCGCGACGCGCTCATCGGCTCGTTCGAGAGCGCGAACGAGGCAGCGAGGAAGGCCTACGGCGACGCGGATCGACGCGACCAGTACGGGAGGCTGAAGCTGTCGGCCCTCGAGGAAGCGCCTCTCGTCCTCGTCGTGGCCTGCGACCACAGCACCCGACGAGGGCACGGTCTGGGGCGGCAGACCTGGCCCGAAGCGGCTCGGGACTCCACCGTGGCCGCCGTGCAGAACCTGATGCTCGCAGCCAGGGCGGAGGGGCTCGGGACCGGCTGGGTCAGCATCCTCGACAAGGACGACGTGCGGCGCGCCGCGGGGCTTCCCGATGACGTCGAGCCGATCGCGGTCCTCTGCGTCGGCTTCGTCGAGCGGTTCGAGGCGAAGCCCGACCTCGAGCGAGCCGGGTGGGAGTCGCGCGCGTCCCTCGAAGATCTGGTCCACGTCGACCGATTCGGCGGTCCCTCTCCGTTCGCGTCCGACGACGCCTGAGGGACCAGGTCCGCGTCCCAAGCTCGGCTCGTTCCCGGGACGATCGCCCGCAGCCGGTTGACAGCGCGACCGTGCGCCCCTCTACTCCCGGCGTTCCTTCTTCAACCCGAGGCAGCGGTGCCCCCTCAGCCAGGGGGTGAAACGGGAAGTCGGTGAAGGCGCTCCATGCGCCCCAGTCCGACGCGGCCCCCGCCACTGTAGTCGCGTGAACGTCCGCGCTCATCGCCACTGATGCCCTGCATCGGGAAGGCGCACGGACAGCGCACGGAGCTCTGCTCCGCGTGCGACGCGTCAGCCAGGAGACCGGCCCTGCCTTCATCGATCGTGCTTCGGAGGGAAGCATGCTTGCATCGACCGAAATGGCGGGCGTGTGCCCGCACCCGGACCGGCGAACACGCCGCGTCTTCCCGCACCGCATCACCCGTTCCCCCGGGGGCCCCCACATACCGGACGACGCCCGGTGGGCGAGTCCTCTGCGCGAGCGAAGGCTGACCGCGGAGAGGGGTCGATGAACGACCGCAAGGGAACGACGAACGAGGAGCATGCCGAGCGCATGCGCGACCTCCAGTCGAAGCAGCGCGAGGCGGTCCGCGAACGCGAGATCGAGCGCGGCGTGCTCCTCGTGCACACGGGCGACGGCAAGGGCAAGTCGACCGCTGGATTCGGCGTCGCGCTCCGAGCAGTCGGTGCCGGCCAGCACGTTGCGATCGTGCAGTTCATCAAGGGCGCCTGGCGCACCGGCGAGCAGGACGCGATCCGCGCGATCCCCGAGATCACCCACGTCGTGAGCGGCGACGGCTTCACGTGGGACACCCAGGACCGCGAGAAGGACATCGCCTCGGCGGAGCGGGGCTGGTCGATCGCTCGATCGCTGATCGCCGACGGCGAGCACGACGTCGTCGTCCTCGACGAGCTGTGCGTGGCGCTCTCGTACGAGTACCTCGACACGGACGAGGTCGTGGGCGAGCTGCTCCGTCGGCCCGAGAAGGTGTCCGTCGTGGTCACGGGCCGCAGGGCGCCCGCTGCGCTCATCGAGGCGGCCGACACGGTCACCGAGCACGTCGCCGTCAAGCACGCGTACGCGGCCGGCATCAAGGCGCGGCGCGGCATCGAATTCTGACGTC
Source organism: Planctomycetota bacterium (assembly GCA_038757895.1). Classification (GTDB taxonomy): domain Bacteria; phylum Planctomycetota; class UBA1135; order UBA1135; genus Saltatorellus. The sequence continues at coordinate 38,967 of JBCDGE010000006.1, read as the reverse complement.
GCTCGCCGACGTCGCCGATCCATGCGCGCGATCCGGCGGGCACACCCTGCGATTCGCGCATCCACCACAACTCACTCCTCTACCCGTTTCTCATGCGCACGAACCAGATCATCGCGATCGCCGGACTCTCGGCCGCGTTCCTCGTCCCTTCCGCTCAGGCCCAGATCACGCCCGGCGAGGGATTCGAGATCAGCGGTGACCTCGACCTCGAGGCCTACTGCGGGACGTTCCCGGCCGCGTACTCGTTCCTCGACGGCTCCGTACTCATCTTCGATGGCAGCAACGTCGCCCTCCGCTCGGCCGACGGCACGGTGCTCCGCGACTACGGCACGTTCCCCTTCTCGTCGTTCCCCAGCTTCCTGGAGGTCGACGAGTCGACGAACATGGCGTACTTCGGCGAGTCCTCGCCGGGCGTCATCCGCTCCCTCGACCTTGCGACGGGCGACATGGTCGAGCTGACGACGCTGATGTTCAACTACGACATGGCGTTCGACGTGGTCCCCGGACTGGCGTACGTCGTGGCGTCGGCGTTCGGGTCCGCGACGAACTCCCTGTTCCGCGTCGATCTGCTGACGGGGCAGCAGGTCCTGGTCGCTCGGATCGACGGTTTCTCGGGCCCGGTCGAGGTCGATGAACTCGGCAACGTGTACGTCGGCGTGCTGCCCGGGACGTTTCCCTACCCGGACGATTCGGTCAAGGTCGTGCGCTTCGACGCGGCTCAGGTCAACTCGGGCTCGGTGCTGACGGACGAGGCCGACGGCTTCGACTTCTCCGTGGGCTACGACGGCATGTCCAGCGCGGACTACGACCCGGCCACGGGGAGCCTCATCGTCGTCGAGACGAACACGGGGGCCAGCGGATCCGAGAGCGTCACGTGGCGACTCGACAGCAACGGTGACCGCGCCGAGGAGATCCTCCGCACGCCGGCTTATACGTCCGAGGCGCAGAGCATCGACCCCGACGGCGGGACGGTCTTCGCCGGCTACCAGCCGCCGAACGCGTCGGTCCGCGTGCAGTTCTCCGAGTGCTTCGGGAACGGCCAGTTCGGGATCTACAACGTCGTTCCGAAGCGTCCGGACGCCGTCTTCGTCGGCCCCGGTGCCGGCGTCAGCGGCCCCGCGTCCATCGAAATCGACGGCGGGATCCCGAACGGCTTCGCGGCCCTGTGGGTCGCTCGCTCGGGCGCGTACGAGTTCCTCCCTGTGGTGGAGAACATCGGCGGCCTCTACCCGGTCCTGCTGCGCGCCGACGCGTCCGACTTCGGCCGTCGCTTCGCGCCGCTGTCCCTCGACTCCACGGGAGCAGGTGCGTTCGTCTACAACCAGCCGGCCTCGCTGGAGGGCGCGATCCTGTTCCAGTGGGTCGTCTTCGACTCGGGGATGAACATCGTCACGACGTCGACCGCGATCGTGAACCAGGACTGACGAGGCGCCGTGGAGCTCCACGTCGACGAACGGTCCGCCGTCTGGGATCTCGGGGGCGCGCACGACGCTCTCGGATGGACGATCCTCGGCGGCGGGCCCGCGCGCGTGGAGCGCGTCGAGTGGCACCGCGCGAGTTCCTCCGACTTGCCGGAGGGTCTGGACCCCGAGCGCTGGCTCGAGGCCAAGATCCACGGCGCGGGGCGGTCGACCGACGCGGTGGCAGCGTTCCTGACGAGCCGACGCGTCAGCGCGCTGTCGCGCTGCACGATCGACACCGCGCTCGGTCCGGTCGACGCGCTGGCGACGGTCGGGCTCGGGAACGCGCTCCGCGTCGGTGACCCGCCCGCGGACGGGGCGATCGGGACGATCAACGTCGCCGTCCGCCTCCCCGTGCCCGCACGTCCCGAAGCGCTGGTGGAGTCGCTCGCAATCGGGCAGGAGGCGAAGGCGCTCGCCGTTCTGGAGTCCGGAGTCACGTCGACTCTCTCGCACGAGCCGGCGTCCGGGACGGGGACGGATTGCGCGATCTCCCTGGCGCCCGCGCCGGACGCGTCGCACTCGCCGCCGCCGCTCCGCTATGCGGGGAAGCACACGCAGATCGGGGCTGCGATCGGTCGCGCGACGCGCTCGGCGGTCGAGCGGGGTATCGCGGCGTGGGCCGAGGAGCGCGGCGTAGCCCTCGACGTTCCGCCATCGGGAGACGGCTCGCGCGTCGTCCTCGTCGGTGGGGGCGCTCGCAGCGGCAAGAGTTCGTTCGGCGAGTCTCGCGCCCTGAGGCTGGCGGCCGACCGTACGCCGGGAGTGCCGCCCGTGTACGTGGCCACCGCCCAAGCGTACGACGACGAGATGCGACGTCGCATCGACCGTCATCGAGCCGATCGCGCCGGTCGCTTTCGGACGATCGAGGAGTCGATCGATCTCACCGACACCCTCTTCGCGCTGGCCGCCGAGCCCAAGACGCCGGTGGTCCTGGTCGACTGCCTGACGCTCTGGCTGTCGAACCTCCTGTGCGCAGATCTTGGAGACGACGCCGTCGAGGAGCGGATCGCGAGCCTCGTCGAGGCGGTTTTCGACTCGGGCCTGGCCATCGTGCTCGTGACGAACGAGGTCGGGCTCGGCATCGTCCCCGAGTCCGCCCTCGCCCGTCGGTTCCGCGACCACGCCGGGCGGCTGCACCAGGCGCTGGCGCGCCGCGCGGACGAGGTCTACTTCGCTTCGATGGGGGTCGTCACGCAGTGGCTCCCGGGGCCGATGCGGGCGGTCAGGTGGCGCTGATCGGCGCCGATCCGCTCGGTCCGGCGGCTGTCCTGGCCGCAGCGCTGATGCTCGACCTGACCGTCGGCGAGCCTCCGGCGCGGCTGCATCCCGTCGTCTGGATGGGCCGGATCGCAGGCATCGCGCGGGACCGCGCGCCGCTCGACGGAACGCCTGCGCTCGTCGCGGGAGCGGTCCTCGCGGTCGCTCTCCCGCTCTCGGTCTTCGCGCTCGGCGCCGCTGCGCTCCGCACGGTCGACGCGGTACCGGTGCTGCACTTCATCCTCGCCACCGTGCTGCTCTGGACGACGTTCTCGGTGCGCCTCCTCGACAAAGAAGTCGCAGGGCTGGAGGCCCATCTCGCATCGGGCGACATCGACGCGGCGCGAGCGCACCTCCCGAGACTCTGTAGCCGAGACCCGGGCGAACTCGATGCGAGCGAGCTCGCGGGCGCGGGAATCTCGTCCCTCGCGGAGAACACCTGTGACTCCTATGTCGCCCCTTGGCTGTGGTACGCCGTCCTCGGTGTACCCGGCGCTCTGGCCTATCGCGCGGTCAACACGCTGGACGCGGTCGTCGGCTATCGAGGGCGGCTGGAGCGATTCGGCAAGGCTTCGGCCCGACTGGACGACCTCCTCAACTTCGTTCCGGCGCGTCTCTCCGCGGTGATCATGATCGCAGCGGGCGCTCGGGTGCGCGACGCGGTGCGGGCGGCCTGGCGCGTGACGCTGCGGGACGCGGGGAAGACGCCGAGCCCGAACGGGGGCTGGCCGATGGCGGCGATGGCGGCGCTGCTCGGCGTGGTGCTCACCAAGCCCGACCTCTACAGCCTCGGCGACGGCGGACGTGCGCCCGAGACGAAGGACCTGGCGGATGCCCGCCGCATCGGCGCGTGGACCGCCACTTTCGCGGCCGGCCTCGCGATCGTCTTCGCGCTCTTTCGCGGACAGCTCCACGCCTCCTGAGTCCACAGTCGCTGGTCCGATGAACCGTCGCATCACAGCTCCTCCCGCATCCACGCTCGGCGTCCACGGAAGTCTCGACCTGCGGACGCGCGCGTCGATGCCGGCCGGGTGGGTCGACCTCGCGGTCAACACGAACCCGTTCGGACCTGCGCCGGAGGTCGTCGAAGCGATTCGCGCAGCGTCGGTCGCCGAGTACCCCGAGACGCGGGCGCGAGCGCTGGAGGAGCGCTGGGCCGCAGCGCTCGGAGCGGACCCGGACGAGGTGCTCTTCGGTGCAGGTGGGGTCGAGCTGATCTGGGCCGCGATCCGCGCGCGCACCGGGCCGCACCGCTCGCTGCTCGTCGTGGGCCCGACCTTCACGGAGGCGGCGCACGCGGCACGTGCGCACGGCGCGCCCGTCGTCCACGTCGTCGCCGATGGGTCGTCGGGTTGGTCCCCGCGACCCGGGGCGATCGAGGAAGCCGTGCGCCGCGCCCCGCAGCCCGTGGGGTGCGCCTACGCGTGTACGCCGAACAGTCCCACCGGCGTTGCCCTGCCCGGTCGCGTGAGGTCCGAGCTCGCGGGTGCGCTCGACGGAGATGCGCTCATCGTCCTCGACGAGTCCTTCGCCGCGCTTCGCCGCGGAGTCGAGGTGCGGCAGGACGGACCCGAGCGAGCCGCGATCGAGGAGCGCACGCTGAGCGTTCGGTCCCTCACGAAGGACCACGGGATCCCCGGAGTGCGCGTCGGCTACGCGCTCGGCCCTGCGGCCGATGTCCGTGACGTCGCTCGTCAGCTCCCGCCCTGGTCGGTTTCGTCGGCTGCATCGGCTGCGGCCCACGCGGTCCTCGACGAAGCACCGTGGCACTGGTTCCTGCGAACGCGGGCGCGCTGGCTCGCCGAAACCGACGAGATGGAGGCGGCGCTGCGTGCCGCGGGACACGCCCTCGGCGGGTCGGACGCTCCCTTCCTGATGGTCGACGTTGGTGACGCTGCTGCGGTCCGCCAGCGCCTCATGGCGTCGGGCGTCCACGTGCGCGACTGCGCGTCGTTCGGACTGCCCGGGCATGTGCGCGTGGCGGGGCGGAGCGGCCAGGCACTCGAACGCCTTCTCCAGGGGCTCGCCGCACGATGAAGACTCGCACGATGAAGCGCCGCAACCTCATGGTGCTCGGGACGTCGTCCGATGCGGGCAAGTCCGTGCTTGCGGCCGGGCTGTGCAGGATCGCGAAGCGGCGCGGCCTCTCCGTCGCGCCCTTCAAGAGCCAGAACATGTCGAACAACGCCGCGGTGACCGCGGCAGGCCACGAGATCGGACGCGCTCAGGCGCTCCAAGCCGTGGCTGCAGGCATCGAGCCCGACTCCAGGATGAACCCGATCCTCCTCAAGCCCGAGGGGGAGCGCAGGTCGCAGATCGTGCTCGAGGGCCGCGCGTTCGCCAGGGCGGACTTTCGCGAGTACGACCAGTACCGAGCGCGCTGCGTCGACGCGATCGACCGGTCGCTCGCGTCGCTGCGGGAGGAGTACGACGTCCTCGTCTGCGAGGGCGCGGGCTCTCCGGTCGAGATCAACCTGATGGAGCGCGACATCGCCAACCTGTTCGTCGCCCGGCGAGCGGATGCGGAGATCGTCCTGGTCGGGGACATCGATCGAGGCGGCATCTTCGCCTCGTTCGTCGGCACGCTCGCGCTCCTCCCGGACGAGGATCGCGAGCGGCTTGGCGGACTCGTCGTGAATCGGTTTCGAGGAGACGTGACCCTGCTCGAGCCAGGGCTCGTCGACCTGGCGGAGCGTACGGGGACGCCGGTCCTCGGGGTGGTTCCCTACCTGGACGACCTCGGCCTTCCGGAGGAGGACGGGCAGTCGATCGTCGTCCGCAACGCGAGTCGGCCGGACGATGCGGGACGGTTCCAGGTGGCGGTCGTGCGCCTCCCGAGACTCGCGAACCAGGACGACCTCGTGCCGTTCGAGCGCGAGGAGGAGATCGCCGTCCGCTACGTCGACCGGGCCGAGGGCCTCGAGGGCGTCGATCTGGTCGTGCTCCCCGGTAGCAAGAACACGCGCGCGGACCTGGCGTGGCTGCGGACGAGCGGTCTCGCCGAGGCGATCACGCGTCGCGCCGAGGCCGGCGGCCGCGTCCACGGGATCTGCGGCGGCTACCAGATGCTCGGGCGCAGCGTGGCCGATCCGAGCGGCTTCGAGGGCGAGGCCGGTTCGACCGATGGTCTGGACCTCCTCCCGGTCGCCACCGTGTTCGAGAAGGCGAAGACGGTCCGCAGGATCGAGGTCGTCCGCGGCCCGGGGGCGCCTCCGTGGATGTCCGGCCTATCGGAGGCGTGGCGCGCGAGCGGCTACGAGATCCACGCCGGCGCCGTGCGTCTGGACGACGGCACGCGGCCGATCTTCGAACGCGTTGGCGACGGGGCGCGGTCCGGCGGCGACGGCGCTGCGTCGGGCTCCGTCACGGGGACGCTCGTGCACGGGCTCTTCGCGGACCGCTCGATCCTGCGCGAGTTCGTCGGCCGTCCGCTCGCCGCGCCCACGCAGCGCGACCCGATCGACACCGCGCTCGATCGACTGGCGGACGTCCTCGAGGGGTCCCTCGACCCCGCGGCGCTCGCTCGCTGGTTCTGACGCGACCCCTCGGTCCTCACCAGGGCCGCTCGAGGATGCCGCTGCCGCTGCCGTTGAGCGTCGGCGTCGACGCGAAGTACGGCATCGCGTGGGCGATCGGGTCGCGCCACGGCAGGCGCTCGAGGTCACAGATCGCGCCGAGCGCGTCGACCGCCGAGGCACGCAGGCGCGTCGGGCGGCGCGTCTCGCCGAGGAGGTCGAGCAGCGGGAACACCGCGGACGCGGTGCCCGTCTGGCCGAGCGCGGCCGTGATCGCGATGCGGTGCTGCGACGAGGTCGAGTTCTCCAGCGCCTCGACGAGCTCCGGACCCACCGGCTCGCCGAGCAGACCCAGGCCGACGGCGGTGCTCCACAGCAGGATCGGCTGGTTCTTCGCGCGCACGAGGTCGTGGCGCATCTGAGCGGAAGCACCCCCGTGACCGATCAGGCCGAGCGCGACCGACAGGTGACCGCGCATCACGGGCGTCGTCGTCTCGTCGAGCTCGTCGACCAGTCGTTCGCCGACCTGCGCGGCGCGATCCGTGCCGCGCGCGGCGAGCGCGAGGCCGAGCCCGAGCGCCGCGGAGTCATCGTCGCTCTTGCGCCGCAGCGCCATCATGGAGAGCGCCGACGTCGCGGAGGAGCCGGTCTCGATGTCCGCGTCGTGGGCCGCGTCCTCGAGGATGCCCAGAGCGAGCGCGGTCCAGGCCAGGTCGCTGGAGCGCGAGCGGCCGAGCGCGGCCGTCAGGACCTTGCGGACCTCGTCCCACCCGGCCATCGGATCGTCGCCGTCCCCGGGCCGCCCGCAGACGCTCGCGACTGCGATTCGTGCGAAGCGCCGCTCGAGCGGCTGGCCCGACTTCGCGAGCTCGAGGAGCTGCCGGCGCGCGTCGCGGTCTGGCTCGGCGGATCCGGCGCGCGCGACCTCGCCGAGCGCGATCGTCGCGGCGGTCCTCACGTGCACGTGCTCGCGCCGGTTCGTGCTCACCTCGACCAGGTGCTCGACGGCCCGCAGCCGCACGTCCTCGCTCGCGGTCGCAGCCGCGCGCGCGAACGCGACGCACGCGTGGGCGCGGGCGCTGCGGGTTCGGCCCTGATGGCTGCTGCGCGGCCGGATCGTCCAGGTCTCGAGGTACTGGGTCAGCGATCGAGCAGAGACGACCCGGTCCAGCTGAGCGTGCTCGCGCAGCTCGGGGACGGGGACGATCGTGCGCCGCCCGAGGTCGACCAGGCCGAGCGCGCCCACCGCTGCGACCGAGAGGTCGTCGCGGCCGAAGTTGCCCCTCTCCAGGACGTCGACGAGCGCGAACGCGATGCGCTGTCGTTCCTGGAGGGAATCGATGCGCTGGGCGGCCAGGCCGAGCGCGTGCGCGGCGAAGGCCCGCGTGCGTGCCGAGATCGACTGCTTCCCGACCAGCGGGCGTCCGCGCTCCTCGTTCGTGAGCACGGCGAGCAGGTCGGCCGCGGCCTCGGGCGTGCCCAGGAGACCGAGTCCGAGCACCGCGGACTCGCGAACCTTCAGGTTCGAGGCCCGGAGCTGGGCGCGGATCGCCTTGTGCGAGGACGTCGACTGCAGCTCACCAGGGTCGGCGAGCCGACCGATCGCGACCAGCGCGGACGAGACGATGTCGTCGCTGTGCTCCTCGTCGAGGAGCCGGAGCAGTCGCGGAAGCACCTGGGTCCGGACGACGTTGCGCGAGGGCGCGAGCGGCGCGTGCAGCAGCACCGTGCGTCCGTCCGGAGCCGGCGGACCCTGGACGTGCGTGCGGAGGTCGAGGAAGCGAGGGCTCTCCAGGAACCACCAGTGGGACCAGTGGAGCAGGTCGTCGTCGGCCTCGCCGATGCTGATCCGCGACTCGGGGATCGCGAGCGGCGCGTCCGGCGTGTTCGGGGCCGGACTCTCGGCGGGCCCAGGGTTGGGCGCCGGAGCCGCCGGCTCGGGCGTCGACGGGTTGTGGGGTTGGCCTCCGTATCCTCCGCCCGCACCGGACGGCGGTGCAGGCGGTCACGCCTGTCCGAACGCTTCGGCCGAGCCAATGAGTACGAGCGCCGTGAGGAAGACCGGAGTCGAGTGCATGCGGGTGGGCCTGGGGGGGGGAGGAAGCTCGAGCAACCACCCGAGGTCCGCACTGCGAGCTGGACCTCGGTCGACGAGGAACGGGCTGCAATTCCCAAGCCACGGCGCGACCGGCCGCTACGCTGCGATCCTCCGCGGTCACCGCGTGAGCGAGAGCGGATCCGCACGCTTCGGAGCCACCGCGCTCGACAGCCGCTCGATACGTGGTCGATACGGAGTCGAGTCTTCGTCCGTGGATGAGCCACGCGATCGCGTCGAGCACTCCGGGGAGACGGCGTGCGGCGCGGGATCGCAGCTTCCGCGCGAGCGATTCGGTGGAATCACCGTTGGTTCGGTCGCGCGCTCGCCCTCCGAGTCGGAACCCCACCCCACGAGGTTCCTGTGAAGAAGAAGAGCGCCCACGCCAAGGCTGTCACCCGCGAGATCCAGAACCAGCTCGGCTCGAACAAGGCCGAAGACGTGGTCTGGGGCTTCGTCGAGGCAGTCGCCTCCGTCGTCGACGGCGCGAAGGAGGCGCCGATCCTCGGGCCGGCCGTCACCCTGGGCTCGATGATCGTCGCCGCCGGAAGGGGGTCGGGCGCGGACTCGATGCTCGACAACCCCTACTTCATCGGGAACGGCCACGGCGAGGACGACCCGTCGCGCGTCACGCGACGATACATGCGCAGCCGTCACAGGAAGAACATGGCGGGAGGCGCGGCGAGCGTCGCCGGCGCGGTCGGCAGCATCTGGACCCAGGTCGACGTCGCCGGGATCGGCATGCACGGCAACGCCGTCGGGACGACGGGTATGCACCTCGTCGCCCTCGCGGGGATGGCGCGCAAGACGCGGCGGGGCGGGACGATCGCGGACTGGCTCGAGATCGCCATCAAGATGAAGTCGATCAAGCTCGCGACGCGCGGTGCCGGGCTCGCGGGCGCATCGATCCCGATCCCCGCGGCCGGCATCACGACGGGCCTGATCGCCGCGGCTACGGCAACGGGCGCGAAGCTCACGCTGTCCAAGGCGTGCGTCGCGACCGCGCTGGAGATCCACTGGCGCGCCAGGCAGGAGCAGTTCATGTCCGGCACGGCGCTCCGCGCGGGAACGGGCGGCTCCGTCGGCCCGGCCTCGCGCATCGTGTGGGAGCTCTTCACGAAGCGCGGGATCACGCGCCTCCTCGGCAAGTACGACATCGACGCGATCGTGCAGGAGCCCGCGGGCTGGATGGCGATCAGCGACAAGCTGCTGCTGATCTGAGAGCGTGAGCAGCAATTGCCCACGCGAACAGCGCACCCGCGTTCGCGGGTGCGCCAGCAAGGTCCGCTCACGGCCTGGGCGGCAGACTCGGAGACTGCTGCCCAGGCTGTGAGTCGTGGCGGCTGCACCGTCCGGGCCGTCTCGCTCAGTACAGGGTCACTTCGAGCGCGTCCGACGCATTGGAACCCTCGGGGACGAGCGCGTCGCGGTACCAGAACTGGAAGTTCCACGTCGATCCGGGTGCCAGAAGGGCGCTGTACGGAGACGAAGAGGAGAGGTCGACCGGGTGGTCGTAGCGGCCCAGCACATCCGTCAACGCTGGCGCATGAAGGCGTCGAAGCGTGCCGCCCACGCACAGCGTCCCCGCGCCCAGAGGCTGGAGCGTGCGCGACGGACCGAAGAAGAAGAGCCCGAACGTCGACGGCACGACCCCCTCGGCAACGAGTCTCAGATCCATGTCGGCGACGAGAGGCGTGCCTTCGCCCCGCAGGGTCGCCGCCGTTCCGCTCGAGTTGACTCCGCCCGTGCAATAGGCCGTGCCAACGACGGGCGTCGCGGTGAACGTCGCCTCGACCCGTCCTCTTCCTCCGAAGGTACTGAACATGTCGGCACCCTCCGACGCGAACGCCACGGCGTGCAGCGTGTAGCGACCGATCGAGAGCACTGGCTGCGGAACACCGGCGTCGTTCCCTGGACGCCGCCATCGAAGTACCAGGAAACGCCGTTCGGGCCACGCAGCCAGATCGATGGGGACGAGGTCGAGCCGAGGTAGTTCATCGAGCCGCTCAACTCGCATCTGCACGGATGCTGGAGGTCGAAGGCGACCTCGAACTCGCTGGCGGCCCTCCCCGAACCCAGCGCATTCGGAGTGAGGTCGGGCGCCGTCGCGCTCGCGATTGGAGTCAGGCGAAGGTCGATGCGATCCTGGAGCAACTCGGAGCGGTGGCGCGCTGTGGCGGAGCCCGTGCCGAGCGCTTCGTTCACGGACGCGTCCACGACCGCATCGAAGACCTGGAAGTCGGGCGCGCTCGCCGTCGAGGAATCGACCACTGGAGAACCGCCCGAGTTGTTTGCGGTCGCCCGGGCGTCCGCGGTGCGGGTCTGGCTGACGTAGTCGATCTGCGCGCTGGCGGTCCCGCACAGGAGGGCCGCGGCGGAAGAGGCGAGGGCGTTGAGGCGGATGAGCATGGCGGACCTGTCGGGAAGGTGAGGAGGGTGGCCGCCTCTCGCGTTGCTCGCGGAGACGTCGACCGGAATCCGGTCGCAGCGCCGCCGCGCTCCGACCGGGTCCGTTGAGGCGTCGACGCCGATCGCGAGTTGCGCAGATTCTCGAATCTCTACGCACCTTCATCTCCGCCGTCCGGAGATGCACACCGGCCCACGCGTCGCCGACGCAGAGGTGCCAGGCACCGGACGGTCGACGGCCGGCGGTACGGTGTGCGACGCCGGATCACTGTCGGGCTAGGGGATCAGGGTGATCGCTCTCGCCGAGCTCAGCTTGAGCAGGGACGTCGAGCCGACGACGTCTCTGAAGAAGCACTGGAAGTAGAGCGTCGTCCCGGCCCCGATCGTGGCCATGTCGAGCCCGCGCGGGAGAGCCTCGAAGTCGACGGCGGTCGTGATGGAGCCCGACGGACCAGCGGAGACGATCGAGAACGACCCGGCGGTGCCGCCGAAGCACTGCGTCGAGGGACCCCCGAAGAAACCCGTGACGAACGCGGGATCCGTGCCGACCGAGTGGAACGCGATGGTGTTGGTCGGCAGGCCCGTCGTCGTGACCGTCAAGTTGTTGGCCGCGATCGACACCGAGCCACCACCCGTCACGCCCGGGAACCCACCGGCGCTGGAGGCCGCCGCGAGCGGCTGGCAGCAGTACGGATACCCGAACGTATCCGGGATCGACAGGATCCGAACGCGCCCCGCACCCGGGGGCGACGAGATCGACGCACTCGACTGGCCGACCGCGATCTGGTTACGGCACAGGCCATCGGCGTCGAAGAGCGTCAGGGACGAGACGGCGTCCGTATCGCCCGGGTCGCGCGGGATGGTGCCGATCAGCGCACCGCTCACGCCCGAGTACGCAGCGATCAGGTCGCCCAGCGTCGTCGCCGGCACCGCCAGGTCAGGAATCGAGTCACCGTCCAGGTCCTTGCCAGCAGCGACGAGCGTCCCGAGCGGCGGGGCCTGCCCCGTACCAGCGGGAGTCACGGTCACCGGCATCGTTCCGGGCGCACTGCCGTAGATCTGGATCCGTCCACTGGCGCCGGCCAGAGGCTCGCCCACGTAGAAGTCGTCGATCTGATCTCCATCGATATCGCCGATGTTCCCGACGGTCTGCCCCGAGTTCGTGAACAGATCTCCCATGATCGTCGTACTCGGCGAGGTGGAGAGTCCCGAGTACACGAAGGCCGCCCCCTGCAGGAGGAAGCCGGCGAAGGGCGCCCCGACGACGTAGTCGCCGAACCCGTCGTTGTCCGTGTCGCCGAGGTAGGCGACGGACGTTCCGAAGAGGGAACCGGCGGAAGGCCCGGGCACGGTGCCCACGAGAGCGAGCGTCGAGTCGAAGATGTCGATGCGACCCGGCCCGCCTGCGATCGTGCTCGGGGATCCAACGATGTACTCGGGAACGCCGTCTCCCGTCACGTCGCCATAGGCGACGGATGTGCCGAGCTGATCGATCCCGAGCCCGAAGAAGTCGCCCGGCAGGTTCATTCCGGTCGGCGTGGAAGGGGTGATGACGGTGGCCGCTCCGGGCGCGACACCCGACGACGCCAGAGCGTTCGGGTCACCGATGATCCCCTCGTACTCGATCGTCGTGGGGCTTGTCCTCTCCCCTCGAAGATCCATCGAAGCGCCGAAGGCGCTATTGCCCGCGTTTCCCTGCCTGGACTGGTAGACAGCGTCGATGACCCACGTGGAGTTCATCTCGTTGAATCGCCAGAGTTCGACCCTGGCGGTGTTCCCGCCGGACGGTCCCGACGAGATCGCGAGCACTTCCTCGGGACGCGCGTTGGGAAAAGGCGGGGTGAGCGTGACGGTCGAGACGCTGGAGCCGAACGCCTGGAACGCGACAGTTCCGGACTGATCGAATGGGGTGGCCTGTGCCAGTGCGACCGTCGTGAGGGCGAACGGAGCGACAGGAACGGCGAGAGTGGCGAGTCTCATTCTCAATAAGTAGGAGTCAAGTCGGATGGAAGCGCGACGAGTTCACGTCGCGCGCCGTGCTGAGCGCCAGCACCGCGCGACTGGTCGCGCGAACCGAGAATTCCTCGACACTTCCATCTCGGCCGTCCCGCGCTCGACACGCCTCCGTGTCGGTCGGGTCACCGCAGGGCCTTGATGCGCCGCCTGCTCGACGAGAGTGGCGGGCCCGCCTCGCGCGAACCGTGAAGGCGGTTCACGCGTGGCACTCTCGACGAGCAGAGGTGCGAGACGGTGTCCGGCGCCGCGTCGCTACGAGTGCATCAGCTCCGTCGGCACGGTGTCCCGCGCCTGCACCATGAACAGGTCCTCGTGCACGTCCACGACCGCCGTTTGTCCCGCGCGGAGATCGTCGCGCAGGATCGCCTCGGCCAGCACGTTCTGGACGTTCTTCTGCAGGACCCGCTTGAGCGGCCTCGCGCCGAACTCCGGGTCGTAGCCCAGCTCCGACAGGCGCTCGACCGCCTTCGGGGTCAGCTCCAGGCCGATGTCGCGGTCCGCGAGCTGCTTCGTGAGGCGCGCGAGCTGCACGTCCACGATGCTGCGGATCTGCTCCTTGCCGAGGGGCTGGAAGGTCAGCACCTCGTCGAGGCGGTTGATGAACTCGGGGCGGAAGAACTCCTTCACCGAGTCTTCGCTGCGCAGGTTGCTCGTCATGAGGACCAGCGTCTGCGTGAAGTCGACCGTGCGGCCCTGGCCGTCGGTCAGGCGGCCGTCGTCCAGGAGCTGCAGGAGGATGTTGAACACGTCCGGGTGCGCCTTCTCGACCTCGTCGAGGAGGATCACGCTGTGCGGCTTGCGGCGCACGGCCTCGGTGAGGACGCCGCCCTCGTCGTAGCCGACGTAGCCCGGAGGCGCGCCGATCATCCGACTGACCGCGTGCTTCTCCATGAACTCGCTCATGTCGATGCGGACCATGTTGCGCTCGTCGTCGAACAGGAACTCCGCGACAGCCTTGGCCGTCTCGGTCTTGCCGACGCCGGTCGGGCCGAGCATCAGGAAGGCGCCGAGCGGGCGCGATTCCTCGACGAGCCCCGCGCGGGCGCGGCGCACGGCCTGGCTGATCGCCTCCAGGGCGTCGTCCTGGCCGACGACGCGCGTCTTCAGCCCCTCCTCCATGTGGAGGAGCTTCTGGCGCTCCGTCTCCAGCAGCTTGTCGGCGGGGATGCCGGTCCAGCGGGCGACGACCTTCGCGATCATCTCGTCGTCGACGGCTTCGGGCAGCAGCGCGCCGTCGTTCTGCACGCGCTCCAGCCCGGCCGACGCCGACTCGATGTTCTGCTCGGTCTCGGGGATCTCGCCGTAGCGGATCTGTCCGACGCGCTCGAGGTTGCCGCCGCGCTCCTCGCGCTCCGCCTCGGCGCGCAGCTCCTCCAGGAGCGCCTTGCCGGCGCGGATGGAGCGGATCAGGTCCTTCTCCGTCGTCCAGCGCGCGCGCAGCGCGCTGGCGCGCTCGGTCAGGTCCGCGAGCTCGCCGTCGATCGCCGCGAGGCGCGCGGCGTTGCCGCCGGCGTCCTCGGCCGCGAGCGCGCCCTTCTCGATCTCCAGCTGGCGCTGGCGCCGCTCGATCTCGTCGATCTCGGGCGGCAGCGAGTCGATCGCCGTGCGCAGCTGCGCGGCGGCCTCGTCGACGCAGTCGATCGCCTTGTCGGGCATGAAGCGGTCCGTGATGTGCCGATCGGCCAGCCGCGACGCGGACACGAGCGCACTGTCGAGGATCCGCACGCCGTGGTGGATCTCGTAGCGCTCCTTGAGGCCGCGCAGGATCGCGACCGTGTCCTCGACCGTGGGCTCGTCGACCATGACGGGCATGAAGCGTCGCTCCAGCGCCGCGTCCTTCTCGATGTACTTGCGGTACTCGTCGAGCGTCGTCGCGCCGATGCAGTGCAGCTCGCCGCGCGCGAGCGCGGGCTTCAGCATGTTCGCCGCGTCGACGGCACCCTCGGCGCCGCCCGCGCCGACGAGCGTGTGCAGCTCGTCGATGAACAGGACGATCTCGCCCTCGGCCTCCTTGATCTCCTCCAGGACGGCCTTCAGGCGCTCCTCGAACTCGCCGCGGTACTTCGCGCCCGCAAGCAGCGCGCCGATGTCGAGCGACATCACGCGCTTGTCCTTCAGCCCCTCGGGGACGTCGCCCGCCGCGATGCGGTTGGCGAGCCCTTCGGCGATCGCCGTCTTGCCGACGCCGGGCTCACCGATCAGGACCGGGTTGTTCTTGCGGCGCCGCGAGAGCACCTGGATCACGCGACGGATCTCGACGTCCCGCCCGATGACGGGGTCGAGCTTCTGAGCCCTCGCGTCCTCGGTCAGGTCGCGGGCGTACTTCTCCAGCGCTTCGAACGTCGCCTCGGGGTCCGGCGTCGTGACCTTGCGGTCGCCGCGGACCTCGTCGAGCGCCGCCTCGATCCGCTCCGGCCCCGCGTCCCGCGCCGCGAACAGACCGGCGACCTCGGGCGAGCCCTTCCGCGCGAGCGCGAGCAGCAGGTGCTCGGTCGACACGAACTCATCGCCGCGCGTCGCGGCGGCCGCGGCGGCGTCCGACATCATCTCGGCGAGCGCGCGCGACGCGCCGATCTGGCCGCCGCTGGAGCGCGGCAGCTTGGCGAGCGCCTGGCTCAGCTCGTGCTCCAGCGCCTTCGGGTCCACGCCGAGCTTCGCGAGCACAGCGGACATCACGCCCTCGGGCTCCGAGAGCAGCGCGACCGCGAGGTGGGTCGGCGTCAGCTCGGGGTGGCCGGCGGACGTCGCCAGTTCCTGTGCGGCCGCGAGGGCGGCCTGGGAGCGGTTCGTGTACTGGGGTTGCATCGTCAAGTCCTCCTGGTCTCCGGCGGTCGGCGGGTGAGACGACCGTCCAGGGGCAACGGTCGTGCCAGGCCTACGGGGCATGCTGGAGCGGCCCTGGGTGCGGTCTGGGGTCCCGAGATACGGTTCCGGATGCCGGATTGGCGCCCATGACTGCCGATCTGGCGCGCGTCGCGCCGATCCCGCGCACCTCGCTGGCGGTCGGTGCGGCGCTGCGGCACTCTCGGCCGCGACCATGGCGCAGGCGAGCACCTCGGAAGACCAGGGCCCGTCTCTCGAGGCGCGGCTCCGTGCGCTCGCCACCGAGCTGGTGGAGCGCCTCGGCCGCGTCCTGGAGAGTGCGCTGGGGGCGCCGCCCGCGAAGCCCGCCGAGCTCGTCGACCGACTCGGGCTCGACAAGACGCTGGCCAGCAAGACGCTGCGCGGCCTGCGTTCCGACCAGCCGCTGCTCGCGCTCCTCGAGCTCCCCGCGCCCAAGGGGCTCGGGATCGCCACCGACGCGGCCGAGCGCGAGGGCGCGGCCGCGCCGACGGTTGCAGCAATGCGCGAGTCGATCGCGCGACTCGCCAGCCTCCAGCACGACTTCGCCGGTGGCCGCGCCGGCCTGCTCGCCGTCCTGTCGGGCTGGCTCCCGGAGACCCGCGACAAGGAGGATCGCCACGCGCGCCAGGCCGCCTTCCGCGCGCTGTCGACGATCACCGGCACCCGCATCGACGCGCTCTACAACGTGTACGCCTACGCGCCGTCTCCGGACGACCCCGAGACGTGCGACACGGCACTCGTCGTCGCGCGGCTCGGCATCCGCCGCCTGCGGCACGGCTCGTCGATCCGCGTGGCTTCGCTGATCCCGGATACGTCGGGGCACGACGTTCCCGTACGCACGTCGCTCTCGGGCGAGCCGCTGGGAGACTCGCCGCGCAACCTGCTGCTACCCGCGTTCTGCAGCGACCCGCTGCCCGACCTCGACGTCCTGGAGATGGCGGGGCGGGTCGAGCTCATTCTCGGCGCGAAGTCGCCGCCTCTCGACGGTTCCGCCGACCTCGCGTTCGGCTCGAAGGCCCGCGGGCTCGTGCCGCGCTACCGGACCGACGACCGCGCGTGGGACTACACGCTGACGGTGGGGGGCCGACCGGCGGTCGTCCTCGTCGCCGACATCCTCGTCCATCGAGACCTGTTCGACGGCCGCCCACCGATCGTCACGCCCCAGCTCGGCCTCTCCGACCCCGACATGCGCGGGCCGCAGTTCGAGCAGGCGGATCGCGTCGACCAGCCGATGGACGTGCGGGCCCTCGGCACCGGTCTCTCGCGGCTCGGTTCGAACGACGTGCCGCGCTGCCAGGAGCTGCTCGCGCACATGTTCGCGGAGCTCCGCTGGGACCCCGAGCAGTTCCGCGTGTACCGGATCCGCGTGCCGTACCCCGTGCCGGGGATCGCGCTCTTGATCTGGTTCGAGCTGCCGACGCGCCCCTGACACGAGCCTGTCCCTCGTGCGAGGCGATCGCCGGGGGTTCGCGCAGGTTCTTTCGATCTGGCGCGCACCGTCCCCCGCGACTCTGCGCCTGACTTCGGTGGACGGGAGGTGACTGTCGCCTCCCCCAAAGCCTCGTCCTTCCCTACGAGTCACCACCGATGTCCCACCTCCACCGCTTGCTCGCACTGCTCTCCGTGGCGCTCCTCGCCACGCTCGCCCCTTCCTTCGCCCAGACCGACTCCGACGAGACCGGCGGCGGGGACTGTTCGGGCTGCGAGTTCCTCGTCAACGGACCGAACTACGGCAACAACGGCGCTCCGAACCCCTGCGGCACCGATCTGCGCGTCACGATCATGGGGTTCAGCGGCAGCTGCGACGTCGACGACGACGGCAACTGCGGGCAGTCCTCGCCCTGCTTCGTCGGGATCCAGGTCGAGTACCGCTCGACGTGCCGCGTCGACTTCGACTTCGAGGTCGGCGCGCTCGGCAACGAGCTGCGCGGCCAGTTCTCCCTCCCTGGAACCGAGGGCGGAGGCTGGCAGGACGTCATCCCGCCGTGGGTCGAGGCGTTCCCGTGCGGGGGGACGATGCGAGTCCTGAAGATCGAGATCAAGGACCTCCTCGGCTACTTCAAGTTCGCGAGCGCTCAGTACTGGTGCACGGCATGCGACTGAGCCGCTTCGCAGCTCTGGCCGGCCCGCTCGCGCTCGCGCTCGTCGCGGCGTGCGGCGGGCCCCCGATCGAGGCGCCCGTCGAGGGGGCTGTCGACACGGCTCTGCCGTGGGAGCGCGTCGAACTCGACGCCTATGACACGCTGGTCGGAACCGGCTTCCGCCAGGACAAGTTCGTCGCCCAGTGGGGCGGCTTCGGCGACGACGGCCGCCATCGACCGGACCTCTCCGAGGTCGAGGGCGAGACGCTCGGGCGGCCGCTGACGATCGACGAACGGCTCCACCTGGAGAGCGTCTACGACCTCCATGAGCCGATGGTGCGCGAGGCGGCCGCGGCCGCGCACGACACGCTGCGCGAGGCGCTCGACGCCACGTGGACGATGGGCGACTTCCATCGCAAGCGCACGAGCGACCTGGACCAGGCCGCGCTCGACGCCCAGACCGCGTTCGACGAGATCGGCGCGAAGGGCGGCTACACGTACTGCGACACGTTCACGACCGGCGGATGGGAGGTGCGCGTCGTCGTGCGCTCCCCCGAGCATCCCGGATTCCACACCGCGTTCCGCGAGCTGCGCCGCGCCGTGCGCGCCCGCGATCGCGATGCCGCGGACTTCGTCGACGGGCTCGGTTAGCTCGTCGGCACCATCAGGCGGGCGAGAGTCAGCGCCCGCTCCAGCGCCCGTCGCTTGCGATCGGAGAGAGTCGCGAGCGGCGGGCGCACCTCGTCCTCGATCGCGCCGAGCGCCGCGAGCGCCGCCTTGATCGGGACCGGGTTCGGACCGACGCGCAGCGCGTCGACGATCGGCGCCAGGGCGCGTTCGACGGCGTCCGCCGAGCTGTCGTTGGCGGCGATCGACTCCACGAGCCGCGCGACCTCGCCGGGGACGAGGTTGCCGACGACCGTGATCGCGCCGACGGCGCCGCCGCGCAGGAACGGACCGAGCATGCGGTCGTCGCCGGACAGCAGCGGCACCGGGAGCTCCTCGGCGAGACCGCGAACGCGCGACGGGCGCCCGACGCCCTCGCACAGCGCGACGATGCTCGACACGGCCAGGTGCGCGCGTTCGACGACCTTCGGCGTGAAGTCCGTCGCGGTGCGCGACGGCTCGTTCGCGAGCACGATGGGGAGCTCGTGCGGCAGCCCGTCCGCGATCGTCTGGACGTGGCGGACGAGGCCGGTCTTCGACGGACGCACGTACGCGGGCGCGCTGACGACGAGCCCGTCCGCACCGACGGCCGTGGCCTGCCGCGCGAGCCGCGCGGCGCGGCGGCTGTCGATCTCGCAGATGCCGGCGAGGACGCGCAGGGGACCGCGCGCGTGCTCGGCCGCGGTCTCGACGGCGCGGCCGACGACGCGGGCCATCTCGTCGGGGGAGAGCGACCAGCCCTCGCCGGTCGCGCCGCCAATGACGACGGCGGCCGCGCGCTGCATCGCCTGGTGGCGGACGAGCCGGTCGAGGCCCGCGAGGTCGAGCTCGCCGTCCTCGAACGGCGTGGGAACGGCGGTGATGGCGCCGCGGAGGAACGCGTGCGCGTCCGCGGTCAACCGCGCGCCTCCGCGATCAGGCGCAGCATCTCTTTCACGCTGCCGTCGACGCCTTCGAACACCGAGCGCGCGACCATCGCGAAGCCGATGTTGAGCTCCTCGACGCCGTCGATGGCCGCGATGGGACCGACGTTCTCGAAGTCGAGCCCGTGGCCGACGTTCACGCGTAGATCGAGCGAGCGTGCGTGGGCGGTCGCGTCGACGATGCGCTCCAGCTCCGCCTCGCGCACCGGACCGTTCGCGTTCGCGTACGAGCCCGAATGGAGCTCGACGAAGGGCGCGCCGAGCGCCGCGCAGGCGTCGAGCTGCCGGCGGTCGGGGTCGACGAAGATCGAGACCGCGCCGCCCGCCTCGGCGAGCCGCGGGATCGCCTCGCGCAGGCGCGGGGCCTCACGCACGACGTCGAGGCCGCCCTCCGTCGTGATCTCCAGCCGGTTCTCGGGGACGAGGCAGAACGCATCGGCGCCGCTCGCCTCGGCGATCCCGACCATCTCGGGGTCGAGGCTGCACTCCAGGTTCAGGAGCGTCGAGATGGCCGCCCGGAGCCGGTGGACGTCGGCGTCCTGGATGTGCCGGCGGTCCTTGCGCAGGTGGCACGTGATGCCGTGCGCCCCGGCGCTCTCGCAGCGCTGCGCCCACTCGATCGGGTCCGGGAACGGCTCCCGGCGGGCCTGACGCACGGTCGCCACGTGATCGATGTTGACGTGGAGGCGCGGCGCTCCGGTCGGAGAGGGGGGGCTCACGTCTGGATCCTAGGAGCCGGACGAGCCGCCTCCAACGCCGCGCGGCTAGTCTTCGCCCCGTGCGCATCATCACCGGCCGATTCCGCGGGCGACGCCTCGTCGCGCCCGAGGGCGAGGACACCCGTCCCATGCTCGGGAGGGTCAAGGAGAGCCTCTTCAGCATCCTCGGGGACGAGGTGGAGGACGCCCGCGTCCTGGACCTCTTCAGCGGCTCCGGCGGACTGGGCCTGGAGGCCCTCTCGAGGGGGGCCGCCTCCGTCCGATTCGTCGAGCAGTCCGCCGCCGCCCGCCGCGCCCTCCGGCGCAACTGCGAGGCCTTCGGCGTGAGCGACGAGGAGGTCGAGCACGCGCCGGGCGACGCGCTCCTGGCGGACGCCTGGCGGCGCCCGGACGGCGCGCGCTGGGCCGAACTGGCATTCCTCGACCCGCCGTACCCGATCTGGAGGGCCCCCGGGGACCGGGCGACGATGCTCGCCGTCGTGCGCAAGGTCCTCGACGAGGCCGTCGTACCGGGCGGGCTGCTCGTGCTGCACACGCACCCGAGCGACCTGGAGCCGAGCGATCTCGGCCTCGACGACGACGCGGAGCCCCGCGTGTACGGGAACTCCGCGCTGTGGTTCCTGCGGGCCGCGCAGGAGTGAGTGAGCGGCCCGCCGGGCTCATCGATCAGTACTGGACCGTCAGCCCCTCCGTGAAGTTCGAGCCGCCGAGGCTGTCGCGGTGCCACGCCTGGAAGTTCCACCGCTCGCCGGCGACGATCGCCACCGAGCCCAGGCTCGGCGACGGGATCGCGGCCGGGTCGGCCTGCAGGCGCAGGCGCCCGAACGCGTCGGCCGCTCCGACCTGACCGGGTCCGACGAAGCGCCCGATCTCGCCGCCGAGACAGAGCGTGCCGATCGAGTTCGGGACAACCGGAGTGATCTGCTGAGTGCGGCTCGCGAGGAAGTAGCCGACCTGTCCCGGCGGGAGCGACTCCGCGATGAGGCGCAGCTCGCCCAGCGCGAGGTCGATCGAGCCGGTCGCGGCGGTGGTGCCGCTCGCGCCGGTCGAGTTCGGCACCGCGGGACCGCAGTACGGCTCGCCGATCAAGCCGAGCGTGGTCGTGGTGACCTTCACGAGACCGCCACGGTCCTCGCCAAAGATGAGGTCATCGTCGCCGTCGGCGTCGATGTCGAGGCGCGCGGACGCGACACCTCTGAAGTCGAACGCGAAGATGGGCTGCCAGCCGCCGAGCGTGTTGGGACTCACCTGCTCCGCCACGGCGAGGAGTTCACGCCCCGTGCCCGGGTCGACGTACGAGGCGACGACGTCGAGATCGCCATCCAGGTCGATGTCGATGGGGGCCGCGAGCTCCACCGTCTGCGATCCGTCGTCGACCGAGGCGAACAGCGCGAAGGTCAGGCCGCCGAGCCCCGACCAGACGCGAACATCACCACCCAGGGTCAAGACGACGTCCAGTATGCCGTCACCGTCGAAGTCCTCGATGAAGCGCGACGGCCTCACCGCATCGCCGGGAACGCCATCGAGCAGCAGGACCGGGTCGGCGAAGCTCCCGTTGCCCAGGTTGCGCGCCCAGAACAGCCGCGACGTTCCGAAGATCGCCAGGTCGTCGAGCGAGTCGTCGTCCAGATCGATGACGACCGGATCCGCCGCTGGGATCGACGCGCCTCCGAGCGTGGTCGGCGCAGACAGGGTCCCGTCGGGCTGTCCGAAGGCGTAACGGACGATCGCACCGGCTGGTCCCGTGAACACGACGTCCGCGCGACCGTCGCCGTTGAGGTCGTCCGCCAGGAACCTCGAGAACCTCGTCGGCGTGACCGTGAGCGCCACGGCCGGCGTAGCGAAGGAGCCGCTCCCGTCGTTCTCGTAGAAGAGGATGTCGGCGCTGCCCTCTTCGGAGATCAGCACGTCGTCGTCGCCGTCTCCGTCGACGTCACCCGCCGCGTAGGACGGCTCGCTGAAGACGGGTCCCTCGTAGAGGATCTCCACGCGGGCGAACTCGCCGTTCCCCACGGCGCGCTTCCACCCGATCAGCGGGGCCGGGCTCGGCGGGACGCCGACAGCAGAGAGGTTGCTCACGAGGAGGTCGGGGAACGCATCGCCGTTCGCGTGGAACGGAAGGACGGGTACGGACCCGAATCCCTCGTTCAGATTGTCTCCCGGGACGAACCCGAAACCGCTCGGCCCCAGGTTGCCACGGTTGATGCGCACCGTAGCGGGGAGGCTCCCCAGCGGATCGGCCCAGAGCCCGTCGGGGATGCCGTCGCCGTCCACGTCGGCCAACGCGTCGGCGACGGTCCGGAGCTCGGGGACCCCTCCGGGCTGTCGAACGAACGACCCGGTACCGTCGTTGAAGTAGAGCGACTGTCCCGAGTACACGTCGAGGTCGCCGTCCGCATCGATGTCGATCACGCGCGTACGACCGCCGAACGAGGCGCCGTCCGCGATCCGTCGGGCGGGTGCGAATGAGCCGCCGAGGTTCTCGAGGATGAAGGGCTGGACCTGCAGGATCGGGCCCAGGCCGACGAGGTCGACGTCGCCATCACCGTCGAGGTCACCGGAAGAGAACCCGTTGAACCAGGGTCCGAGGACCGTCGCCTGCGCCACCGAGAACGGCGGCGTTCCCGTGTTCTCGATCCAGGCAGCGACGAGTGTTCCTCCCGGGGTGGCGACGGAGGGGATCGCGAAGTCCTCGTCGCCGTCGCCGTCGATGTCGGCGGGGACCACCTGGACCACGGTCGTGCCGGGCGGATCGAACAGGTCCTGAACGGTCGCGAATCCGCCACCGGGGAGCTGCGCCGCGTACGTCGCGCGAAGAGTCGCGCTCTCGAAGAGGATGTCGGGAAGCCCGTCGAGGGTCACATCGACCACGCTCATCCGGTTGAGCTGACCACTGCCATGGGTGACTTCGGTCACGACGAGATCGAGGGTGACGGGATCGACGATTGCGACCGCGACGTCGAATGGCGGGCTCGGTGTCCTCCTCGCCGCCACGATGTCGGGCTGTCCGTCGATGTTGACGTCCGCGACGACCAGCTCGGAGATGGCGAACGGCGGGGCCTGCGGGAAGAGCTCTCCGAGGATCTCGGAGCTGGCGAACTCGCCCCCGCCGAGGCCTCGGGACCAGGAGACCTGTCCGTACCAGAGGTCCAGGAAGACGAGGTCGGGCGTGCCGTCGCGGTCCAGGTCGACGATCTCGGCGCCCTGGGGAGCGCGGACGGTGCCGAAGACCTCGCGAGCGTCGACGGCCTGTGGAGCGGCGAGGAGCGTGAGGGTGAGTGCGAGCATTGGATCTGGGTTGAAGGGGGACCGGAACCAGGCTAGACGGGAGTTCGTAGCTCGCAACGGGATAATTCCAGAAATGAATATCTCGTCGCAACGGGAGGCTCGGTCGATGAGATCTCTCTGGGGACGGCCGGTCGCTCGGCCCGGCCGCCCTCAACCATCGGTTCGGAACGGCCGCAGAGGCCGTCGCTGCGCCCGTCAGTACTGGACCGTCAGTCCCTCGGTGAAGTTCGAGCCGCCGAGGCTGTCGCGGTGCCACGCCTGGAAGTTCCACCGCTCGCCGGCGACGATCGCGACCGAGCCGAGGCTCGGCGAGGGGATCGCGGCGGGGTCGGCCTGCAGGCGCAAGCGGCCGAACGCGTCGGCCGCTCCGACCTGACCGGGCCCGACGAACCTCCCGATCTCACCGCCGAGACAGAGCGTGCCGATCGAGTTCGGCACGACCGGCGTGATCTGCCGGGTGCGGCTCGCGAGGAAGTAGCCGACCTGTCCGGGCGGGAGCGACTCCGCGACGAGGCGGAGCTCGCCCAGCGCGAGGTCGATCGAGCCGGTCGCGGCGGTGGTGCCGCTCGCGCCGGTCGAGTTCGGCACCGCGGGGCCGCAGTACGGCTCGCCGATCAAGCCGAGCGTGGTCGTGGTGACTCGGACGAGACCGAAGCGGTCCTCGCCGAAGATGAGGTCGTCGTCGCCGTCCGCGTCCAGGTCGACTCGCGCGGACGAAGAACTCCGCGTGCCGAGTTCGAAGACGCTCGTCCAGCCCCCGAGGGAGAGTGGCGCCACCTGCTCGGCCACCGCGAGGACGCGACGCTGGACGTCCGTGTCGATGTACGAGCCGACGACGTCGAGGTCTCCGTCGAGGTCCAGATCGACCAGCGCCGCGACCTCCACCGTTCGCGATTCGTCGTCGACGACCACGAACGGGGCAAAGGCCTGTCCGCCGAGCCCTCGCCACACGCGGAGTCGGCCGTTGACGAGCGCAACGACGTCGAGCTCACCGTCGCCGTCGAAGTCCTCTACGAAGCGCGACGGCGTGCTGAACTCGTTGGGAACCCCGTTCAACAGCTGGACCGGGTCCGCGAAGGTCCCGTTGCCCAGGCTGCGCGCCCACTGCAGGCCCGTCGCCGTGAAGAGCACCAGGTCGACGTTCGCGTCGCCGTCGAGGTCGATGAAGCGCGGGTCCGCCCGCGGGACGGGGGCGCCTCCGAGCGTGACGGGCGCGGACAGGGTCCCGTCGGGCTGACCGAGCGCATACCGCATACGTGAGCCGCTCGGACCGGTGAAGACGAGGTCGTCGCGACCATCCCCGTTCACGTCGCCGACGACGAAGCTCTCGAACGTCGTTGGGTTGACGGTGAGCGCGATCGAAGGTGCAGCGAACGAACCGGTCCCGTCGTTCTCGTACAGCAGGACGTCTTGGCTGCCCTCCTCCGACAGGAGGACGTCGCCGTCGCCGTCTCCATCGATATCTCCGGCGGCGTACGCGGGCGTGGTCCCCTGCGCCGAGCCCTCGTAGAGGATCTCGACGCGGGCGAACTCTCCCGTCCCTAGGGAGCGCTTCCACCCGACGATCGGAGGTGCGCTGAAGGGGAGGACCCTGGAGACGAGCAGGTCAGGGAACGCGTCGCCGTTCGCCTGCAGCGGCTGCACCGGCGTGCCGCCGAAGGTCTCGTTGAGGCTCGGGCCGCGAGCGAACGCGAAACCGTTGGGTCCGATCTCTCCCCAGTTGACGCGCAGGTTCCCGGGGCCCGTTCCCACGCCGAGCTTGCGCTCCAGGCCATCCGCGTCGCCGTCGCCGTCGAGGTCGGCGATCGAATCGGCGGTGGAGAAGCTCTCGGGCAGCGGCGCGGCCTGCTCGACGAAGGTACCGGTCCCGTCGTTGATCCACAGGGACCGTCCGCTGTACACGTCGAGGTCGCCGTCTCCCTCGATGTCGACGACGCGGATTGCACCGCCCGGCGACGCGCCGGGCACGATCGGCCGTGCGGGCGCGAACGAGCCGCCGAGGTTCTCGAGGATCACGGGCTCGAACCCCGGGAACAGGCCGGTGCCGACGAGGTCGAGGTCGCCGTCGCCGTCGAGATCGCCTGGGACGAGCTCGAAGAACTCCTGCCCGAGGACGGTGACCTGGGTCAGCGGGTAGGGGAGCGTCCCCGTGGTCTCGATCCAGGCGGAGACGGGGAGTCCGCCGCTCGTGACGGACAGCGAGGCGACCACGAGATCCTCGTCGCTGTCCCCGTCGAGGTCGGCATGGACGAGGCCGCGCGCGACCGCGTCGATCGGGTCGAGGAGGCGCTCCTCGCTACCGAACCCACCGCCGGGCAGCTGCTCGAGATAGCGTAAGGCGTTGCCCTCGAAGACGAGATCCGGGAGCCCGTCCAGCGTCACGTCGATCACGCGGACGCGGTTGATGCTGCTGCTCCCGCGCACGACCTCGTTCAGGTCCGGTTCGAGGGTCACCGGGTCGATGATCGCAATGCTGAGGTTGCGATCCTCGTTTCCGAAGACGCTCGCGACCACGACGTCCAGCTGCCCGTCGGCGTTGATGTCCGCGACGTCCATCAGGGCGAGGGGAAACGGCGACGTGGTCGAGAGGAACTCGCCGAGCACGACGCCTTCGGCGAACGCGCCGCCGCCGAGTCCGCGCGACCAGGTGACCTGCCCGTACAACGAGTCCACGACCAGGAAATCGAGCGTCCCGTCCCCGTCGAAGTCGACGATCGTGGTGGCGGCGGGTTGACGGATGGCACCGCCGAGATCGGCGGCCTCGACGGCCTGGGGAGCCGCGAGCAGTGCGAGGGGGAGTGCGAGCATATGTCTATGAGGGTGGCGGATGGGAAGCGCTGCGCGTAGCCACGCTCGAGGCTCCGGTCACAGGCCCTTTTTCAGGGCCCATTTCAGGCCCCATTTCAGGCCTTTGCCCCCGAGGTTCGAGCGGCTCGGCACAGCGCGGGGCCCGGTCAGAGCGTCCGCTTCCACAGGACCTTCCCGGCGTCTCCGTCGAACGCGAGAACGGCTCCGCCCGTGATGCGTACGCCGAGCCCTCGCTCATCGAAGACCGGTGCCGCACCCCTCTCATGGACGATCTCCCGCGCACCCAGGAACCGTCCGCCGAGCCGGTTGATCTGGACCTCGACGAGGGCCATCCCGCCGCTCGCGTACGTGTGGAAGAGTCGTTTGCCGTCGCGTGACCACGCGAGCAGCCGCGGCTCACCCATGCGGCCGCCGTGCATCCCCCCGAGCCAGAGGTGTCGCCCGTCCCGCGCGTCCAGGAGCGCGGCGTGGGACGCCGAGGACGTCGCGCAGGCGAGAAGCCGCTCGTCAGGGGACAGCGCAAGGCTCGAGACGTCGATCGACGAGACGCCGAACAGATGCATGCCGAAATCGGGCGGCTTCAGATGACTCGTCCAGACCCGCCGCCCCGTCTCGACCTCGAACTGGATGAGCGTGACGGCCTCTCCACTGACGAAGAGCCGCTGGCCCTTCGCGTCGAGGGCGATCGCGCGCAGCTCGGTCTCTCCGACATCGAACGACGCGCCGAGGCGCCGACCTCGCTCCGCGTCGAAGACCGCGGGGCCCGAGTTCAGGAGTGCGGCGAAGCGCGTGCCGTCTCCGCTCCACGCGAGCGGCGCCTCGAAGAAGTGCCCTCCTAGGCGCTCACCTGTGCGGAGGATCCGACCGTCGTCCCGGACTGGCGTTCCGTCTCGGTGAAGCAGCGACGCGCCCTCTCCAGCGACCCCAACGAGGAGCCTCCCTCCGCGGGGGGCGAACTCGAGCGTCGCGCCGAATGCCCACTCGCCCGTCCTCGGCTCGATCGCGAGACGATGCGCGACCTCGGGGGCCTCGTCCTCCCGCCACGACCACAGGTGCACGCCGCCGCTGCGATCAAGGATCGCGACGACGTTGCCCTCGGGCTCGACCGCCACGACCCATGCACCTGGAATCTTGGCAGGGGCGCGGCGGCCTTCGTGCGAGGCTCCCGTCGCGGCATCGAGAATGTGGACGCTTCCGTCGCGCGACGCGAGCGCGACGACGTCCGAACGGGACGAGAGGGCGACGTCGATCGGCCGGGCACCATCGACCTGGAGGCCTGCGACCGCGAGCGCGAGAGTACCGATCATCACGTCGCCACCGTAGAGCCGTCAGTACTGGACCGTCAGTCCTTCGGTGAAGTTCGAGCCGCCGAGGCTGTCGCGGTGCCACGCCTGGAAGTTCCACCGCTCGCCGGCGACGATCGCCACCGAGCCCAGGCTCGGCGACGGGATCGCGGCCGGGTCGGCCTGCAGGCGCAAGCGGCCGAACGCGTCGGCGGCTCCGACCTGACCGGGTCCGACGAAGCGCCCGATCTCGCCGCCGAGACAGAGCGTGCCGATCGAGTTCGGCACGACCGGCGTGATCTGCTGGGTGCGGCTCGCGAGGAAGTAGCCGACCTGTCCGGGCGGGAGCGACTCCGCGATGAGGCGCAGCTCGCCCAGCGCGAGGTCGATCGAGCCGGTCGCGGCGGTCGTGCCGCTCGCGCCGGTCGAGTTCGGCACCGCGGGACCGCAGTACGGCTCGCCGATCGCGCCGAGGGTTGTCGTCGTGACCGTCACGAGACCGCCGAACTCCTCCCCGAAGATCACGTCGTCGTCGCCGTCCGCGTCGAGGTCGAAGTGCCCGAAGTTGAAGCTCCGCCGCTGCAGCTCGAAGATCCGCTGCCAGCCGCCGAGGGAGAGGGGAGCGGTCTGCTCCGCGACGGCGAGGACGTGGCTCGTGACGGCGGTGTCGAAGTACGAGCCGATCACGTCGAGATCGCCGTCGAGGTCCACGTCGACCAGCGCACCCACCCTCAGGATCTGCGACCCGTCGTCGACGTCGACGACGGGAGCGAAGGTCTGTCCCCCGAGGCCCCTCCAGACGCGAACGCGCTGGCTCGCGACGGAGACCACGTCGAGCTCGCCGTCCCCGTCGAAGTCGACGAGGAAGCGCGAGGGCGTACCGGCGTCGTCCGGGACGCCCGAGAGCAGCGTGACCGGGTCCGCGAAGTTCCCGTTCCCCTGGTTGCGGGCGAACGTGAGGCGGTCGTTCGAGAAGAGCGCGAGGTCGACCTGCCCATCCTCGTCGAGATCGACGACGATCGGGTCGGCCCTCAGCAAGGACCCGCCGCCGAGGGTGACCGGTGCAGACAGTGTTCCGTCGGGCTGACCGAACGCGTAGCGGACGACGCTCCCGTTCGGGCCGGTGTAGACGAGGTCCGCGCGGCCGTCGCCGTCGAGGTCGTCCGCCAGGAAGCGCGAGAACTCGGTGGGGGTGACGACGAGCGCCACCGTCGGAGCCGCGAACGAGCCGCTGCCGTCGTTCTCGTACAGGAGGACGTCGCGGCTCCCTCCTTCCGAGAGCAGGACGTCGTCGTCACCGTCCCCGTCGAAGTCTCCGGCGGCGTACGAGGGCGTCGTCTGCGTCGGCCCGGTGTATAGCACCTCGATGCGCGCGTACTCTCCCGCCCCGAGGGCGCGCTTCCAGCCGACGATCGGGGAGAGCCCGAAGCCGGGATCGTTGCTCACGAGGAGGTCGGGGAGACCGTCCCCGTTCGCCTGGAGTGGCTGGACCGGCTGGTCGCCGAAGGCCTCGTTCAGACTCTCCCCACTCTCGAACTCGAAGCCGCTCGGGCCCACGCGGCCCCAGCCGAGGCGCAGGTCCCCCGGCCTGGCGCCGTTGTCCAGCGTACGACTCAGCCCGTCCGCATTGCCGTCCCCGTCGAGGTCCCCGATGGAGTCGGCCTGGATCCCACTCGAGGGAAGCGGCGCGGTCTGCTCGACGAAGACGCCGTTCCCGTCGTTGGTCCACAGCGCCTGGCCGGCGTAGACGTCCAGGTCGCCGTCACCCTCGATGTCGATGACGCGGATGCTGGCACCCTGTGACGCGCCCGGAACGATCGGGCGCGGCGGCGCGAACGAGGAACCCAGGTTCTCGAGGATCACGGGCGCGAACCCCGTCGACTCGCCCGTGCCGACGAGATCGATGTCGCCGTCAGCGTCGAGATCGCCTGCCCTGAGCTCCGCCAGCTCCGGACCGAGCACCGTCACCAGTGTCGTGGGGTACGGCACCACGCCGGTCGTCTCGATCCATGCGGAGACCGGCACGCCGCCGCTCGGCGTGGACAGCCCGGCGGCGACCAGGTCCTCGTCGCCGTCCCCATCGAGGTCGGCCTGGATCAACCCCGACGCCACAGTCTCCATCGGATCGAGGAGCGGCTCCGCGTCGGCGAAACCGCCGCCGGGGAGCTGGACGAGGATCTGGGATCGAAAGCCGAAGCCCTCGAACACGATGTCGGGCAGTCCGTCGAGCGTCGCGTCGACGACGAGTACGCCCTGGAGGAGCCCGTTGTCGCGCGTGACCTCGGTCACGTTCGCTTCCAGCGTCACGGGGTCGACGAGTGCGACCGCGACGACGCGGTCCGAACCGCCAAACGCCGTCGCCGCGACGAGATCCAGCTGTCCGTCGACGTTGAGGTCCGCGACCGCGAGGAGCGGGAGGGGGAAGGTCGGCACCTCGGGGAGGAGGCGCGCGAGGACCGCAGCATCGGCGAAATCACGACCACCGAGGCCTCGGGACCACGTGACGCGGCCGTAGAGCGAGTCCAGGGCGAGGACGTCGAGCGTCCCGTCCCCGTCGAAGTCGACGATCTCCGTGGCGGCGGGTCGGAGGACGGTCCCGCCGAGGTCGGCGGCCTCGACGGCCTGGGGAGCCGCGAGCAATGCGAGGGGGAGTGCGAGCATATGTCTATGAGGGTGGCGGATGGGAAGTGCTGCGCGTAGCCACGCTCGAGGCTCCGGTCACAGGCCTTTTTTCAGAGCCCATTTCAGGCCGTTGCGCCCGAGTTTCGAGCGGCTCCGCACGGCGCGGGGCCCGGTCAGAGCGTCCACTTCCACAGGACCTTCCCGGCGTCTCCGTCGAACGCGAGAACGGCTTCGCCCGTGATGCGTACGCCTAGTCCCCGCTCGGTGACGACCGGCGCCGCGCCCCTCTCGTGCACGGTCTCTTTCGCACCCAGGAACCGTCCGCCGAGCCGGTTGATCCGGACCTCGACGAGGGCCATCACGCCGCTCGCATACGTGTGGAAGAGTCGTTCTCCGTCGCGTGACCACGCGAGCAGTCGCGGCTCACCCATGCGGCCGCCGTGCATGTCACCGAGCCAGAGGTGTCGCCCTTCGCCCGCGTCCAGCAGAGCCGCGTGGGACGCCGAGGACGATCGCGCGCAGCTCCGTCTCTCCGACATCGAACGACGCGTCGAGGCGCCGACCGTCGTCGCGGACCGGCGTTCCGTCTCGGCGAAGCAGCGACGCGCGACCTCGGGGGCCTCGTCGTCCCGCCATGCCCACAGGTGCACCCCGCCGCTGCGATCGAGGATCGCGACGACGTCCGAACGGGACGAGAGGGCGACGTCGATCGGCCAGGCGCCGTCGACCTGGAGGCCTGCGAGCGCCAGCGCGAGCGTGCCGATCATGACGTCGCCACCGTAGTGCCGTCAGTACTGGACCGTCAGTCCCTCGGTGAAGTTCGAGCCGCCGAGGCTGTCCCGGTGCCACGCCTGGAAGTTCCACCGCTCGCCGGCGACGATCGCCACCGAGCCGAGGCTCGGCGAGGGGATCGCGGCGGGGTCGGCCTGCAGGCGCAGGCGCCCGAACGCGTCGGCGGCTCCGACCTGACCGGGCCCGACCAAGCGCCCGATCTCACCGCCGAGGCAGAGCGTGCCGATCGAGTTCGGGACAACCGGAGTGATCTGCTGAGTGCGGCTCGCGAGGAAGTAGCCGACCTGTCCCGGCGGGAGCGACTCCGCGACGAGACGGAGCTCGCCCAGCGCGAGGTCGATCGAGCCGGTCGCGGCGGTCGTGCCGCTCGCGCCGGTCGAGTTCGGCACCGCGGGCCCGCAGTACGGCTCGCCGATCGCGCCGAGCGTGGTCGTGGTGACCTTCACGAGACCGGCGAGGTTCTCGCCGAAGACCACGTCGTCGTCGCCGTCCGCGTCGAGGTCGAAGCGCGCGGACGAGTCGCTCCTCGAGCCGAGTTCGAAGACGCTCGTCCAGCTTCCGAGGGTGAGAGGTGTCCCCTGCTCGGCGATCCCGAGGACGAGTCTCTCGGCCATCGTGTCGCCGTACGCGCCGATGACGTCGAGGTCCCCGTCCAGGTCGAGGTCGATCAGTGCCGCGATCTCCACCGTCTGCGACGCGTCATCGACGACCACGAACGGTGCAAAGGCCTGCCCGCCCAGTCCCCGCCAGACGCGGATTCGACCACCGACGAGCGCGACGACGTCGAGCTCGCCGTCGCCGTCGAAGTCCTCGACGAAACGCGACGGCGTGCTGGATTCGTTGGCGACGCCGGTCAGCAGCTGGACCGGGTCCGCGAAGGTCCCGTTGCCGAGGCTGCGCGCCCACTGGAGGCCCGTCGTGGTGAAGAGCACGAGGTCGACGTTCCCGTCACCGTCGAGGTCGATGAGGCGCGGGTCGGCCCTCGGGACGGGGGCGCCGCCGAGCGCGACGGGCGCGGACAGGGTGCCGTCGGGCTGACCGAGCGCATACCGCACGCGGGAGCCGCTCGGACCGGTGAAGACGAGGTCGTCGCGGCCGTCTCCGTCGACGTCGCCGACGACGAAGCTCTCGAGGGTCGCGGGGTTGGGGCTGAGCGCGACGGTCGGTGCAGAGAACGAACCCGTCCCGTCGTTCTCGTACAGCAGGACGTCACGGCTCCCTTGCTCGGACAGGAGGAGGTCGTCATCGCCGTCTCCGTCGACATCACCGGCGGCGTACGCGAGCGTGATCCCCGGCACCGAGCCCTCGTAGATGATCTCGACGCGGGCGAACTCTCCCGTTCCGAGGGAGCGCTTCCACCCGACGATCGGGGGTACGTTGAGCGGACGGACGTTGGTCACGAGGAGGTCCGGGAACGCGTCGCCGTTCGCCTGCATCGGCTGCACCGGCGCGCGACCGAAGGCTTCGTTGAGGCTCGGGCCGCCCGTCAACGCGAATCCGTTCGGGCCGAGTTCACCGAAGTTGATCCGCAGGTCCCCCGGGAGCGTCCCGGGGCCCAGCTCGCGTTCCAGGCCATCGGCGTCGCCGTCACCGTCGAGGTCGGCGATCGAATCGGCGGCAACGCCGCTAAGGGGCAGCGGCGCTGCTTGCTCGACGAAGGCACCGGTTCCGTCGTTGAACCACAGGGAACGTGAGCCGTACACGTCGAGGTCGCCGTCGCCCTCGATGTCGACGATGCGGAGTGCACCGGCCTGCGATGCGCCAGCCACGATCGGCCGCGCAGGCGCGAACGAGGCGCCGAGGTTCTCGAGGATCACGGGCCCGAAACCCGGGGACAGGCCGGCGCCAACGAGGTCGATGTCTCCGTCGCCGTCGAGGTCACCCGGGACCAGCTCCGAAAGTCCCTGCCCGAGGACGGTGACCTGGCTCCGCGGGTAGGGGAGCGTCCCCGTGGTTTCGATCCAGGCCGAGACGGACGCTCCGCCGCTCGCCAGGGACAGGGAGGCGACAACGAGATCCTCGTCGCCGTCGCCGTCGACGTCGGCGAACGCGAGGCCCTGCGCGGTCGTGTCGATCGGGTCGAGGAGACGCTCCTCGCTGGCGAACCCGCCGCCGGGCAGCTGCTCCAGGTAGGTCGACCGGAAGCTCGTTCCCTCGAACACGAGATCGGGGAGCCCGTCGAGGGTCACGTCGATCGCGCGGACGCGGTTGATGCTGCTCGGCCCCCGCGCGACCTCGTTCAGGTCCGCTTCGAGAGTCACCGGGTCGATGATCGCGACGCCGAGGTTGGGATCCTGGTTCCCGAACGCGGCCGCGACCACGACGTCCAGCTGGCCGTCGGCGTTGATGTCGGCGACGTCCATCAGGGCGAGAGGGAACGGCGACGTGGTCAAGAGGAACTCGCCGAGGACGACGCCCTCGGCGAACGCGCCGCCGCCAAGTCCGCGCGACCAGGTGACCTGCCCGAACCAGGAGTCCACGACGAGGAAGTCGAGCGTCCCGTCCCTGTCGAAGTCGACGATCGCGGTGGCGGCGGGTATGCGGAGGGCGCCGCCGAGGTCGCGGGCCTCGACGAGCTGTGGGGCGGAGAGGAGAGCGAGGGGCAGTGCGAGCATGATCGTGGGGTGGATGGGGATCGGAGTAGTCCCGAACGAAGCGCGAGTGACAGCTCGCTCGCCACGATCTCCGTCACCGAGCGCATGGCCCAGCTAGCCGTTCGAGGCATCGACGGATCCGATGCGGATGCGTCGTGGAATCGCGACGGAGGGCGGTGCTCGCGGCCCTGCGCGGCGCACCGTACCGGGCCCGTCAGTACTGGACCGTCTGCCCCTCGGTGAAGGTCGAGCCGCCGAGGCTGTCGCGGTGCCACGCCTGGATGTTCCAGCTCTGCTCTATTTAATTTTTTGGTTCAGAATCTACCTGATAAGAGGCTTTAAATTTATTCGTTTCGATCTGCTGTTGCAGTTCGTCGAATGGTGTGCATGCGATGAGTTCTTGCGCGTCGCATCCCGGAATTGGGACTGTGTTCGGGAAAGCCCTATTCGGGTCTCCTTATCGAGACGACGGCGGTCGTCAGTTCTTCTCGCTGGCGGGAAATTGGAGTCTGGTCAATTCGAATTTTTGGCACGTTGCGGGGGCTTAGATTGCCTTCGTATAGTGCGCGTAATTGAGAGCGCTGTGTTCGGTTTTGTGGCTAGACGGATGGACCGAATCGAGAAAGGGTGAACGCTCGCGGCCTCAGGGACAGGCCATTGCTCTACCTTCTACTTCGAGGCTTGGAGGCCTCAGCGTGATGAACGCAACCTACAGATTCTCGCGGCTCGCGGCTCGCGGCTCGCGGCTCGCACTCGGACTGACCCTCATCTCGAGCCTCGCAGCAGCGCAGGAGGTCATCTACGTCGATGGCGGTGCGATGAGTTCCGGAACGGGAACCACCGACTTCTTGAACGCCTTCCAGACGCTGGAGGAAGCCCTCGATCCGGCCGGGCCCCTCAGCACCTTCAACTCGATCGAGATCCGGATCACCGAGGGAACGTACGTGCCGGACGGATCGCTCTCTTTCGGGAGTACCGGCGTGTCCAGGGAGGCGACCTTCCTCGTCCCGGACAGGGTCGTATCCATTCGCGGAAGCTACGACGCCTCGGACACGGGTGAGGAGCCCACCGGTGCCCAGACGATCCTCAGCGGAGATCTTGGCACCCAAGGGGACCCTGGCGACAACTGCTTCCACACAGTGGTCCTCGAGGCGGCTGGCCAATTCGACGAGCTCGAGCTCCAGGATGTTGTCGTTCGCGACGGCTTCGCCGACGCTCCTCTGGCGACCAGCACGGAGGCCTTCGGTGGCGGGATCCTCGCCTTCGGGGCCAAGGTCCGGCTGACGGACGTGGTCGTCCGGGACAGCTTCGCCAACTTCGGCGGAGGGATCGCCGGTCTGCGCAACATGGACGGGGGCAAGGACTTCATCGTGGAGATGCGTGCTCGTCGCCTTCGTGTGCGGAACAACACGGCACGGATCGCCGGTGCCGGCGTCTACGCGAGTGGGGGAATGTACTCGTCGTTCGCGAGCTGCACCTTCCGCGCCAACACCGGCGTCACCTCTGGTGGCGCGGTCTTCATCGACGGGAGCGTCGTCGACTTCGAGGCGGCAAGTTCTCGCTTCTTCGACAACTCTGCCAGGCAGGGAGGCGCAGTCTACACGTCACTTCCCGCGAGCGGCGGGCACCGGCTTCTCAACTGCACGGTCGCCTACAACACTGCGCTGGACGTCGGTGGAGGCGTGTACGTCGAGGGCGGCGCCGACGTCACGGGGAGGAGACGCCAACTGCACAACTCGATCTTCTTCGAGAACGCAGGGAGCAGCACCGTCGGTCAGGACAACGTCTTCGACGCCGTGTCGCCGCTCTCCGCGATGTACGCCCCTGGCGACACCGTGTCCTACGACCACTCGTTCGTGGGAGACGCTGATCCGGGGAGCTTCCCGATTCCGACAGGCGAACCAGTCGTTGACGCGTCGGCGCCATCGACGCTCACGCCGGGATGGGTCAACGGACCCGCGCGCAACTTCCGCCTGGTCGTCGGATCCGTGTGCATCGATCGAGGCAGCGATGTTCTCCTCGAACAGGGAGACTTCGCCGACATCGATGACGACGGTGACGATGGCACGTCGGAGCCGCTCCCGCGGGAGTTCTTCATGGGCGATGAGTCCTTCATCCTGAACCCCGACTTCACCACGCGCGAGTTCCTCGTCGGCGGCGCGGCGAACACGACCATCCCCGGTCTCATCGCCGGCGTACCGGGCGGTCAGAGCTTGACCGCGATCTGCGACATCGGCGCGTTCGAGTACCGATTCGCGTTCACGACTCCGCAACTCTGACACCACCAACCCCTAGTTGTGGCTCGCCGAGCCGCATGCGGGGCGGCCTCCGTCCGCGAGGCCGCCCCTCCACCGTGACTCTCGCTCGCATCGCTTTTCGCTTCCCAGATGACCATGACCCTCCCTGCGATCATCACCGCTGCCTGCTGTCTCCCTCCGTTGCAGGTCGACCCGACGCCGGACACGGTGCTGGCCTTTCCGACCGATGATCCGCTGCAGAGCATTGGCTACGGAGAGTGCGTCGCGATCGAGGGTGACACCGTTCTGGTCAGTGCGCCTGGTCAGGCGGGCGTCTCGAATTCGGGGGCGATCCTGGCCTGGCAACGTACAGCGTCGGGGTACCGGATCCGCCAGCAGATCGTGCCCGAGGTCTGCATCGGGACCGATCTGGCGAACTGCCTGTTCGGGAGGCAGTTCGTGGTCGAAGGAGACTTGCTGTTCGCGAATTCGATCGGCGGGAATCCGGCGGACCCAGCGTCCCGCGGCCTCGTTCACGTCTTCCGGCGCATCAACGGCGTCTGGACCACGACGGACTGGATCCGCGGCAGGCGGACGGCCGGTCCGTTCGCGAGCGGTTTCGGTGAGGCGCTCGACGTCTCGGGGTCGACCCTCGCACTTGGCGCGCCAGGCTTCGAGACGGGGATTCCGGGGACCACCGTCGGCGCTGTTCACCTTTACGAGATCGATGGCGTAGGCTCGGCGCGATACGTCGAGACCCTCTTCCCTCCCTCTTCGCCGGGGGCCCCTCAGGGGTTCGGAACATCCATCGCACTCTCCGGCGACAGCCTGCTCGTCGGTCGACGAACCTTCGGCGGCACAGCGCACCTCTATCACCGCGACAGCGGCGGCAGCTGGCAGCTTGCGCAGACATTCGTGCGGCCCATCGGAACGACCACGCAGGTGCAATTCGGCTCGCGCGTCGCGATGACGGACGACCGTCGGTTCCTGTTCATCGGTGACGCGCATTTCTCACTTCGCGAGTTCCCCGGTCGCGTCTTCGTCTATCGACGCAACGACGCCAACGGGTCGTACCAGCACACGCAGACGCTCGAAGGAATCGAGGCGAGCCTGCCGGGCCTGAATTCCAATCTCTTCGGGAGCGCGATCGACGCCTCGAGCGGCCTCCTCGCGGTCGGTTCGATCAATCAGTACGTAGGCGGCGAAGCTACGGGAGCTGTCCAGGTCTACCGCCTGGTGGGAGACGCGTGGGACTTCGAGTCGCGGATGATCGGAACGCCGAGCCCCAGCGGTGCGCCGCTAAGCCTCGGTCGCGACGTCGCGGTCGCCGATCGACGGGTCGTGGGCTCCGACACGCGTTGGTCGATCACTCCGCCGGCCACAATCGGTCGCGCGTACCTGTGGGACTTCCCGAGCGCCGCAGCCCTCTGCGCGGGTTCGGATCCGGACATTGCCATGAACCTGGCCCGCGTCGACGACGTCCCGGGACGCATCGACGTCACGGTGAGCGGGTTCGTACGACCGACGATTGCCGTACTGGCGGCCGGCATGCCGACGTACCTGCCCGGAGCCACGGCGGGCAACGGCACCCTCTGCCTCACCCGGCCGTTCCGCGTGTCCGACGTACAATTCGTCCCGGATGGACAGTCACGACTGCTGGTCAGCGGGCTGCAGATCGCTCCGGGCATGACCACGGGCGTTGCAGTCCAGCTCTTCACGATCGACCGGACGGCTCCGAATCAGGTCCGATTCGGACCCGCGCAGTTGATGGTGGAGTGAGGGACCGCCGTGTCGGACGAGTCTAGCTTCCGCACGGCGGAGCGACGCAGCCGGACTCTGTGCCGACTCAGAACACGGTGTAGACGAACGGCGCGACGACTGGCACCGCCTGCAGGAACACGAGCACGACCGCGGCCGGCAGCATGAGCACCACGAGCGGCACGACGTACCAGTACGGCCCGCGCCAGACGGCGCGGAGCAGTTCGAGCACAGTGGCGGTGCCCGACGAGACGGAGCGGACGAACTGTTTCATGGCAAGCTCTGGAGGCACGCGCCGCGGAGACGCGCGCGGGATCGATGGTAGCCTCGCGCGGGCGAGCCGTGACGACAGCGACGACCACCCCCTGCCCGCGTTGCGGAACCGTACTCGGTGCGGATGTGCTCGCGTGCGCGGGCTGCGGGCTCGCCGTCCAGCTCGAGGGCGGCGTCGTCGACGTGATCGGGGCGCGTGCGCGCGAGGACCGCGCCGCCCGCGTCGAGGACTTCTACTCCGTCAGTCCGTTCCCCGGCTACGGCGCGGGCGACGACGGGCCGACGCTGCTCGATCGCTCGCGGCGTTCGGCGTACCTCGACGGGCTCGATCGTTCGCTCGCGTCGGACGCGCGCGTGCTCGATCTCGGGTGTGGGACGGGACAGACCGCCGCGTTCCTCGCGCTCGCCTCGCCGGCTCGTGAGGTGTGGGGCGCGGACGGATGCCGGGCGTCGATCGCTCTCGCCGACGGATTCCGCGAGCGTGCGCGGATCGACAACCTGCGCCTCGTGCGCGCGGACCTGTTCGACCTTCCGTTCGAACCCGCCTCGTTCCCTGTCGTCGTCTGCCGCGGCGTCGTCCACCACACGCCCGATCCGTGGCGCGCGATCGAGGTCGCCGCCGCGCTCGTCGCGCCCGGCGGGCACCTCGTGCTCGGCTTCTACGAGACGCGCGCGCGGCTCGTGCATCGCGCGCGCCGTGCGCTCTCCCGCGTGACCGGACCGGTCGCGCTGCTCGATCCGGTGCTCCGTCGCCGCGACGTCGATCCCGAGAAGAAGCGCATCTGGATCGACGACCAGTACCGGCACCCGCTGGAGCACATCCTCCCGCTGCCGCGCGTGCTCGCCCGGCTCGAGGCGGCGGGGCTGCGCTTCGTCCGCACGATCCCGCCCGCGCCGCGCGGCGAGAGCCTGTTCGACGCAGCGGCCGTCCCGAGCGCGCGCAGACTCGCCTCGCTGCGCGCCGGCTGGGCGCTCGCGGGCCTGACGGACCCGGACGCGGGTCTCGTCTGCGTCGTGGCGCGTCGTCCGGCTCATTCCGATCGGGAGTAGAGGCGCGCGCCGACGAAGGCCGCGTCGAGTCCGCTGCGCCCCAGGAGTTCTACGACGTCGGCCTCCTGGCGCGCGATCGTGCCGCCGCGGCGGCGGAGCTCCGCGCCGAGCAGCACCGGGTGTCCGAGAGCGGCCGCCGCGCGCAGGAGCTCCGCCGCGACCGGATCCTCGTCGCCGTCGACGCGGAGCGCGCGCCCGACGCCGGCCGGCGGCAGCGCCCCGTACCGCGCGCGCGCGATCGAAACGCGCGGCCGGACGACCGCCCCGCCGCGCGCCG
>JBCDGE010000005.1:0-119978 GCA_038757895.1 Planctomycetota bacterium | reverse complement strand
TACTTGTCGCGCCGGAACGTGCGTTGCCAGCCGGGCGCCGAGCCGGCGGCCGCGCTGGCGGAGTAGATCTCGACCCGGAAGCGGTCGGGGAGCCTGTCGAGGAGCTCTTGCGGGCATTTCCAGGACGTCTGATCGATGGAGGCGTTCTCGTACACGACCGGATTCGCGCCCTCGGCCGGGTCCGTGTCGAGCACGACGAGCCGGAAGAAGAACGGTCCTCCGAACTCTTCGCCCCAGTCTACGCGGCCCTCGAACGGCAGCCCGTCCACGCCCTCGCCCTCCGTCCCGAGATAGACCTCGCTCGGGCCCCGCACCTCCGGATCCGCGGGATCGACGGCCGTGCCGTCGAACACGCCCCCGAACCAGGCGATCGCGAGGACGGCGGCGGCGGCCGCGTAGGGCTCCCAGCGGCGAGCGGCCGCGACCAGGCCCCGAGGGCCACGCAGCGGCCCGTCCGCGCCTCCCGCGGGAACGAGGACCACCTCTGACGCGGGAGCCTCGTCGCCTCCCGCATCGACGATCCACTCGGACCGCAGCGACTGCAGGAAGGCCCGCTCCGTCTCGGTCGCGGCCGGTCCGGCCGCCAGCGACTCCTCGATCGCAGCGCGTCGGTCGACGTCCGCGGCGATGATCCGGTCCTCGAGGGATCGATCCGATCCCGAACCGTTCTCCAGGTGCGACTCTTCGGTCATAGGCCTTCCTCCCGGCTATCCGAATCGAGCGGTGCCCCGCCGCGGGCCAGCTTGTCTCGCACTCGCTGGATCGCGCGGTAGTAGCGGGTCTTCACCGCGTTGACGTCCTCGCCTAGTCGGCGGGCGATCTCGGAGAACGACGCGCCCTCGAACAGCTTCACGCGGACCAGCTCGCGCTCCCTCTCGGGGAGCTCGTCCACGCGGTCGAGGATGATCTGTGCGTCCAGCTCGGCCGCCACGACGCCATCGATCGGGCGCGCGCCGTCGGGGAGCTCCTGGGCGATCGCCTCGAGCGTGCCCTCACGGCCCGCGCGAGCGCGGACT
Source organism: Planctomycetota bacterium (assembly GCA_038757895.1). GTDB lineage: Bacteria > Planctomycetota > UBA1135 > UBA1135 > Saltatorellus. The sequence continues at coordinate 118,962 of JBCDGE010000005.1, read as the reverse complement.
CCGCCCAGCGCCTCCATGAAGACGTGACGCGCGTAGCCGAAGACCCAGCTCTCGATGCGCGAGCCGCCCGAGAATCGGGCGCGGTCGCGCCACACGCGCGCGGCGACCTCCTGGCACAGGTCGTCCCGTTCGTGAACATCGAACGAGCTACCCATCCTGAGGTCGAAGCGGCGGATGAAGCGGGGGATGCAGACCATGCGTTCGACGAACCGCTCGATCGCGCCCTCGTCCCCGTGCAGCGTCGCGCGCACCAGGTCGAGGTCCTCCGACCAGCCGGATTCGTCCTCCGGTCCCGTGAATGCACGTACCGGCCCATCGGTTGCAGAGCCGCCGGCCTTTTTCTCGATTTGGGCGTCCGCGGGTCCTCCAGCCCCCCCGGAGCCCCCGCCCGCCGCCGGCGCGCCCCGGCCGGATCCTCCCCGGGGGGGGCGCTGGGGCGCGCCCTCCGGCGGTCCGCTCGTCCCGAAGTTCAAGCCGGCCCCGTTTCCCGGTCGCCGCCGGAACCGGGGCGCGCGCCGTACTCCGCCCGGTACGCCGCGATCCGCTCCAGGTCGTCGTTCGTGAGAGAATGATGGGAGCCGCCCCCCGGCCCCAGGTGCTCGACGATGTCGTCGAGCGTCACGATGGCCTCGGTGCGCATCGCGAATTCGTCGGCGAGCACGGCCAGCGCCGAGCGCTCCGAGCCCGGGGCGCGCTCCATCCGATCGACGCTGACGATCAGACCGGCGAGCTCGACGTCCGCCGCCGCGCGCAGGACGGGCGCCGTCTCGCGTACCGACGTGCCGGCGGTCGTCACGTCCTCGACGATCAGGACGCGTTCGCCGTTCTGGAGCGCGTGCCCGACGAGGACGCCGCCCTCGCCGTGGTCCTTCGCCTCCTTGCGGTCGAAGCACACCGGGACGTCGCGACCGAAGTCGTCGGACAGCGCGGTCGCCGCGGCGACGACCAGCGGGATCCCCTTGTACGCGGGCCCGAAGAGCACGTCGAAGCCGTCTCCGAATCGCTCCTGGATCGCACGCGCATAGAACGCGCCCACGGCGCGGAGCTGAGCTCCCGTCGTGTAGCGGCCCGTGTTCACGAAGTAGGGCGTGCGACGGCCGCTCTTCGTCACGAAGTCGCCGAACGTCAGGACGCCCGCAGAGCACATGTAATCGACGAAGTCGCGTTCCGATCGACGCATCGCATCCCGAGTCTACCGCGGTGAAGCTGCGCTCATCGTCCGCCCGTCCCGCTTCGGGCTGCGGGCGCCGCGTCCCCCGCTGGATCGACTGCCGTCATGCGGTAGATCCTCCTCCTGGAGAACCCCCGGGGGGTCTCCCGGACCTCGGGGTTCCAGTGCTCCCACACGATCTCACCCTCATCCGTGACCTCAAGCGCCCGCCCACGCTCGGACTCGGTGATGAGCGTGTTCCCGCCCGGAAGCCGCTCCACGTAGCCCCGGACCCGGCTGAAGAGGGGCCGGGACGGCGTCCCGCGGTACTCCCAGAGCACCTCGCCAGAGACCCGGTCGAGCTCGACGGCGCGCGACCAGCCGCGGTGGTACCCGTTGTCGAAGACGAGGACCGCCCGCCGGCCGTCGCGCTCGACGATCGATGGAGCGTGGGGCCAGTCGAGCGTGCCGGGGCCCAGGCCGGACCCGATGGTGCGCGACGGCAGGTCGATCGCCACGACCAGGTCGACGTTGCGCAGGCACACGAGCATCGCGTCCGGGCCGTCGAACGCGATCGAGTTGAGGTGGAAGTAGTCGTACGTCGTATCCGTCGGTTCCTCCGGCGGCGCGTCCAGCGGATGGCGCTCCAGGCCCGCGCGGTCGAGCAGCACGTCGCGGTGCTCGAAGGTGCGCCACGGCTGCATCGACGCGGACGGCTGGCCGGAGCGCTCGTCGATGAAGAGGACGTCGTCGAAGCGCACGCTGCGGCCCTGCCACTCGCGCGCGTGGTGGACCGCCAGCGCGAACGTACGCTCGCCGGGCGGCGCGCCGTCCGGGACCGCCGCGACGTCGTGGTGGCACGCGACGTCGAGGTGCCAGACGATCGAGCCGTCCGCTTCGAGGAGCGTCAGCCCCTCGTCGACGCCGACGCAGGCGATGCGCCCGCCGGCGAGGAAGCGCGCGAACTCGACCTGCTGGCGCCCGGGCACCTCGATGGTGCGCACGGGTCGACCGTCGACGTCGATCACGTGAATGCGCGAGCGGTCGTCCGCCCAGGCGCGCTCGCACGGCTCCACGCGCGTCGGGTCGTGGACCTCGTTCGACCGGTCCTCGGCCGTCTCCTCCTCCTCGACGCCCTCGTCCCACTGCGCGTAGCCGAGCGCGGCGAGGTCGCGCAGGGAACGCGCGGCGGTGGGGGGGGCGCTCGCCGGACGCTCGGCCGGCGTGGCGTTCGTGCTGCCGTCGGGGTCGACGTCAGAGCACCCCGCACACCAGGCGGCGAGCGCCACGGCAGCCGCCGTCGCGCGTCGCGCTCCCGCGCCGTCCGTCAGGACGCGCAGGGTCCCGGGTCGGCGGGGCCGCCGCACGTTCCGCAGGCGTGGTTTCAGAAGCCGCGGCCGATCTCGTCGACGATCTCGCCTCCGCCCGCCGCGAGGAGGGGAATCAGCAGGATCGGCGCGTAGTCCTGGAGGAGGCCCGCCGTGGCCGCCATCTGGACCACGTTGGACGCGTCGCCCACCGAGACGCTGACGTAGTCGTCGCCGTGGACCTCGCCATAGCCGACCGTCGGGCGGATGCCCTCGACGAAGGTGCCGAAGAGGGGGAGGAGCTGGCCCGGGTCGCGCGTCGCGTCGACGCGGCTGCGCACGGCGTTCGACACGCCCGAGAGGACGAGGCTCGTCGCGCCGTAGCCCTTGCGCGCGTAGTGCTCGGCGTCGAAGTACGTGATCGCGTTCTTGGATCCGTCGCTCAAGAGCGGCGCGATCGCCGGGTGAGCCGCGATCCCCGCCCCGCCGGACTCGATCTGCGCCATCGCGCCGAGCGCGGCCTGCGGCGTCGCCGCGACGACGAGCCACTCGTCCGAGAGCGCCATCGTCGGCTCCATCGGAACGGGCAGACCCGGGAAGGTGAGCGTCGTGTACTCGCCGTCGCCGTGCGTCCACGTCCGGGCGTTGACGTAGCCGCGCGCGTGCAGCGACGCCTGTCCGTTCAGCAGCTCTTCGATCTGCTCCTTGGTCTCCAGCAGCGCTTCCGCGTCGCGCAGTGACACGAACCACACCGTCGAGGTGAGCCCGCCACCGCCGGTCGAGTCCGACGCGTACATCCCGTAGGTATCGCCCAGCGCGCCGAACAGGCCGCCGCTCAGGTCGACCCCGGTCACGCTCGCGACCATCTCGGCCGCGTCGCCGCCGCCGCCGGCCTGCTGCATCAGCTCGGACACGAGCCCGTTGAGCGCCTCGAACGCCGCCGCCATGTCGAAGCGCTCGACCGACATCCACCGGGCATCCGCCGGGACCGGCGCGAGGTGCTCGGCCTTCAGGCCCTCGGCAGGCAGGAGGCCGGCATCGCGCATCCGGCCTCCGAGCTGGGTCATCACGGCGACGGTCCGACTCGTGCTCTCGTCGGTCGCGGTCGCGACCTCCATCGAGCAGTCCATCAGGCCCATGCGATCCAGCACGTCGAAGGCGATCCCGACCTCCAGCGGCGCGCCGCTCTGCATGACGAGTCCCTCGAGGAACTCGAAGTAGCCGCCCACGTCCATGCGCATCTCGGCGAGGAGCGTCCCGTCGCCTCGCGCGAGCTCGGCCGCGCGGCTCCCGCCCATCGGCTCCGGCGTCCTGCCCGTGCGGACGAGGATCGAGCTGTCCTCGACCGTCACCATCTCGGACGGGATGGCGAACCGCATGCGCTCCGCGAGGGCGCGCACACCGCCCTCCAGTCGCTGCGCCGCCTCGGGGCTCTCCTCGTGGACGGCGAAGCCGACCTGGAACGGCTGGCGGTACGTGCCGATCGCGCTTCGAGACACATCGACCCGCACCGACTTGGGGGCCTGCAGCAGGCGGAGCCAGATCGGGATCGCGCTCGGGTCGAGGGCCGCCGAGAGCATCGGCGACATCCCGCCCTCGAGCTCGGACGGGATCTCCGCCAGGCGCTCGTCGAGCATCCCGAGGGCCCTGGCCAGACCCTCGTCCTTGGGGTGCTGGAGGGCGTCGGCGAGGTCGCCGCAGCTCAGGGAGAGCAGGTGGATCGAGTCGTCGGAGCCCGATCCCTCCTGGGCCGGAGTGACGAGCGCGGCCGCGAGGGCCGCGGTGAGTACGTGGAGGATCATGGCGCGTGCTGGGGGGGCGAGGACTGGGGCCGGGTCGGCTGACGGTTCGACACCGGTCGGCGGGCGCTGATACGCTTCTGCCCGCTGGTTGTTCGCGGCGCTCTCCCATCATCGTGTGGCGGGGCTCCGGACCGAAGCTCATCCCTCCCGGGGCCCCCCCAGTGGCCTCGATCTCGTCCGTGACCGCCCCGAGTGATCCCCCCGCCGCCGCCCCGGCCCAGTCGTCTCCCGCTCGTGTTCCCGAGCTGGACGCCGACGTCCGCCAGCGGCTGACGGAGCTCGACCCGGGGGCTCTCCAGGTCTTCTTCGACCAGTACTTCGACCGGGTCCATGGCTACCTCCGGCGGCTCGTCCGCGAGGAGCATCTCGCGGAGGACCTGACTCAGGAGGTGTTCCTCCACATCCACCGGTCGCTGCCGCGCTACGACCCAGCGAGGCCTCTCTCGCCGTGGGTCTACACGATCGCCACCAACAAGGTCCGCGACCACTGGCGCAGCCGCCACCACCAGGAGGAGCGCCGGATCCAGAGCGTGGACGACGAGGAGAGCGGCGTCGAGATCAGCGCGCGCGACGGGGCGCCGACCGCCGAGATCGAGTCCGACGAGACGGCAGGGGAGGTCGCCGAGGCCGTCGCCGAGCTCCCCGAGATGCTGCGGGAGACCTTCGTGCTGCGCTTCTACGACGGCCTCTCCTTCGAGGAGATCGGTCGGATCGTGGAGCGCAACGAGACGGCCGTGCGCAAGCGCTACTCGCGGGCCCTGCAGGAGCTCCGCGGCACCCTCTCGCACTTGAGCGACGCGTGAATTTTTCGGATCACAGCCGTTCGGTGACTTCGTACGCCCGCGTGACGTGAATCCGCACGACGAAGACAACGACCCCGGAGCCCTCGATCCGGACTCCGTGGACGCCGACTCCCAGGTGGAATCTGGCGCCCGGGCTGAATCGGACGCAGTGGCGCCTGACGACGCGGAGCTCGCGGCCCTGGAGGATGACCTCCACGGCGCCCTGGGTTCGCGGTCGGACGCCGCAGGGGCGGAATCCAGCGGAGCGAAGCCCGGAGCGAAACCGGGGGGGGAAGGCCCGTCCGAGGACTTCCGCGCGTCCCTGCGTGCGGCGTTCGTCTCGGGCCAGTTCGAGGGCGACGAGGAAGTGGGGGAGCCGCTGGAGACCGCGCTTCGTTCGTGGACGCCGGAGCCCGCGCGCCCCGCGGCCCGGCGGGCCGCCCAGCGCGCGCTCCTGGAGGGCTGGTCCGAGGCGGACGACGCGGCACCCGATTCCGTGGTTCGGCCCGCGGCCGCCCACCGCACCCGCCGCGCCGCGGGCTCCCAGGGTCGTGCCGCGGGCGCCCAGAACCGTGGTCGCCGCGCCGCCCCCGCACCCGCGAGGGCGGCGAGCCACCGTCTCCGGCTGCTGGTCGGAGGGTCGATCCTCGCCGCGGCTGCCGCGGTGGTCCTCCTCGTCCGCGGCGGACTGGGCGGCGATCCCGCCGTCCCCGCGCCCGAATGGACGCTCGACGTCGCGAGCGCGACCACGCTCGCGGGCGCCGGTGCCATCGACGGCCTGCAGGTCGACGGCGAATCCATGGCCGACGTCGCGCAGCTGCGGTCGGCGCTCGACGGAGAGCGCCGGATCCAGGTCGGTGCCCAGCAGATGCGGATCCTCCGCGGCGACCGGTACGTGCTGGAACTCGCCGCCGGGACGACCGTCAGCATCTCCGCCGACGGGAGCGAGATCGTCGCGGAGAGCGGGTCGATCCGCATCGCGACGGGACCCGGCTTCGACCCCGCGGATCCGCTCGCTGTCGTCACGCCCCACGTCCGTGCCGAGGTGGCGGGGACCGTGTTCGGGATCGACGTCGGCGAGGACTACTCGTGCGTGTGCTGCGTCGAGGGCTCCGTGTTCACCGAGCCGATCGGCCCCAACCTCGCGGCGCTGACCGTCGGCAAGCGCGAGACGCGCGTGGTGAAGCTCGAAGGCACGGTCGAGACGAACGTGCCCGACCTCCACGGGCTACCGCTGCTGGCGCTGCAGAGTCGCGTCAACGAGACGGGCTACTGGCTCTGACGTCGACGGGGACCGGAGGGTCCCAGCCTGCGATCGGAAAGGCGCCGCCGCGCAGCCGCTTGCGATCGCGCTCCAGGCGGGCGAGCTCGACGCGTCGCGCTCGCTGGATCCGCGCCACGAGGCGACCCGCGTCGCGCACCGGCCGCCCGTTCGCCGCCCGCGCGTCGACGTACTCCGCCAGTAGCAGCGACTGTTCGTCCGCGGGCATCCAGTCCGCTGCCGCCGAGAACCACGCGCCGAGGTCCTGCTCGACGCGCCGGAGCGATCCGCGACGCCACGCGGTGGGGCCGCCGGACCACGCGTCGAGCCACACCAGCGCGCGGCCGTGACCGGGCGAGCCGTCGTTCGCCGGCTCCCCGACGAGCAGGTTCCTCGGGTAGAGGTCGCCGTGCAGGAACCGGAGCGCGTGCATGCGCCCGAGCTCGCGGCCGAGCTCCCGCGACCACCTGGCGGATGTCGCACCGTCCGCGGCGCGCCAGGCGTGTGCGGCGGCGTCGACGCCCGTGACCGCCTCCGTGGCGAGAAGCTGGCGGACAGGCCGGCCGCCACGGAGGACCGTGACCGCAGCGATCGGCCGCGGCGCGCGAAAGAGCCGCTTGCGCAGCCAGACGAGGTTCCGGAACTCGGCTTCGGCGGGAGCCGGTGCGCGCAGGAGCAAACGCCGGAGGGCATGGCGGCGCGCGCCCGAACGGGCGAGCGGACCCGCCTTCAGGACCACGTCCATCCCGTCGATGAGCCGGCGCTCGTCCGAACCACGTGTCTCGAATCCGAGACAGGCCTCGACGAAGGCATCGGGCCTCGCGACCTCTTCGTCCGCGCGCACCTCCGCGCGGCCATCAGGGGTTCGCACTGACAGGGTCTTCATTGCGGTCCGTTCAGAGCTCGCTCGTGGAACTGCGTGCCGTCGATCATGGGGGATTCGCCCGTCGCGCGACGCATCGGAGCGAAATCGTCCCGGTCGCAGGACAGTGCGCTAGGAGCGTTCCCATGGCGCGTACGCACAAAGCGCCCCAGGGGGCTCTCCGCCTCCTTACCGCCCACGAATCCGGATCCGACGCGGGCTTTTCTCGTGGCGATCCGGACGTACACTCGGACGCAGGAGAGCGACGCGGCGACGGACCAGCAGGCGAGCAGCCGTTGCCGATGGACGATACTCCTCTCGAAAGGGTGCCGATCACCCGGGTTTCTTGGCAGGCGACCCGTCTCTCCCGATCGGTACCCCGCCCCTTGGCTTCGTTTCCCGCGAGCCGGGGGGCTTTTTTTGTGCCTCCGTTCGGCGGATAGTCGGCGCCCATGGAGCCGCTCGTCCTCGGAGGTCGTCCGCGCACGACCGACCTCGGCATCGAGGTCGTCGACAAGTTCGACGGTACGCGGATCGCAACGGTCGCGGCGGCCGATCCCGCGCTGGTCCGGGAGGCGATCGCCAGCGCGCACGGTGCGCGCGACGCGATGCGAGCGCTCGCTCCTGCCCAGCGGGCGGACATCCTCGAGCGGGTGGCCGCGCGACTGGAGGAGCAGCGCGAGGGGATCGCCGACACGCTCGTCCGTGAGGCCGGCAAGCCGATCCGCTTCGCGCTCGCCGAGGTGGACCGCGCGCTCGACACGTTCCGCATCGCGGCGCGCGAGGCCGTTCGCATCGAGGGCGGCGTCGTCCCGCTCGACGGCGCGCCGGCGAACGCCGGTTACCGGGCGACGTGGAAGCGCGTCCCGGTCGGCGTCTGCGGGTTCATCGCGCCGTTCAACTTCCCGCTCAACCTCGTCGCGCACAAGGTCGCGCCGGCGATCGCCGCGGGCTGCCCGTTCGTCCTCAAGCCCGCGAGCGTGGCGCCGCTCGGCGCGCTGCGGATCGCGGACGCGCTCGCGGCCGAGGTCGGCGTCCGTGGCGGGCTCCCGGAGGGGTCCTTCTCGGTCCTGCCCGCACGCGGCGCCGCCGCCGAGCCGATCGCCACGGACGATCGCGTGGCGAAGCTGTCGTTCACCGGCTCGGACGAGGTGGGCTGGCGGCTGGCCGGGCTCGCCGCGAAGAAGCGCGTGACGCTGGAGCTCGGCGGGAACGCGGCGGTCGTCGTCGACGAGACGGCGGACCTCGACGACGCCGTCCGGCGGATCGTGTTCGGCGCGTACTACCAGGCCGGGCAGAGCTGCATCAGCGTCCAGCGCATCGTCGCGGTCGAGGCGATCCTCGACGAGCTCCGCGAACGCCTCGTCGCGGCGGTCGAGGGCGTCGTCGCCGGGGATCCGCGCTCGGCGGACACGCTCGTCGGTCCGCTCATCGCGGAGGACGAGGCGGATCGCGTCCTGCGCTCGATCGACGCGGCGCGGGCGGCCGGCGCCGAGGTCCTCGTCGGCGGCGGGCGCAGCGGACCCGTGGTCGAGGCGACGCTCGTCGAGGGCGTCCCGCACGGCCAGGACCTCCTCGACGAGGAGGTCTTCGGCCCCGTTGCCGTCCTCATCGGCGTTCCTGACTACGACGCCGCGCTCGCCGAGGTGAACCGCTCCCGCTTCGGCCTGCAGGCGGGCGTGTTCACGCGCGACGTGCACCGCGCGCACCGCGCATGGGACGAGCTGGAGGTCGGCGGCGTCGTCGTCGGCGACGTGCCGTCGTGGCGCGCGGACGCGATGCCGTACGGCGGCGTCAAGGACTCAGGACTCGGGCGCGAGGGGCCGGCGTTCGCGATCGAGGAGATGACCGAGAGAAGGCTGCTCGTCGTCCGCGATCCGGGGACGACCTGACTCGCTCCCGGGAGTAGACTCTCCGCCCGGATGGACTGGCTGGACGTCAAGGGTGCGGGTGTGGGGGAGCCCGTCGACCGCGGCGGGGAAGCGCTCCTGGAGGGCCTCAATCCGGCGCAGCGGGACGCGGTCCTGCACGGCGACGGGCCGCTGCTGATCGTCGCGGGGCCGGGGTCGGGCAAGACCCGGGTCGTCACGACCCGGATCGCCCACCTCGTGCTGGAGCGCGGGGTCGCCCCGTGGGAGATCCTCGCGATCACGTTCACCAACAAGGCCGCGAAGGAGATGCGCGAGCGCGTCGAGCGGCTCCTGCCTCCGCCGGAGGTCGCCGCCGGGGGGACAGCCGGCAGCGCGGGCACGAGCGGCGCCTGGATCGGCACGTTCCACTCGATGTGCGCGCGGATCCTGCGGCGTGAGATCGACGCGCTGGACGGCTACACGCGCGACTTCTCGATCCACGACACGGCGGATCGGAACGGGCTCATCAAGTCGATCGTCAAGGAGCTCGGCTACGACCCCAAGCGCTTCCGGGCGCCCGTCATCGGCGGCTGGATCTCGTCGCGGAAGAACCGTCGGGCGGAGGCCTCCGGGCTGGAGCTGTCCGACGGGAGCATGGAGGAGGACGTCTACTTCGCCGTCGAGAAGAAGTACCGCGAGCGCATGCAGCAGCAGAACGCGCTCGACTTCGACGACCTCCTGATCAAGGTCCTGGAGCTCTTCGACGGGCACCCGGGCATCCGCGACGGCTACGCGCGCCGCTTCCGGCACGTGCTCGTCGACGAGTATCAGGACACGAACCACGTCCAGTACCTGCTCGTCCGTCACCTCGCGTCGTTCCACGGCAACCTGACCGTGTGCGGCGACCCCGACCAGTCGATCTACGGCTGGCGCGGCGCGGACATCCGGAACATCCTCGACTTCGAGAAGGACCACCCCTCCGCCGGCGTCGTCCGGCTGGAGCAGAACTACCGCAGCACGACCCGGATCCTCGACGCCGCGAACGCGGTGATCGCGAACAACGACTCGCGCAAGGAGAAGGAACTCTTCACCGAGGGCGACGAGGGCGAGCGCGTCGCCGTCATCGAGTGCGGCGACGAGAACGACGAGGCGCGCGAGATCGCGGCCCAGGTCCGCTCGCACGTCGCCCGCGGCGGGCGCTACGGCGACTGCGCGGTCCTGTACCGCGCCGGCTTCCTCCAGCGCGCGATCGAGACCGCGCTGCGCTACGACAGCGTTCCGTACCAGGTCGTCGCGGGCCTGGAGTTCTACCAGCGACGCGAGATCAAGGACGTCGTCGCGTACCTGCGCCTCGCGCTCAACCCGGCCGACGACGTCGCGTTCGCCCGCGTCGTGAACACGCCGACCCGCGGCGTCGGTGACACGAGCCTCGCGAGGCTCGCCGCGTTCGCCGAGGAGCGGCGGCTGTCGATGGCCGCGGCGCTCGACGAGCCCGGCGCGCTCGACGCGATCCGCGGGCGGGCCAAGAAGGGCCTCGCGGCGTTCGGCGAGCTGCTCCGCGAGCTCGCGACCGCGCGTGAGCTCGACGCCGCCGTGGCGCTCGACGTCGTCCTCGACTCGATCGAGGTCGACCGCTGGCTCGCCGAACTCGACGACGGCACGTCGACGACCGACCGCGCCGCGAACGTCGACGAGCTCCGCGCCTTCGCCGCGGACTACGACCAGCGGCAGCCCGAGGGCAAGCTGCGCGGCATGCTGGAGGAGGTCGCGCTCGTCTCCGACACCGACGGCTACGAGGGCGACGAGGACCGCGTGCGGCTGATGACGCTGCACGCGTGCAAGGGCCTGGAGTTCCCGTTCGTCGTCATCGCCGGCGCGGAGGACGAGCTGCTCCCGCACGAGCGATCCCTGGAGGAGGCCGAGGACCCCGACCAGGCGATCGAGGAGGAGCGGCGCCTCTTCTACGTCGGCATGACCCGAGCGATGGAGCGGCTGCTCGTCACGTACACCACGTTCCGCAGCTTCTTCGGCGGCGGGCGTCCGACGCTGCCGTCGCGCTTCCTGTCGGAGCTCCCCGAGGACGACGTGTCCGGGATCGGGCCCGAGGAGCGCGAGGAGGAGGCGCTCGGCGCCTACGACGCCGGGTCCGCGCCCGGCGCCGACCTCAACGTCGGCGACACGGTCATGCACCCGCACTTCGGCCGCGGCCAGGTCGAGCAGCTCGCGGGTGCCGGCATCAACGCCCGCGCGACCGTCGTGTTCGTGCGCGAGGGACGCAAGCAGCTCCTGCTGCAGTACGCGAGCCTGGAGCGGCTCGAGTCATGAGCGGCGACCTTCCGCCCGATCTCGCGCGCGACGCCGACGCCCTCCTCGACCGGGCGCGTCGCTCCGGTGCGCTCGATGCGCTCCGTGCCCACTTCATGGCCGCGGCCGAGGCCGCGGCCGCCGTCGGGCCGGACGGCGAGCCGAGCGGTGACGAGCCGGAGGGACGCTTCGGCATGCTCGGCGCGTCGCCCGCGATGCAGGAGGTCTACGCCCTCATCGAGCGGGTCGCGCCGTCCGACGTCCCCGTGCTCATCCAGGGGGAGACGGGCACGGGGAAGGAGCTCGTCGCGCGCGCGCTGCACGAGAACAGCGCGCGCAGGGAGAATCGGCTGCTCGCGGAGAACTGCGCCGCCGTGCCCGAGAACCTCCTGGAGAGCGAGCTCTTCGGGCACAAGAAGGGCGCCTTCACCGGAGCGGTCGAGGATCGCCCGGGGCACTTCGTCGCCGCGGACGGCGGGACGGTCTTCCTGGACGAGATCGGCGACATGCCGCTCCCGATGCAGGCCAAGCTGCTGCGCGTGCTCCAGGACGGAGAGGTCCGACCGGTCGGCTCGAACGCGACCCGCAGGGTCGACGTACGGATCATCGCGGCGACGCACCGCGACCTGCCGACCGCGGTGCAGAGCGGCGCCTTCCGCGAGGACCTCCTGTTCCGGCTCAACGTGATCACGATCCACTTGCCCCCGCTGCGCGAGCGGGAGGGCGACGTGGCCCGGATCGCCCGGGGGCTCCTCCCGGGCATCGCCGAGGAGGTCGGCCGGAGCGCCAGTCTGTCGCAGGAGGCCCTGGGCGCGCTGGAGGCCTGGCGCTGGCCTGGCAACGTCCGGGAGCTGGAGAACGAGCTCCGGCGGGCGGTTGCGCTCTCCGACGGCACGATCGGGATCGACGACCTGTCACCGCGGGTGGCCGGGGCGCTATAGCAGGGCACGAACCCGTCCCGTCCCGTTCCCCACCTCGCCCCCGTGACCCGCGCTCTTCCCGCGCTGCTCGTCCTCGCGGCCTCGCTCCTGCTCGCAACCGGCGCCGAGGCCCGACCGCTCCTCCAGGACGGCGCCCGTCCCCGCTCCGGCCCCGCGGCTGCCGGCGACGTCGCCGCGGACGTCGAGAAGCTGTGCGATCGCCTGGCGCGGGGGAAGGGCAGGGCGCGTCGCGATGCGGTCTGGGACGAACTCGTGGATCTCGCCCGCGCGCATCCCGAGGCCGCGACCGGGCTCGCGATCGGCCTGGGGCGCGTGTGGGACGGCGCGAACCGCAGGCTAGGGGCCCGGACGTACCGCCGCGCGTTCGCGCCGCTCGTCGAGCGCCGCGAGACGCTCGACCGACTGCGGGCCGAGACTCTCGCGCTCGTGTTCGACGAGAAGCAGTACCCGTATCCCTACCTGCCGCCCGAGGCCACGCCGGACCAGGCGGAGGCATACCGCGCGACGCAGCACCGCATCGACGAGAACCTGCGCGAGATGCGCGCTCTCTGGCGGGATGGCGTGCGCGCGAGGATGGGGCGCGACCTGCGCGACGCCGGCGAACGGATCCTGTGGGCGCGCGCGAAGGCGGACTGGCTCGCCCGAGAGTTCGACGTCAAGGTCGAGCTCGAGCGCCCGGAAGGCGTCCCCGGCTGGACGCACGCTCTGCCGGTCGAGCTGGACGACGACGCGGTCGAACTCCCGACGTTCGCGCTGACTCCGGTCGAGGCGCGTCGGCTCGCCCGCGATCGCGCCGTCCAGGAGCGCAACCGGACCCTCTTCGCCGCTCTCGCCGACGAGGCTGCCGACGCCGGGGCGGGGAAGGGCAGGCGCCGCGCGAAGAAGGACGGGGGCGAGGCGACCGGGCCCGCCGCGCAGGTCGCGCTGGAGCGCGAGCAGGTCCGGCTCACGAACGACTACCGCCGCATGCTCGGGATCCCTGCGCTCGCCTGGAACCGGAAGCTGCACCTCGCCGTGCGGAACCACGCCGAGTACCTCTCGCTACAGGGCATCCTCGGCCACGACCAGGACAACGCCCGGTACACCACCAAGGAGCGCCGGGCCCGGCACTTCGGCTACTCCGGCCCCGTCTGGGAGAACTGCCATTTCGGCTCCGCGACGGCCCGCGGGGCACTCCAGGCATGGACGCGCTCCAGCGCCCACCATCGCGTCCTCCTCAGCGCGCAGATGACCGAAATGGCGACGGCCACGACCGGTCGCTACTGGGTCCAGAAGTTCGGTCTCGACACGGCGTTCGAGTCCGAGATTCAATGGCACCCATGGCGAGACTGATCCTCGAAGAGGGCGGGCAGACCCGTCGATTCAAGCTCTCGAAGGGCAAGCTGACGTTCGGGAGCGGCGAGAGCGCGACCCTGCGCCTGGCGTCCGAAGACGTGGCGGAGCTGCACGGCCAGATCGAGATGGGGCCGGACGGCGCCGTCCTCCGGACCGCGAAGGGCGTCATGCCCGCGACCGTGAACGGCCGGCCGGCGAACGGTGCCCTGACCATGAAGAGCGGCCAGGTCGTCCTCGTCGGCAGCGCGCGCCTCTCGATCGAGTACGACGAGGGCGAGGGACCCGCCCCGCCGCCGGGCCTCGCCGCCGCCGCCGCCGCCTCGACGCGGTCGGGGGACGGGGCGCGCGTGAACTACCGCCGCAGGCCGACCAAGGAGTCCGCGATCCCGACGTGGCTTCTCGTCGCCGTCATCCTGATCGCCGCGGGCGGCGGTGGCTTGTGGCTCTTCCGCGACACCTCGACCAAGATGGCGGGGGAGGAGTTCGACTTCCAGACGAGGTACTCCCGCTACCAGCGCGAGAAGGGCGAGGACAAGCTCGGCGCGCGTCAGATCCTCAACCAGATCGCGGGCGAGGAACTGACGGCGCAGCAGCGCGCGCTCGTCGACGCGGAGCTCGCCACCTACGCGAAGGACCTCGTCCAGGTCGATGACGCGCTCAGGAACGACCGCGCGTCCAAGTGGCTCAACATCCGGCTGCGCAGTTACTACGACAAGTGGCCGGTCGCCAGCGAGCGAGCGCACGCGCGGCTCTTCATGAAGCGCGCCAAGTGGTTCGTCTCCGAGTACCCGACGCACCCCGAGCTCGCCTACCTGCGGCGCCTGATGGAGCGCGTCGAGCCGGTGTCGAAGCCCGGCATGCCGATGGAGCTGGAGGACCTCCGCGTCGAGGTCTGGGGCTCCACCGCGGCCGAGCCGAAGGACTTCGCCCTGGCGATGGAGTCGATCGACAAGTTCATCGCGGAGACGAGCGACGCCGGCGCCGAGTCCGGCGCGGAGGCGCTGCGCAAGGAGACCCTCGACGCCGAGCGCGAGTTCTACGACGAGAAGCTCGGCGACGCCGCCGTCGTCTACGACAAGGTCAAGTACCCCGACAAGTACCGCCCGAGCGACGCGATCGAGGACATGGTCCGGGTCGTCGTCGGGTGCGCGACCGACTCGCTGCGCAACGATGCGGCGGACCGACTGCTCGGGATCACCGAGTTCACGCCGGCGATCCTGGAGTCCTACAAGCGCAGCCAGCCCTCTCGATTCGAGAAGCTCGTCGAGGTGCCGGCCATCCGGGACTTCGCGCAGAGCGCCGGGCTGCTCTGACTCAGTCGGGATAGGCTTCGGACGGAGGCACCGCGGAACACCCGCCGGCCGCCCTCCGTCCCCCTGGTGGGCTCCCGCGTCCTCGCGCGGAGCCGCCGCCCCACACCCCGTTCGCCGCGTCGCCTGCCCTGGACCGGCGCGGGAAGCGTCCCCATGGTCCGCTCGCCGCTCCGACCGTCCGCCGTCCGCCACGCGCGGACCCTCGCGCTCTGCGCGCTCCTCGTTCCCGGGGCAGCGCACGCGCAGACGATCCGCGGGCGGACCCAGCTTCCGCCGCAGTCGCCGCGCACGCCGGTGCGGGCCGGCGTCGGGCTCAGCGCCCTCGCTCCGCTGTGGAGCCAGTCGGGTCTCGGGCCCGTCGAGATCGACCAGAGCGTGGGCGGTCCCGCCGCCGGTGACGGCACACCGATCACGATCGGCGGCCGCGCCTTCGCCACGGGTCTCGGCACGCACGCGACGAGCGCGATCGCCTATGACCTCGGCGGGAAGGCGATCCGGTTCACCTCCTGGGTCGGGATCGACGACGCCGTCGGGGCCAGCGGCAGCGCGTCGTTCGAGGTCTGGGCGGACGGCGCGCAGCTCTACGACTCGGGGGTCCTGACCGGCAGCGACCCTGCAGCCTTCACCGGACGCCTCGACGTGCGCGGCGTGCGCGAGCTCCTCCTCGTCGTCCGCGACGGAGGCGACGGTGCCGACGACGATCACGCCGACTGGGCGGATCCGTTCGTACTGTCTTTCGAGCCGCCCATCGGCGACGGCGCGCCGCTGCGGAGCACGCGCGGCTCGTGGGGCGCACCGCTCGCGTGGCCGCTCGACCCGCTGCAGGCGGCGGTCCTCGACACCGGCGATCTCCTCACGTTCGCGAGCGCGGTCCCCGACGGTCCCGGGACGGACCCGCCGGGCGATCCGCACGACTCGACGTTCGCGGACCTCTCGGACATCGCCACGTTCGGGCACACCGCGGTCGACCATCCGAGCGAGGAGGTCTTCGGCGCCGCGCTCGCGCGCGACGCCCGCGGCGACCTCTTCGCGATCGGTGGATTCGGCGGCCGCGACGGGACGGGGCGCGCGTTCGGGCAGGACCAGGCGAGCCGGTTCGACCCGGTGACGTCCGACTGGATCCCCGCGGCGGACGGGCCGGCGCCGCGCCACGGCGCGAGCGGCCTGACCCTCGGCAGCGGCTACGTCGTGTCGATCGGGGGAGCCCACGCGGGCGGACTGGCCGACGCGCCGGTGCGCTTCGACGGCATCGGATGGGGCGCCCTCGAAGGCGTACCGCTCGCTCCGTGGCTGTCCGTCGGTGATCCGGCGCTGGACGGGATCCGACCGTTCGTGCACCTCGCTCCGGACGGCCAGGTCCTCGTCGCCGGGTGGGACGAGAACATGGGGCTCTTCGACACGCGCGGTCCGGGCGAGTGGGCCGTCCGCACGCAGCGCGAGCCGATCCAGCGCGCATGGGGGAGCGCCGCTAGCGTGGCGCCGGAGCGCCTCCTCGTCGTCGGCGGCGTCGACCACCGCGGCGCGCCGGGCGAGGCGACGCGGACCGCGGTCCTCGTCGACGTGTCGGGCGCGTCGCCCGTCGTCCTCCCCGCGCCCTCGATGACGTTCGCGCGCGCGGATCACGATGCCACGATCCTGGCGGACGGCACGGTGCTCGTGACCGGCGGCAACCGGGTGCACGCGTACGACGGCGCGCCGGAGACCGACGTGCGGGTGCCCGAGCTCTACGACCCGGTCCTCGGGACGTGGACGCTCTGCGCTGCGGCGAGCGCGCCGCGCGGCTACGGCTCGACGGCCGTGCTCCTCTCCGACGGGCGCGTGTGGACCGGTGGCGGCGCGTGCGGTGCGGGCTGCACGACGAACACGACCGCGGAGGTCTTCACGCCTCCCTACCTCTACGGCGGCTCGACCACGGGACAGCTCGCCCCGCGCCCGGTGATCCAGACGGCTCCCGACGTCGTCGCGTACGGCGCGCCCTTCACGGTTCAGATGGCGAGCGCGGCGGCGATCTCGCGACTCACGCTCGTGCGCCTCGGGAGCGCCGCCCAGGGAGTGAACACGGACCAGCGCTTCCTCGAGCTGCCCTTCACGCAGGCAGGGACCGCGCTCGACACGACCGCGCCCGTGGACGGCAACGTCGCGCCGCCGGGCGCGTACATGCTCTTCGCGCTCGACGCGATGGGCGTGCCCTCGGTGGCGCGGATCGTGCGCTTCGAGATCGCGCGACCGACTGCGTGGGAGTTCCTCGCCTCGTCGGACGGGACGACTCCGACCTGTCGGCACGAGGCAGCGATGGTCGAGCTGGACGGGAAGCTCTACCTGATGGGGGGTCGCGGCTCGAGGCCGGTCGAGGAGTACGACCCGGTGACCGGACGCTGGCGGAGCCTCGGCAAACCGCCGTTCGAGGTGCATCACTTCCAGCCCGTCGTCCTCGACGGAACGGTCTACGTCGTCGGTGCCTTCACGGGTGGATTCCCGAACGAGAACAACGTCCCCGGCGTATGGACGTGGGAGCCGGTGTCGAACGTATGGACGCAGGTGTCGACGATCCCCGCCGCGCGCCGCCGCGGGTCGGCCGGTACGTTCGTGCGCGAAGGCAAGATCTACCTCGTCTGCGGCAACAACCAGGGGCACAACGGCGGCGCCCGGCCGTGGTTCGACGAGTACGACCCGGTCACGCAGTCGTGGACCGCGCTGCCCGACGCACCGCGGGCGCGCGACCACTTCCTGTCCGTGTTGATCGGCGACCGGCTCGTGCTCGCCGGCGGAAGGACGACCGACCTGCCGAACCCGTTCGACGGAACGGTGCCCGAGGTCGACGTGTACGACTTCGGCACGGGGACGTGGTCCACGCTCGGAGAGGACATACCGACCGAGCGCGCCGGGACGATGGCGGTGCCGGTCGGACGCTACGCGGTCGTCGTCGGCGGCGAGAGCGACTCGCAGTTCGTGGCGCACGACGAGACCGAGGCGCTCGACGTCGTCGCCGACCGGTGGGTCACGCTGCCCCCGCTCGTCCGCGGCCGGCACAGCGGCGGGATCGGCGTCGTCGACGGACGGATCTACGTCGCGTCCGGGTCGGGCAATCGCGGCGGGACGCCCGAACTCGATACTCTGGAAACCATCGCAGCGAGCGACGCGCTGGAGGCCAGCGGGCCGAGCCTCGTGCCGAACGGATCGTTCGATCGCGGGCTGGCCGAGTGGTCTTCGTCGCCGGTCGGCGTGCAGCTCGTCCCCGAGGGGGCGGTCGGTGCGCCCGCGGTCCGGCTGGAGAACGGCGTGGTCCAGACGACGCGGCTCGGCGTGCAGTCGCAGGTCGCGTACACCGCGCGCGCGCTGTTCACCGCGAGCGGAACCGGAACTTCACAGCTGGTACTCCGGGCATTCGGAGCCGGCGGCGCGAGCCTCGGGAGCACGTCGGTCGCACTCGGACCGACTGCGACACTCGAGCGCGCCGAGCTCGGGTGGATCACGCCCCCCGGTACCCTGCAGGTCGTCGTCCGCGTCGAGGCGTCCGGCGGCCGGGTCGTCGTGGTCGACGACATCGTGCTGACGCGCGACTGATCAGCGCGCGCTTCGGGCATTCTCGCTCCGAGAGACTCGTTCCGGGTCGAGACGCCGTGGGAACCCCGGCGTGCTGCCTTGCGTCCACGGATTGAACCGGGCCGCCGGCCCGTCGGATTCTCACATCTCGACTGCTTCGCCGCATGACATCCCCCGTCACCACTCTCCCTGCTGCCGCGCTCCTCGCGGCTCTTGCTCCTCTCGCCGCGGGTGCCCAGCAATCCGCATCGCCGTCCCCGTTCGTCGACTTCGTCGAGCGACCGGGTTCGATGGAGTTCACCGGCGTGCTCTGCGCGCGTCCGATCCAGCCGGACCAGGCCG
Source organism: Planctomycetota bacterium (assembly GCA_038757895.1). Lineage (GTDB taxonomy): Bacteria > Planctomycetota > UBA1135 > UBA1135 > Saltatorellus. The sequence continues at coordinate 100,170 of JBCDGE010000005.1, read as the reverse complement.
AAGAGCTCGGTCTCACGGTTGCCGAAGTGCAGCAGCGTGCTGCGCGTGCGCGCCAGGCCCTCGAGGCCTACGAGCTCCGCACCTACGTCGAGGCCACCGACGAGTACCTGTTCTTCGTTCCCGAGGACGAGACCGAGTCGTCGGTCGCCAATCGACTCCTGCGCGTTGGCGGGTTCCAGTACGTCGAGCCCGACTGGCTCGTCTATCCGATCGCTTGCCCGAACGACAGCCAGTTCGGTCAGCAGTGGCACCACCAGGCCAACCGTATGCAGTCGTGCGACGCCTGGGACATCGAGACCGGTGACCCGTCGATCGTCGTGGCGATCTGCGACACCGGCATCTTCGCCGGCCACAACGATCTCCAGCTCCACCGGTACGAGGCGTACCACGTTCCCTCCGGCACCTGGGAGAACCAGGGCGGCCCGGTCAACGACATCCAGGGACACGGCACGCTCTGCGTCGGAACCGCGGCGGCGAACGGAGACAACGGGATCGGCGTCTCCGGCGTCGGCTGGAACCTCGGCCACCGCATGATGCGCGTGACCGACAACAGCAGCGGGAGCGCGTCGATCTCCGCCCTCACGGGTGCGGCGCGTACCGCGGCCGAGGTCGGCGACAAGGTCGCCAGCGTCAGCTACAGCGGAGTGACGTCCGGATCGGTCAACACGACCGGCGGGTACGTCCGTGGCCTCGGCGCGCTCCTCGTGTGGGCCGCGGGCAACGACAGCGCGACGCTCAGCGGCAACCGCGATGACAACGTGATCATCGTCGGGTCGACCAACTCCAGCGATAACCTCTCTGGCTTCTCCAACCGCGGGTCGCGCGTCGACCTCACCGCGCCCGGCTCGAGCATCCGCACGACGAACCGGAACGGCAGCTACTCGAACGTCAGCGGCACGAGCTTCGCCTGCCCGATGACGGCCGGCCTGTGCGGTCTCATCTGGTCCCGCAACCCGCTGCTGACGCCGGACGAGGTCGAGACGATCCTCCGCGACTCCTGCGACGACCTCGGTCCCAGCGGCGTCGACAACACGTTCGGGTACGGGCGGATCAACTCGAACACGGCGATGATCCTGACGGACGGTCCGACGGTGTCGATCTCGTACCCGAATGGACGCCCGGACGAGATCGACCCCGCCGGCGTCGACACGCTCGACGTCCTCGTCGAGCCTGGCAACGGTGCCGTCCAGCCGACCGGCGCGCTCCTCTGGGTCGACCGCGGAGCCGGGTTCGCCGCCGAGCCGGTGGCGTTCCTCGGCAACGACACGTTCCGCGGGACGTTCCCGCCGGCGGACTGCCCCCAGGTCGTCGAGTACTACTTCGAGTTCAACCTCGTCGGCGGCGGCACGATCACCTCGCCGTCGGCCGGTGACTTCGCGCCGTTCGAGACGCTCTCGATCGCGCGGACGAGCCTCCAGTTCGACGACCTCGAGGTCGCCGGAGGCTGGACCGTCGGCGCGCCCGGCGACAACGCGACCACGGGAGTGTGGGAGTACGGCGACCCGATCGGGACCAGCGCCCAGCCCGAGAACGACAACACGCCCGGTGGCACGAACTGCTTCTTCACCGGCAACGGGACCCCGGGCGGCAGCATCGGTGAGAACGACGTCGACGGCGGGTCGACCACCCTCTTCTCGCCGGTCCTCGACCTGTCGCTGTTCCCCGATCCGTACGTCAGCTACTTCCGGTGGTACGTGAACAACGGCAACTCCGTGGTCGACGACCGCTTCGTCGTCGACATCTCGAACGACGGCGGTGCGACCTGGACGAACGTCGAGACGCTCGGCCCGAACGGCGTGCCGTCGGGCTGGAACCGGTTCTCGTTCCGCCTGCGCGACGTCGTCGCGCCGACGGATGCCGTTCAGCTCCGCTTCGTCGCGTCCGACCTCGGTAACGGCTCGATCGTCGAGGCCGCGGTCGACGACCTGGAGGTCTTCGACCAGTGCCCCGGCACCTGCGGGATCGCGAACTACTGCGAGTCGTCCCCGAACTCGACCGGCGCCGCGGCGACGATCGGTGCGACGGGCTCGACGAGCATCGCGGCCAACGACCTGACGCTCTTCGCGGCGAGCTGCCCGGCGGGGACCGTCGGCCTGTTCGCCTACTCGCCCGACCGGATCTCGCAGCCGCTCGGCAACGGGACGCTCTGCCTCGGCGGGCAGACGCTGGGCTCCTCGATCCGCCTCGCCATCGTGTCGACCGACCTCTTCGGGAACGCGACCTTCTCGTTCGACAACCAGGCGCCGCCGATCCCGGCGGGCCAGGTGGCCGTCGGCGACACGTGGAACTTCCAGTTCGTCTTCCGCGACATCCCCGCGGGCGGCGCGCTGTTCGACCTGACCGACGGGCTCAGCGTGACCTTCTGTCCCTGATCTCGACTCACAGCCTCTCCGCTGTGCTCTCCTGAGGGCTCGGCCGAGCGTCCTGCTCGGTCGAGCCCTCATTCGTGTCGAGAGTCTGCACCCGTCACGACCCAGGGCCGAACCACAAACGCGCCCCCACGCCATCTGCGGCGCGGGGGCACGGGAGAGGGGAATCGGACGGGCCAGGCAATGGCGGATGCCCGTCCTTTCCCTCGCTGCTGCTGCGCGGATCCCGGGACGTTCCCAGGTGCCAGGACCCTGATGGGGGCACGCGCATCCGTCGCGGCGTCGCTCCTGCCAAAGCGACGCGCGATCACGCGTGCCCCCGTCAAAGGCGGCGGCGCGCAACAGTACGTCGCACTCAGCGGAGCGTGACCGAGATTGCGTCGCTCAGGTTGCTGACGACCGACGGGTTGGCGTCGCGGAACCAGGCCTGGAAGTTCCAGGTCTCACCGGCCTGCGCGGCCATGGCGCCGGTCGGGGTCGGGATCGCCGTCAGGTCGAGAGTCAGCGACGCCTCGCCGGCCGCGCCGGAGTTCCAGGTCTGCGCGTCGTAGCGGCCGATGGCTCCGCCGAGGCACAGCGGGCCCTGCGCGCCGGGGGGCGTCATCGAGCCCTGGGTCCGGCTGTTCAGGAAGTAGCCGAACGTGTTCGTCGGAAGGCTCGTGACGACGAGCGTCAGGTCGTTGACCGCCGCGACGTCGCTGCCCGTGGCCGCGATCGACGCCGGCATGCCCGTGGAGTTCGGGTTCGCCGGGCTGCAGTACACGGTCCCGAGGCCACCGGTCTCGATCGAGATGTTGTCCACGCCGACGTCCCACTGCTGGAAGATCGCGAAGAAGGACGGGTTGAGCCACCAGAACTCGACGGTGTCGACGGACGAGATGATGTCCGTCCACGTGACGCCGGGGCGCAGGTTCTCGACGTCGCCGGACCAGCCGCCGGTCCAGCCCGCGGGCAGGACGTCGTTCGACTGGCTGGGGATGTCGAAGGAGTAGGACGACCAGCCCTGGCCGACCTGGGGGACGAGCGGGCCGACGTAGTAGACGTAGTCGTCGTCGTCGACCATCGCGGTGCCCTTGGTGTCGCGGAGGAGGAGCGAGAACTCGCGGCCCGGGGCGCCGAACGTCGCGCTGTCGGTGCGCGCGTCGATCGAGATGCGCGTGACGTTGCTGGCGCGGTAGTCGCCCGTGAACGTCGATGTGTTGCCGTCGCCGATCGTGAGGATGGGGGCGAAGCTGTCGACGAGCGGGTTGCGCAGCCAGCCGCCCGGGTTGCCGCCCGTCGGCTCGATCACGTCCGGCGGGATGACGTTGAAGCTCCAGCCGTTCGGGTTGGTGCCGCTGTCGAAGTCGTCCGTCTGGGCCGCGGCGGGGGCCGCGACGGCGAGGGCGGTGAGGAGAAGGGTGCGGGAGTGGATCTGCATCACTTGATCTTGGGGAAGGGAGGTCCTGGGCATCCGGGACCGAGCTCTTGGGGTCGTTGCCCGGAAACTCTAGACGGTGTGTCCCGGAAACTGTTCCAGCTGTCTCCCGGAAACTATTGATCGGCGACAAGTCGTGACTCTGGTGGGGGTTCGGGTCATAGTCCTTCCATGGCGTACGACGTCGAATCCAACTTCGATCTGGAGGCATCCGTCCGGGACCTGGCAGCCCGCCTCGGGCCCGCCCTGGCCGGCGTCGTCGACGCCCTCGGGGGGGCCGAGCAGGGTCCTCAGCGGCTGGCGGACGCCGTCGGGCTCGACAAGGTCCTCTTCAGCCGGCTCCTGAAGGCGCTGCGCAGCGCCGACCCGATGGCGAGCGTGCACCATCTCCCCGGGCCGGAGCCCCTCCGGCGGCTCCTGCGCGCCGCGAAGCGCCGGCAGAACGTCGACCCCGAGATCCTCGACCCCGCGATGGACGCCGTCGACGCCTTCGACCGCTTCCTCACCGAGGACGTCGGGGACCGGTCGGCGTTGACGACGCTCCTCGCCGCGTGGTCGCCGGACGTGCGCACCGAGTTCGAGCTGCGCCGCAAGCAGGCCGCGTGGCGCGCGATGAGCGAACTCCGCGGCGCCACGCTCGACCTGGAACTCTCGGCGGTTCTGCTGCGCCCCTCCGACGTGCCGGACCGACTCGACATCACGTGGCTCCTCGGGATGATCGGACTCAGGCGTCTGCGGCCTGGCGTGTCGATCAAGGCGCAGACGAGGAAGCTCGCGGCGGAGGACGCCGAGCGGCGACCGCGCGACCTCGACGGCAGGACGCTGGAGGGCACCGACAGCGGCCGTCTCGACGAGTTCTGCGTCTCGCCGCCCGGGCGCTTCATCGCGCATCGCACCGGCGATCTCCTGCAGTACACGCTCGACGGCAGCGCGTACGGGCCGAAGCAGGCGGTCGACCTCCTCGTCGCGGAGGTCAACGAGGCCGAGATGGCGGCGAGCGTCGACCGCGGCTCCGGCCGCCGAGGGTGGGTGTACTCGGACGCGCCGATCCCCGCGCGCAAGCTCGTCATGGACGTGATCGTGCACGAGGACGTCTACCCGGGCGCCGAGCCCGAGCTGCTCCTCTACGACACCTCCAGCGGGGGCGTCGCCGACGTCAACGACCGCCGGCGCGATCTCGACCGCCTCGACCTCGCGGAGTCGATCGTGACCCTCGGTCGCGGGCTCGGCGGAGTCGAGGTGAAGGAGTTCGAGCCCTACCCGCGCGTCCTCGAGCACGTGTTCGAGCGGCTCGGCTGGGACCCGGAGCGCTTCCGCGTGCACCGGGTCGACATCGACTACCCGATCGTCGGCATGCAGGCGGCGGTCGCGTTCGACGCTCCGGAGCGGTGAGGCCAGGGAGCAGGGCCTAGGATGCTGACCGGCGAGCCGTGCTCGGCCTCGCTGGCCTCCCTGGACCCCACGCACCCGTAGGAGCCACCGCTTGTTCCTCCCGATCGGCGACGCGCCGAACCCGCCCGGGCGGCCGCTCGTCAACAACGCCCTGATCGCGATCAACGTCGCCGTCTATCTGCTCGTGGCGCTGCCGCTGGGCGCAACGGCCGCGGATCCGAACGACCCGGCGCTCGCGGAGTACGTCCGGCTGGTCCAGGAGCGCGCCGGACAGGCGCTCAACGCGCGCGAGATCGCGTCGATGGTCTCGGCATACGACCTCGTCGTCTACCGCTTCGGCTTCCGGCCCGCCGAGCCGTCCGTCCTCGGGCTCCTCACGTCCATGTTCCTGCACGGCGGGTTCTTCCACCTGGCCGGGAACATGCTGTTCCTGTGGATCTACGGGGACAACGTCGAGCACCGGCTCGGGCGTCTGCGCTATCTGCTCGCGTACCTCGGGACGGGCGTCGCCGCGACCGTCGCCCACGCGCTCTTCGCGCTGGAGTCGAACACGCCGATGGTGGGGGCCTCGGGCGCGATCTCGGGGGTGCTGGGCTTCTACTTCCTGTTCTTCCCGCGCAACACCGTCCGCGTCTTCATGGTGCTGTTCCCGTTCTTCGTGAACGTGATCGTGGTGCCGGCGCGGATCGTCCTGGGGTTCTACATCGTCGTCAGCAACATCATCCCGTTCCTGCTGTCGAACCCTGGCGGGGGCGGCGTCGCGTACGGCGCGCACCTCGGCGGCTTCGCCGCGGGTCTCGCGATCGCCGCGATCGTCGACCGTTGGGAGCGGGACGCGACGCCGCGCGAGTACCGCTCCGCGCGCACCGCGGTCCGAGAGACGTCGGCTGCGGAGAAGATTGCTGACCTCGTCCGCCGCGGGGACCTCGCGCAGGCGGCGCAGGCCTACTTCGGCGCGCCCGACCACGAGGCCGATCGAGCGCAGCCGCGCGACGTCCTCGTCATCGGGCGCTGGCTCTCCGAGAACGACCACGCCCAGGCCGCGCTGTCGACCTATCGCCGCGTGCTGCGCGCGCATCCGTCCGGGGCGCTCGCGGCCGACGCGCACCTCGGCGCCGGCCTCGTCCAGCTCAAGAACCTCGGCCGCCCGACGAGCGCCTACCAGCACTTCCTCGATGTGATCGACCTCGCGCCGGGCAGCGAGGCGGCCGACATCGCGCGCGAGGGGCTCGCGTTCATCGATTCGGAGTCGAAGCGATAGTCCAGCGGGCCTCGGCCTCGAACGTCGCGCGGTCGTCCCGCACGACGAAGCGCCAGGCGCTCGATTCGATCTCCGCGCTCGCCTCGACCTCGACGCGCGCTCCGTCCGAGGTGCGCTCCGCGCGGAGGACGATCCGCGCGTCCGCGGTCGAGCCGGTCCCGTCGTCCTCGACGTGCACGCCGCCGGCGCTCCCGTTCGCATCGAGCCACAGCGTCACGGTCCGCGCCCCGTCGTCCGACGACGTGCTCGGCGCGGCCGACCCCTCGACCAGCACGCCGCCCGCGCGCGCGAAGAGCGGCGTGGCGCCGAGCGGCGCGTCGACCTCGACGCGCGCGCCGTCGAGCCGCCCGCCGCTGCTCTCCAGGCGGTACCACCCTCCCGCCGCCAGCTCGACCGACCGCGTCCGCTCGCCCGCGTGCACGACAGGGGCCACGAGCAGGTCGCCACCGACCAGGAACGCGTCGTCGATCGATCGCAGCCGCGCATCGGCGGGGTCCGCGAACCAGACCGGACGACAGACCGGAATTCCGGTCTCGTGCGCGAGCGCGAGGAGCGACGCGAGCGTCGGTACGAGCCTCATCCGCCGCTCCAGCGCCGCGCGGACGTGCCCCGTCGCCTCCGCACCGAAGACCCACGGCTCCTTCCGCGGCGTCCCCTTCTCGGCGTGCCCGCGGCAGAACGGGAGGAACGCGCCCAGCTCGAACCAGCGCACGAAGAGCTCCTCGTCCGGCGCGCCGCTGAAGCCGCCGATGTCCGGTCCGCTCATCACCTGACCGGACAGGCCGAGGTTGAGCACCATCGGGATCGACCAGCGCAGGTCGTCCCAGTGGGACTGGTTGTCTCCCGTCCACGTCGCCGCGACCGCGCCCGTCGCGACCGTGCCCGAGCGCGTCAGCACGAACGGTCGCTCGCCGTCGAGCGCCCGCTCCAGCCCCTCCCGCGTCGCCACGACCATCTGGTGGCCGTAGAGGTTGTGGACCTCCGCGTGGGGGCCGGACGGGTCCCCGCGGTGCACGGCGTCCTCCCGCAGCGTGCGCGTCGGCGAGCCCAGGACGGCGGGCTCGTTCATGTCGCACCAGATCCCGGAGAGCCCGCTGTCGCGCGTGAACCGCTCGACGTGTCCGGCCCACCACGCGCGCGTCTCCGGGCGCGTGAAGTCCGGGAAGTGGCAGACGCCGGGCCAGACGCGCGCGCGCGCGCGGCCACCGTCCGGCGTGGCCACGAGGTGATCGCCCTCGATGGCCCCGCGGTGGACCGCATCGTCCTCCGCGTCGACGATCCCGGGGTCGACGATCGCGACCGAGCGCATGCCCATCGCCCCGAGCTCGTCCGTGAGAGCGCGCGGATCGGGGAACGCTTCCGCGTCCCACGTGAACACGCGATAGCGGTCCATGTAGTCGATGTCGAACCAGATCGCGTCGCAGGGGATTCGCTCCTCGCGCAGCCGCTCCGCGGTCTCGCGGACCTCGTCCGCGTCGAGGTAGGAGTAGCGGCACTGGTGGTACCCGAGCGCCCAGCGCGGGAACCGGGGCGGGGGACCGACGAGGGCCGCGAGCCCGGCGAGCACCTCGGCCGGACCATCGGCCTCCAGCGTCACGATCTGCGGCGGGTCGCCCTCGAAGACGAGCTCCAGACCGTCCGCGTGGCACGTGATGGCGCCGCGGCGGTGCGAGTCGACGAGAACGCCCAGCGCGCCGCCGTCCTCGCGGAGCGCGAGGACCCACGGGTGCGACTGGTACAGGTTGCGCGCGCTCGCGTCGTAGCCGTTCGCGTCGATGTTCCACAGCACGTGGCTGCGGCCGTCGCGCAGCAGCGGCCCCGCGTGCTCGCCGAGGCCGTACGTCGAGCACGCGCCGGTCAGCCGGACCTGGATCCGCGCGTGGAAGCCGCAGTCCTCGCGCTCGATCGAGAGGACGGAGGACGCGCCAGGGGCCCGGTCGACGAGCTCGGGACCGTGCCGGATCGTGTGGCTGGACACGAACGACGGCGCGTCCCACGCGTGCACCGTGACCTGGCAGGCGTGCGACGTGTCGCCGGTGGTCCGCGCCGGATGGGCCCGCGCGGACTCGGTGCGCTCCGGGTCGAGCGGCGAGAGCGGACCGAGGTCCTTGAACGGGCTGATGCGCGGTGCGTCGGTCATGCGGGGTTTTCGTGAACGAAGCGGACGGTCGTCTCGGAGAACCCGACCGCCGATGCGGGGGACGCGTCGTCCGCCGTCGGGAAGGCGACGACGAGCTCGTTCCCCTCGACCCGCGCACCCTCGACCCGCGTCCGTGCGGGCGCCTCGAACGGTAGCCGCACCGTCGACGCCGCCGGACCCGCGAGCGTCCACTCGGTCGCGCCGCCCTCGCTCGACGCCGCGACCAGGCGGACGTTGGCGCTCGGCGCGTAGACGTCGACCTGCCAGGGGAGCGCGACGCGCGGACGCTCGTCCCTCCCATCTCCTGACGAGGAGCGCTCGGCCTCGACGTCGAACCGTTCGCCGCCCGGGGAAGGGACGCCGGAAGGGACGCCGGAAGGGACGCCGGAAGGGACGCCGGCCGGGACTCCGCGCAGCGCCATGCGCTCCAGATCCAGCGGGGCGCGCGGAGTGGCTCGGCGCGTCCCCGGTTCGATGCCGAACAGCCCGTCCGTGACGAGCCGCACGAGCGCCGCGTGGCTGGAGACCTGGTGGGGGGCGGAGCGGGACAGGAGCCGCGCGCGGTCGCCCGCGAGGAACTCGGGGCTGACGCCAGGCCCGCCCAGGCCGACCAGCGCGGCCTGGCTCCGCAGCACCTGCCAACCGGCGTCGTCGAAGCCGCGCGCGTACAGCGCCGACGCGATCGACTGCGTCAGGTTCGGGAGGACGCTCCCGAGGTCGTGGCGATCCGGTTCGACGACGTCCGACGCGCCGCTGAACATGCGCCCGCCCCAGTCCGCGGTGAGCTCCGGCCGGTTGAGTGCGAGGACCTCCGCGTCCGATGCGGCCATGACGCCACGCGCGAGCGGGAGCGCGCCGTAACTCGTCGCGACGCGCAGCAGCGACCCGTCCGTCCGGCGCGCGAATGCGAGGTCTCCGGCCGACCTGTCCCGGAACGGCGCCGCGGCTGCGACCGGATCGTGCGCCGTCGGGTGGACCTCGACGCTCTCCCCGATCCGCTCCGCGAGCGCTGCGGCCGCGCGCTGGGCCGAGAGCCACGTGCCCTGCAGGAACACCTCGGACTCGATCGTGCCGGCGGCCGCGCCAGCTTCCATGGTCGCGATCCCAGCGTCGGGAACACGCAGGACGCCGTCGCTCCCCGAGACCGAACGGCCCCACGCGAGCGCGGCGCGCACCGCGGGCCACAGCTCGCGCGCGAGATCGTCGTCGCCCGACCACGCGACGTGATCGCCGAGCGTCACGATGAACTCGGGCGTCTGGCTCCCCCCGGCGTAGGCGTACGGGTAGTCGCCGTACCAGTCGCACAGGCCTGCGGCGAGGGAGATCTCGCGCGTGAGCTTGCCGTCCTCGCGCTGCGTACCGGCCGCGAAGCGCAGGATCGCGCGGCACGCGTCCACGCGGCCGAGGGCGGCGTACGCGCGGCACGCCTCGAAGGCGTCGCCGTTCAAGAAGCTCGCTCGGCCCGGGCGCTCGCCTCCGTACGCGGGCCCGTACCCCGCGACGACCCCGCGGCCCACGCCGTCGACGTCGACCCACGCGCGCTCGATCGCGATCTTCGACCACAGGAAGGCCGCGTCGAGCTCGGCGTCGCCGGTCTCCAGCTGCGTCGTGTCGGCGAGGAACGCACGCCAGCGCGCGCGCTCCGTCGCAAGGGCCTCGCGCCACCCGCTCCAAAGGGAGTGGAGGACGTCGCGCGCGCCCCGGATCGTGTCCGTCGCGCGCGCAAAGCCCGTCGCGGACTGGTGCCCGCCGCGCAGCTCCTCGGGCGTCGGCGGGCGCGCCTCGCGGACCGCACCGCCGACCGCGAACACGATCGGATCGCTCGCGTCGCGCGTGCGATCGACGCGGACGCGGAGCTCCGCCCGCACGTCGGTCCCGCGACCGTCCTCGAGGTCGGCGGGCTCGGCTTCCGCGCAGCCGATGAGCGCTGCGAAGCGCCCGATCTCCTCCGACACGAGCACCGCGCCGGTCTCGCCGTCGCGCCCCACGAGCTGCCCGCCGAGGCCCGCCGGCCAGATCGGCCGCATCGCGGGCCGGAAGCGGAGCCCGATGTCGAGCGCCGCCGCCTCGGCATCGACCTCGGCGAGCAGCACGAGCCCGCGCTCGCGCCGCGGCGCGACGATCGTCAGTGCGATCCGGGCGCCGAGGTGCTCCCAGGCGAGCTGGACGCCCTCCGGGACGGCGGTGACGACCCGCTCGCCGAGCGGCAGGAGCGCGCCGCCCGCGGGGCCCGCACGGAGCTCGAGGTCGTGCGCGACGAGGAGCGGCCACATCCAGACCTCCATCCGGCCCTCGTCGCCGCCGAGGAGCGCGATCCGCTCGCCGACGGCCTCGACGAACGCGTGGTGGTCGCGGTCGCGCACCGCGCGGGGTCCGACCGGCCGCTCGCCACCGATCGTCTCGTCGAGCACGCTCCGCATCCGCGGACGGTAGGCGGCGCGCCCGTGTGTCTGCAAGGGCGGCGCGGCGTGGACCACTACTCCTCCGAGGTCAGCGCGTCCTTGACCGCGCCGACGTGCTCCGCGGTCGTTCCGCAGCACCCGCCGACGATCCGGAGGTCGAACCGGCGGACTGCATGCTCGCACCACGCGGCGAGGTCCGCGGGCGCCAGAGGCCAGGTGAGCGCGCCGTCGATCTCCTTCGGCAGTCCGGCGTTCGGCCACGCTCCGATCGGGCCGTCCCAGGCGGACCGGAGAGCAGCGAGGGGGCCGTCCAGCGACGCGGGACCCGCGGCACAGTTCAGTGCGAGCAGGGCCGCGTCGTGCTCGCGCCCGAACGCCGCGAACTCGACCAGGTCCGAGCCATCGAGCAAGCGGCCGTCCGCGCCGACCGTGCAGCTGACGAAGACCGGGAGGTCGGATGCGACATCGGCTGCGGCGACCGCCGCCGCGCGAGCCCTCCGGAGCGAGGTCACCGTCTCGACGAGGATCGCGTCCACGCCCCCCTCGGCGAGCCCGGCGGCGCGGTCGCGCTCGGCGTCGACGAGCGCGCCCATCGACGTTTCGTCCGCGCGCCCGCGGCCCGGGCCGACGACCCCGAGGACGTGGCGCGGCGACGCGCCGAGCGACTCGATCGCAGCGCTCGCGAGCTCGGCCGCGCGGCGCGACAGGTCCCGCTCGCTCCCGCAGAACGTGTTCGTGCGCACCAGATCGCAGCCCGCGCGGAGGTGCTGCTCGTGCAGACCGCGCACCAGCCCGGGCGCGTCCGCGCACAGGCGCTCGAGACCGAGCGCAGGATCGACGTCCGGCGCGAGCGCCATGAGCCCGGTCCCGGTCGCGCCGTCGAGCACGAGCGGGCGGCTCGCGAGTGCGTCGGTCAACGTTGTCGCAGTGCGCATCGAATCGCCGGCAGATTCGACGAAATGCGGCGCGCGCGCCAGCGAAGAAGTCGAGCGATCGTTCGTCCGTCCTTCACCTCCTGCCCCGCTGCTCCCATGCGTCGCCATCCCGTCGCCGCGCTCGGCGCCGTCCCCCTCGCGTGGGCGGTGCTCGGTGCACCCCTCCAGTACGCCCCCGAGTCCGGCGCGCGCGACGAGCAGAGCTGGTCCGTGCGTCACTCCCTCGCGCTCGTCGAGTTGTCTCTGGAGACCGGGGACGGCGAGCCGGCGAACGCGCCGGAGATGACGATGAAGGCCACGCGGTCGAGGTCGCTCACCATCGCGCAGGTGCACGACGAGGCCGCGGACGGCGCGCCCGTGGTCCTGACCCGCACGTACGGCGAGGTCGAGGAGTCGATCGACGCCTCGTTCATGATCCCGAACGATGGGCTCGACGAGACGCTCGACGCCTCGATCGACGCGCCGCTCGACGACGTCACCGTACGGTTCCGGTGGGACGAGGACGAGGACGACTGGTCCCGCTCGCTCGTCGACGAGAGTGGGGAGGAGACCGAGGGCCAGGAGGACGCCATCGCGCGGCTCGCGGTCGACGCGCACCTCGCGGGCCTCCTCGACGAACTGGAGGAGGCCGAGGAGGGCGCGAGCTGGGAGGCCGAGCCGCAGGCGATCGCAGCGCTGGTCCTCCCCGGCGGGGGGCTCGGCGGTGCGCTCGACGCCTCGCCGTCCGATGATCGTCCGTTCGAGTCTCACGCCGCCGGGGTCGATCCGCTCCTCGGGATGGACCTCCACCTGCTGCTCCTCGGCGAGTCGGAGGGTGAGGTGAGTGGCGACCTCCGCTGCACGCTGAAGGAGCTCCCGAAGGACGACGCGGGGAACGCGACGATCGGGATCGAGGTCGACCTGACCGCGACCCGCGACATCACGGAGCACGTGCTGCCGTGGCTCGACGCGCTCACCGACGACGTTGCGGTCGACCTCTCGAGCGCGTCCGCGACGCTCCGGATGCAAGGAGCCGGCGAGGTCGAGTGGAACGTCGCGACCGGGCTCCCGACGTCGGTCTCGCTGGATCTCACGCTCGCCTACACGCTGGAGCGCGAGGCCGAGCTCGTCACGCCGGGCGGGGACGAGATCGTCATCCTCACGACGGTCGAGCTCGAAGGTGACCTGAGCTCGGAGATGTCGACCGACATGTGAGCCGGTCTGCCCGTTCGCGTCAGCCGACGCGAGCGGGGAGGAGCACCTCGACCGCCGGACAGCGGTGGGGCTCGTTCACGATGCGCAGCCCGCCGCGGACCTCCTGGAGGATCGGCTCGATCGGCTGCAGCGACGTCGCGTACGCCTCGCAGATGCGCGTCGCCGCGACGTCGACGCGCGGATGCCCCGCGCCCGAGGGGCACCCGACGCACGACACCCGGAGCTGCGCGTACCGGCTGGGGGGGAGGACGCCGCAGCGGGTCGGCGTGGGATCCTGGGTCGAGCTGACGACGACGTCGAGCTGGAGGTCGCCGCGCTGTGAGCAGTGGCGCTCCGCCTGACGCACCACGCTCACGAGGACGCGCAGGAAGTCGATCTCGTCGATGTCGACGAGGATCCGTGCGCCGCCTTCGCGGGTCTTGACGCGGAAGCGCTCTGCGCCGCCGAGGAGCTTGCCGAGCGCGTCGACGTGCTCGCTCACGTGGTGCTCGACGTCCACGCCCGTGACGGGCTGCCGATCGCGCCGGACAGCCATCGCCTGCATCGCCTCGTCGATGCAGCGGTCGATCTCCTCGAGGACGACGCGCGCCTCCTCGGCACCTGCCGTGTCGCCGTCGGCGACCTTGCGCGAGGCGTTCCGCGACAGCGCGGCCATCGCCGTCAGGAGATTCTTGAGGTCGTGGAGTACGTCCTCGCCCTCCCGTGCGTCGTCGGTCGGTCCGTTGTGGTCGGCTCGGAGAGTCATCGCCCACGGATCCTCGCCCATCCGGCGCACGCGTCAGCCGTGGAGGCTTCCTGGTCTGCGAAGGAGTTTCTCAGGCTCACTGGGAACGTTCCCATGCGAGCGGCGCTGCTACGCTCGCCAGCCGCCATGGATCCCACGCGCTCCGACCGACGGAATTTCCTCCGCGGCGCCACCGCAGGCGCCGCCGCTCTCACCGCGAGTCATCTCGGCGCTGCGGGCCCCGCGTTCGGTGCCCAGTCCGGCGCCGCAGCGGGCGAGTCCGCGAGGACGCTCGTCCGGCCGCCGCGCCTTCGCGCGGGAGATCGCGTCGGGCTCGTGAACCCGGCGACCGCCGCCTTCGACACGGTCGCGATCGACGTCGCGAAGGACTCGCTCGCCGCGCTGGGCCTCGAACCCGTGCTCGGGCGGAACTACTTCGCGCGTCGCGGCTACCTCGCCGGGACGGACGAGCAGCGCGCGGCGGACATCATGGAGTTCTTCCAGGACGACTCGATCCGCGCGATCTGGGCCCGCGGCGGGTGGGGTGCCGCGCGCGTGCTACCGCACCTCGACTACGACGTGATCGCGGCGCATCCGAAGGTGCTCGTCGGCTACAGCGACACCACCGCGCTGCTCTCCGGCGTCCACCGTAAGACGGGGCTCGTGACCTTCCACGGGCCGTTCCCGCGCAACCGGTTCTCCGCCAACGCGCAGCGCACGCTGCTGTTCGAGGCCGAGGTGCCAACGCTCTCGAACCCGGTGCGCGTCGCGCCCACCGAGACCGTGCAGACCGAGGACCGCGTCCGGACGCTGACCCCCGGGCGCGCCCGTGGACGGATCGTCGGCGGCAACCTCAGCGTCCTGACGGCGATCGTCGGCACGCCCTACGTGCACGAGTTCGACGACGCGATCCTGTTCCTTGAGGACGTGAACGAGGCCGTCTATCGCGTCGACCGGATGATGACGCAGCTCGCGCTCTCGGGCGCGCTCTCCCGCATCCGCGGATTCGTCTTCGGGCGCTGCACCGACTGCCCGCCGGGCGAGAGCCACGGGTCGCTGACGCTGGAGGAGGTGCTCCTCGACCACGTCGGCCCGCTGGGCGTCCCGGCGTTCCGCGGGACCATGATCGGGCACATCTCGCGCCAGTTCACGATCCCGCTCGGCGTCGAGGCCGAGATCGACGCCGACGCCGGCACGATCCAGCTGATCGCACCGGCGGTGACGTAGTCTCCCGAGCAAGACGCTGGCGCTCTACAGGTTGATGACCGCCGTGGACGTCGTGACGATGTTCATGCTCGGGTCCATGACGATCCACTGGAACAGGATCTCTCCCTCGATCGCGGGCGTCTGCGTGAAGGTGAACCCGAGGGAGCCGGTGTTCGAGACCGGGAGCGGTGCGAAGCGACGGCCGAAGTCGATCGCGTCGGCGCGCAGGGCGACGGGGTACAGGCCACCGATGTCCTCGATGACGGGGATGATCTCGTAGGCTCCGAAGCGAGCGACCCAGAGCATCGCGAACCCGTTCGGGATTCCGTTCTCGAGCTCGATCGACGCGGGACCGGTCATCCCGCTGGTCGGGCCGATGAAGCTCGCGGTCGGGCGCGTCGGCACGACGTTGAAGATCGCCGAGGTGCCCGCGCCGAAGCAGTCGGAGGACGACATCCGGAACGACGCGGCGGGCGGCTGGAAGCCTGCGAACACGGTTCCTCCCTCAGGATCGACGAGCTGCGCGGCGCCGGCGAAGCCAGGCGCCGTCGCGACGTTCTCCGCGCGCGCTCCCGTCGAATCGAGGCGCCAGGCGATGCTCTCCATCCCGCCCGCACCGGCGTTCGTCTCGATCGCGACGAGGCCGCCGTTGGCCTTGTCGTAGGCCGTCGAAGAGAGTCCGTTGAAGCCGCTGGAGTAGACGGTTGCGTCGCTCAGCGTGAGGACGACGCCGCTGTTCACGTCGCTCGCGTCGAAGGTCACGATGTCGACGGACCCGGGCGGGATCGGAAACGTCCCTGGCAGGACGCCGACGAACACGTTTCCGAGTTCATCGACCTCGATCGGGCCAGAGAATCCGCCGATGTCGGCGACGAGCGTCGTCTGCCCGGAGAGCAGGTCGATCCGGTACACCTCGGTCGCGCCGAATCCGTTCGGCGACGCCGTCACGTAGGCGAGCCCGGGCACGACGTCGAAGGCGAAGTCGAAGTTGAAGTCGATCGTGGTCACCGGCGACAGCTGCCCCGTTGCCAGGTCGAGGGAGCGGATCGTGCCGAACGAGGACTCGCCGACGTACGCGATGCCGGCGGCCTCGTCGACCTCCAGGAAGCTCGCGAAGACCGAGAACGGCGCGGTGCCGTAGTCGCGCAGCAGCGTGCCGTCGCCGGAGATGAGCGAGATCTGGCGGCCGTCGAACACGAGCGCGGAGGAGTCCTCGAACACGTACACGGACGGGAACGTGCCGCAGTACGGCGACAGATCGATCGCGCCGCCGATGTCGAAGCCCTCGGACGGAGTGACCTGGGCCGCGGAGACCGCGGTGAGCGCGAGCGAGCCGGAGACGAGGAGCGCCGCGAGGCGCGGGAAGCGATAGGAGTGCATGTCGGAGTGGCCCGCTGGGGCTCGGTTCGAAGGAGAGTGACTCGTCGTCGGGAAGGTCGGTCGGCGCGCGACGGCGTGCCGACCGGTGGTCGTTGGACTCAGCGGTCGCGCCCCTCGCCGTGGACGAGGTCCTGCACCGCCTGCGCGGCCTCGACGATCCCGAGGCCGGCGTCCGCGTTGTAGGCGCGGTCGATCTCGACGATCCGGCCGCCCGGACCGCACGCGCGGAGTCCGGAGAGCACCGAGTGCGATCGGAGGACGTCGGCCATGCCGCGCAGCGTGACGATGAGCGGAGGGTCGAGCCGGATGAGCTGCTCCGCGCTGTACTGGGGCCAGTCGACGAAGCCGCGCTCGGCGGCGATGTCGCGGACTCCGCCGTAGAAGAGCGTGTCGGCGTAGCTGGTGTTGGCCGTCGCGCCGAATAGGCTGTCTCCGTAGATCGAAAGGTAGATCCCCGGCGCCATGTCCTCGTCGGGTACGGCGTCGTCGAGTGCCTGGAGCTGGCGCGCATAGGCGCCTTCGACCTTCTCCGCGCGCTCCCGCAAGTCGAGCAGCGCCCCGAGCGCTCGTACGTTGGCGCGCGTCGTCCGGACGCCGCGCATCTCGCCGAGATCGAACACCTGGATGTCGCGCTCGCGCAGACGCTCCATGTACGACTCGTCCGCGAACTTCGACACGATCACGAGGTCCGGCCTGAGCGCGATGACGGCCTCGACGTCGCCCGACGCGTCGATCGACGGACGCGCGCCGAAGCGCCACGCCTCCGGATGATCCCGTGCGGTGAATCCGGTGATCGAGACGAGTCGATCGGGCTCGACCATCCGCAGGAGCACGTGGTCCGAGATCGTGCTGAGCGACACGATGCGCTCGTAGGACCCGACCGGAACGGCGATGCCGCGGGCGTCGACGACTTCGGTCGCGCCGGCCTCGGGCGCGTCCGCGACCGCGCTCCGCCTGCCGGCGATCGGAATCCCGGGGGACCCCGGGAGCGTCGCCGCCCACGTCGCTGCCGCAAGAGCGAGCACGAGGAGCGCGCCGTTGACGACGTCGGCCTTCATGACGGACCTCCTGTGCGATCGAGCATCCGGTAGCCGAGCCCCGCGCCGTCGACGATCTCGACCCCGTAGACCTGGGCGACGTGCTCGTTCGAGACGATCTCCGCCGCGGGGCCGGCGGCGTGAACGCGCCCCGCGTCGAGCAGGACGGCTCGGTCGGCGAGCCCGCGGACCTCCGACAGGTCGTGCAGGCAGGCCACGATCGCCGTCTCGCGCTCGCGCAGGCGCCCGAGGACGGCGTGCAGCTCCAGGGCGTGGCGGACGTCCTGCGAACTCGTTGGCTCGTCGAGGAGGACGACGCTCGCGCCCGTCGCGAGCGCGCGGGCGATGAGCACGCGCTGGGCCTCGCCTCCCGAGAGTTCCGTGAACGGTCGGCACGCCAGGTGCTCGACGTCCGCGTCCGCCATCGCGCTCTGCACGGCGGCACGGTCCTCGTCGCGCATGCGCGCGAACGAATGTCGGTGAGTGAAGCGGCCCTGGGCGACGACCACGTGCACGGGGAGCGGAGCGCTCAGGAGTGAGCGCTGCGGAACGTACGCCACTCGCCGGGCGCGCTCCGCAGCGGTCATCGCGCGGGCGTCGTCACCGTCGATCACGACGCTGCCCCGCGCACGGACGATGCCGACGATCGCCTTCAGGAGGGTGCTCTTGCCCGACCCGTTCGGGCCGATGAGCGCGGTGATCGCGCCGTGCGGCCCCTCGAGGTCGACGCCGTGGAGGACGTCCCCCCCGTGGCGTTAGCGCGCCACGACATCCCGGCAGACGAGCCCGCTCACGCGATCCTCCCCTCGCGCGACGCGCGGGCGAGCAGGACGAGGAAGAGCGGCGCGCCGATCAGGCCGGTCACGACGCCGAGCGGGACGTTGCCCGTGGTCGGCAGCGCGCGCGTGACGACATCGGCGGCGACGAGGAACGCGGCGCCGCCGACGAGCGCCGCGGGGAAGAGGCGGCGGTGCTCTTCGCCGATGAACGGCCGCAGCGCGTGGGGGACCACGAGGCCGACGAAGGCGACGTTGCCGCCGATCGCGACCGCGGCGGCCGTGAGCGTCGCCGCCCAGACGATCACCCAGCGCCGTACGAGCCTGACGTCGACGCCGAGCGAGCGCGCCTCGTCCTCGCCCGAGAGCATCAGGTCGAGGTGTCTGCCCCAGCCGATCGCCACCGCGGTCGTGACAGCGACCATCGGGAACGCGAGCGCCGCGTGCCGCGGGCCCTTTGCGTCGACGCCGCCGAGCGTGAACGCGACGACGGCGCGGCCGAGCTCCCACGATTCCTGGGCGATGCTCATCAGGAGCCCGCCGACGCTCAGGAACAGGCTGGACAGGATGAAGCCGGTCAGGAGGACCGTCACGATCCCCGCGTCCTTGCCCGTCACGACCAGCAGCACGACGAGCGACATCCACGCGCCCGCGAGGCAGCCCATCGGGAGGAGCAGCTCGGGGGGGATCCGACTCGCGAGGGACTCGGCCAGGAGACCGTTCCAGACGACGAGCACGACGACGCCACCGAGGCTCGCGCCGGCGCTCGTGCCGAGGATGGACGGGCTCGCGAGCGGGTTGCGGAACAGCCCCTGCACGAGCACGCCCGCGCCCGCGAGCGCGGCGCCCGCCAGCGCGGCGTTCGCCAGACGCCACGACCGCAGCCGCAGGAACGTCGCCCGCATCTCGTCGTCACCGAGGTCGCCCTCACCGACGAGGAG
This sequence comes from Planctomycetota bacterium, assembly GCA_038757895.1. GTDB lineage: Bacteria > Planctomycetota > UBA1135 > UBA1135 > Saltatorellus. The sequence goes on along the minus strand of JBCDGE010000005.1, from coordinate 80,996 downwards.
CGACGCGATCGATGCGACGAGGAGCGCGCTCACCAGCGCGGTCCATGTCCAACCCGTTCGGCTCACCGCAGGGGGAGGTCCGGGGGGCGCCTGGGCGCCAGGACGCGGGTGGTGCGATCCGCGGCCGAGGGCCCTGGGTCGACGTCGTTCGTGAGTGTGGAGTCGTCGAGCACGCTTCCCTCCGAAGCACGGTCGTGAGGAGGCAGTGGCCGGTCTCCTGGCTCACGCGCGTCGGAGGCTCCTCCCCGCGCCTTCCCGACGGGCCGCGGCCGCGCCCCGAGCAGGGGGCGTGGGGCGGCGTGCGTCAGTGGCACGCTGCGGAGAGGATCGCGCGTTCACAGTGGCGGGGGCCGCGTCGAAGTCGCCCCGTGGGGGGCGTACCGAACTTCCCGTTTCACCCTCCCAGGGGGAGGGCACCGCTGCCTCGTGGGGTGGAAAAGGAACGAGGCGACGAGTCCGCGGCGTCCGGACGACCCTGTCAACCTGTCGGAATCGGATTCCGCCCCATCGGCCGTGTCCCACTCCGAGGCGCGCGCCGTCGGATCCGTCCACGGAGCCCGCTCGGGCGGCTTCGGTAGCGCCGTCCGGCCGGCCGAAGAGGAGAGGACGATGGACCCCCATTCGGCGGATTCGACCCCCGCCCTGACCACGGACGCCGCGGTCGGGGTGGCCGCGAGCCTCGTGTACGTCACGACGGGTCCCAAGGCGCGTGAAGCCCTCGGGGAGGGGCCGACGCAGGTGGCGATGACGTCGGTCATCGCGGGCCGGATCGCCGAGATCCTGAAGGTCTCGCTCCAGTACCCGGACCTGGAGACGCGTCAGTCCCTGGTCGAGGCCTGGATGGCGGGAGAGCGGGCGCAGGTCCCCTATGCCTGCGTCGAGCTCGACATGCAGTGCGTCCGGATCGGGATCGAGCCGCTTGGCGCGGGCGCGCGCGTCGCGATCCTGTGGGAGCACGTGCCGGCGCTCATCCTGTGCCTGGAGCACTACGCGCGCGCGGTGCGTTCGCGCGCGGGCTGAGCTGTCCCTCCCTGCGCCTGGCCGACCCCGATACGCTCGGGCGATGGACACGCTCCGGATCAGCGGCGCCGTCGAACCGGACGGGCGTCGCGAGTGGACCCACGCCGATCTGTTCGCCGCCGCGCCCGATGCTCGCGTCGAGGACATCGGCGCGCTCGTGCCCGGGCGCCGTGGCAGCGGCGTCCGCCTCGACTGGATCGTCGAGGGGAGTCGGCCGAGCGACGGGGCGAAGTGGGTCGTGCTGGAGTCGGCGGACGGAGGGTTCACCGCGTGCCTCGCGCTCGACGAGCTCGCGTCCGCGATCCTCGTGCACGCGGACGGCGATCGTCCGTTCACCGAGACCGACGGCGGACCGTTCCGGCTCTACGTCCCGGACGCGGGCGACCGGTGCGGCAACGTCAAGCACCTCGCGCGGATCGGCTTCCGCACCGCACCGGTCGAGGACTCGCGCCCGCCGGTCGAGCAGCGCGACTGCTGACCGCCTTTCACCCGTGCGGCGTCGCGACGTCCCAGCGTCGCTGGTGCCATGCCCACTGCTCGGGCGCATCGATGATCCAGCGCTCGAAGAGTCGGTTCTGGCGGGCGAGCAGGTCCAGCGTCGCGTCCTCGCGCGCCACGTCGTCGCGCAGCTCCAGCGGCGCGTCCACCGAGAGCCGGTAGCGAGTCGCGCCGAAGGGCCGGACGCATCGGACCGGGACGAGCGGCGCCCCATGTACGCGCGCGAACGCCGCCGGCGCCGTCATCGTGCGCGCCGGCACTCCGAAGAACGGGACGTCGCGGCCGTCGAGACGCTTGACGCGCAGGTCCGTCAGGAGGCCCAGCACGCCGCCGTCCCGCAGCACGCGCAGGGCGTCGCGCGGCGGCGCGTCCTGGGGCAGCGTCTCGACGCCGTACGCGCGACGCATGTCGACGAGCCAGCGATGGCTGGAGTCCCGGCGGCGCACGCGCCCGACGACGGCTCCACCGTGGCCGCGCCGCCGCAGTCGCGCGCACAGCAGCTCCCAGTCGCCGAGATGGGCGGTGATGACGATCGCGCCGCGTCCGCGGGCGAGGATCTCGTCGAGCCGGTCGATCGAGTCGTCGACCTCGACGAGGTCCTCGATCCAGCCGCCGCCCGGGCCGTCCGGGTCCGCGCCGCGCGCGAGCCGGAGCCAGTGTGCGCCCTGCTCGGCGACGACGCGGGCGACGTCGCGTTCGAAGGCGCGGGGCACGGCCTCCAGCTCGTCGGCCAGTCGCGGCGCGTGCTCTCGCAGGTGCGGCAGGGCGACCGCGACGTTCTCTCGCACGACCGTTCCGTAGCGGCGGGCGAAGGCCGCCCGGACGAGCGGACGGAGGAGTGCCTCCAGCGCCGGCGCCGGCACCGCGCCCGAGGCGCGAACCAGACCGCGGACGAGGGACGCGCGGACCCGCCGACGCATCGGTTCGGGAAGCGGCCCGCGGTCGGCCCCTGCGGGCCGCTCCGCCGGGTCACTCGTCATCCTCGTCCCCCTCGAGCGGGACGAGCCGCGCGCCCACGCCGACGTGGGATCTGCCCTCGCCGTCGACGAGCGTCGGCCCCTCCAGCGCCAGGCCTCGGTCGGCGAGCAGCGCGCGCAACGACGCCGCGCTCGAGGGATCCGGCGCGGTTCCCACCGTCGCGGGGACGTCGACCTCGCAGACCCACGGCGGCGCGAGCGAGACGGACCTCGGTCGCGCGGTGGGGAGGCCGTGCAGCGTCGCGCGGACGGCGGTGGCCCACACGCCGTCGACGGTCGGGCGGTCGGCCTCGATGCGCTCGGTGCGCCAGCCCTCCTCCGGTGCCTCCGCTGCGGCGCGGACCCGGACGACGCGGCGCCCCTCCTCGTCGACCTCGACGGACGTCGCGGAGCTCTCGCGTCGCCACACCTCGACGCGCCGTGCGACGATCCGCCTTCGGGCGGTGCGTGCTTCCGCCTCGATGTCGTCCAGGGCAGGCGCGCTCGTCACCATCGCGCGGTTCTGGATGTACGCGTGATGGACCAGCTCGCGGAAGCGCAGCGACGTGATCTCGCGCATGGCGGCGCACGCGCGGATGAGCATCAGGCGGAAGCGTTCGGGGTCCGCGGCGCCGAACCGCGCCCGCGCGAGGTCCACGAGCCAGACCTCTCCCTCCGCGTCGACCAGGAGGTTTCCGGGGTGGGGGTCGGGGTAGCGGATCCCAACGCGCTCCGAGGTCGCCACGAGCGCTCCGAGGCGCCGCGCGAGCGGCACGCGACGGTAGGTGGGGCCCCGCTGGCGCAGGACGGTGTCCAGCGGCGTTGCGTCCTCGATCCACTCCGTGCGGAGGGTCCAGTGCCCGTCCTCCAGGTCGACGCCGAGCAGCGCCGGGACGGGGAGGCCGCACGATCGCCCGGCGACGAGCGCCTCCGCCTCGGTGTAGGCGCGCCAGCGGTCACGCAGCCCGGACAGACCCGGGGCGTGGAAGCGCTTGACGAAGGTCGCGGTTCCGCCCGCCGAGCGGTGGAGGAGGACCGTTCGCTTCGCGTTGGCCTTGACCACCCTCTCACCGCCAGGGGCGAGGTCCCCGCGGGGGTCGTGCTTCGGCACGTCCATGGTGGGCGCAAGGGTATCCCCAGGTGGCGGCTGCGACGAGGTGCGGATACGAACTCGGCCCCTCGTCCCGCTACACTTCGAGGCTCGCGGGCCTGGCCCGCGAAGGCGCGCGGCGGGGGACGCCCTGAAGATTCACCTCTACATCCTGCGGCAGCTCGTCGTCGCGTTCCTGTTCGCGGTCGGCGCGCTGCTCTTCATCGCGCTCCCCGGGATCGCGGTCAACACCGTCCACAAGCTGCCGAACGTGGACGCGGCGATCCTCGTGCGCTTCCTGCCGATCATCCTGCAGGGGCTCGCGCCGTACGTCCTGCCGCTGTGCTTCATGCTCAGCACCGTGGCCGTGTTCGGGCGGCTCGCGGCGGACAAGGAGTGGATCGCGATCCACATGGCGGGCATCCACCCGCTGCGGACGTTCGTGATGCCGGCCGCCGTCGCGACGGTGCTCGGGCTTGCGACGTTCTGGATGATGTCGAACGAGCTGCCGCAGCTGAAGAAGCGGCAGAAGAGCTTCATGGTCGACGCGACGGCGTCGGTCTTCGAGAACCTCCAGCCCGGGCGCACGAGCCTCCAGCTCGGCGACTTCTTCCTGAAGTCGGCCTTCCGGGACGCCTCCACGGGGACGTTCCACAACGTCTACTTTCGCTACAAGAACGACTCCGAGTCTCGCGAGCGCTCCGTGGACGTCTACGCGGGCTCCGTCGATATCTGGATCGACGGGGACTTCCTGCGGCTGCGGGCCTCCAACCTGCAGATGTTCGATCCCGAGGGCGGTGACGCGACCCAGCAGCGGGAGATGCTCGCCGATATCAACATCGCCGAGCGGATGAAAGACGACCCGCAGACCTACGACCGGGCCAAGTACCTCGTGTCGTCCGAGATCCGCAAGCGCCTCGCCGAGGGCGGTCTGACGCCGGAGAAGGAGCAGGAGTACCGCTACATGCTCCACTACCGGGCGACCATGTTCGCGATCTTCTTCGTGTTCCTGTTCCTCGGCGCGTCGACCGGCCTGCTCATGCGGCGCGGCACGCAGCTCGGCGCGCTGGCGGTGGCCGCCGGCTACGGGATCTTCTACTACGTGTTCAGCATGCGGCTGGGCAAGGAGCTCGGGAAGTCCACCTCCGTGCCCCCCTGGGTGGGCGCGTGGCTGACCACGATCATCGGCGGCGTCGTGTCCGCGATCCTCGTCCGGAGGGCGACCCGCCGATGACGAAGCGCAAGATCCGGCGGAAGGCCAGCAGACAGCCCCAGGGTCAGGCCCAGCGGAAGGCCCAGCGGAAGACCCAGCGGAAGACCCAGCGGAACACCCAGAGGAAGGCCGTGCAGCGCAAGCCCGACCCGGGTGCGCAGCGCAGCCTGCCCCTGGGCGGCCGCATCGACCGCTACGTGCTCGCGCACTTCGCGCAGTCGTACCTCACGGCGATGCTCCTGATGACCGGGCTCTTCATGGTCATCGACATGGCGTCCAACCTGGACGACTACCTCGAGACCTGGAACGACGGGACGTCGGTGCCGGCCTCCGTCCTCCTGCGGTTCTACATCCTGAACCTGCCCTACCTGTTCCTGCAGGTCGCGCCCTTCGTGACGCTCATCGCCGGCATGTTCACGGTCGCGAAGATGCTCAAGGCGCGCGAGGTGACCGCTGTCCTCAGCGCGGGCGTCAGCGCGCGGCGGATGCTGCTGCCGCTGTTCTTCTCGGGCATGGTCCTCGCCGTCGGCATGTTCCTCATGCGCGAGGCGGTCGGCCAGGGCGTCGCTCGCGAGCGAGAGGTGCTCCTCGACGTCCTCTCCAAGCAGCGCTTCGAGGAGCAGTACAGCGACCTGGCCGTGATCGAGGAGACCGGGAGCCCCGTGTTCCTGGAGCGCTTCTACCCCCGCCCCCTGGACGGCGGCCCGCCCCGCGTCGAGGGGCTGACGGCGATCCTCCTGACCGACACGCGCTACGGGACCGCGACCTACATCCGGATCGACGCGGACGAGGCGACCTGGACGGGGGAGGGCTGGGACCTCGTCGGCGGCGTGCGGGCGATCATCGATCAGTCGTCCCAGGAGCACCTGCACGAGGACGAACCGATCACGTACCTCGACGGGTACGAGTTCACGCCCGAGCTCGCGCTGACCTACAAGCGCGCCCAGGCGGCGCCGCTGGAGCTGTCGTTCTCCGAGGTCCAGGAGCTCATGCGCCGGGATCCGGACGACATGTCGTACCAGACGCTCTGGCACTACCACCTGACGTTCCCGCTCGCGAACGTGATCCTGCTGCTGATCGGGATCCCCCTGATGTTCAACTACGAGCGGGGGCGCAGCACCGACCGGATCGCGCTGGGCGGGCTCCTGTGCGTCTTCTACTACTCGGCGGACTTCGTGTTCCGGACGCTCGGGGTCAAGGGGCAGCTCTCTCCGCTCCTGTCGGCCTGGATCCCGGTCCTGGTCTTCGGGGCGATCGGGATCATGCTCTACGATTCCCTCCGGAGCTGACTCCCACGCCCGGGCCCATCTTGGGGCCCATAGGGGGCCTCGGTTTCCTGCTCCGGGCGGGAAGGGAGGCCGCCGCCGATCGTCCGACGTCCCATGATCCGAGCCCCCCGACCGCTCGCCCAGCTCGCCTCTGCTGCCCTCCTGGGGACCCTGGTGGTCTCCTGCAGCTCCACGTCCACGGCGAAGACAGGGATCGCCGAGGTCCAGGACCTCACCCGCCAGGGCCGCTACGAGGCCGCCGCCCGGCGCGCGGCCGACCTCCTCGACGAGGTCCCGGAGAGCAGCCCGTACCGGGCCGAGGCCGTCCAGGCCAGCCGCGACGTGTCGCTCGCATCCGGGATGGAGGTCGCCCGGCGTCTGACGCTCGCGGACCAGGACGACGACGCGCTCGCGCTCCTCGCGGAGCTCGACGAGCGGTACCCGGGCTCCACCGTCGTCGCGGCCTGGACCGAGCGGACGAAGCGCAAGCTCGCCGACCGCTGGTTCGAGGTCGCCCGCTCCGCGCAGGCCCGCGAGTCCTTCGAAGCCGCCCGCGTCGCCTACGCGAAGGCGATCGAGTACGACCCGAACTACGCGCTGGCCGAAGCCGCGCTCAGCGGGCTGACCAACCTGGAGGGCTACCGCGCCGGGCTTGCCCAGGACTACTACTACGACGGCGTCCGCACGCTGACCGACGAGAAGCTCAACGAGGCGCGCAGCTCGTTCTCGAAGTCCTACAAGTACGACGAGGAGAGCGAGCGGACGCAGCGGCGCATCAGCGAGGTCGATCGCGAGCAGGCGCGCGCCCGCGTCGACTACGCCGAGGCCGAGCTCGTCGCGAAGCGCCGGTACTCCGCCGCGGCGACCGAGTATGCGGCGGCGGCCCGGCTCGACCCGTCGTCCATCGAGATCGCCGAGCGCCTGGAGGTGCTCAAGGCGGAGGCGAAGGTGACGGCGCTCCTGTCCGAGGCCGACTCTTCGATCCTGCGGAGCGAGTTCGACAAGGCGGAGGCGAAGCTGCGCAAGGCCGCCGACCTCACGGTGCTCCAGACCGACCTCGTCGACGAGCGCCTGTCGGGCATCGACGGCTCGCGCGCCGAAGCCCAGTACCAGCGCGCGCTCAACTTCCAGTACGACTTCCGCTTCCCCGAGGCGATCGCGGCGTTCAACGAGATCCTCGACGAGCGCGAGTTCTACAAGGACACGCGGGCGCGGCTCGACACGCTCAGCGACTATGTGAGCGAGGCGAAGCGCCTCTACGCCGAGGCCGCCGCGGCCGCCGACGACGCGAAGAAGCTGGAGCTGTACCGCCAGATCGAGCTGTTCTGGCCGGACTACGAAGACGTCGCGGAGAAGATCCGCACGCTCGCGAAGAGCCAGTAGGGATCTCCGGGTCCAGGCCGCGGGCGCTCAGATCGCCTCGAGGACGTCGTCGATCTCGACGATGTCGATCGGCCGAGGACGCCACGGTGCGTCGCCGAACGCGCGCGGCGCGCGTGCGACGCGATGGGGGGACGAGGGCTCGTCCGCTGGCGGCCACGGACCCGTGCGCAGCGGATCCTCGGGACCCGCGACGAGCACGACCGGAAGGCCGACCGACGCAGCGACGTGCGCTGGACCAGAGTCGCCGACGACGATCCGCCCGCTGCGCTCCGCGGCCGCCGCGAGCAGCGCAGCCAGCTCGCGCAGTCCGCGCTGACCGACGAGGTGGGCCGCGTCGGACGCGCTCTCGCGCAGCTCCTCCCCCGCGTCCGCCTCGCCCGGTCCGGTGAGCACGAGCACCGCGCGCCCGTCGCGCGCGAGGCGGCGCGCCGTCTCCGCGAATCGTTCGGCTGGCCACGAGCGTGGGTCCCCGGCGACGCCGGGGTGCAGGACGACCGGCGCTCCCTCGGGGACGAGTCCCGCGAGCGCCTCTCGGCCGACTCGCAGCTCGTCGGCCGTCAGATCGGGGTCGATCCTGTCGCTGGCCGGCCGGCCCGTGGCCGCCTCGGCGAGCGCGCGGCAGCGCGCGACGAGGTGGCGCTGACCGGCCGCCGCGACCTCGACGGGTCGCGTGATCGCCGCGGCGATGGGCTCCTGCCACGCGGAGCGCGCGAAGGCGAGGCTGCGGCCCCGCGACGGCCGGGCGAGGCGCGCCACCATCGCGCTCTTCCAGTTCCCCTGCGCATCGAGCACGAGGTCCGGCGGCGTCGCGGCGAACGCGGCGCGCAGCCGGCGCCAGGCGCCGAGCCCACCCCGCCGGTCGAAGGGGACGACGCGCGCGAGCGGGGCGACGAGCGGCGCGAACTCGGGCTGGACCGCCCAGGTGAGCTCGGCCTCGGGCCAGCGCTCCCTCACGGAGTGCGCGAGCACGAGCGTCTGCGCGATGTCCCCGAGGTGGGACATGCGCACGATCAGCACGCGGCGGGGCGCCCCCTCGGGGCCGGGAGGCACGTCCAGGTCGCTCATGATCGCCGGCACGGAGCTTGTTGCCCTCCCCGTCGACATGTCAAGTCGACGCGCGGTGGCTGACCGCGATGGCCCCGCCGTCCGGGGCCTTACACTCCCCCGAATGATCCGGCGAATCTCGACGAAGTGGGTCCTGGCCGTCCTCGCGGTCGTGATCCTGCCCTTCCTCGGGTTCGCCTGGTACGTCGACGCGTTCGTCTCGCACCGGTTCGCAGACGACGTTGTTCGCTACCACCTGCTCGGCCACGCGGCCGAGCTCGCCGAGCGGCTCGACCGGCTCGTCGAGGAGCGCCGCCAGGACGCCCAGGTGCTGGTGGCGGTGCCGACGGTCTCCTATGCGCTGACCGAGGGCGACGAGAATGTGTTCCGGTCGGGCGTCGAGTCGCTCTTCAACCGTCTCGTGGCTCAGATCGGCGCGTCGGACTTCGTGATCGCGATCGATCGCCGCGGGTCGGTCGTCCACACGAACGTGCGCGACTCGGTCGGCGTGCCGGTCGACCCGTGGACGCTCGATGCGATCCGCCGCTTTCCCTGGGCGGAGCAGCCCTGGTTCGCCGAGGCGCTCCGGACCGGCGCGGCCTCGCTCGACGTCGCCCAGTTCGGCTTCGTCCACGAGGATGCCGAGGTCCCTGTCGAGGCGCGCTACCACTTCGGCTTCGCCCAGCGCGTCCTCGGAACGTTCGACGTGCTCGGCCCTGTCGAGACGGTCGGGCTGGTCGTCACGCTCGTCCCCTGGTCGGCGGTCCAGGAGGAGGTGTCGAACTACGGCGTTCGACGCCGGCGCGACACGCCCTCGGACGTCGAGTCCCAGAACATCTACGACTCGACCTACGCGTGGGTCTGGGGCAGCGACGCCGACACGATCCTCGCGCACCCGCGGCGGGAGCTGTACGGCGCCAAGGTCTCGGAGGAACCCGTGTCGCTGCCCCAGATGGTCGAGGCCGCGCGTGAGACGCGGTGGGGGATGTACCCCGACTACACCTTCAACGGCATCCGCAAGAAGGCCGCGTTCCGCCACGGGCACTCGCCCGAGGACGGCGGGTTCGGCTGGGTCGTCGGCGTCGGCGTCGACTTCCCCGACATCTACGGACCGATCCACGAGATCACGACGACGATCGCCAAGGCGAGCACGCTCGTGCTCCTCGTCGCCATCGTCGTCACGGTCGTCGTCGCGCGCCGCACGACGCGCCCCGTCCAGGACCTGGAGGCGTTCACGCGCCGGGTCGCGAGCGGCGACCTCGACGCCCAGGTGCCGGTCCGCGGCCATGACGAGCTCGCGGACCTCGCGCGTTCCTTCAACCGGATGACCGGCCAGCTCAAGGAGAATCGCGCCCAGCTCGTCGAGGCCGAGAAGGACGCGGCGTGGCGCGAGATGGCGCGCCAGGTGGCCCACGAGATCAAGAACCCGCTGACGCCGATCCAGCTCTCCGCGTCCCTGCTGAAGCGCGCCTACGACGAGGAGTCGCCGGAGTTCCCGAAGATCCTCGACCGCACGATCGACGTCGTCCAGCGGCAGGTGCGCAACATGCGCGACATCGCCCAGGACTTCTACCGGTTCGCCGGCGAGCACCGCGATCCGGTGCCGGTGGACGCGAGCGAGATGCTCGACGAGGTGTTCGAGCTCAACGCGGCGTGGGCCGAGTCCGAGGGCGTCCAGCTCGCGCGCGACGGCGCGGTGAACGGCGCGGCGGCGCCCGCCGAGACGAACGGCTCGCGCTACGTGGTGGAGGCCGACCCCGACGAGCTGCGCCGCGCGCTCGTGAACCTCGTCAGCAACGCGATCGAGGCGTCCGACGAGACGGGGGGCGAGATCCGCGGTGCCGTGGAGCGCCGTGGAAGTGACGTGCAGATCACCATCCGGGACACCGGGCGGGGGATCGACGGAGACGCGGAGGAGCACCTCTTCGACCCCTACTTCACGACCCGCTCGAGCGGCACCGGGCTCGGCCTCGCGATCGTGCGTCGGATCGTTGAGGACCTCGGGGGGAGCGTCGACCTGCACAACGCCGAGGAGGGCCCCGGCGCGGTCGCGACGATCGTGCTGCCGCATCACGCCCTGCCACACGACGTCGAGCCGGACGGCGACCACTCCTGAGTCGCCCTGCGCCCGGAGTCCGATCTCGATCACGGGCTCGCGGCGTGTCTCATCGAGCGTGAGACAGCGGCCATTTGTCCTCCCTGCCCGGGCAGGCCGGGCGCGGACCCCGCTACGCTCTCCGGCCGCCCATGTCCTTCGACTCCGGAACGTTCTGGGTCCTGTTCGGGATCTCGTGGCTCCTGTGGTGGAGGCTGCCGTTCTCCTGGGCGAAGACCACCGCGCTCTGCGCGAGCCTGATCTTCTACGCGTGGTGGAGTCCGTTCTACCTGCCGCTGATCCTGATCTCGGCGACGGTGGACTACTGGGCCGGCGGGAGGATCCACGCGACCGAGAATCCGGCGGCGAGGACGCGGTGGCTGCTCCTGAGCCTCGCGACGAACCTCGGCCTGCTGGGGTACTTCAAGTACGGCCACTTCGCGCTGGAGAACCTCGATGCGATCGCGTCCGCGATGGGCATGGAGGGCGTGAACTCGGCGGTGCCGTGGGTGATCCCCGTCGGCATCAGCTTCTACACGTTCCAGACGCTCAGCTACACGATCGACATCTACCGGGGGCGCCTGGCTCCGGCCGATTCGTTCCGTGACTTCTTCCTGTTCGTCGCGTTCTTCCCGCAGCTCGTCGCGGGCCCGATCGTCCGCGCGCAGGAGCTGCTGCCCCAGTTCGTCCGGCGGAGCCCGCCCTCGCCCTGGAGGGTCCAGAACGGGCTCTACCTGATCGTCTGGGGGCTCTTCACCAAGATCGTCGTCGCCGACAACCTCGCCCCCGAGATCGACCGGATCTTCGCGCTGTTCCCGTCCGGGCAGGCGACGCCGGCACACATGTGGCTGGGGCTGATCTACCTCGGCGTGCTCGTGTTCGCGGATTTCGCGGGCTACTCCGCGCTCGCGATCGGGCTCGCGTGCCTCCTCGGCATGCGGTTCCCGCGCAACTTCCTGTACCCGTACATCGCGCGCGGGCCCCAGGAGTTCTGGCTGCGCTGGCACATCACGCTGTCGAGCTGGCTCCGGGACTACGTCTACATCCCGCTCGGCGGCAGCAAGCGGGGCGAGGGGCGGCAGTACTTCGCGATGATGATCACGATGGTCGCGGCCGGCGTCTGGCACGGCGCCGCGTGGCCGTTCTTCATGTTCGGCGTCTACCACGGCCTCGGCGTGGTCGTGAACCGGTTCTGGAACCTGCGGTTCGCCGGCGGCCGGCACCCGCGCGGCTGGCCGTTCGACCGACCGAAGGGCGCGGCGATGCTCACCGGACGGCTCGGGAAGATCTTCCTGCTGAACCTGTTCATCCACACGAACTGGGTCTTCTTCCGCGCGCCGGACATCCCGACAGTCTTCGAGTACTGGCACCTCGCCTACATCGGCCCGTTCCAGCAGGGGATGGGCTGGGAGGTCTTCGGCGAGGCGCGGCACCTGCTGCTCGTCCTGCCGGTGGTGCTGATGCACTCCACGCAGGCGATCCGCGAGTGGTACGGCTGGCGCGAACGGCCCTGGCACCGGGTGATCGCCGCGGCGTTCATGATCGTGGCGCTCGTCGTCGTGCGTCGCAGCGACACCGCGGACTTCTTCTACTTCCAGTTCTGATCCGGCCCGCGCGTCGGACATCCTGAAGAACCACCAGCCATGGACGTGAACACCACGAGGACCGGCGAGCCGATGAGCGCGGTGGAGCGCGTCCGTCGGCGTGAGGGATGGATGCCCCTCGTCGCGACCGTGGTGCTCGCGGTGCTCGGGCTCGCGGGCTGGCAGGCGTTCGCGGTCGGGCGTATCCCCGAGCCGGTGATGCACCCGAACCGGTTCGACGGGGTGATCTACTGGGTCGGCCCGCGGCTCGGGCCGTTCTACGCCAAGCAGGACGTCGATTCCGCCGACCTGATGTTCGTCGGCGACAGCCGCGTCTACGACGACATCGACCTGGACCAGGTGCGGATCGCCGGCGAGCCGGGCGCGGGCCTCATCTGGGGCCCGAACGCCGACCTGTCGATCCTCCTCCCGGCGGTCGAGCGGCTCCCGATGACGCGCATGGTCGTCGCGCTGTCGCCCTCCACGCTCGGCGCGAAGACGAACCCGGTCATGCGCGCGTCGCTCGTCGAGCCGCCGCCGGAGTTCGACTCGCTGTCTCTGGAGAGCGCGCTGTCCCTGTGGACGGCGGACGAGCGCGGCCGCCTCATCGACGAGGGCTACTCGCCGCTCGTCGTCGACACGCACCTCTCGCGGTTCCGCAAGGTGCTGCGCGAGACGACGCTGCGAGGGCACGGCTCGACGCGTGAGCTCGACCGCCACGTGCGCGAGCGGCTCAACTACTTCCGCACCTCGAACGTGCGGACGCTCGCGACGCGCCGCTGGCACCGCGAGTGGTTCGAGAAGGTCGACCCGGACCGGCTCGTGATCGCGACCAGGAACACGCTCGACGAGATCACGGACGAGCAGCGCGACCGCGCGGAGGCGACGATCGTGGCCTCGCTCCGGGACTTCGTCGGGCGGGGGATCGAGGTCCACTGCGTGCGCTTCCCCGTCTCGCCGACGATCCTGGAGCTGGAGCGCGAGTACGTCTCGGACGAGCGCCTTCGCGCGATCGCGGAGGCGGCGGGCGTGCCTTTCCACGAGTTCCACGAGCGCGGGCTCGCGAAGGGCGAGACGCTCGCCGATCGCCCCGACGGGTTCGAGACCCGCGACGGCTCGCACCTGACCTGGCCCGCGTCGCGGCGCTTCACCCGTCTCCTCGTCGAGACGATCCGCGGCGAACGCGACGGATGAGCTTCGACAGCCCGTCGTTCTGGCTGTTCCTCCCCGCGGCGCTCGCGGCCTGGCGCTTCCTGCCCTTCGCGGCGGCGAAGCTCTGCCTCCTGATCGCGAGCCTCGGGTTCTACGCCTGGTGGGACGTCCGGTTCGTCGGACTGATCGCGGTGTCGTCGATCGTCGACTTCGCGGTCGGCGCCCGGCTCGCGCGGACCGCGGGTCAGGGGGCGCGACGCGCGCTCCTGCTCGTGAGCCTCACCGTCAACCTCGGGCTGCTCGCGGTCTTCAAGTACACGCCGTTCGCCGCGCGCTCCTTCGCGTCGCTCACTGGTGGCGAGCTGCAGAGCTGGGCGTTCGCAGACTGGATCATCCCGGTCGGGATCAGCTTCTACACGTTCCAGACGCTCAGCTACACGATCGACATCTACCGCGGCCAGCTCGAACCGGCGCCGCGGTTCACGGACTTCTTCCTCTACGTCGCGTTCTTCCCCCAGCTGGTCGCGGGGCCGATCGTGCGCGCGCGGCAGCTCCTCCCGCAGCTCGAGCGACGCTGCACGCCGAGCCTTCAGCGGATCGAGCTCGGCGTGTACCGGATCGTGCAGGGGCTGTTCCTGAAGATGTGCGTCGCGGACGTGGTCGCGCCGGCTGTCGGTCGCGCGTTCGACCCGGACGCGATCGCGTCGCTCTCGACGCTTGCCGCCTGGACCGGCGCCGTGCTCTTCGGCGTGCAGATCTTCGCGGACTTCGCCGGCTACTCCGGTATCGCGATCGGGATCGCGATGCTGCTCGGACTGCGCTTCCCCGAGAACTTCCGCGCGCCGTACATCGCGCGCGGGCTGTCGGAGTTCTGGACGCGGTGGCACATCACGCTGTCCCAGTGGCTGCGCGACTACCTCTACGTCCCGCTCGGTGGGAACCGCGGCGGCGGCCTCTTCACGTCCCGAAACCTGCTGCTGACGATGCTGCTCGGCGGCCTCTGGCACGGAGCGGCGTGGACGTTCGTCGTGTGGGGCGCGCTCCATGGGATCGGGCTCGTGGTCGAGCGCGCCGCGCGCTCGGCGCTCGGCCTCCCGCGCGCTCCGGGGCGCCCGCGGGGTCTCGTCGGAGGCCTCCGCGCCGCTCTTGCGATGGGCGTGACGTTCGCCTTCGTCCACGTGTGCTGGGTGTTCTTCCGGGCCGAGACCTTCGCCGATGCCTGGGCATTCGTCGGACGGATGTTCGCGTTCGCACCCGCGGCGGAGGGCGCGCCTGCGTGGGAGTGGCGCTTCCTGCTCGCGAGCCTTCCCGTCGCGCTGATGCACGGCGCGCAGCTCGTCCGGGAGTGGTTCGGCGTACGCACGACCGGCTACGTCCGCGCCCTCTCGGTGGGCGTCATGGTCTTCCTCCTCGTCGTCCTCCATCGCGCGGAGCGACCGGACTTCATCTACTTCCAGTTCTGATGGGCCGAAGAGGAGCATCACGTGCGCGCGCGAGCGCGCTGCGGGTCACGCTGGCCGCCTTCGCGTTCCTCGTGCCCGTCGGGCTGTGGCGATCGCTCGGCGACACCGTCCCGCCGGCGCAGCGGCTGCCGCTGACGTCGTCGGAGCGACTCGCATGGATCCGCCCGGGCGTCGGGCCGGCCTACCTCTTCGGCGACGCGGCCGAGGACGACGTCCTCTTCGTCGGGGACTCGCGGGTCGGGGCCGCGATGGTCACGAGCCGATTCCGGCGCGCCCGGATCGGCGATGCAAGCGTCCTCTGGTCCGGCGGGGTCGGACTGGTCGACGTCCTCGACGGCGCCGCGGACCTTGCGTGCCGCCGCATCGTCGTCGCGGTGTCGCCGCTCTCGCTCGCACCCCTCGAGAACGAGGTGATGCAGGGGCTGCTGTCCGAACGGGTTCCACCGTACGACCCGACGAGGACCGTCGGCGAGGTCCTGCGCTGGTCGGCGGGCGTGCGCGCGGCGGGCGTCGAATCCGGCGAGTGGGGTCCGGTGCACGACGCGAGCCTCGGCCTGCTCGTGCGCTCGCACCGCGACCGACGCGAGCGCGAGCGGCAGTGGACGCATTCGTTCGAGCACGCGCTCCGCGGCCACGTCGAGTTCCCTCGCATCGCGCTCCTGCACCCCGTCTACACGCGCCGGTGGCACGCCTCGTGGCTCCGCCCGCTCGATCCACGCGCGAGCGACAACCGCTATCGCCACTTCCTGAGCGGGCCCGCGGTCGCGCGGCGACGCGAGGCCGGTCGCGTCGCCACGATCGAGGCGGCGCGGCGGCTCGTGGAGAGCGGCCGCGAGGTCGCCTTCGTCCGCCTGCCGATCGACGCCGGCCTGCGTGCGATCGAGGACGCGAGCGTCGAGCCCGGGGTCCTCGCGTCGATCGCCGAGGAGGTGGGCGGGCCGTACCTCGACCTCGGGTCACGAGGCGGGGATCCCGCGTGGGGCACGGGCGACGGCTCGCACCTCGTCGTGCGCGATGCGCTGCGCGCCACGGACGCGGTCGGTGCCTGGCTGCGGGACGACGTCGGCTGGTGAGACACCGCTTTCACGGGCTCGGTGCGTCCGGCTCGCGAATGACGCAGAATCCAGGTCGGGGCCCGACACTGTTCCACGCGATCCTCCGCGTCGACCCTGCGACCACCCCGCGACGATGCGCGCCCACCCCGCCACCACGCTCCTCGACGGCCCGGCTCCCCGGGCCGGTCGGACGAGCGGCCGCTCCTCCGCGGCTCTGCTCGTTGCGATCGCGGTCGTGCTCGTGATCCTCGGCCTGCTGCTCGTCCGCGCCACGACCGGGCCCGGGTCCGGCGTGCGTGCGGGGGACGACGCGACCGCGGTCACGAGGATCGACACGACCGGTCCGGTCGCGCTGGAGGGTGACGGCCTCGCCAAGGTGATCGGCGACCTCGCGACCGTCCGTGGCACGGTCGGTGCGGCGTGCACCGCCGTGAGGCTCTCCGGTCCCGGACGGCTCGTCGGCATGGTCCGCGAGCGGGCCGCCGACGGGACTGGCGTCGCGGACTGCACCGTCCAGCTCCTGCCCATTCCCGCGGTCGGCGCCCACGTGGCGGTCCACGCGACCAAGCTCTTCGGACTCGGCAGCGAATTCACCACGCGCGTGCGCCCCGTCGCCTCCACGACGACGGATGGCCTCGGCGGCTTCGAGTTCCGCGGCGTCCGCGAGGGAACGTGGTACCTCGACGTCGTCGCGCCGCACCACGTCGCCGACGCGCCCGTGCAGGCGCGCGTCATGGCGTCGGGCAGCGGCGGCCCCGTCGACGTCTGGGTGCGACCCGCGGGACGCGTCGTCGGCCGCGTCGTCGGTCCGGACGGAGCGCGCGTGCCGGACGCCGACGTCGCGCTGACCACCGGCGCCATGCGCTTCCTGGAGGCGATGGCGGACGGCGACGTCGCGATGCTTCGCGCCCGCACCGACGGTGAGGGGCGCTTCGAATTCTCCGGCGTCGCGCCCGCGGAGGGCTACGAGCTCGCCGCCATCGGCGAGGGGATGACGATCACCCACGTCCTCGACATCGCGGTGCACGCCGGCGAGGACACCGAGGTGCTCGTCCAGGGGCGCCCCGGCGCGACCGTCACAGGACGGATCGTGTCGCGGGGTCTCGGGGACGACGCGGACCTCGAGCCGCTCGCGGGGGCGCGCGTCGGCGCGCTGCCGCGCGGCATCCGGCACCTGAAGCTCGCGCGCGAGATCCTCGTGTCGACCCACGCGGTCACGGGCGCGGACGGCGGCTACTCGATCCGCGGGCTCCCGTCGGGGGCGTTCGACGTCGTCGCGATCGCCGACGGCCACGTGCCCGGCCGCGGCCCGGTCGCGCGCGTGGGGGGCGGCGGCGTCGCGGTGGTGCCCGAGTTCGCGCTGGAGCGCGGGCCGATGGTGCGCGGGCGCGTCGTCGACTCGGCAGGACGCCCGGTCCAGGGCGCTCGCGTGCTCTGGAACCTCATCGACGCGCGCAAGATCGAAGGGCAGCCCTCCCTCGCGCCGCTCTTCATCGCGGGGATGCGCGAGTTCTCGTTCCCCGAGACCGGGCCGGACGGCGCGTTCGTCGCGGGCCCGTTCAGCGACTCCGCGCCCCACGTCCTGCGCGTCGCCTGCGTCGGGTACGAGACGGCCAAGGCGACGTGGAGGCCGAGCTCGAAGGGCGCCGCGGTCGACGGCGTCGCCGAGCCCGAACGGCTCGACGAGATCGTCGTCACGCTCTCCAGCGGCGGCCGCATCGAGGGACGCGTGCGCGACCTGGTGACGGGCGAGCCCGTGACGACCTTCTCCGTGCGCGTGACCGACCGCATCGAGGTCGACCCGGCGGCGCCGACCCGCCTCAATCCGTTCGCCGGCGGCGTCGAGGTGGAGGACCCGGAGGGTCGCTTCGTCGTCGAGGCCGTCGAGGCGGGCGACCAGACCCTGTCGATCCACGCCGACGACTACCTGGACGCGGACGTGAGCGTCACGGTCGTCGAGGGCGCCGCCACGCGCGACGTCGTCGTTTCGCTCCGCCGCGGCGCGACCGTGCGCGGCGTCGTCGTCGACTCCGCGGGAGAGCCCGTCGCCGGCGCGCAGGTCACGACCGAGCGGCTCGTGAAGCGCTCGTTCGACTTCATGGAGGACGAGCGCAAGTCGATCGAGGACGACCTCGCCGTGCGCGGACGCCGCCGTCAGAACCGGCCTCCGCCGGTCGGCTTCCTCCGCTACGCCGCCGCGCTCGGCCTCATGGGGACGAGCGTCGTGACGAGCGAGCCCGACGGTTCATTCGAGCTCACCGGCGTCGAGCCCGGACGCCAGGAGATCCTCGCGTTCCACCGCGACTTCCGCTCCGCCACCGTCCCCGTCGACCTGAAGGAGGGCGACGAGAATCCCCCCGTCTCGGTCGTGATGACCCAGGGCGGCGGGCTCAAGGGACGGGTGCGCGACCGCTTCGGACGGCCCGTGGTCGACGCGACCGTGATCGCGGCGTCGCCGGGGCTCGCGAACGCCAGCGCTTCCAGCGGCGACCTGCACCAGGCGCGCACGAACGCGGACGGCGCGTACGAGATGCTCCACATGGAGGGCGGCCCGTACTTCCTGATCGCGACGCGGGGCGACGAGGACCTCGCCCCGACGAGCTTCCTCGGCACTCTCAACTTCGGCCTCGTCAGCGTGCCCGACGATCGCGTCGTGACGCACGACCTCGTCGATACGTCGGCGGCGGCGTGCCGGGTCCACGGCCTCGTTCTGCGCGACGGCGCGCCCGTGGACGGCGGGACGCTCCTCGCGCTCAACCTCGACGCGGAGGGGCTCCTCGGCGTCGACTTCAAGGCGGCGCCGATCGAGAACGACGGGCGCTACGAGTTCGAGGGCCTCGCGCCGGGCGAGTACCAGCTCACCTTCGAGGGGCGCGGTCGCTCGGTCCGCGGCGCGATGATCCTCGACGTCCCCGACGCGAGCGAGCTCCGGTACGACGTCGTCCTGCCCGACGGCAGCATCCGCGGCCGCATCGTCGATCGCTCGACCGGAGAGCCGATCCCGCGCGCCCGTGTGACGCTCACACCGCTCGACCGGCTGGAGGGGCCGGGGCTGCTCGCGCAGATGCTCGCCGGTGAGGTCGGCGTCGAGCGCGAGCGGACCGACGGCGAGGGACGCTTCCGCTTCGATCGGCTGGCCGAGGGGAGCTACCGGATCGGAGTCGAGCAGGCGCGGCGCCAGGTGGGTGATTCGATCGTCGAGTACGCGCCCATGCGCTCGCTGACCGTCGACCTCGGTGAGGACGAGGACGCCGACGTCGGCGACCTGGAGCTCGACCCCGGCGTCCGCGTGGAGGGGGTCGTGCGAGACGAGACCGGCGCGCCGATCGTCGGCGCGGACGTCGTCGCATCTCCGAAACCGCTGCGCAGGGTCCGACCGCGCCGAGCGACGTCGAACGACGAGGGCCGCTTCGTCCTGAACGGGCTCGGTCCGGGCAAGTGGCAGATCACCGCGTCGTCCGATGAGCACGCCGAGGGAGAGCCCTTCGAGCTGGAGGTCGACGAGGGCGTCGAGACGGTGGCCGAGGAGGTCGAGCTACGGCTCGTCTCCGGAGTGCTCGTGCGCGCGCTCGTGACCGACGCCGCGGGTGAGCCCGTCGCGGGAGCGGCGTGCGTCCTGCGCCGCGAGGGGCGGCTCGACGCCGGCGCGATCAGCGGGTCGGGAAACTTCCTGGAGCGGTTCTTCCGCGGTGGCGCCGCGACCGACGGCACCGGAACGATGGACCTCGGCCGCCACGCGGAGGGGCGCTACGAGCTCCGCGTGACGCAGGGGCTGCGCTCCGCGTCGCGCGCGGTCGAGCTGCCGATCAGCGGCACGCGGACGCTGCGGATCACGCTCCCCTGAGGGCGTTGGCGAGGATTGCCCACGCGAGCGCGCATCGTCGTCAAAGGATGCGCCAGAGACATCATCAGGGCCTGGGCAAAGTACGCTTCAGCGGTTTCTGCCCGGGCTCTGATCGGCGTCAGTCGGGCAGGACGCGCTCGGGCACCGTCTCGCCGCCCTGGTAGCCCCAGGTCCCCTCGACCGACGCGCTCGACGTCGAGAGGATCTCGAGGATCCAGTGGAACCAGCCCCAGTCGGTCGCGCGGACCTTCGTCGGTCGCATGTTCGGGAGCGACGCGTCGGAGGCGTTCTCGTGCGCGACCTGGCTCGCCCGGCGGGGGATGTCCCACCCGAGGAAGGTGAACACGCGCGCGCTGGAGCGGAACGTGCCCGACGTCTCGGTGTCCCGGTCGACCTTCAGCGAGGCGCACGAGGACAGGGCGACCAGGAGGGTCGCGCCGAGGAGGAGGGGGGCCCTACGGGCGACACCTCGGGGAGAGCGTCTGGTGGATCGCGTGCGAGCGCGGTGCATGGCGGGGAGGACGGGAGGGCGCGGGCGCCGGGGAAGGTGTCGGCACTTTGCGCTGCACACCTTACCCCTGATCGGTGGGGCGGTGACGGACCGGATCCCGTGGGCCCGAGCGGGGCGAAGGGGCTCCGGTCCGGACGGCCTCGACGCTACCCTCGGGGCCGCATGGCGCGTCCGACGACCGATCCGACCCCGTCCCTAGGCGACGCCCGCTCCGTGCCCCTGGAGGCAGCCCTGGAGGGGCACCGCGAGCGCTTCGCGGATCTCCTCCCGGGACCGGGCCGCTGCCGGACGTTCTTCTCGCCCGGGCGGGTGAACCTGTTCGGCGGGCACCTGGACTACAACGGCGGCCCGGTCCTCCCGACGGCCATCGACCGCGGCACGTTCTTCGCGATCCGGCTCCGCGACGACGGGCGCATCCGCCTGGCGTCGACGTTCTCGGACGAGGCGTTCGACGGCCACGCCGGTGACCTGCCCGCGACGCGAACGGGGCAGTGGTTCGACTATCCACTCGGCGTCGTGCGGGCCCTCGCCAGCTCGGAGCCAGCGCGCTCGGCCCGCCTTGCGGACGGCTTCGACCTGCTGTTCGGAGGCAACCTCCCGGTCGGCGCGGGGCTCTCCTCGTCGGCGTCCATCTGCGTCGGGACGGCTTTCTCGCTCGACGCGGCCTTCGACCTCGGTCTGAGCCCCGAGGAGCGCGTGGCGACCGCGCTCGACGCCGAGCGGGGCTTCGTCGGCGTTCAGTGCGGGATCATGGATCCGTTCGCGGTCGGCTTCGCGAAGCCGCGCCACGTGCTCTGGCTCGACTGCAAGGACGAGTCGTACGAGCACCTCCCGCTCGACTTCGACCGCGTCGCGATCGGCGTCGTGGACTCCGGTGTCCAGCGCGCCCTCGCGCGCGGCGAGTTCAACCGACGGGTCGACGAGTGCGCGGAGGCCTTCCGCGTCCTCCGGCAGCACGCGCCAGGCGCGGCGGTCCTCCGCGACGTGCCGCGCGCGGTGCTCGACGAGCACCAGTCGGCTCTCGACCCGGTCCTCGCGCGCAGGGCGCGGCACGTCGTCGAAGAGGTCGAGCGGACCTTCGTCGCCCGGGACGCGCTGCTCCGCGGCGACCTGGAGACGCTCGGCCGGTGCATGGTCGAGACCCACGCGTCGCTGCGCGATCTCTACCAGTGCTCGTCGCCCGAGCTCGACGACCTCGTCACCGCGGCCGTCGAGTCCGGCGGCGCGCTCGGCGCGCGCCTGACCGGCGCGGGCTTCGGCGGCTGCGTCGTGATGCTCGTCCACGCGGGGGAGGAGGAGCGAGCCACCGAGGCCGTCGCGCGCCGCTTCGAGGCGCAGTACGGACGCCGACCACCCGTCGCCTTCTTCCAGGGCGACTCCGGTCCGCGCGAGGTGCTCGCCTCAGGCGGCTCCCGGCCGGGCGACGCGGTGATCGGCGCGTAGCCCGTCGAGGGCGTCGTCCAGGTCCGCGTCGCGGAGCGGCTTCGTCAGGAACCCGGCCATCCCGGCGGCCCTGCACTCGTCGCGGTGCTGGTCCATCGCGTGCGCCGTCAGCGCGATGATCGGAACGGGCTCGCGGCCCTCGGTCGCCCACGTCCGGATGAGCTGGCGCGTGGCCTCGACGCCGTCCATCAGGGGCATCTGGAGATCCATGAGGACGACGTCGTGGCGTCCATCGGCAGCGCTCGCCACCGCCTCCAGTCCGTTCTTCGCCTCGTCGACGATCGCGCCGCGGTGCTCCAGGAGCCGGCGAGCGACGCGGACGTTGATCGGGTTGTCGTCGACCACGAGGACGCGGAGCCCCGCGCCGGGCGTCGTGCCGTCTCCGACCGCGGCGCTCGACGCGGCGGCCCGCTCGTCGCGCTGGGCCTGCGAGGCTCCCGCAGCGTCGAGCTCCAGCACGAACGAGAACGTGCTCCCGGTGCCGACCTCGCTCTCGAGCTCCATCGTCGAACCCATCAGGGTCACGAGCTCGTTCGCGATGGAGAGCCCCAGGCCCGCGCCGCTGTGCCGGCGCGTCGGAGCACCGTCGCCCTGCGTGAACGTGTCGAAGATCGCGTCCCGGAGCTGCGTCGGGACCCCGATCCCGGTGTCCTGGACTGCGAACCGGATGCGGCGCGAGGTGTCCCCGGCGCGCCCGCGGCCGAGCAGCTCCGCGCTCACGGTGATGCTCCCCTCGTCGGTGAACTTGATGGCGTTGGAGATCAGGTGGGACAGCGCGCGCCGGACGTGTCGCGCGTCGCCGAGGACGTCGCCGTCGAGCGCGTGGTCGCACCGCGTGATCAGCTCGAGGCCGCCCGAGGTCGGGACGGCTTGCTCGACCACGTCGTTCAGCACCGCGGCGACGTCGAACGCCTCGTGGTCCACCTCGACGCGTCCTGACTCCAGCGCGGAGACCAGGAGGACGTCGTCCAGGAGTGCCAAGAGATCCTCCGTGCACTGCGCGATCGTCTGGACGGACTCGCGCTGCGTGTCGTCGAGGGTCGTGTCCGCGAGCATCTCCGCGCTGCCGAGGATGCCGTTCATCGGCGTACGGATCTCGTGACTCGTGTTCGCGAGGAACTCGGCGCGGGCGACGCCCGACGCGTCGGCCCGGGCACGCGCGCGGCGCAGCGCGCGCTGGAGCTGGATCCGCTCCAGCGTGACACCGAGCAGGAGCCCGACGTCCTCGAGGTCGTCGAGTCCGACGTCCGGGTCATCGCCGTCGTCCGCGACCGCGACCTCGATCCTCCCATCGCGTCCGCGGCCCGGGATCTTCGCCGTGACGATCGAGCAGAGCTCGCCGGGGATGGGGGTGTCGACCGAGGTGACGTCGCCGGACGGGGCCTCGACCTCGACGGCCGCCGCCTCGAACGCGTCGACGAGACCGCGCGCCGCGTGCTCGAGCGCGCCCCGTGCGTCGACGCTGTCCGCCAGCTCGCGCGCGAGCTCCTGGACGGCGGCCCTTCGGCGCTGGCGTTTCTCCCGCTGCCTGTCGGCGGCCTCCCCGTCGAGCCGCAGCCGTCGGCGGCGCGGCGCTGCGACGGGGACGTCGGCGCCTGAGCGATCCCGCGAGGCGCGCCTCGCCTCGACGACGAGCGCCCGACGCGAGAGCCAGGTCGCGTAGCCCGCCGCCACCTGCGCGGCGAGCACCCCCGCCGCGTAGATCGGGGTCATGGCCCCGGCGTCCCCGACGAACACGACCGGCGCGACGATCGCCGCGACGACGAGCTGGACCGCTGCCAGTCGACGCAGCGCCCGATCGAGGCGGACGGCGAGCGCGGGCTTCCGCGGGGCGGTCGGTTCGGGTTGGGGGCGGGAAGACATCGGGCGGATCCTGTCTCCAGGCGTCTGGAGGGCCGAATCCGTGGATCGGACGCCCTCATGCCCACAATGAGCGAATCCGGCCGTGTCTCCGGACTGGACGTAACCGGGACACAGGCCGTCCCGCGGGCGCGCCGGTTGCGCCTCTCCCCGGGACGCACAGGAGCCCCGGCGCGCGTCCTGCGCGCCGGGGCTCCTGTGGCTCGGACCGAGCGAGATCGGCTCAGTGCGCCCGCTCGGGCTCCGCAGCGGCCTCGGGGCCCGTCTCGACGGGCTCTTCGACCTCGTCCGTGACGCCCGTCACGATGCGCCAGGAGACCTCGTGGAGCACGGACCCCTCGTCGCTCCCGCGCAGCTCCTCGCTGAACGGATCCTGGAGGAGCTCCAGCGCCGCTTCGGGCTGTCCGCCGAACAGGTAGTTCGCCGCGAGCACGAGGCGCGCGTCCATGTCGAGCACGTGGTCCTCGACGAACCGCTCCAGCGTCGCGAGCTGCCGCTCGAAGTCGGCCGGGTCGGCGTAGAAGTCGCGCTTGTCGATCACGTTCGACGCGAGGCTCGGATCGCGCGACAGCGCCTGGCGCAGCGCGTACGCCGCGTAGCGGTAGTCGCCCGTCGCGAAGAGCGCGTCGGAGAGCACGAGGTAGAGGATCGCCGTGTCCGGCGAGAACTCGACCGCCTTGGCGTAGAAGTGCGCCGCGTCGCCGTAGCGCGTCTCGCGGAACGCACGGTCACCCTGCGTGAGGTAGTACGCGGCCGCGCGGTTGAGCTCGCGCTCCAGGTCCGGGTCGGTCGCCTCGGGCGGAACGCCGGTCACGGGCGCGACCGGTCCCTCCTCGACGTACTCCTCGACCGGCTCCTCTTCCACCGGCTGCTCGATGTAGATGACCTGCGGCTCCTGGTAGACGATGACCGAGCGCCGCGCCGGGATGAACGGCCCGTACCAGTAGCACGGGAACGACCAGCGGCCGCCGCACCACCAGTAGGAGTGCCACCACCAGCCGGTGCAGTAGATGGGGCCGCAGAACCAGCCGCACCACGGGTTGAGCGAGCACGAGCCCCACGTGTCCCAGTAGCAGTCGTTGTAGTAGCCGTAGCCTCCGGCCGCGACGGCGTAGTCGCCGGGCCTGCCGACGTTCGTCGTGCCGCCCTGCGGCGTTCCGTTGGGCTCCAGGACGCCCGGTCCGCCGGCGACGCCGTTCTTCCCGTCGTTGCCGACGGTCTTCGCGCGGGCGTCCTGCACGCGCTGGTCGTACGACTTGCGTGCCTGACGGATCCGCTCCTGCTCCGCGGCGCGGCGGTCGGCGTCGGCGGCGAGGCCCTCACGGGCTTCGCGGACGCGCGTCTCCGTCGCCTCGTCGGCGGCCTTCTGGCGAGCGGCCTGGATCCGCGCGTTGCGTGAATCGTCGGCGGCCTGCTGCCGCGCTGCCGTCACGCGGGCGTCCGTGTTCGCGACCGCCGCGTTCTCGCGCGCGGCCCGGATGCGGGCCTCGTCGTTCGACGCGGGGCGCTCACCGGCCGCGGCCATGCGCGCCGCGGCGGAGCGACGGAGCGCGGTGATGCGATCGGAGTTCGACTGCGGGCGCGTCGGTGACTCGGGTTCCAGCGCGAGCGGCGGAACGCTCGCGACGTTCGGGTCCGCGGGCGGACGGCTTACCGTCCGCGCGCCGGCCTCGCGCGACGACGTGCGCTTGTCCGAGAGCATCGGGAGCTTCGACGCGTGCCCGTTCGAGCCGCGCGTGGAGCCCATGCGCTTGCCGACGGTGTCGCCGCGGCGGTAGCGGTCGAGGATGTCGTTGTGGCTGATCGTCGACGACGGACGGCGGGTCGCCGTGTTCCGGCGCGTACGCTCCAGCGCCTCGGGCGAGCTCGTGCTGCGGAATCGCTGGCTGAGCGAACGCGTCGAGCCCGTGGACTGACGCCGCGCGTCTTCGGCCCGCGAGGTCGACATGCGCGGCACGCGCGAGCGGGACGGCACCACGCCCTCGCCCACGTCGATGACGGTCGGCGCCGTCGTGCGCGGCGTCGTCGCCGGGTTCCCTGCGTTCGGCGACGGGTTCGACCAGCCGCGCGCCGGCGAGCCGATCGGGCTCGTGCCGCGCGGGGGCGTCGACGTGCCGGGGCGCGTCGGGACCGAGCGCGTGGGCGTGGATCGCGACGTGGACGTGCGGGTGGGCGTCGTCGAGCGCCGCGTCGTGCCCGGGCGGGGCGGCGCGGGGCGTCCGACCGTCCGCGAGGCGCTGGACCCCGTCCGCGACGACGTCGTCGGGCGCGCGCCGGAGCGCGAGGTACCCGTCGACGGCCGCGCCGTCGTGCGCGACCTGCTCGACGTCCGCGTCGGCGTGGAGCGGCTGGACGTCGGGCGGCTCGTGCGGCTGCCGGCGCTGCTACGGCGGGCGCTGGAGGAGCGCTGCACGGAGGAGCGTGACGACGACGACCGCGACGCGCGGGACCCCGACGAGCGGGAGACGCCGCCGGACGAGCGGGACGCGCCGCGGCTGCCTCCGCTGCTGCGAGCGCCGGAGGAGCGTCCGCGCTGCGGCGCGGCGGCGGGCGCGGCGGCGGCGGGATCCAGGGCTGGATCGACGGTCGGCGTGGCCGGACCGGCGACGGGGGCCGACGCCGCGGAGGGCGTGGCCGAGAGCGAGCCGAGGAGGGCGATCAGGGCCAGCGCGCGGAGCGACACGGCGCGGCGGTTCCTTCGGGGAGTCACTTGGGTCATCGGTGCTGCCCTCGTTGGGTCGGAGCGGCGTCCAGCAGGGGAATGGTGCATCGCTATCTCACCAAAAGCCGTGCCGCTTGCCCGGATTGCTTGCCGAGTCGCGGGCGTCTCGGATCAGACCGACGCTCAGAGGGGCCTCCGTGCCTCCAGGGGCCCGCAGGGGGACATAGTGTCTCGTTCCGAGTCACTTTGCGACGCACTGCCCATCCCTTTCGCTCCCTGCCGGAGCGACCCCCCTGGTGGGCGTCCGTCCTCCCGGGAGGACGGCCCTGGGGCACGTAGGACGGCGCGCCTCAGCGCCCCCCGGGCTCTCCGCGACGCGGCTCGCGCACCCGGAACGCCTGGAGGACGTCGATCCGCGCCAGCACGGTCCGTTCGTTCGGCGTCTTCGACGGCCGCACGGTCAGCCGGATCTCCGGTGCGCGGACGCGCTCGAGGGCGTCGGAGAGCTTCTCCTCCACGGCGCGGAAGGCGGCCTCGGAAGCCTCCTCGAGCGTGCCGCAACGGAACGCCCAGGACTCGCTGGGATCCCTGAGCGTCCACTCGCGATCGTCCTCGAGCGCCGCGTCGTGGGCCGGGGACTCGCTCACCTCCATCAGGAGCGCGACGGGTCGGCGATCCCCGTCGACCTCGATCACGACGTCCGTCGCGATCTCCACGTCGCGCTCCGCGAGGTCCTCCTTCAGATCGGCCCAGAGCTCGAGTGCGCGGTCGGCCGCCGCCTCCGCGTCGGTCCCGGTCGGCAGCGGGACGCGCTTCGTCCATGCGCCCGCCTGGAAGTGCGCTCGAACGGCGCTGCCGTGGCTCTCACCGACGAGTCGGCCGACGCGGTCCCCGGGGAGGAACATCGTGTCGGTGAACAGGAAGTCGGCCCGGACGCGCTCGACCTCTTCCTTCCAGAGCGGCTGACCGCCGGCGAGGAACGTGAAGGTCTTCGGCCACGTGCGATCGCCGTCGCGCGTCCACGTGATCTCGCGAACCTCGGCTGCCGCGCGTCCCGTGCGATCGAACGCGCGGATCGATACCGGGCGCTCGGTCTCACGGTCGAGGTTGACGAGCAGTACGCCGACCTTGCCGATCTTGGCCGTGCGGCTCAGGCCCTCGCCGACGAACGACGCCCCGTCCGGCCACAGGAAGAGCGCGCGGCGGAGCGCGAAGTCGAGCCGCGTCTCGTCGCGCCCGGCGCCCTCGAGGAGGTAGCTCGGCTTCTGCGCGAGGCCGCGCTCGATCAGCTTGTCGTGTCCGAACCAGCCGCTGCCGAGGCGCATGACCTGGCGCTGACCGGCGGCGCTCGACAGCGAGAGGCGCGTGCGCTCCGGGAACGCCGCGGAGAACGTCAGGCGGTGGGGGTCGTCAGGGAGCGCGACGAACGCGACGCGCGAGACCGCCTGGAACCCCCGCATGTTGCCGAGGCGCGTGCGGGGCGGCGCTTCCTCCAGCGCCCGTTTCGCGGCGGCGTCGACCGGGTCGATGCGCTCTATCTCCTGGGCGAGCCCGGCCGCGACGGGTCCCGTCACGCCGGGCGCCAGGGCGCCCGCGGCGAGGGCGAGTGCGAGGAGGGATGCAGGGAGCGGGAGCATGGGCAGGCCGAGCGGCGTCTCGGAGCCAGTATCCACCCGGAGCCCGGCGGTTTCCGCGCGTTCGGAGCGTCCCGGTTCAGGGCAGCTTCTGGGCGTACTTGATCCACTCCTCCTCGTCGTCGCCGTAGTTGATCTTCGTCAGCGCCTGGAGGTCGTCGAGGATCGCCTCTCGGATCGTGTCGTCGTCGGTACCCGTCATCGCCGCGACGAGCGCGCGCACCGCGCGCCCGAACTGGGCGTCGTCGATGCTGCCGAGGCGGGCCAGCGAGCGGCTGACCGCGCGCACGACGATCTGCGACTCGTCCCCGAGGTAGCGCGCGATCCGGCCGACGGAGTCGCTGTCGCCGACCTGCGCCAGAACCAGTGCACCATGGACGCGGAGCGCGGAGTCGTCGTCGCCGAGCGCGGTCCGCGCGGCATCGACGATCGCGTCGCGATCCGACTCCTCCAGCTCCGTCAGGTTCAGCGCGCGCAGGGCGCGCCCGGCGTTGCTCCGCACGGGGATGGACGCGAGCGCGTCGCCGAGCTTGGCTGCGATCGGAGCGACCGGCGTCTCCGCGTCCCGCAGCGTCGAGAGGCCGAGGAGGGCGTTGGCGACCACCTCGCTCGACGGATCGTCGAGCGCCGCCATGAGCGGGCCGAGCGCTTCGGTCGACTCGCTGAATCCCAGCCCCGCCGCCGCGATCTGGCGGTTGGTCGGCGGCCCGACCTCGAGCTGCTCGACGAGGATCGCGATGTTCTTGCTCGCTTCATAGCGCAGCGAACTCTCGACCAGGTCGAGACGCGATGCGTCCTTCGACGCCCGACCCTCCAGGACGATGCCGTTCCACAGCCGCAGCTTGCGGTCGATGTCGGCGAGCACCTCGCCCGTCTTGCGGTCGTCCTTGGTGATGTTCGGGTCGTACGGGACGGTCTCCGTCGGGCCGATCCAGTCGACCGGATTGCCGTCCTGGTCCGTCGCGGTCTTGCCTCCGGAGGTCGACGAGCAGCCGAAGAGGACGGCCGCCGTGATGGCGATGCCGATGGTGTGGATCAGATCGGGTCGCATGGTTCGGAGAGCCTGGCTCGGACCTCGTGCGACGTCCAACGATCCCCCGTCTTCCCGAGATCCACCCGCCGCCGGTCCTGCTACGTCCTCCCCGGAGCTACCCTCCTGCGCCCCGATGTCCCTCCACGTACTCGACGCGATGGCCCGGGAGGGCTTCGAGCAGGTCGCCGCGATCCACGACCGGCGCTCCGGCCTTCGTGCCTTCCTCGGGGTGCACGACACCGTCCGCGGCCCTGCGTTCGGCGGAATCCGGCGGCGGGTCTACCGGGACGAGCGCGAGGCGCTCTTCGACTGCCTGCGCCTCTCCCGTGCGATGACGCACAAGGCGGCGCTCCTCGACCTGCCCGCGGGCGGCGGAAAGATCGTCCTGATGGACGACGAGGCGGTCGACTGGGAGGGCGCCTACCGGCACATCGGCGACGTCGTCGAGCGCTTCGGCGGCGCGTTCTACACGGGGCCGGACGTCAACACCGGGCCGATCGAGCTCGCCTGCGTGGCCGAGCGGACCCGGTTCGTGACCGATCCGGGGGACAGCGGCCCCGGGGAGCTCGCGGAGTCCACCGCGGAGGGCGTCTTCATGGGCATGGCCGCCGCGCTCCGCTCGCGCTTCGGCGAGACCGCCTGGCCCGAGCGCAAGGTCGTCGTCCAGGGGCTCGGTTCCGTCGGCGAGGGGCTCGTCCGCAGGCTCGTCGAGCACGGCGCGAAGGTCGTCGGGGCGGAGCTCGAGGAAGAGCGCGCGCGGCGCGTCGCCGAACGGTTCGGGATCGACCTCGTCGACCCCTCCGACGCGATCGAGGAGACGTGCGACGTGTTCAGCCCGAATGCGCTCGGCGGACTGCTGCACGACCTGACGCTGGAGCGGCTGTCGTGCAGCGTGATCGCGGGCGGCGCGAACAATCAGCTCGCGCGGATGCTCGTCGGCGACGAGCTGCACGACATGGGGATCCTCTACGTCCCCGACTTCGTGATCAACGCCGGCGCGCTCGTACGGGGGACGATCTTCCACCTCGAGTCGAGGCGCGAGCCGGTCGAGGCGATCGGGCTCCGGATCGGTGCGGCCGCCGGGCGGATCCTCCAGCGAGCCGCCGAGGAGGACGACGCGCCCGCGCGCGTCGCGGTGCGGCTCGCCGAGGAGCGCATCGCCGAGTGGCGCTGATCAGCGCTTCCTGCGCCGACCGAAGAGCAGCCGCAGGCGCCACCAGAGAATGCCGCGCCAGCCCGTCCGGGGCACGTCGTCGGGAGGAGGCTCTTCCGTCGAGCGGAGCGCGCCGAAGAGGGGCTCGACGATCTCGTCTCCCGGGCGCGGGCGGAACAGCTTGGGCGGCTCGTCCGCTGCGTCCATCGGAGGGCGATCGTCGGCGTCGCTCAAGGCTCCAGGACCGCGGTCACGTCCGTGTCGCCGAGCCGGAACTCGGTCCCGGGCTCCTGGTGCTTGCGCTTGACGTAGCCGAGGACGACGCCGCCGTCGGCCGCGAACGAGTACGCCCATGTCGTGACGACGCCGAGGTCGCGCGGCTCGCCCCGCACCTCGCGCACGAGGCGCGTGCCCGGCGCGACGGGGTCGTCGTTCGACACGCGGAGGCGGAAGAGCTGCTTGTTGAGCCCGCCGTAGGTGTCGATCTTCGCGACGACCTCCTGGCCGATGTAGCAGCCCTTCTCCAGGGAGAACGCGTCGTCGAGCCGCGCCTCCTGGGGGTAGACGTCCTGGGAGACGTCACGGCCGATGGCCGCGGTGACGGTCTCCGACCGGAGGCTGTCGTATGCGACGAGGCCGCCCGGTCGAGCGCCCTTCTCGACGAGCGCCGCCCACAGCTCGCCGACCTTGTCGGGCTCGGTCTCGATGCGCCAGCCCGGCCGGCCTGCGACCGGCATCGGCGTGAGCTTCGTCGCTGCGCCGCGGAAGGTCGCCAGGTGGAACGCGTGCTCGGGGCCGCGCTCCTCGGGCGCGCCGTCGAGCGTCTGCTGCACGATGCGCTGCGCGTCCGGACCGACGAGCTCGAGCGGCGCGTGCGCCTCGGTCTCGTCGGCGAGCTGGACGTCCTCGGCGAAGAGGTAGACGTCGAGTGCTTCCATCAGCGCCGCGGCCTCGCCGGGCTCGGTCGAGAGCAGCAGCCCGGCGCCGAGGTCCGCCACGTCGAAGACGTGGACGACCTTGCCCTTGCCGGTGAGCAGCAGGTTGCGGTTCCCCTGGCCCGCCTCGAGGCCCTTCACGTCGTTCGCGAGGATCCGGTGGAGGAAGTCCCGGGTGTCGCCGCCGGAGACCGAGACGAGCCCGCGCGTCGTCCTGTCCAGGAGCAGCGCGCCGGCCTTCACTGCCGCGTCGTACTCGCCCGGCACGTCGCCGTAGGTGATCACGGAGCCACCCGCGTCCTCGGGTTGGAGGCGGGCGCCGGCGGATTCGTGGACGGGGCGGAGGGGAGAGGTGCGCACGGTTCGGATCGACGGGACCGAATGAGGCTGAGCGGGGGGGAGGGGCAGATGCCGCGGGGCCGCGGCCGGACGGCGATCGTAGGCCGGCCTGGGCGCGACGCAATGCCGTGGGACGCTCCGCCCCGGCGCTTCGTTCGAGAGCGCGATTCGGGCGAGATCCGGCGTCCCGCGGGGCACTCCCGAGGTGCGCCGACGTATCCTGTTCGCCTCCGAACGCGCGCGTCCCGCAGTGGGCGCGATCGCTCGCGCGCGAGACCGGACGGCCTTCTTCGTTTCGGGGCTCAACATCGCCGCGAGCATGGCCTAAGCGCGCTCGGAGTGATCCCCCGTCCATGGTCTCGACGACGACAGCCGACACCGTCCCCGGCGTCCAGGGCCGCCTGCCCGCCGACGAATCCGCCGCCGCATCCGCCGCCGCATCCGCCGCCGCATCCGCCGCCGCAGCCGCCGCCGCAGCCGCCGCCGCGCCCCGCACGCGTCTGCGGAACGTCCTGATCGCGCTCTTCGCGATCGGCGTGCCGCTGGCGTGGGCGCGCGACCCCCAGCTCGTGTGGCAGCCGCTGCTGCCGATCCCGCTGCTGCTCCTGACGCCGCGCGGCGCCAGCCGCGTCCTCGTGGCGTTCGCGGCGGTCCTCGTCGTCATCGGCGGCGGCGTGACGACCTACCGCGTCGGCATGGCCGTCCCGGACTGGCCCGCGACGTTCCAGGAGAACATGTGGACCTATCCGTTCGAGGAGATGCTCGCGGAGGGGCGCGGGGTCACGCTCGAACACGTCCATCGCGTGTGGGCGTCCGCCGTCGGGCTGGTCGCGATCTGCGTCCTGCTGACGTGCTTCATCCACCGGGCACGCCCGCTCGTCACGTGGACCGCGGTCGCGACGCTCTTCGCGATCATCGGCCAGGGGATCCTCGGCGGCACGCGGGTCCTGGAGAACAGCCAGAACCTCGCGTTCCTCCACGGCGCGCTCGCGCAGCTCGTCGTCGCGCTGATGGTCGTCCTGTCGGTCGTCGCGAGCCGGACGTGGGCGGAGATGCGCCCGTCCGCATCGCGGTTCGCGCGCGGGCTCGGCGCGCTCGGGCCCTGGGTCGCTGCGATCGTCTACTTCCAGATCGCGCTCGGCGCGTGGCTGCGCCACCAGGGCGAGGTCGCGGCGCTCCTCGTGCACGGCACCCTGGCGCTGCTCGTCGTCGCGATGGTGTTCGCGAACGCCAAGATCCTCGGTGACGCGGCGAAGGAGGGGCGCTCGGTCGGCGCGAACCGGCGCGCGCTCCGCATCGTGTCCTACGTGCAGCTCGGCTCGCTGCTCACCCAGTTCACGCTCGGTGTGCTCGCGACGGTGGCCATCTTCTTCATCTCCGGCGGCATGCAGGCCCAGGTCTCGGTAGGTGAGGTCGTGTTCGCGACCGCGCACGTGCTCGTCGGCGCTGTCCTGCTCTCCTCGACGGTCGTGGGCGCGCTCTACGCCCGCCGCGCGCTCCGGCCCGAGGTGTCGCTGTGACGTCGTTCGAGGCAGAGGGCGCGCAGCGCGGGCCGCTGGCCCCGTGGGCGGAGCTCCTGCGCACGCGGGTGGCGACGATGGTCTTCCTGACCGGCGCGCTCGGCGGCTGGCTCGCGACGCGCGACGCGTCCGCGGTCAACCTGCTGCGCTGCCTGGAAGCGGGCGTGTACATCCTGCTCGTCACCGGCTCGGCGAGCATCCTGAACCAGGTCATCGAGCGCGACACCGACGCGCTGATGGAGCGGACGAAGCAGCGGCCGCTCGTCACCGGCGAGGTGTCGCCGCTGGCGGCCATCGTGGTCGCCGCGGTCCTCGGCGCGGTCGGTACGGCGGGCCTCGCGCTGTCGTTCAACCTGCTCTCCGCGGTCCTCGTGCTCGCGACACTCGTCGTGTACGTGTGCATCTACACGCCGCTCAAGCGCGTGAGCACGCTGAACACCGTGATCGGCGCGATCCCCGGCGCGGCGCCGGTGCTGATCGGCTACGCCGCGCTCGCCGGCGAGATCGGCCCGCTCGGCTGGGCGCTCTTCGGCACGATCTTCGCCTGGCAGTTCCCGCACTTCATGGCGATCGCGTGGATGTACCGCAAGGACTACGCGCGCGCCGGGCATCGCATGGTCCCGACCGAGCCCGGCTCCGAGGGCGTCGCGGGGCGCTACGCGCTCATCTACGCGCTCAGCATCGTCCCGGTGACGCTCATGCCCGCGCTCAGCGGCCTGGCGGGCGTCGTGTACGTCGTCGGCGCGCTGCTCCTCGGCGCGCTCTACATCGCCCCTGCGATCGCATTCGCGAGGAACGAGAGCCAGGCCACGGCGCGCCGGCTGCTCTTCGCGTCGATCATCTACCTGCCCGCACTGATGGCGCTGCTGTTCGTCGACCCCGTCCTCCGCGGAGTCTGACCGCGGTCCATTCGATGCACCGAACCGTCCGAGGTCTCCCCGCCTCGCTCCTCCTCCTCGCAGGGACGCTCGTCTCGGTCGCGGTTCCTGGCCTCGCGCAGGAGATCAGTGAGGGCACGCCGGTGCCCGACTCGGACAGCCGGTTCTACACGGTCCCGGACTTCGAATTCACCGATCGGTCCGGCGAGACCGTGACGCTCGACGCGCTGCGCGGGCAGCCGTGGATCGGCGTCCCGTTCTTCGTCCGCTGCACCGGGCCGTGCCCGAGCATCACCCGCGACATCGCCGAGCGGCTGATGCCGCTGCTGGAGGGCACGCCCATTCGCGTGGTGTCGTTCTCCCTCGATCCGACGATCGACACGCCGGAGAAACTCGACGAGTACGTCGAGCTCTTCGACGCCGACGACGAGCGCTGGCTCTTCGTGCGCAGCGACTCCGAGGAGGAGATGCACCGCTTCCTCAACGAGGGCCTGAAGGTGCCCGTCCAGCGCGATCCGGGCGCGGAGGATCCCGGGCTCGCGATCGTGCACGGCACCCGGATGCCGGTCGTCGACGCGGAGGGGACGATCGCGGGCTGGTACGAGCTGCGCGACCCGAGCCTCGATCGCCCGGCCACGGGCGAGATCGGGCTCCCGATCGACGAGGCGGAGCCGATCCTCGCCGGCCAGTACGCGCTGATCGCGGCGCGCGCGCGGGCTCTCGCGGGTCTGGAGTGGACGTGGCCGCTCCCCGGCCCGTCGAGGATCCCGCTCGTCAACGCGTCGCTGAACGCGACGGCGTTCGTCCTGCTCATCGCGGGCTATCTCGCGATCCGCCGCGACCGTCGGAAGGCGCACGAGCTCCTGATGAAGAGCGCGTTCGTCGTCAGCGCGGCGTTCCTCGGCTTCTATCTCTACTACCACTTCGTCGTGCTTCCGATCAGCGGCGGTCCGACGAAGTACAACGGCGTCGGAGCGGCGAAGGTGGCCTACCTGCTGATGCTGCTCACGCACGTGGTGCTCGCCATCGTCAACCTGCCGATGGTGCTGCGCGTGCTGTGGCTCGCGCACAAGGAGGACTGGGAACGGCACAGGCGACTCGCGCGGTGGACGTTCCCGATCTGGGTGTACGTGTCGCTGACGGGCGTGCTGGTGTACCTCGTCCTCTACCCGTTCAATCCGCCGCCGGCTGCCTGAGTAGGCGCAACCGGCTGCTCGGTCGTTCGTCTCCTCCAGGGCGAGACGGATGGACGGCGAATCGGACGCAGGACCCTGGTGTGGACCTCAGGAATGGAGACCCCAGAGGCGCGAGATCGCCGGCCTGATCGCCGGCGCAGCGCTGGGGGCGGAGTGGCCGCCGCTCCTCGCGCGCCCGCGCGCCGGACCGGTCGCTCTCTGGGCGGCGGATCGCGCCGGGCACGGGGTCTTCGGGCTCGACGCCGACGGCTTCGTGGCCCTTCGGACGACGGTCGTGGCGCCTGAGCGTGTCTCGGCAGCGCCCGGCGGCGCCTGCTTCGTCGACGCGCGACCCGGCGGGCGGCGGGACGGTCCGCGCGCGCGCTGGCTCGTGCGGGCGGACGGGTCGATCTCCCCGG
This sequence comes from Planctomycetota bacterium, assembly GCA_038757895.1. Classification (GTDB taxonomy): domain Bacteria; phylum Planctomycetota; class UBA1135; order UBA1135; genus Saltatorellus. The sequence goes on along the minus strand of JBCDGE010000005.1, from coordinate 45,770 downwards.
TCGAACGTCCGCGGAGTGCATCGAGCGCGACGCTGGAGGGTTGGGAGGACGCGCTGGGCGCGCACGAGCTTCCAATCGTGGCGGCGACCCGGAGTCGGCCCGCCGGGTCGCGAAGGGTCTGGGTGCTCCGGAGCGCGACGTCCGCCGGCGCGAGTCGGCTCGAGCGATGGTCCCGCGGACCGGACCGCACGTGGCGGCGCGCGTTCCTCTTCGTCCTCGAGTTCAGCGCCCGCGCGCTCGCCGGCTCGCGGGGTGACGTCTGGGTCGTGGGGGACCGGGTGCCGCGCGTCCTGCTGGCAACACGCAGGGGGCGCGTCGTGCTCTCGCGGACGCTCCCGGACCTCGACGGCGCGGACGCGTTACTGAGCGCGTCACGGGCGAGCGGTGGGGGCGTGTGGATCGCCGCCGGCGGGGCGATCGCGCGACTGGATCGGACGGGCCGCAGGCTGCCGGGGCAGGGCGGCTTCCGGCACGTCGTCTCGCTCGCGCCGGCGCTGGGTTAGCGACACGGCGCTGGCGCTGCCGCTACTGCTGGACCTGGCGCTCGGCGACGTTCATCGCGCCGAGGATCGTGTTGGCGACGTCGGACCGCTCGTTGTCGACGCAGGACTGCGCGAACTTCGCGGCGTGCTTCTTGAAGCGTTCGAAGTCCTTCGCGAGCGGAGAGGCGGCCTTGTCGCGCTTCTTCATGCGATCTTCGACCTGCCGGATCTTCGCCTCCAGATCGGCGATCATCTCGTCCTCGGAGCGGCGCGAGGATCCGTTCTTGTTCGTCGACGTTGCCTTCAATTCCTGTTCTCCGTGTTCGACCTGCGGCCGTCGGAACGACGCGTATCGTGGGATGGATTCTGTCGTGCGACGGCACACCGGCGGCCGCGGATGCGACCTCGATGAGGAGTCCGTCGATGGGAGAGTCACTCCGCGCATCCGACCGAGGCACCACGTATCCAGGGGCGTCACGGCCCGGGTCACGCACGCCTCGAAGGACGCCAGAGGGAGAGTCCGACGGGGCCTCCGGGCGACCTACCGCTCGAACGCCCGAACGGTAACACCATGATTCACGCGTTCAAGGCGCCGTTGGCTGCGGGCAGCGCGAATCGAACGTAATCGGTTCATGTCGCGACTCCGACGAGTTAGGGAGTTCGATTTTGGGGGCCGATAGACCCGAGCCGCCGACGGGTCGTTTACGCTCCTTCGCCTCCAATGGGCGGCATGCATGAAGACATCGATCGCGTCCTCTTCTCGGAGAGCACGATCCTGGAAGGCATCGAGCGCGTCGCGGCCGACGTGACCGAGCACTTCCGCGGGCGCGACTTCACGGTGGTCTCGGTCCTCAAGGGGTCGTGCATCTTCTCCGCGGATCTGATCCGCCGGATCCCGATCCCGCTGGAGCTCGCGTTCGTGTCGGCCAGCTCGTACGGCGATCGAACGACCGCGGGTGAGCTGGAGATCTCGTTCTTCCCGACGGGGGAGATCGAGGGGCGCAACCTGCTCCTCGTCGACGACATCCTCGACACGGGCCGGACGATGGCGCGCCTGAAGCGCGAGTTCCTCGACCGCGGCGCCGCCGAGGTCTCGACGTGCGTCTTCCTCGACAAGCCCAGTCGGCGCGACGTCGAACTGGAGCCGGACTTCCGCGTTCTCGAGGTCGACGACCTGTTCGTGGTCGGCTACGGGCTCGACTTCGCCGGTCGCTATCGGAACCTCCCGTACGTCGGCGTCCTGGAGCAGTCGATCTACGCGTCGGTCCTCGAACCGAGCGTGGACGCCGACTCCAACGCCTGACCCTGTGGACACGTTCGTCGTGACCGACGAGCGGGCGGGGCTCGAGCTCGACGAGTTCCTCTGCCTGCAGTACCCGGGCCTCTCGAAGGGCTTCCTCCGCCAGGAGATCGGCGCGGGCCACGTCCTCGTCGATGGCGTCGACGTCCAGCCCGGCAAGCGTCTGCGCGGGAACCAGGTCGTGCTCGCGACGATCGACTGGGATCGTGCGCCCCAGCGGCCCGTCGCGCCGGGCGTCAAGATCCCGATCCTCCACGAGGACGACAACGTGCTCGTCGTCGACAAGCCAGCGGACCTCGCGGTCGAGCCGGAGCGCTGGATGCGCGAGCTGGGCTCGCTCGCCGGCGCGCTCCTGCAACGCGTCGAGGAGGACGAGGAGGGAGCCGCCGACGGCGGTCTCGCGTACCGCCCACGGCTCGTGCACCGCATCGACAAGGACACGACCGGAGCGGTCGTCGTCGCGAAGGACCTGGAGACCGAACGCGCGCTCCGGCGCGCCTTCGAGGAAGGGACGATCCACAAGAGCTATCTCGCGCTCGTCGAGGGGGAGCCCTACCTGGGCGATGACGAGACGATGACGATCGAGCACCCGCTCGGTCCGGTGCCGAAGAAGAGCGGGCGCATGCGCGTCGCCTCCGACGGGAAGCCGTCGCGGACGCGCGTCGCGATCGCGGAGCGGTTCGACGGCTACTCGCTCCTGCGGTGCGAACCGCTGACGGGCAGGACGCACCAGATCCGCGTGCACCTCGCGCACGAGGGCTTCCCGCTCGTGGTCGATCGCTTCTACGGGCGTCGGTCCGAATTCAAGCTGTCGGAGTTCAAGGCGAGCTACCGCCCCAAGCGCGGGCTCCCGGAGCGCCCGCTCATCGACCGCCTCACGCTTCACGCCCACGTGGTCGTGCTCCCGCCCCTCGGCGCTCGGGACGCCGACCTCCGTGTCGTCGCGCCCGTTCCGCGCGACCTCGAGCGCGTGCTCAAGCAGCTGCGCAAGGTCCGGCCGCCGCGGCTCCCCTGAAACGGTCTCCGATGGCCGCGACCCCACCCCAGAGAACGTGAGACTCAAGGTTCGACCCAGCGACTTCAAGGTGACCGAGCGCCTGGTGGACGACGTCCTGCAGAAGCAGGGCGGGCACCGCGTCTACCGCGTGCGGAAGGAGAAGCTGACCTCTCTGGAGGCGGCGACGGAGCTCGCTGCGCTCGCGGGGACGGCGCCGGGCGAGGTCGGCATGGCGGGCCTGAAGGACCGTCAGGGTGTGACCTTGCAGTACATGAGCGTCGAGCGCGGGCCCTCGATCAGCGTCCAGAACCGCTCGCTCGGGATCCAGACCGTCGGCTTCACGGCGGCGGCGCTCGACTCGTCCGCCTCGCTCGGGAACGAGTTCAAGATCGTCGTGCGCGACCTCGGCGTCTCCGACACGGAGCGCATTCGCGCGTCGCTCGACCCGACGCGCGAGCACGGGCTGCCGAACTACTTCGACGACCAGCGGTTCGGCAACCTCCGCCACGGCCAGGGATGGATCGTTCTCGACCTCCTGCGCGGCGAGGTCAGCGAGGCGCTCCGGCGGCTCGTCGCGTCGGCGTCGCAGCACGAGCCTCCCGCCCGGCGGCGACTCAAGGATGCGTTGTGGCGATGCTGGGGTGACTGGAGTGCCTGCCGGGCGATCTCCGGCAAGCTCGGTCGCAACCACTCGGTGTTCGAGCACCTCAAGCGGAACCCCGACGACTTCGCCGGCGCGTTCGGGCGCGTCGGGACGCGCGAGCGGCTCATCCACCTGTACGCGTTCCAGTCGCACCTCTGGAACCGCGCGCTCGCCCTTTGGATCGACGAGGTCGTCGAGCAGAAGTTCGGCCTCCCCTCGATCGAGGGACGGCTGCGGTTCCCGCGGGAGGAGACGCCGCTGCCCCGGGCATGGGAAGGCAAGCTCGTCCTGCCCGGCGAGCGATTGGAGGGGGTCGCGGACGGTGAGCAGCGCCAGCTCTACGAGCGTGTCCTCGCCGACATGGGGCTCCGTCCCGACGATCTCGTGCTTCCTGACGTGCCCGGGTTCCAGCTCAAGCCCGAGGAGCGCGACGCCGTCGTCGTGCCGCGCGAGCTCCGCGTGCGCCCGTCCGAGCCGGACAACGAGTTCTTCGGCCGGAAGATGCTCCGCACGTCCTTCGGGCTGCCCCGCGGCTCCTACGCGACGATGGTCCTGCGGCGGCTCGTCGGCCCCGCGTCGGTCGGCGGCATGGGCGACTCGCACGACGGCCGCGGGCGGGACGACGATCGCTCGTCCCGGCGCCGGCGCGGCGGTCGACGGCGCGGCCGCGGCGGTGCCCGAGGCGGGAGCCGGGGCGGAAGCAGGGGCGGCAGCCGTGGATCCAGCCGTGGATCCAGCCGTGGAGCCAGCCGACGGGGAGGCCGTGGAGGCCGCGGCCGCGGCGGGCGGCGGCGCGCGAGCCGCCGCGGTTGAGCTCAGAACGGGTGCCCTAGGTCGAGCCAGAGGGCGACGCCCTCGGGACCGGCGGCGAGGTCGATCCGCGCGATCGCCTTGCGTGCCATGAGCCGCAGCGAGAGCCCGACGTCCCACTGCATGTCGCGGTGGAACTCCTCGATGGACCACTGCGGCGCGACGCGCCCGAGCTCGGCGAAGACCGCCACCTGCCACCAGTCGATCCGCGCCACGTCCAGCTCCTCGACCTCCGGGAGCGGCTGCCATCCGGGGACCATCCGGTACTCGACCCAGTAGTGGATGCCCGCGCGGTCGTTGAAGCGGTTGGTCGGGAACGCGCGCAGGCGGCGCCGGCCGCCGAGCGTCGCGCCGTAGAAGTACGGCGGCGCGTTCGTCGGTCCGAACTCCGTGTCCTCCCAGGAGGGTGAGCCGGCGGTCCACACGCCGAGCGCGAGCACCTGCTGGCGCGACCAGTCGGTCGTGCCGAGGTCGAAGAACTTCGAGGCCTCGGCCTCGATCGACGTCCACGAGTTGGTGCTGTCGAAGGCGCCGAAGTCGCGGAAGACGCTCAGGATCTGCCGGCTCCCGTACGTCGGGTTGCGCGGGAAGTCGCGGTTGTCGTACTCGAGGGAGAGGGCGAGTCCGTTGCTCGCGATCTGGCCCTCGCTCGGCGCGAGGTCGAATTCCTGCCTGCGGTAGAAGGGACGGAGGCGCAGCGCGGTCCGCCCGGTCTTCAGCGGGTTCCACACGTCTCCGCCCGTCGGCGCGCTGTCGAGGATGCCGTGGTGCAGGCGGTAGGTCTGGATCGGTGCGTCCCTGCCCTTGCCGATGGGGAGGATCCAGCTCAGGCGCCATTCGCTCCAGATCTGGAAGGCGGCGTCCTGGATGAAGTTGTCGCGGTCCGAGCCATTCGCACCCGAGCGGTTCCCGGCGTCGTCGTTCCCGACGTAGGCGCGGAGCTGCGTGTAGCGGCCGAGCGAGAGCCAGCCGTCCGCGAAGAGCCGGTCCGAGCGGGGGAAGTGCGCGCCCCAGAGCCCGAGCTGGACCTCGGCCGTCTCGTTCGTGCTGACGATGACGTTGCCGAAGAAGCTGAGCTGGTCCTGCAGGTAGCCCGTCGCGACAGCGCCGAAGCCGAGGGCGACGTCGTACGTCTCCGACGCGAACGCGTACGGCGCCCAGAAGACCGCGGGCTCCGCCTCCTCCGTGGGTGCGTTCGCGTCGAGGAGGATCTCCTGCCCGGTCGCCGTCGTCGCCGCCGCGAGGGTCGAGAGCACGACCGCGCCGCGGATCGAGAGCGTCGAGAAGGGAGTCGCTCGCATCGTCGTCACCGCCAGCGTAGCGAGGCGCGCGGAGGCTCGAACGCCGCAGAGAGGCTCCCGTCTCGACGCGAGGCAGGTCGGGGCCATGTCCGCGTCGCGCCCACGCCGCCGATTGGCAGCCGCGCGCGGCGCGGGATCTGCCACAATCGGCCGGTCCCCCCGGGAACCCAGCGTCCATGAGAATCTCTGCCGCGGCCGCAGGCTCGCTCCTCCTCGCCGCCTGCTCCTCCACCCCGTCCGGTCTTCGGCCGGTTCCGGCGAACGCCCGCCTCGCCGAGCCGCTCGCCGCGCTGCCCGCCGCGGCTGCGCCGGCTGCCGCGCGCGTCGCTCAGCCGGTCGCGGGCCCGCTGGCGAAGCCCGCTGCGAATCTGGTGGCGAAGCCAGCCGCGAATCCAGCGGCGGGCGCTCCCGCCGTCGCACCGGCACCGGTGGTCGCTCGGCGCGCCGCCGCACCGGCTGGCGCGGCCGCGTCTCCCGCGGCGCCGGCGAACGCGCTCACGGCGCTCTCCAGCGGCGCGGCCGAGCCGTGGCAGCCGCCGCTCCTCCCGAGGCAGGAGGATCCGACCGCCGACCTGCCGGAGAGCGACGAGGTCCTCGCGCCGCGCGAGAAGACCTGGGTCGAGGGTGGCTTCGACGACGTCAGCCTTGCGCTCAGCGCGGCGACGCTGGGCGCGTTCCTTCCGCTGATCGCGGAAGGCAATGAGCGCGACATCGAACAGGTCGGCGACTACACCGTCGTCCTCGGCAACCTGGCCGCGATCGGCCTCACGGCCGGCGCGAGGGACCTCGACGGCTTCTACCAGTGGGGGATCAGCACGCTCGGGACCCAGGCGCTCGTCGAGGTCACGAAGAAGATCGCGCAGAAGGCGCGGCCGAACGCTCTCAGCACGCAGTCGTTCCCCTCCGGGCACGCGGCCGGTGCGTTCAGCCCGGCGGCCTTCGTGACGACGCGCTACGGGCTGCGCTTCGGCGCGCCGCTCTACATCAACGCGGTGTACGTGGCGTACAGCCGCGTGCAGGCGAACAAGCACCACATCGACGATGTGCTCGCGGGTGCGAGCTACGCGCTGATCGTCAACTGGCTCGCGGTCGAACCGATCTCGAAGAACTGGGCGATCTCACCGACGAGCGTCGCCGGGGGACCGGGCGTCTCGCTCGAGTTCATCGGGAGTCCGGACGACCCGCGCGACCGGCGGAAGTGGCGGCCCTCCAGCGGCGACGCGGAGACGTTCCGGTACCAGTTCGAATTCGGGCCGACGTGGCAGGACCGGAACGAGGTCCAGGCGCCCCCGAACTCCGGTACGCCGATCGACTTCGCCAGGCTGGACGGTTCGGCGAACCCGACCACGATGGCGACGGGTACGTTCCAGTGGCGCTTCAAGGGGCCGCACGAGTTCAACCTGCGCTGGCAGCCGTTCGAGGCCCGCGAGTTCACCGACTCGCTCGATGGCGGCAACTTCGGCGGCGCGCCGATCCCGCCGAACACTCCGCTGCGGACGGAGTTCCGGATGTCCGACATCCGCAGCACCTACCGCTACGACTTCTCCCCGGACGGCCCGTGGCTGTTCAAGCTCGGCGCCGCGCTCTCGGCGATCAACACCGAGTACGCGATCCTCGACGCGAACACGGCGGAGGGCGTGACCGTCAGCGACCTCGCGTTCATCCCGCTCCTGCACGTCCACGGCGGCTACCGGTTCAACGAGCACTGGTCGCTCTTCGGCGAGGTCGACGGGGGCGCGAACAACGACAACTACCTCGCCGAGGGGAAGATCGACCTGCGGTACGACTTCGCCAACCGCTGGGACCTCGGGATCGGCTACCGCGCCTATCTCTACGACATCGAGGAAAGGAACCTCGGCCAGAAGCTGGACCTGCACCGCATCGCGTTCAGTGTCGGGTACGCGCACTGACGCGGCGCCGAAGCTCCGCCGCGTTCAGCGGCCGCTCGCCTCGGCTGCGCGTTTGGCAGCGGCTTTTCTGAGCTTCAGCATCGCGGTCCCGAAAGACTCGCCGATGTTGCACATCGTCTTGACGCTCCCGAGGTAGTGGAACGGGTAGTCCGACCCGACCTTGTTCCACTCCTCCAGGTTCTCGCGCCAGCCGCGCTGGAAGACGGCTTCGGCGTCCTTGTCCCAGAACACGTCCGTCGCGACCAGCGACACGTTCCCCTCGAACTCCTCGCGCGCCGCGACCGAAGCCTGCGCGCTCTTGAACCGAAGGTGGCGCTCGACGGTCGTCTCGGTGCCGCCGACGCCGAACTGCCCGATGACGACGGGGAGGTCGGGCGTCCCGAGGTCGCGCCGCACGTCCTCGATGAAGTGCGCGAGGTTGTCGGCGTACTCCAGCGTCGCGGCGTCGTCGAGCATGTCGTTCCACCCCTGGAACCACACGAGGCCCGCGATCTCGCTCCCGCGCGTGGCCGCGTCGGGGACGAGCTCGATGAGCCGCGTGCGCGCGGCGGTGACCTCGCTCAGGAGGTTCTGGTAGTCGCGTCCGAACGACGCCTCGATCTCCTTGGCCGTCGCCTCGGGTCGCTTCTCCCGCGCCTTCGCGAGGAGCGCGTCGAGGACCTCCTTGCCGGGGAGCCCGGCGCTCGGCGGCCGAAAGTCGCGGTAGAGGCTCCGGCCGCCCCAGGCCGCCTTCACCAGCAGGACGGGCTCCTCGAAGTGGTCGCCGACGACGCGGCCGAACTCCAGCTCGGGGCCGATACAGCCCGTGCTGCCGTACCCGACCGTCAGCGGGCCCTGGCGGTCGAGGAAGCGGATCGCGACGTCGTCGCGCTCGACCCAGCCGTCGCCGTCGACGAGGTGCGCGAACCGCGGGGCGAGCTTCGACTCGGTCGCCTGGTACCGGAGGAGCGAGACCTTGGCCTTGCCCTCCATGTTCGACTGACCCGCGAGGACGAAGATCTTGATCGGCGCCTTCGTCGGGGTCGGCTCCTGCGGCGTGGCCTGGAGCAATCCGAGGGCCAGGGGTAGGGCGGCGATCATCTGCATGGATCGCAGCCTATCGGCTCAGCGAGCGGCCGGGCAGCGGACCGTGATTCCGCGACCCGAGAACACTACCCTCCGGGCGTCCGCACCTCCGGAGCCGCACCTCCCATGACCGACCGTCGCACGTCCCTCCCTCGCCGTCCCCTGCTCGCCGGCCTCCTCGCTCTCCTCACGCTGTCCGTCCCGACGGGCTGCGTCACCGTGGACGCGAAGACGGGCGAGGTCGTCCCCCGCGGCGACCAGCGGTACGAGTTCGAGCGCGTGAAGAAGTACGCCGAGAACCTGGAGATCGGCATGACGAAGCTCCAGGTGCTCGCGACCGTCGGCTCGCCGGCGGAGAAGTCCCAGCGCGGCGACCAGTGGGTCTACCTCCCCGAGCGGCCCGCGGTCCTCGTGCCGTCACGCGCGCTGCGGCTGGAGTTCGAGAACGACCGCCTGGCGCAGTTCGGCTACCACTCGATCGTGCTCGGGCAGCAGCTCTGACCTGACGCGCGCGGCGCTCGCCGCGCGCGACGAGATCAGGGGAACTTCTTCAGCACCTCGTCGACGGCCTCGGTCACGGCCTCGCCCGGCTTCTCGCGCATCTTGCGCGTGATGTACTTCGTCGTCCGTCCGTGCCAGACGGGCGCCTCGCGCTGCCGATCGAACATGTCGATCGCGAGTGTGCCCTCGGTGTACGAGCGCACCTCGACGCGGCCGTAGTAGGGGCCGCCCCAGCCGTAGTAGTCCGCGCCGTAGTACGAGGGGTACTCGGTCGCCTCGACGCGGTCGCGCGCGCCGAGCGTGAACGAGACGATCAGGTCGGCGCTGTTCGCGTCCTCCGCCTCGGTCAGCCCCTTCGCCGTGAGTCCGGCCCGCGTGGCGTCGACGAGCCGCCCTTCGAGGAGCGGGCTCGTGCTCTGCGGCGTCGCGAGGAGCGGGTTCGGCTCCAGGAACGCGAAGGTCTTGTAGTCGTTGAACTCGACGTTCGGGTCCCGGTCGGTGAAGACGTTCGACGTCGAGCAGCCGACTGCGACGAGGAGGAGGGGGAGGATGAGACGAATCATGGGGGAGGGAAAAGGCCGGTGCGCGTCCTGGCGCGCTGCGAGACGATAGCGTGGACAGAGGTGTCGGCTCGACCGGTCGGACTCGGATTTCACCGATCTAGTGCGTCCAAGTAGGCTCATCGAGAGCCAGGCGGAGCCCGCCGGCGACCCTCCACGGCCCATGCGCAGCTCGGCTCCGATCCTCGCCCTCACGCTGCTCGTCGGCTGTGGAGGGCCCGAGATCTACCTGGAGAACGACATCCTCGCGCCGAACGCCGAGCCGTCCGACCGGAACTACACGAACGGGATCCGGATCCAGTACACGGCTCCGGCGGAGGAGGCTCCCGACTGGACGCGGCCGGTCATCAACGCGCTCAACCCCCTCCGCTGGGACAAGGCGACGGAGATCGGCCTGACCCTCGGTCAGCAGATCTTCACGCCGCAGGACCTCTCCCGGACGGACGTCATCCAGGACGACCGCCCCTACGCCGGCTGGCTCTTCGGCGGGCTCGCCCGGTACGACTGCGAATACGACGACAGCCACGCGCGCCGTCGAGATACGCAGATCATGACGGAGTTCGCGGTCGGTGTGCTCGGCCCGCCCAGCCTCGGCGAGGAGACACAGAAGCTCGCGCACGAGATCTTTGCTGGCGATGATCCTCAGGGCTGGCGGAACCAGGTCGGCACGGAGCCGACGTTCATGATGAGCCTGCAGCGGCAGGACCGGATCTGGGCCGAGCAGGCGCGGAAGTTCGGGGTCGACTTCCTGACGCGCGTCGGCGGCAGCCTCGGTACGCCGGTCACGAACGGCTTCGTCGGCGGGATGCTGCGTACGGGCTGGCAGCTCCCCCGTGACTTCGCTGCCACCCCGACCAACCCCTCGCTGTCCTACTCCGCCCTCGCCCGGCGCTCCGACACGCCGTACTCGGTCCACGTCTTCGGCGGGATGGTCGTCCGCGGAGTGGCCTACAGCTCGTTCCTCGACGGGAACCTGTTCCGCACGAGCCACTCGGTCACCCGCGAGCCCTGGGTGGCGGACTTCGAGTACGGGATCGCGGTCCAGCTCGGCTCGTTCCGCGTCGGCTACACCGTCGTGGAGCGGACGCCGGAGTTCGAGGAGAGGGCCGAGAACCACCGTTTCGGCTCCCTGCACGTCAGCTGGACCCTGAAGCGGTAGCCAGGGGCCTCCCAGGGCCGGAGTCCGTATGATCCCGGAATGAGCGACCCAGGACCTTCCGCGGAGGGAACTCCGCCGGCCGTCGGCGTGATCGGCGGTTCGGGCCTGTACGAGATCGAGGGCCTGACCGACCTCGAGGAGGTGCGGCTCTCGACGCCGTTCGGCGAGCCGAGCGACGCGTTCGTGACGGGGCTCCTCGACGGCGTCCGGATGGTCTTCCTCCCGCGGCACGGCCGCGGTCACCGGATCTCGCCCGGCGAGATCAACTACCGCGCGAACATCTGGGGGATGAAGCGCCTCGGCGTGGACCGGATCCTCGGCGTCGGCGCGGTCGGCTCTCTCCGCGAGGAGATCCCCCCCGGCGACTTCGTCGCGGTCGACCAGTTCATCGACAGGACGCGCCATCGCGCCGACACGTTCTTCGGCGGCGGCGTCGTCGCGCACGTGATGTTCGGCGACCCGGTGTGCCCGTCCCTGCGCGCCACCCTGCGGGACGCAGCGACCGACGCGGGCGTCCGCGTGCACGACGGCGGCACCTACGTCTGCATGGAGGGCCCGCAGTTCTCGACGCGCGCGGAGTCCGAGATGTACCGCAGCTTCGGCGCACACGTCATCGGGATGACGAACCTGCAGGAGGCGAAGCTCGCTCGCGAGGCGGAGATCTGCTACGCGACGCTCGCCATGTCGACCGACTACGACTGCTGGTACGAGGGACACGACGACGTCTCCGTCGACGCGATCCTCGCCGTCATGGCGCAGAACGTCGGCCACGCGCGCGAAGCCGTGCGGCTCGCGGCGCCGCGGGCAGCGGCGCTCGGTGCCTGCCCCTGCCACACGGCGCTGGAGTCGGCGATCCTCACCGCTCCCGACGCGATCACCGAGGAGGCGCGGCTCCGCCTCGGGCTCCTTCTCGAGCGCCCTCTCGGCGCGCGAACCGAACGATGAAGTCTCCATTCACGTCGGCGATCCGCGCGAGCAGCGCGGCGTCCCTTCCCCTCGCTCTCGGTGTCGCCGCGTGCGTCGGCCTCCTCCTGGGCGGCTGCCAGCGACCGTCGAAGAAGATCGTCGAACAGGCCGGCCAGCGCGCTCCCCGCGTCGAGGGTCACACCGGACCTGCGGTCGACCCGAAGCCCACCGGACCGGCCCGTTTCGTCCAGTCGCTGATCGACACCTTCGACGTCGACGCGGCGATGGCGATCGCGACCTACGCCGACGGCTTCTACCGGTCCCCGGCCGGGGAGGGCTACGAGCTGACGATCGACCGCGTCCTCGCCGACCTCTACGGCGCCGGGTACGGCGACCAGGACGGCTTCGCGCTCGACGTCTACGCGAGCGGGATGCCCCAGCCCGCCTGGACGCCGCGGTCCGCGAAGATCGAGGCCATCGCCGGAACCGAGGCCACTGCGCGCGCCGGCGACGCAGACGCCCGCCCCGTGCGCCAGACGATCCTGGAGTTCGACTCCCCCGAGGACGTCGAGCGGGTGATGCTCCCGCGCGGGGCGCCGTCCTGTGACCTGGAGGGCCCCGTCGTGTTCTCGGTCGACGAGGTGACCGAGGGCGCGATCCTCGTCACCGATCAGTCGGTCCGCTCGATCGAGCGCGCGGCGGCCGAGAAGGGTGCCGCCGCCGTGGTCTCGCACTTCCTCCTGCCGTACTGCGTCGACCCGACGGGCGACGAGACGCACTTCGACGCGATCTTCGAGGGGCGGGTCCGGCCGGGCGCGACGCTGCCGAGCTTCTACGTGTCGCCGCGCACCGCGCAGGCGATCACGATGGGTTCGCGCGTCGGTACGCGGTACCGGCTCGTTGCGAACGTCGAGGAGGAGGTCACCGAGCTCCGGACCGTCGTCGCGACCATCCGCGGATCCGTGCGGCCCGACGAGTACGTCGCCGTGATCGCGCACGCCGACGGCGCCGGCGCCAACGACAACGCGGCGGGCGTCGGCGGGATCATCGAGCTCGCGCGGGCGATCAAGAGCCTGATCGACTCCGGCGCGATGCCCGCGCCGCGGCGCTCGATCAAGTTCGTGTTCGGCCAGGAGTCGGGGTCCGGCACCGTCGTCCTCGACGAGGCCGAAGGAACGCCCGTCGCGGGGATCGTCGCCGACATGATCGGCGCCAGCTACGACCGGACGGGCGCGGTCTGCCTCCTGGAGCGCGGCTGGGATCCCGGCGCGCTCATGACGCTCCCGCCGGACGCGCACACGCCCTGGGGCGCGGGCGAGGTCGTCGAGGAGGACGTCGTGCCGAACGGGCTCTCGATCGTGCTGCGCGAGGCGCTCGTCGACGTCGGCGTCGCGACGCGCGCCAAGAGCGGCCCTGCGTGGCCGACGCGCGAACACCCCTGGGAGGGCGGCTCGGACCACGACGCCTTCCTCGCGCAGGGCGTCGCGGCCGCCCTCGTGTGGCACTTCACCGACTTCGCCTACCAGACGAGCCTCGACCGCATCGAGAACATCGACTCCGTCGAGCTGGAGCGCACCACGCTCGCGATCGGCGCGGCGGCGCTCGCGGTCGCCGACGCGGTGCCGACCGACCTGGAGCGACACCTCGACACCCTGAACCTGGAGCGCCGGATGCGCCTCGACGCGGTCCAGGTGGCCGAGGCCGGGGTCGGGATGGAGGAGCTCTGGAAGGACTGGTTCGACGGCGCGCGGTTCTGGCTGCGGGCGCTCACCGCGGGTGAAGAACTACCAGAGGGCGAGGGGCTGCGGTCCCTCGACTCGTTCGAGGACGCGGAAGCCGCTGACGACGACGTCGACGACGGCGAGGGCGGCGGCAGCGATTGAGGGCGTCCGGGTAGGATCCGTCCATGACCTCTCCGACGGATCCCAGCCCGACGACCCCCTCCGCACCCGAGCCCCGGACGACCGAGGCGAGCCCGTCCGGCCCCGCGGGACGGCGTGTCGCGCGCCGCACGCTCCTGCAGGGCGCGGCGGCCGGGCTCGCCGCGCCTGCGATCGCGGCCCGCGCCCGTCGCCGCATCGGCGGACCGACGCTCGTCGGTTCCGCGAACGCGCTGAGGGGCATGAAGGCCCACTACGCAGCCCTCCAGGGCGGCGCGGAGCCGCTGGACGTCGCGCTGGAGGTCGTGAAGATCGTCGAGGCGGACCCCAAGGACCGCTCGGTCGGGCTCGGCGGGCTCCCCGACGAGGCGGGGCGCGTCACGCTCGACGCGGCCGTCATGCACGGGCCGACGCACAACTCGGGCGCGGTCGGCTGCATCGAGAACATCCTCCACCCCTGCGAGGTCGCGCGGCTCGTGATGGAGCGCACCGACCACTGCCTCATCGTCGGGCGCGGCGCGTACGACCTCGCGCGCATGCACGGGCATCCGCACACGGAGCTCCTGACGGACGAGACGCGAGAGATCTGGCTGCGCTGGCGCGAGTCGATGAGCGACCGCGACGACCGCCTCCGTCCTGCGCCCGAGAAGGACGACAAGAACGGGATGTTCGTCGAGCACGACGGCGAGCAGGTCGCCGTCGCGGATCTGATCGGCGACCGTCGGATCACCGGGACGATCCACTGCTCGGCGCTCGCCAAGAACGGCGACATCGCGTGCACGACGACGACGTCCGGCCTCGCCTGGAAGATCCCCGGCCGGGTGGGGGACTCGCCGATCGTCGGCGCGGGCCTCTACTGCGACCAGGAGGTCGGCAGCGCGGGCGGGACCGGGCGCGGCGAGTCGGCCGTTCTGTCGAACGCCAGCTTCGCAGCGGTCGAGCTGATGCGGGGCGGCGCGGCGCCGAAGGACGCGCTGCGCGAGGTGCTGCGGCGCGTCCAGCGCCAGGCGGCGCGCCAGGCGGCCTGGCAGCCCGGGCTCGTCGACGAGGCCGGCAAGCCGACCTTCGACCTGCAGCTCTACGCGGTCGATCGCGCCGGGAACACGGCGGGCATGAGCCTCCGCGGACGCGGCAGGTACGCGGTCGCCGATCCCGAGAACGGCCCCCGGCACGAGCGGCTCGAGGGCGTCGACGGCTGAGGTCGATCGCCCCTCGGGGCGGCGTCAGCGGCGCGGCCGCATCGACGCGAGGAATTCGGCCTCGCTGAGACGCCCGTCGTAGTCGAGGTCGAGCGTGTTCAGCACGCCGCTGAGCCGGACGGGCAGGAACGACCCGCCCTCCAGCCGCTCCAGGTCGTTCAGATCCACGAAGCCGTCGTTGTTCACGTCGAGGCGACGGAAGGGCGGCACGGGACCCACGATCTGCGGCGGGACCGTCGTGCCCCGGTCGATCGGCTGGCCGAACATCTCCAGCACGGAACGAGCGCCCGGCTGCGTGGGGCGGCCGGGCTCGGAGCTGCGGACGAGCGGGGCGAGGAACTGGGCGACACGCGCCAGCTCGTTCGTCTCCAGGACGTCCGACCCGTTCGAGTCGAGCCGGTCGAGGATCGACGACGTGTCGATGCCCTGGAGGTCGTCGGCGTCGTAGTCGCCGAGCATGCGCTCCAGCTCGCGCGCGCTGATGGCGCCGTCGAGGTCGACGTCGTACGCGGACCGCAGCTGGTCGGCGCTCCGCTCGGGCGGCCGACCGACGTACTCGGAGCTGATGGGCTCGCGGACCCGGCGCCCCGCGGCGACCTCGCTCAGGACGTAGGACGCGAACTCCTCGAAGGTCAGGCGCCCGTCGTTGTCGACGTCGTGCACCCGGAAGTTGTTCGCGTCGAAGAGCAGGGCCTCCTCGGCCTCGCGGAACGAGATCCACTCCGAGCTGTCGCGGTCGGCCTTCGCGAAGTACAGGCGCTGCTGCTGCTCGGGGAGGATGCCGGCCGGTTGGGCGGCCTCTTCCTCGCCGCGCTGCCGGGCGCCGCGCTGCCGGGCGCCGCGCTGTCTGGCGCCGCGCTGCGGGGCGCCGCGCTGCGGGGCGCCCCGCGTCCCACGCTGGGACAGAGTCGAGCTGGCGCCCATGGCGGGGCTCGACGACGCCTCCAGGCCGGGGGCCGTCGCCGCCGCCAGCAAGGCGATGAGGGCCAGGGCTCCAGCCGCCGTGGCGGCCGGTCTCGACGTGGGGAAGGGGCGCATGGTGGGAATATCGACCGATACGGCGCAACGCGCAGCCGCGTGAGCGGAAATCCGCGCGGGCGCCGTGCGCCCCGGCCCTACATCTCGCCGGCGCGCTTGAGCGCCATGTACTCGTCGAGCTTCACGCGGACCTTGCCGCTCAGCAGCACGACGCCGATCACGTTCGGGATCGCCATGCCGAGGATCATCAGGTCGCCGAAGTCGAGCACGGCCTGCGCCGTGATCACCGAGCCGATGAACGTGAACGACAGGAAGAGCAGCTTGTAGACGAGGCCGAACCCGTCGCCGAAGAGCCACGCGAAGCAGCGCTCGCCGTAGTACGACCACGAGATCATCGTCGAGAACGCGAACAGCACGACCGCGACGCCGAGGATGTACTTGAACCACGGGATCGCGGACGCGAACGCCTGGGACGTGAGCCCGGCGCCGTTGCGATCGGCGAGGTACGGCGCGAAGACCGTCTCCTGACCCGTCGCCGGATCGACGCCCACGTAGGCGCCCGTGATGACGATGACGAGCGCGGTCATCGTGCAGACGATCACGGTGTCGATCATCGGCTCCAGGAGCGCGACGATGCCCTCGCGGACCGCGTACTTCGTCTTCGCCGCGGAGTGCGCGATCGCGGCCGATCCGACGCCCGCCTCGTTCGAGAACGCCGCGCGCTGGAAGCCGACGATGAGCACGCCGATGATGCCGCCGAGGCCCGCGGCCGGCGTGAAGGCGCCCGCGATGATCGTCGCGAAGGCCGTCGGGATCACCGATGCGTTGGTCAGGATCACGAACAGGCACGCCAGGACGTAGATGCCGCACATCGTCGGGACGATGCGCGACGCGACGTCGGCGATCCGGCGGAGTCCGCCGATGATCACGGCGCCCGCCGCGATCGTCATGATGATCCCGTAGACGTACCCGTTCGTCGGCTCGCCGTTCGCGTCCCGGAAGAACGGGATGACCTCGCCGAGCGCGCCGAGGGACTGGTTGACCTGGAAGCTGTTCCCGCCCGCGAGCGAGCCGCCGATGCAGAGGATCGCGAAGAAGATCGCGAGGAACTTGCCGAACAACGTGAACGCGCCGCCCTTCTCGCGCAGGCCGAGCGACAGGTAGTACATCGCCCCGCCCATGACGCTGCCGTCGCTGCGTTCCTGGCGGTAGAGCTGTCCGAGCGTGCACTCGGTGAACTTGGACGCCATGCCGAGCAGGCCGGCCATGATCATCCAGAACGTGGCGCCCGGACCGCCGATCGAGATCGCGATCGCGACGCCGGCGATATTGCCCAGCCCGACCGTCGCGGAGAGCGCCGCCGAGAGAGCCTCGAAGTGCGAGACCTCACCCTCGTCCTCGGGGTCGTCGTACTTCCCTCGGGTGATCTGGATCGCGTGTCCGACGAGGCGGAACTGCACGAAGCCCATCCGGATCGTGAAGAAGATCGCCCCGAGGACGAGCCACATGACGGCGAACGGGATCGTGAGCGTCGAGACCTCGACCGGATTCTCGTCCGAGCCGACGAAGGGGATCCGCGTCTTCGACGGCTCTCCGGTGGCGTCGTCGATCGCCGCCTTCGTGAACGGGACCGGGATCGGGAAGAAGATGAACTTCCCGAGCTGGGTGTTCACCTCCTGCATCTGCGCGTCGACCTTCTCCTGCCAGTTGGGGCCCGTCGTGTCCGCGGTGTCCGCCTGGGGCAGTGCGGGGATCGTCCGCGCGTGAGCGGTCGGGGCGGCCGCTGTCAGCGCGGCGAGGACGGCGAGGACGAGGAGGAGCGGACGCAGGGGGGATCGCATGGACGTCGAAGGGCCGTTCGAGCGGAGCCGTGGGGGAGGCGCGGCGGCGGGGGGCTCGGCGGTGCGGATGCCGGGCGGGCGGGGGACCGCGCGCGGCCCGGGAGTGTGCCACATGCCCTTGTCGGACTCCGGGAAAAGCACGCCGGTAGGGGCCGCCGATCAGCCGAAAGTCGGCTGCGGGCGCTTCGGGAGTCCGCCCGCGATCCTCCCCGTGAACATGAACGTGCCCTCGATGCGCCAGCCCGGCCGGGGGGTAGCGAGGCCGTCCCGCTCGAGCTGCCAGGGGGAGAGGAACAGCAGGATCGGTCGGTCGGGGGCGTCGCAGACCGCGATCTCGACCTGCTCGCGCGAGACGACGTTGCGGACCCGTCGCAGCGCCCGGATCCGGAGAGACACGTCGCAGCAGCCGCCCGGATCGTCCGGCCCGCCGAGCGGCCGGATCCAGGCCCCGGCGGGTCGCTCCAGGATCGACGGCGGCTCGACCTCCTCGTTCGGGATCACGCGGTCGACATGGACCGCGAAGCCCGCGATCGAGAGCGCCAGGACGTGCCCGGGGGCGATCCGTCGATCGAGGCGCCGCGCGTCGCTGATCCACGTCGAGAGCCGGTAGAGCCCCGGCGCCTCGGTCGCCTCGCGCTCGGCGGGCGCGGGCGGGGACGTCCAGCCCGAGAGGAGCGCGTCGAAGGGCGACTCGACGGGCCGCACGATCGACGTGACCGCCAGCCGGAGCCGGTGGGGGACCCGGTAGTGCGGCGTCAGGGTCCAGAACTCCCGGCTCTCGTCCAGGTCCGCCCGGACCTCCAGGCCGTCGCCGAGGGCCAGCAGACGATGGTGCTCCCCCTCTCCGCGCCACGCCGCCGGCTCGCCGGCCCCGCGCACGATCTCCACGAGCTCCTCCTCGCCGACCGACGGCGGGAATCCGATGCACTCGAGGAGGAAGTCCATGAACGATGCGACGGTAGGATCTCGGCGATGAGCGAGCGCCCACGGAGTCTACGGAGCGTCGCGCTGGCGGTGGGCGCGAGCGCCCTCGTCGCGGTCGGGTGCTCCAGCGCGTCCTCGAGCGGGACCGCAGCGACGGAGCTCGTGACGATCGACGACGGCGCGGACGTCGTCCAGGCGAGCTACCGGATCGTCCGCGCCCCCGAGACCGCGAAGGTCCCCGGCGCGATCTCTTACACGGTCGACCTCGGGATCGCCGCGGGCGGCGGCGCGCTGTCGGTCGTCCGCGCGCCCGTGGTCCCCGATGTTCCTACGAACGCGGCGCCGTGGCTGCCCGCGGGCGCGAGCCCGGCCGACCGCGCGTTCGTGTCCGTCCGGAACGCCGCGCCGACCGAGGACGATCCGGACGGGGGGGACGGGCCGATCCTGTGGCGCTCGCCGACCCCGATCCCGCTCGGGGCGATCGACCCCCGCTCGTTCCTCGGGCTGCGCGGCCCGTGGCCTCGCGTCGACGAAGCGGAGTGCGCCGCGTCCTTCGTGCGCTTCTGCGAGGACCTCACGCTGCGGCGCGACCCGATGGCCGGCGGGCCCGCGCCCGGCGAGATCGCCCGCGCATGGTTCGGCGGCGCTCTCGCGACGCCGTCCGACGAGGCGCACCCGGCCGTGCGCACGCTCGCCGACGCGGTCGTCGCGCTCTTCGGTCGCTCCGACGGGACCGCCGCCGAACAGCTCGTGGCCGACGGCTGGCACGCGCCGTCCACGGACGCCGGGTGGGCCGTGCCGCGCTGGCTCCTCCTGTACGACGAGGTCGGCGACGTCGCGTTCCGCGAGGCCCTCCGCCGGATCTTCGACGAGCGTGCCTACGGCGATCCGCTCACGCGCGACGGCGTCGCCGCGGCGTTCGAGCGGGACGACGTCACCGAGTTCCTCGGCACCTGGCTCGCCGGCCCCGGCCGCCCCGTCGTCGCGATGTCGTGGCGCTCCGACTCCGAGCGCGCGCGCGTGCTCGTGCGCGTCGACCAGCGCCAGCCGATCGAGGACGGCGGTGTCGCTGCGTACACCTTCGAGCTGAAGGTCGCGCTCGTGATGGAGGACGGCCGCACGTTCGAGCGGGAGGTCCGCGCCACGCGCCGCCGCGAACTCTTCGAGATTCCGACCGAAGAGACTCCGAAGGAGATCGTGATCGACCCCGACGGTGAGCTCGAGGCCCTCGTCGAGTTCGTGGACGACGGAAGCGAGGAGTGAGCCCGGGTCCCCAGAACGACGACGCTGCCTGGGAGGATGATGCGAGCGAGGACGCCGCCGGCGAGGATGAGCCGGTCCGTCCTGAGGCGCTCCAGGGGGCTGAGCTCGAGCGCGCGTATCGGTCCCTCGTCCGGGACGTCGAGCAGGCGCTCCTGAGCGAGATCGGTGCTCGCGCCGTGTACGACCACATCGCGCGGCGTGCGCGGGACGAGGACCTCGGCCGCCTCGCCGATGAGCTCAACCGGGAGGGGATCGAGATCGTCGAGACCGTCCAGGCGCTCGTCCGATCGATGGGCGGCCGCGCCCGACGCACCAGCCTTCGCAGGCGGGCGCTCGCGCGCGGGCTCGTGACGGTGGGCGCGGTCGTCGGCGCGCGCCCGGTCCTTCGCCTGGTCCGCTACGCCGAGGAGACGGTCGGGCGCTGGTACGCCGAGTACGCGCTCTTCCTCGTCCGGATCGGCGATCCCGATCGCGCGCGCGCCTTCGAGGACCTACGCGCGAGGAAGGAGCGACGCGCGCTCGTGCTCGGCGCGTGGGTCGACAACCTCGCGCGCCAGCGAGACCGTAGGCTGTAGCCGGTCATGCCCTGGATCAGGACGATCTCCGTCGCCGAGGCGACCGGCCGGCTCGCGAAGAGCTATCAGGCCGCGATCGAACGCGCCGGGCGCGTGTTCGGCATCGTCCGAGCGCAGAGCCTCGCGCCCGCCGTCCTGGACGCGTCGATGGGCCTGTACCAGCGGATCATGTACGCGCCGGAGGGGCTCTCGCGCCGCCAGCGCGAGATGCTGGCCACGATCGTCAGTCGCGCGAACGACTGCCACTACTGAACGCTGAGCCACGCGGCAGACCTCCGTGCCGAGGTCGACGAGGAGTGGGCGGCGATGGGGGCGGACGAGCGTGAAGCGTTCGTCGACGCGGTCGCGCGCGACTGGAGGAGCGCGGGCCTCGACGCCGTGGACTCCGCGCTCGCCGCCTATGCCCAGAAGTTGACGGAGTCGCCGAGTGCGATGCGGGAGTCCGACGTGGACGTGCTGCGAGCGGTCGGGCTCGACGACGTGCAGGTGCACGACGCGATCCAGGTGATCGCGTACTTCAACTACATCAACCGGGTCGCGGACGCCGTCGACGTCGAGCTGGAGCCCGAGATGCCGCCGCGGCCGGGCAGCGAGCCTCCGGTCGAAGGAGGCGCGCCGTGAGCGCGCCGCGGACGAGGTCGGAGGCGCCGGCGTTCTCCGATACGCGCCCGCGCCGCGCGCTGCTCCTGCACTCCCGCCCCGACGAGGTCATGGGCGCCCTCGCGGCGTGCGAAGGGCTGGAGTGGGCCGCGGCGACGACCGCGGACGAGGTAGCTCCCGCGCTGGAGCGTCACGACCCCGAGGTCGTCTTCTCGATCAAGACGTCGAGCTTCGCCGGCACCGCGCACGCCACCGCGCTCAGCGGACGCTCGGTGCGATGGTTCCACGTCGGCGGCTCGGGACGCGACCACCTGGGTACGTGGGACGAGTCCCGCGTCACCGTCACCGACTGCGCCGGCCTGCTCGCGCCGTTCCTCGCGGAGCGCGCGATCGCAGGGCTCCTGGCGCTCAGCACGGGGCTCGTCGAGCAGGTACGAGCGCAGGCCGAGCGACGCTGGGAGCCGACGCGCTTCCGCCCGCTGGCCGGCCGCACGATGGCGGTGCTCGGCGTCGGCCACACCGGAGGCGAGGTCGCGCGCAGCGCCCGCGCGCTCGGGATGCGCGTGCTCGGCGTCCGGGCGAGCGGCGCGGCGCACGTCCACGTCGACGAGATGTTCGGGCCGGACGGGCTGGACGAGGTCCTGCCGCTCGCCGATGTGCTGTCGATCCACCTGCGGCTCGA
Source organism: Planctomycetota bacterium (assembly GCA_038757895.1). Lineage (GTDB taxonomy): Bacteria > Planctomycetota > UBA1135 > UBA1135 > Saltatorellus. The sequence goes on along the minus strand of JBCDGE010000005.1, from coordinate 24,194 downwards.
CGCGTCGACGCGGGGCGCGGTCGACCTCGGCGTGCTCGCGCGGCTGCCCGCGGGCGCGCTCGTGCTGAACGCGTCGAGGGGCGCGATCCTCGCCGCGGACGCGCTCCTCGCGGCCCTGGAGAGGAACGTGGCCGGCGCGTGGCTCGACGTCTTCGAGACCGAGCCGCTCCCGCCGGCGAGTCCCCTGTGGGCTCACCCGCGAGTGCTCGTGTCCCCGCACTGCGCCGACCAGGTCGAGGACTTCCCCGCGCGGTTCGCCGAGCGCTTCGCCGCCCTGTGGCGGGACGCTCGGAGCCGCGCGACCACCGGAAAAACCAGCGACGAGTGATCCCTGTGGGACGCCTCCATCGAATTGCCTTTCGCCTGCTCCGGGGCCGCGGAAGCGGCCCGTCACGCCCCGTCCACTTCGATCCGATGACCACGCTGCACGACTTCTCCCTCACCGCGCTCGACGGCTCCGAGCGCGCGCTCTCCGACTACTCCGGCAAGGTCGCGCTCGTCGTGAACGTCGCCTCCAAGTGCGGACTCACGCCCCAGTACGAGGGTCTGCAGGAGCTCTACGACCGCCTCGCGGACCGCGGCCTCGTCGTGCTCGGCTTCCCGTGCAACCAGTTCAAGGGACAGGAGCCCGGCAGCGAGAGCGAGATCCGCACGTTCTGCACCGAGAACTACGGCGTCACGTTCCCGATGTTCTCCAAGATCGACGTCAACGGCCCGGAGCGTCACCCGCTCTACGCGTGGCTGACGCAGCAGGACACGAAGCCCGAGGGGCCCGGCGACGTGCAGTGGAACTTCGGCAAGTTCCTCGTCGGTCGCGACGGGACGGTCCTCGCGCGGTTCGAGCCGCCCACGGACCCCCAGTCGGCCGACGTGGTCGCCGCGATCGAAGCGGCGCTCTGACTCCGCGACGTCGAGCTACGATGGCCTCCCATGGATGAGGGGGCGACGGAAGGGCCGATCGCGAGCACGGGCGAACGGCCGAGCTCGACACCGGCGCGCTGGTCGTCCGCGCGCTGGCCGCTCGTGTGGGCGGCCGCGCTCTTCGGCCTCCAGCTCGTCGGGCCCGGGACCCGGCACGAGGGCCACGACGTGTTCTGGGCGCTCGGGTTCGTCTTCCTCGGCGGCGCGACGTGGGCGAAGCACCGCGCCGAGCCGCTGGCGGGACTCGCCGCCGTCGGCGCGCGGCTCCGCGGTTGGCTGCAGAGGCTGAAGGACGAGTTCCCCCGGCTCGGCGTCGACCTGCGCTGCATCCCGCCGCTCCCCCGCGGCGTACCGCCCCTCTTCGCGTTGCCGTCGGCGGTCGGGCTCGCGCTGCTGGCGTTCCTCGTGCTGCGACCGTTCCCGGACGACGCCACGCTCGTCGCCGCGGCGCGCGAGTACGCCTACGCCCCGTACCTGATCGGGCTCGCGGCGCTCTGGACGGTCTACCTCGGCCTCGGCGTGCTCGGGCCGTTCCTGCCGTTCTCGGCGCTGCGCGACGCGTACATGCAGCTCCGTCCGGCGCGCGGGGACGCGCTGCGGCGGCCGCCGCGGCGTCCGCTGCTGCTGCTCGCGGCCGTCATGGTCGCGCTCGCGGCCCTCGTGCCGTCGCGCGTGGCCCTCGCCGCGCTCTTCGCGGCTCTCCTGGTCGACCTCGCGCTCGTGTGGTTCCCGGGCCAGGGGAAGCTGACCGTCGTCTGGCGACCCAAGCTCGACGGTGCGCGGCACCGTGCGCTCGACTGGCGCGTGCTCTCGTCGGCGGAGCCGGTCTTCGTCGCCGTCGTGGTCGGACTTCCCCTCGTCGTGCCCGATCCATGGCGGCCCGTCGCGACGAACTGGGACGTCGCGCCCATCACGCGGGCGCTGCACTGGCTCGCGTGCTGGGGCGGCGCCTACACGGTGCTCGTCGCGGTCGCGCTGCGGTCGCACCACGTGCTGACCGCGTCCCTCAGAGCGCCGTCGCGACCCGTCCGTCCCCGGATCCACGTCGTGTCGAGCGCGCCGTCCGCTCTGGAGGACGTGCGCGGGCGCCTTGCCGCCGAAGGCTGGGACGCGACGCCCCGCGGCGGCCGGCTCGCGGACGACCTCGCGCTCCGCGTCGAGCCCGACGCGCCGCGCGCTCCGCTGAACGAAGTGCCCCTCTCGGCCCCGGTGCGGCCCGAGGCGCTCGATGACGCGGAGTTCCTGTGGCGGCTCTCGCGCCGCGCGGACCTCCGCTCGCGTCGCAACGTGCTGCACGGCCTGGAGACGATCTTCCGGCACGCGGCCCGCGCGAGCCGCGACGTCGGGACCGGGTACATCGTGGCGCCGCACCAGTGGTTCTTCGTCGGGATGGAGCGCGACGTCGCCACGCCGGACGACAGCGAGGACGTGTCGATGACCGGCAGCCTGCATCCGTCGTTCCGCGCGGTCATGACGCGTCGCGCGCGGCACCACCTGTGGGAGGTGCTGAGCGGCGTCGGCGTCGACCTGATCCACGTCGAGTACGGCGTCGGCTTCCGGCGCGTCCGCGTCGCGCTGCGGATCGTGTTCGAGGTCTACGACATCCACGGCGGCAAGCGACACGTGCAGGACCGCGACTTCGCGGGCGTCCAGGGCGTCCACGCGATCGTGCACGACGTCGACCTGGAGAGTCCGCGCTCGTCCGACGTGTACCCCGAGCCCGAGTACGAGCTCGCGTCGCGCGCGCGGATCCTCCACCTCTACCGCGATCGCGGGGGAGAGGAGGAGCCGGTCGACGTCCCGTCGCGCAGCGACGGCCTGCCGGTGCTGGTCTGACGCGTCAGCGCGTGAGCGTCGTCCAGGCGTCGAGCGTCACCGCGTGCTCGGTCGTCGCGCCGCCCGGCCACTCGACGGTCACCTTCGCGCCCGGCTCGACGCGGCCGAGCCCGAATTGCAGCTCGGGCGCGTTCCCCGTCAGGTAGCCGGTGCCGGCGCGCAGAGTACTGCGGCGGCGCACGCCGTCGGACGTCTCCACCGTCACCGCGGCGCCGATCGCGTACCGGTTGAGGCCGTCCTGGGCGAGCCGGATCCCGAGCCACCGTCCCTGACGGTCGGCCTCGTTGCGCAGCAGCGTCGCGCGGCCGTTGTTCGCCGTCACGAGGATGTCGACGTCCCCGTCGCGGTCGTGGTCGGCGCCGATCGCGCCGCGCGAGGCGAAGGCGAGGCTGAACGCGCGCCGGCCGAGTACGCACGCCTCGCGCATGCGACCCGCGCCGTCGCCGACGAAAAGCTGATCGGTCTGACCGACGCAGATGCCGGTGCTCTCGTAGTCGGGGCTCGTATACCCGTTCGCGACGTAGAGGTCGAGGTCACCGTCGAGCTCCAGGTCGAACAGCTCTGCGCCCCACGACGTCTTGCCGATACCACTGGGCCCGATCCCGCTCTTCACGGTCGCGTCGTGGAACGACGCGCGCCGGCGCTTACGGCCGGAGTGCGAGACGACGCCGTTGAGGTAGAGTGCGTTCGCCTCGAGCTGCCAGTTGGTCAGGAACACGTCCTCATCCCCGTCGCGGTCGACGTCGCCGACCGCGAGGCCCATGCCGCCGCGCGGATCGTCGAGCCCGGTCGAGAACGACACATCCTTGAACGTCCCGTCGCCCTCGTTCCGGAAGAGCACGTTGAACGACACGTCGTTCGCGACGTAGAGGTCCTCGTCGCCGTCGCGGTCGAAGTCCCAGAACACCGCCTGCATCCCGCGTCCCTGGACGTCGAGCAGCCCGAGCTCCTCGGTCACGTCCTCGAACCCGAGCGTGCCCGTGTCGGCGAGCGTGTTGCGCAGGTACACGTTCCGCTGGCCGGGGAAGGCGAAGGGGAGCATCTCGATCGGGTCCTCGCGCTGGTACCGCCCGAGTTCCTCGGCCGGCGGCATCTTCGCGGGGTCGTAGTCGAGGTAGCTGGTGACGTAGAGGTCGAGGTCGCCGTCGCCGTCGGGGTCCGCGGCGGTGACGCTGGCGCTCCAGAGGTCGTGCCCGGGGAGCAGGCCCGTCGCGTCGGTGAACGTCCCGTCGCCGTCGTTCAGGAAGAGCCGGTCGAGCCCGTAGTTCGCGCAGTAGAGGTCGAGGTCCGCGTCGCCGTCGACGTCGACGAGCAGCGCGCCCATGCCGGCGTCGCCGCTGCCGAGACCGGATTCCGCCGTCGCGTCGGTGAACGTGCCGTCGCCGTCGTTCAGGTACAGCCGATCGGCGAGCGGGTCGCAGCCCGCGCGCCCGCCGCCCTGCAGCAGCACGAGGTCGAGCGCACCGTCACCGTTCACGTCCCCCCAGGCGGCCCCGGGACCCATGGTGGGGCGGATGTCGAGCTGCTCGCGGTCGCCCTCGAAGTGCACGTAGCCACCGAGGCCGGCGCCCAGCGTCGCCTCGACGAGTGACTCGGGGGAGTCGATGTCGGTGAAGCCGAGGAGAGCGACCGAGCCGTGCCGGACGAGGTTCCTGGGGTCGTGGTCGCGGAAGGACGGGGCGGGCACGCTGGCGCGACCGGGCTCCCCGCGGAGCGAGCCCCGCACGAAGATGGTGGCGCCGCGGTCCTCCTCGATCTCCGGAACGAGGTGGAAGAGGCGGACCCGGTGACCCGCTGGGACGGCCGAGGCGATGGTGCCGTCGACCGTGCTGTGCGCAGGACCCGACGGGGAGCGCGGTAGTGGGCGGCTGGGCGCGCCCGAGCGGTCGGCCCGGACGTCGTCCCGCGCGGTGGCGACCAGTGGGAGCGGCATCCGCTCGGTCACCGCGGACGGGCGCGCGAAGAAGGCCGCATCGAGCACTGCCTCCCCGAGCTCCACGGTGACGGGCGCCTCGCCGACGTCCACGAGCAGGGGTCGCGTCGCGCTCGCGGGGAGGAACGCATCCGCGCCGTCGACGCGAACGCGCCACCCCGGAAACCCGAAGCCGCGCCGCGTGGGTGGCAGCCCGAACAGCGCGAGCTGGCTGCGGTCGCCCCCGGGGGGCACGAGCGTGACGCTCCCGCCGGCGACCACATTGGCATCGCGTCGCGCGAGCACCCCCAGATCGGCTCCAGACGTCGCCTCGACCGACTTCGGCGCGCTGATGTCACCGAACGCGAGCGGTGTGCCGTCGGCGCCGAACCAGACCTCGTCGTCGCGACCGTGGAGAAGCGCTTCGACCGCGAGGCCCTCCAGCTCGCCGCCGGCGTTGCCGGAGACGAAGCCGAGCTCGACCTCGCCGCGCGCGAGTCCGGGCCGGGCGACGAGCTCGCTGAGCGAGGTCAGCGGGAGCAGGAACGCCTGCGCCCGGAGCGGATCGCCGATCCTGACCCAGCGGCCCTCCGGACCGCGCACCTCGACACGCCGCAGGATGGCTTCCTCCAGCTCGAGGGTGGGGGAGACGAGAACCGCGACCAGGAGAGCGCTCAGCATGGCGGGATCGTACGAGCCCCTGCGAGGGCTGTGAGATCAGTGCCGAAACGAAAGCACCCCGCCCGGTCGAAACCGGGCGGGGTGCTGTCCTCGATCGCCCGCTCATCCTCGTCAGAGGATGAGCCAGGAACATCTTCGCGATTGAGGCCTCGCAGCGGATTTGCAGCCCTCGATCGCGTCCTCCCTCAGCTGAGCTTCAGCTCCCGAATATCCTCGATCGCGAAATCGATGCTCGTTTCCCTCTCGATGTCGATGACGCGGCCGCTGCCCTTGAAGGGGTTGAAGATCAGCGCGCCCGTGGCCGCGCCGCCGTTCTTGAAGAAGACCGTGACCTTGTCAGCGGTGCGGGCGCCTTGCAGTGCGTCGTAGATCTTCTCTTGCGTCATCTGTCGGGCCTTGCGGACCGACGCGGGCGCAGATGCGGTGAATGCCATGTGGTGTCTCGTGTCGTGCGGTGATGGGCCTGCTGCGACCGACTCCTCGTTCAGGAGCGTGCGGTGGTCGCGCGTGACCCGTGGGACGGCCCGGGCGCGACATCGCGGCCCGCTGCCTGGGTGAGACCCTCCGTGCGGAGGAGCCGGTCCAGCTCGGGAACGAGCAAGCTGGACCACGTCTCGAAGTTCGCGCCGGACCGGTGCCGCTCGAGCAGCTCCTCCCGGGTGACGAACTCGCCTCGCAGCTGGTCGACCTCGCGAACGCGCGCATCGCCATCGAGAAGCTCGAGGACCTGCACGAGTCCGACGTGGACGGCGCCGACTGCGTTGGTGTCGTCGTTGAGGAGGCCGACCGTGCGAAGGCGGGTCTCGCCTTCGACGATCAGCTCTTCCTCGAGGACTTCGCGGCGCGTGGCCGCGGGAAGAGGATCGCGGAGCCGGCGTGCGCCGGCACCAGCGTTCGTGTCGATCGCGTCGACGGGGTTCACATGACCCCCGACACCGAGCGACAGCTTGTCGTGGAGGCGGGACTCGCCTCCGCCCTTCGTCCGCTGCAGCAGGAGGAACTCCTGACCGCGCGCGACGAGGGTGTACGGGATCACCTGCTTGAGGTGCGGCGCCTCTTCCGCGTAGGCGCGCTCGACGAAGAAGCCGTCCTCGCGGACGCAGGTCTCGAACGCATCCTGCGACCACTCGTCACCAAAGACCGCAACGCCGTGGGGTGCACATTCGGAAAAGAGCCTGGCGCGCGGGACGACGAAGACGAATTCCATGGCGGTGGGCCGGGAGCCGGGGGAATCGTGGACCGGGGAATCGGGGAAGGGACGCGCCCCTGCCTGCCGAAGGTCTTGTCGGGAACGACAACCCATAGGCGTCGACGTTCGGGAGAAGACCCGCGGCGGGCAGACCGTCGGAGTGCGCGGATCGCGCTCCGGCGAGAGCAGTTCGGGGTCGCTTGGTCCGGGTGTGCAACCGGACCGGCCGAACCGCGCCTGCGGTTCAGCAGAGATCCAGCTGAACGACGGAGGGGCGCGATGTGTGGGTGCCTCGACCTGCGGCGACTTGTGCGGTGGACCCGTGCCGTCGAGCCGGCCTCGGGAGGACATGTGCGCTTGCGACATGCGTCCGGGGACGGAGTGCGGACTACGGAACAGGTCGTAGAGAACGGTGCATCGGCGAAGCTTGTCCGCCGATGAATCCGAGAATGGAGGGGGTCCGGAATCCCGTCAAGGTGCCGAATGGCAGATCATGCGTGGAAATCGCGTACACACCCCACATCTGGTGGTACTGCCGATCTAAGCGCGTGAAACGCACTCCCTTACGTCGTCCGCCGGTACGTCGTACCACCACGACGGGTTGGGGTGGACATCGTTCGGACGCTCCTCTCCGACGCCGGGCAGATCGGGAGAGGGAAAGTAGGTGGCGCGAGAGGCCTTGTAAGCCGGGTCCTGTACTCGTGCCCGAAGGCGTGAGCGACAGTCATTTCTCTGGGGCGAGTGTCACCACTCGCCTCGAACGGCCAACCCGGAAGGCATGGACGCGAGCCGGCGCCAAGAAGCCTTCCCTATTCGGCCTTTCTCCGGGTGGGGTTTACCGAGCCGTCCCCGTCACCGAGGACGCTGGTGCGCTCTTACCGCACCGTTTCACCCTTGCCGCCCGTCGAGCGGACTCGACGGGGTAGGCGGTCTTCTCTCTGTTGCACTTTCCCTGGCCTTGCGACCGGTTGCCGTTAGCAACCACCCTGGCTCGCGGAGCCCGGACTTTCCTCCCCGCGATCGACCCGAGGGCCTCCGCGGAGCGACTGTCCCAGCCTCTCGCGCCGCGCGGCATGATATCGCGCCCTCGAGACGCGCGCGCAGAACGCTCCTCCCAGACCTCGACTCCATGCCGATCGAAGACGACTTCTTCCTCACCAACCTCGAGCTGCGAGAGTCCACCGAGACGGGCGAGGTCGCGTCCGGGCTGTCGCACGACTCGATGAAGGGGATGGTCCTCCTGACGGTCCTGGAGCTCGCGGCCCGCGGTGAGCCGCGCGGGGCCGTGACCGTGGTTCACGACGCGGGAGACACGGGAGAGCGCTACCGCTCCCTCGCGGCCGACCTCGCGGAGGCCGGCTGGGCCGTCGCGCTCCCCGACCTCCGAGGCCACGGCCGGACCGAGGGGCCCCGCGGCCACTCGAACGGCGTGCGGGAGGTCATCCGGGACATCCAGGAGATCCAGGACCACCTCGCGTACCGGATGCCTGACGAGCCCAAGGTGCTCATCGGCGTCGGGCTGGGCGCGAACCAGGTGGCGGCCTACTGCGCGGAGACCCCCGGCGTCGTCGCTGGCGCCGTCCTCCTCTCGCCGCTGCACGAGCCGCGCTTCGAGCGGCCCGAGGCGCCGAAGGGCCTGTCCAAGTTCTTCAAGAAGGTCACGCCGCAGTCCGAGGGCCGGACCGGCTTCGGACCCGACGACCTGACCTCCGCCGCGGCGCAGGCCACCGCGTGGTCCGCCTCCGAGCTGACGCACGACGTGATCACGCTGCGCGCGATCGAGGAGGCCGAGCGCACCGCGCGCGAGCACCTCCCGAAGGTCGCGGGGCTCGGCGTCCCCGTCCTCGTCCTGCACGGCGCGGACGACCCGATCAGCGACGTCGAGCGCTCGCGCGCGATGGCCGGCGACGGCGTCGAGGTCGCGGTGTTCGAGGGCAAGCACCACCTCTTGCACGACCGCAAGAGCGCAGAGGCGCGCCGCAAGATCGTGGAGTGGCTCGGGCCGCTCGCGCGCGGCTGAGCGCGCGACTAAGGCGCGTCGATGCCGCGCGGCTCCCCGGCGCGGATCCAGTCCTCCAGCAGCACCATCGCGCTCCACGAGTCCTTGCGCCGCTTGCGCTCGGGTCCGTGGTAGCCGGCGTCGCGCAGGCGCTCCTCGGCCTCCTTCGTCGTCAGCCGCTCGTCCTGCCGGACGATCGCGACGTCCGGGAAGCGCGCGGTGAGCAGCGCGATGAACGCCTCGACCTGCTGCGCGCGCTCGCCGACCGTTCCGTCGGGACGCAGCGGGTAGCCGACGACGAAGTGCGTGATGTCGCGCTCGTCCAGGATCCGCGCGATGCCCCCGAGGACGGCCTCGTTGCCGCCCTCGACGGGATCGAGCGGAGTCACCACGATCCGCGCGGCGTCCGTCGCAGCGAATCCCGTGCGACGCGTGCCGTGGTCGATCCCGACCGCGCCCTTCGCGCTCGGCATCAGAATCGCGACGGCCGACGGCTGAAACCGGGCAGCGGGAGCCGGTCGCGCTCCTCGGCGGGCTTCAGGAACTGAGAGATCAGGCCGCGCAGCACCACGGTCGGGCGCTCCATCGTCCCGCGGACCGACACGCGCAGGAGGTTGTTCTGGATGAGGTAGAGGAGCTGCGTGAACGGGCCGAGCCGGTCGACGAGGTCGTACCGCACCTCCAGGTCACTCGTCACGTCGCCCTCGAACGAGATCGAGCCCGTGCCGACGAGCGCGAGCAGGTCGCTGTCCACGCGCATCTGGTCGAGGTTCAGGACGCCGTCCGCGATCGAGTAGCTGCAGTCGATCTTCTCGAACAGCACTGTCGTGTCGATGCCGAGGCTGACGGAGAGGGCCTGGAACACCGGGATCGCCCACAGCGCGGACTCCTCGATCCGGATCCGGCCGCCGCCCTCCATCTCGGTCAGGTGCTGGAAGTCGCCCTCCAGCCGCATCGTCAGGTCCATCCGACCGCGGTTCGCGAAGTCCGAGTCGAAGACGCCTCGTAGGAATTCGCCCACGTCCACGTCGGTGACCTGGGCGCCGAGCCGGAACGGGAACGGCGGAGCGAGGTCGATGGTGAAGAGGCTCGCGCCCGGCGCGAGGTCGCTCCCGACCGCCGTCATCCGCCCGCCCTCGAACGAGCCGTCGACCGCCTCAAGGACGAGGCGCGGCTCGACGTAGCTGAGCTGCAGCGAGGCGTCCTCCAGGCGGCGTCCCGCGATCGCGCCGAGCAGGCCCGAGATCGTCGCGCGGGAGCGGAGCCCCCGGCCCTCGTGAGCGAGCCCGAGCCGCATCGAGTCGATCCGCCGGATCTCGATCGGGACGCCCAGGTGTACGAACGCGTCGCGCACCGACAGGTCGCCGTCGAGCCCGAACGCGGTCGTCCCGTCGGGGCGCTTCACGACCTCGATCTCGGCGCCGTTCATGTCGAACGTCCCGCTGGCGTCGAGGTCCTCCAGGATCGTGCGCACCGCGCGCTCGTCGAGGAAGTACGAGAGGTGCTCCCGGTCGATCGGGAGGCGCTCGGCCCGCAGCTTCGCGCGCAGACGGGAGCCGAACTCGGTCGGCGTGAACGAGAAGTCGGTCAGCTCGACCGGCGTCTCGCCGAGGAGCGCGTCGACCTTCTCGCCGATCCACTCGCCGGTGGCCGCGTCCACGCGGACGTGCGCGGCGACCTCGCGCATGAGCTGGTTCTCGCGGATCGCGAGCCGGTCGAGCCGCGCATCGACCGCGACCTCCATCTCCTCGATCGGGCTGCCCGGGGCGTCGGGCAGCACGACGCGTGCCCGGAAGTCGATGCGTCCTTCGACGTCGAGCGTGTCCGTGTCGAACGGGTCCGCCGATCGGCCGGTGGTGGAGGAGCGCGACAGGTCCGTGAGGCCGCCGATGAGCGCCTTGTTGGCGATGTCGACGCCCGCGCCGAACGCGAGCAGCTCCGGAGGGTCGCCCGTGCGTGCGCCCACGATCCCGACGACGGGGACGCCCGGGCCGTCCTGGCGCAGCGATCCCTGGACGCGCGCGTCGACGGAGGTGGACGCGCCCGTCGCGACCTGGGCGCCCTCCTCACGCTGCTCTCCGCGCGCGCCCGCGGAGGGGGGGATGAGCGTCGTCGCGATCACGCGACCGTGCACCTCGCGCGTCACGAGGCCGATCTTGGAAGGCTGGATCTGGACGCCGCTGCGGTCGTCGCTCGGCTGCGCGACGGTCCACGCCTCCAGCCCGCCCAGGTACGGGCTCGCCAGCTCGTCGGAGACGCGCATCGCCCGCGCCTCCACCTGGGGGATCGGCTGCGACACGTCGACCGCGACGTCGACGAAGCCCGCGACTCCGGCCGAGTCGAGGGCCGTCAGCGTCGCCGGGTTCTTGCGCCGCAGCTCCTCGCGTAGCACCCCGTGGACCGGATTGACCTCGGTCGCGGCGACGTCGAACCACATCAGTCCGCGCTTCGCGCCGTCGCCGATGACGCGGCCACGAGCGGTGAGCGGGCCCCGCGCCACCGAGGTCGAGGCCTCCATGTCGAGGATGACCTCGGACCGGGCGTCTTCGCCGCTCGTCCGCACGAGCAGCCGCCCCTCGGCGTCCTCGACCGGAACGCCGAGCTCGCGCCAGCGCACGCCGACACCGTCGAATCCGGCGTCGATCGCCATGTTCACCCCGTCGGCGGCCTCGGTCTCCCAGATCTCCAGTCGGAAGTCGACCTCGCCGCCCCTGGGATTCCACGTCGGCAAGACTTCGCCCAGGCCCTCGACCGGGCGAAGCCCCTCGAACGCCTCGTAGAACGCATCGTCGATGGGAATGTTCGAGGTCTCGACGACGAGGTGGAACGGCGCGGGGACCAGGTCCACGAGCGCCGGGTCCGCGAACATCCACTCGGGCGTGAAGTGCAGCGAGCCCTGGACGCGCACCGGCCCGCCGGGCTGATACGCCGTCATGTCGTAGAACGCGAGCTGGCCCGGGTAGCGCCCCTCGTTGCGGACGCTCCAGGTCACCTCGCCCGCCGCGCGCTCGACGCGCAGCGGGAAGCCGATCGCGGGCCGACCAGTCTTCTTGCTGGGGAGCCCGCTGTAGGCGAGGGTCGCGTCACCCTTCGGGCGGACGAGGAGGAACCGCTCCAGCTCGTGGGAGAGGGGAGCGTTCCGGTCGAACGGTCGCGGGAGTCTCAGGCCGATCGCAAAGTCCGCCCGGCCGTTCGGGTCGAGCATCGTCTGAAGGTTGCCGACGACCTTCGCGTCCGCGACGAGCTCGGTGAGCTCGCTCCCGAGCGGCGCCTGCGGGAGGCTCAGCCATGCGTCGAACGTCGTGTCCGTAGGCGCGTCCTCGCCGACGCGCAGTCCTGCGCTCGCGCGCAGGGATTCGAACGTCGCGTTCAGGCTGCCGCGCGCGCGCCACGCGTCCGGGTCGAACGGTCGCTCCGGGTCGGGCGGCGCGAACGCGACGTCCAGCACGACCTCCACGTCCTGGAGGGGGCGGTCCTCGGCGTCCTCGATCCACGGAAGGACGAGCGTGCCCTCGGTCGCGCGCAGCGTCGCGGAGACCTCCGGCAACAGAGAGCGGCCGAGCTCGAAGCTGCCGTACGCGCGCAGGTCCACGCGCGCGCGCGGGTCGAAGTCGACGAGCCCGGGCGGCAGCAGGCCGGACGACCCAGAGCCCGAGTCGAGGGGATCCGGGGAGAGCGGCAGCTCCTTCGCGATCCCGCGTACGCGGGCCACGCGGTTGGCGTCGATCGTCCCGTTCAGCCAGACGACGCCGCAGTCCTCCGGTTTCGCGCCGAGGGCGGGGACGAGCCGCCCGTAGATCGACGCGAGCTCGTCGGTGATCCGGGTCATGTAGAGGTCGACCGATCCGACGTCGATCCGCTCGCCGGTCGGCGGCGCGATCGAGATCGCGACGTTGCGGACGACCACCTCCGGACTCTCCGCGAGGAGGTCGATCGTCGTCGCCGAGTCCTCGCGCGGGCCGTCCATGTCGACGGTCATGCGCTCCGACACGACGAACCTGCCGCCGTCGACGTAGACGCGGTCGACGTGGATGCCCCGCGACCACCCCCAGCCGACCCGGAGCGACACTTCGTCGACGCGCAGCTCGTCCCCGGTGGGCCCCATCGCGATCCCGCGGACCGCGATCGAGCGGCGGAGCCAGCGGATGTCGATGTCCGCCACCTCGACCGAGCGGGTGAGGGGGCCGCCGACCTTCTCCTGCACGGTCTGCGCCACCCAGCGCTCCAGGGAGGGGTGGTTCTCCGCGAGGGCCGCGGCCAGGATCGCGAGGAAGGACAGCCACCCGAGGAACCTCGCGAGGCCCAGAAGCGCGCGCGCGACGGGCCCCCGCCAGATCAGGGAGCGCTTCAGCTCCCTGGTCTCGATGTCCTCTGCGGTGACCTTCATGCCTCGATTCCGGGATCCGTCGATCCCGCCTACCCCAAGATCGGCCTCGAATCGCCGAATCTCGCGTGATTCTGGCCGTTGACATCGACTCTCGCGACCGTCACTCTCCTCGAAGCGTCACGGATTTCACTCTCACCGCACAGGAGACCCCCCAGACGACCCCAGCCGCCCGATCAGGGCAGCCTCGCTCCATGGCCAAGAAGAAAGCGCGTCGCGCCACCAAGAAGAAAGCCGCCCGCAAAACCACCGCACGCCGCTCGACCAATAAGAAGGGCCGGGGCGCCGTCGACATGATCATCAGCAAGAGCCGGACCAAGGCTCTCGCCTCGATCAACGTCTCCGGCGACTTCTACGGCGCTCTCGACGAGAAGGTTCGCGAGCTCATCGGCCAGGCCGAAGCCCGCGCCGAGGCGAACAACCGCCGCACGCTCCGCCCGCAGGATCTCTGATCCCCGCGCGAGCGACCGAACGAGGAGCCGCGATCCCCAGGGGTCGCGGCTCCTTTTCTTCGCACCGGTCGTCCGCTCGCCCTCAGCGCGCCCGCGTCTTGACCTCGAAGGGGCGGAGATAGAGCGGACGGACGTCGCCGGGGTCGTCCGCGCCTCGCGCACCGAAGCGCTCGCGCCCGAGGTCGAGGAGCGCATCCGCGCGCGCGACGACGTCGGCTCGCACCGACGCGGGAACGTCTGCCTCGTCGATCCCCATCGCAGCCAGCGCGCCGGGATCGGAGAACGCGATGTCGGCGTTCTCGAGCTCCTGCCGCGCGGCGGCCGCGTCGATGCACCTCGGCTCGACCGTCGGGACGACGACGCCCTCGTCGTCCCGCAGGTACTCTGCCGCGTACACCTGACCGCCGAACGCATTGGCGAAGACCGCGCCAGCGTCGCCGGTCGTGAGTCCGCGCCGAGCGATCGACTCGAAGGACGGCACCGCAACGAGCGCCGCACCCGCGCCGCGGTGCAGTCCGAGCGCCGTCGCCGCGCCGACGCGCAGGCCGGTGTAGCTGCCTGGCCCCGTCCCGACGACGACGAGATCCAGGTCGTCCTTCGTCGCGCCGACGTGCGCGACCGCTGCCTCCAGCTCGAGGAGGAGGTCGCTCGCGTGCGAGCGCGCGCCGTCGAGGATCCGTAGCGCGACGTCCCCGCCGTCCAGCGACGCGGCGACGGAGGGCGCCCGGGTCGAGGTCTCGAGCGCGACGACGAGGCGGGGGCCGTCCGTCGTCACCGGCCGATCTCGTCCTCGAGCGTTCGGACGAGCTCCTCGGCCATCGCTCGGATGCGCGCCTCGTCCGGGCCCTCGACCATGACGCGGGCCTTCGGCTCCGTTCCCGAGTAGCGCACGTTGACGCGGCCTTCCGTGCCAAGCTCCTCGTCGAACCGCGCGCGCAGCGCGGAGAACGCGGCGAGCGAATCCAGCGGCGGCTTCTCGGCCACCGTCAGCCCGAGAAGGACCTGCGGCAGCGGCACGAAGGGCGCGGCGAGCTCGGACAGCGAAGCTCCGGTACGCGACGCGACCGAGAGCACGTGCAGGGCGGTGAGGAGCCCGTCGCCGATGTAGCCGGACTCGGCGCCGAACACGATGTGCCCTGACTTTTCGCCGCCGAGCTGGAGGCCGTGGGTACGCAGGGCCTCCACGACCTGGCGGTCGCCGACCCCGACCTCGACCACCCCGACGCCCACGGGCGCGAGGGCGAGGTGCAGGCCACGGTTGCTCATCACCGTGGCGACGATCCGGGGGTCCTGCCAGGCGCCGCGCCCGGCGGCGTCGCGCGCCACGATCGTCATGATCGCGTCGCCGTCGACCAGCGCGCCGGCCTCGTCCACGAGGATGCAGCGGTCCGCGTCCCCGTCGAGGGCGATCCCGAGGGCGGCGCCGTGCTCGATCACCGCGGCCTGGAGCGACTCCGGATGGGTCGAACCGCAGCCGTCGTTGATGTTCTCGCCGTCCGGCGACGCGTGAAGCGCGGTCACGATCGCGCCGAGCGACTCCAGGACGCGCGGCCCGACGCGGCTCGCCGCGCCGTTCGCGCAGTCGATCACCACGCGCACGCCCGCGAGGTCGAGCGCGCCGTCGAGGCTGCCGAGTTCGATGAGGTGCGCGGCGTACGCATCCTCCAGCGATCCGTCGTGGTCGAGCGAGGCCGTGGGGGCGTCGCCGCCGGGGGCAACGCGCTGCATCTCGTCGCGCAGTCGGACCTCGATCTCGGTCTGCTGGGCGTCGCTGAGCTTCGCGCCGCAGCCGCCGAAGAGCTTGATCCCGTTGTCGTGCGCCGGGTTGTGCGACGCGCTGATCATCGCGCCGAGCGCGACCGGACGCGTCGACGTGAGCCAGGCGAGCCCGGGCGTCGGGAGGAGCTCAGCGGTCGTCGTTGCGATCCCGGCCTCCGCCAGGCCGCGCGCGAACGCGCGCTGCAGCTCGTCCGCCGAGGCGCGCCCGTCGTGCGCCACGAGCGCGCGGGCCTCGCCGTTTGCGTTGGGCCCGAGGACGGCGCCCGCGGCCCGCCCGAGCGCCTCGATGGCGTCCGGTGCGAGCCAGCCCTCCAGCGCGCGGCCGCGGATCCCGTCGGTGCCGAAGATCGGCTGGTCACTCGTCATCGTCATCGGCGGTCGCCAGGGGCGTGAGCACGATCGTTCGATCCGCCTCGTCGATCTCCAGGCGGAGCGAGGCGTAGGGATCGGTCTTTGCGGCGGAGAAGAAGGGACTGAGCTCGCTGCGCCAGATCGGATCGAGGTCTCCGACCTCCACGGAAGCGCGGTTGCTGTTCTCGTCGACGGAGTCCACGTCGACGAAGACGCGGCCGCGGTCGCGCACGAACTGGAGGAGCTCGTTGATCATCACCGTCCGCCTCGATTCGTCGAGGTTCTCGCCGAACAGCTTGCGGGTCTTGATGAGGACGGTCACGGTCGTCGTGGGGGGCTCGAAGGGCGGCGGGGTCCCCGCCTTCTCCGTGTCGAACGACAGGAGGGCGACGTCGAGCTCCACCTGCGTGACGAGCTCCTCGCGCTGGCGCAGCCGGCCGCGGAGGAACAGGTCGCCGTCGAGCACGATCTCGGGGTGCTTCTCCGGGTCGAGCCGGACGCGTTCGACGAAGCCGAACTCCGACGCGTCTTCCAGCTCGATCACCTCGAAAAGCAGCTTCGTCGGATCGGCAGCGAGCTCGGCGATCTCGTCCTTGGGCCCGCGCAGCACGACGGACGGCGGGTTGAACTCCAGCGAAGTGGGTTCGACCTCCTTGCCGCTGGGGGGCCTCAGCCCCTTCAACGTGACGCCGTCGGCGTCCGGGCCGAATGACTCGATCGACGGCTCGACGACCGCGTCGCCGTACTCCTCGATCCGCAGGGTCAGGGAGTCGGGGGTCTGGAACGTGACGCTGAGGTCTTCCATCACGGTCCCCGCGCCCCAGGTGATGTCGCCCGCGGCGATCGTGCGCTCCGAGCCGACCCACGCGGGCTCGACCTTCACCACGCCTCCGATCCCGCCGGCGATCGCGGCGAAGGCGGCTTGCGAGGCGAGGACGTCGACCATGTAGCGGGCCCGGGGCAGCGGGGATGCCACGTGCAGGCTCTCGGAGGGGAGCACGATCCTCAGGACGCCACGGGTCGGCGTCCTGCGCGCGTCGTCGCCGGACTCGACGACGATGTCGACCGGGAACTGCTCGGACGTCGTGACCGATCGGAACGCGATCACGAACAGGCCGACCGCGAGCAGGAACGACATGAGCTTCTGGCCCGGGTTCGCGATGAGAGTCTGCAGGACGCGCGCCGCCGGCGCCGGGCGCTTCGACTTCGACGGCTCGGCGATGTCGTCGCCGCCGAGGCGCGCGCGGAGCACGTCGGCGAGCTCGTCCTTCACGACGCGCCGCTCCATCTGGCCGCCCTGGAAGACGGAGATCAGCCCCGTCTCCTCCGACACCGCGACGACGACCGCGTCGGTCTCCTCGGTCAGCCCGAGCGCCGCGCGGTGGCGGGTGCCGACCGAGCTCGCGAGCTGGTCGTTCTCCGACAGCGGGAGGATCGCCATCGCGCACGCGATGCGTCCCTCGCGGATGATCACGGCGCCGTCGTGCAGCGCGCTGCCGGTGTAGAAGATCGTGTCCAGGAGATCGCGCTGCACCCGCGAATCGATCCTCGCCGCGGTCTGCGCGTAGGGGTCGAGCGAATTCTGGCGCTCGAACGCGATGAGGGCACCCTGCTTGTGCTTCGCCATCGCGACACACGCTGCGGCGACCTCGTCGACGACGTCGGCGCCCCTGGACCCGATGACCCGGCGCAGGAGCGGGTTCTCGCCGATGCTCACGATCCCCCGGCGCAGTTCCGGCTGGAAGACGATCGCGAGGATCACGACGACGAAGCCGCTCACGCTCTCGACGATGAAGTCGAGCTCGTACAGCTCGAAGCGGCGGGCCAAGAACAGGAGCCCGCCGAAGATCACGAACATCGCGATCGCCACGCCGCGGATCAGGCCGCTTCCACGCGTCGTCCGCAGGAACGACAGCGCCACGTGGATGCCGACCGTCAGGACGAGGATCTGGACGATCGTCTTCGGGTCGAGGGACATGGGCGGGGCGTCGGCGGCAGGATCGGACGCCGCAGTCGCATGATCGCGCCCTCACGCGCGGGACGCACGCGGGATCCGGACACATCTGCGCGGCGGGGACCGGTAGTTCATCCATCGGCGCAATGCGCGTCCGAGGTGAAGCGGAGCCGCCGGGCTCCGGGCGAACCGCCGTTCAGGACCCGCCCGGGCCGGCGCCGGCGGCCGCGATCGCCCGTGCCACGAGCACGGCCTCCTTCATGATCGCGACGTCGTGGACCCGGAGGACGTCGGCCGCGCCGCGCGCCGCCGCGAGCGCGATCACCGCCGCGGTCCCCCCGATCCGCTCCGACGGGACGTCCCGGCGCTCCCCGGCGAGCCAGTCCGCCGGGTCTTCCGCGCCCGTCAGGTGCCCGATGAAGGACTTGCGGGAGGCCCCGAGGAGCACGGGGCGCCCGAGGGCACGCAGGCCTTCGAGGGACGCCAGGAGAGCGAGGTTGTGGTCGAGCCGCTTCCCGAAGCCGATCCCCGGGTCGACCGTGATCCGGTCCTCGGGGACGCCGGCCTCCTCGGCCGCCCGGACGCGCTCTCCGAGGTGCTCGCGGACCTCGCGGACGACGTCGTCGTACCGCGGGGCCGCCTGCATGGTCTCCGGGGTGCCCTGGCGGTGCATGAGGACCAGGTGCACCGGCTCGACCGAGGCCAGTTCGGCGACCGTGGACAGCATCGCGGGGTCCGCGAGGCCCGCGCTCACGTCGTTCACGATGCGGGCGCCGGCCTGGACCGCGGCGCGGGCGACGTCCGCCTTCATCGTGTCGATCGACAGCGTGGCCCGGCTCGCGCGCGCGAGGCCCTCGATGACCGGCAGCACTCGCCGCAGCTCTTCGTCCACGGGGACGGGGGCCGCGCCGGGGCGGGTCGACTCGCCGCCGACGTCCAGGACGTCGGCGCCCTCGCCGACGAGCCGGACCCCGTGCTCGATCGCCCGCTCGGGGTCGAGGAAGCGTCCCCCGTCCGAGAAGCTATCGGGCGTCACGTTGACCACGCCCATGAGCGCGGGTCGCCGCGCGCCGATCTCGGACCCCACGCCGTGGGCGTGGGGCCAGAGGGGGAGCGGCTCCGCCGCGCCCTCGCTCACGCGGGCGAAAGGCCGCTCAGCGATCCGCCGCCCTCGCCGTCGATCTCGGGCTCGCTCGGGAGCGCCTTGGGCGTCGGCTTCGACGACTTGCGCTCCTCGCGGATCTCCTCCGCGGTCTTCTCGCGCAGGCTCTCCGGATCGCCGCCGTCGATGAGCTTGGTGATCTCGTCCTTGTCGAGCGTCTCGTAGAGCAGGAGGCCCTTGGTGAGGCGCTCCACGGCTTCGCGGCTCTCGCCGACGAGCGTCCGCGCGAGCTCGTGGGCCTCGCGCATGATCCGCTTGATCTCCTCGTCGATCTCGCGGGCCGTGTCCTCGGAGTGCCACTTGCCGCTCATCAGCTCGGTGCCGAGGAAGTCGGACCCCTGGCGCTCCGCGAAGTTGATCGGGCCGACCTTGTCGCTCATGCCGAGCTCGGTGACCATCGCGCGCGTCAGCTCCGTCGCGCGGCGGATGTCGTCCGACGCTCCGGCCGAGATGTCGCCGCAGAAGAGTTCCTCGGCCACGCGGCCGCCGAACAGCATCGCGAGCTGCCCGAGCAGGCGCTTGCGCTGCATGTGGTAGCTCTCCTTCTGGGGGAGCATCACGGTCGCGCCGAGCGCGCGTCCGCGCGGGACGATCGTCACCTTGTGCGGGACGTCGATCTGACCCTCCAGCTTGGCCGCGACGATCGTGTGGCCGGCCTCGTGGTAGGCCGTGATCTCCAGGTCCTCCTGCTCGACGTTCCGGGCGATCTTCTGGCGTCCGTAGCGGACCTTCGCCGTCGCCTCCTCGAGGTGCGACATCTCGATCTCGTCCTTCTTGTCGAGGACGGCCATGATCGCGGCCTCGTTGACGATCGCGGCGAGATCGGCGCCCGAGTAGCCCGGCGTCGCCCGCGCGAGGTCCATCACGTCGATGTCCTTGGCGACCTTCACCTTCTTGAGGTGCACGCCGAGGATGGCCTCGCGCCCGTCCAGGTCCGGGAGGTCGATCGTGACCTCGCGGTCGAAGCGGCCCGGGCGCAGGAGCGCCGGGTCGAGCACGTCGGGACGGTTCGTGGCCGCGACGACGATGATGCCCTCGTCGGTACTGAAGCCGTCCATCTCGACGAGGATCGCGTTCAGCGTCTGCTCGCGCTCGTCGTGGCCGCCGCCCATGCCGCTGCCGCGACGGCGACCGACCGCGTCGATCTCGCCCAGGAAGATGATGCAGGGCGAGTTCTCGCGCGCCTGCTTGAACAGGTCGCGCACGCGGCTCGCGCCGACGCCGACGAACATCTCGACGAAGTCGGAGCCGGAGATCGAGAAGAACGGCACCTCGGCCTCGCCCGCGATCGCCTTGGCGAGCAGCGTCTTGCCGCAGCCGGGCGAGCCGACGAGCAGCACGCCGCGCGGGATGCGTCCGCCGATCCGCGTGAACTTGCCGGGGTTCTTCAGGAACTCGACCACCTCACGCACCTCGGCCTTGGCCTCTTGCGCGCCGGCGACGTCCTCGAACGTCACGCCGGTGTGGTTCTCCTTCGTGTACATCTGCGCCCGGCTGCGGCCGAAGCTCATCACGCCCGCGCCAGAGCCCTGGTTCCGCATCTGCCGCATGAACAGCAGGAAGACCGCGAAGATCAGGATCCACGGGCCCCAGGTCAGCAGGACGAGCATCAGCGATCCATCCGCGGGACCGTGCCTCGTGCCGCCGTCCTCGCGCAGGTCGAACGTGAACCTCTCGACCGTCGCGCCAGCCTTGACGAGCTCCTCGCGTACGTAGGCCAGCTTCGGCGCAACGTTGCTGAGCTGGAGCGCGATCGTGTAGTCGCCCGCGTCGCCGCTCGGGTCCTGGCCGATCCCGCCGACAGGCGAGAACCCGGCGTCGGGCGTCGCCGTCCCGTGGACGAAGAGCAGGTCGGTCTGGCGCGCCTTCGGGGCGATCTTCGGCTCGGACGCCGGGCGCTCGGCGCGCAGGCCACCCGTGACCTCCTGGGAGATCTCGGTGACGTGCCACACCTCGGTGGGCTGGAAGCTGCCGGCCTCGACCGCAGCGAGCACGGTGTCGACCTGCTCCGACGTGTAGCGCGCGCGGGCCTTGATGTCCCGCCACCGGGTCTCGTTCTCCGCGAGGCTCGCGACGGAGGTCTGGAACCTCTTCCCGTTCGTGAGGACGCCCTCGACCTCGTTCTGGCCCTTGAGCTCGAGTCGCTGGACGCCGCCCGTGACGAGCGTGTGGAGGAACTTGTCCTGCGTCAGCTCTTCCGTCCTACCGAGCTGGCTCCCCCCGAACGCCACCAGCACCACGATGATGACGGTGAGGAAGAGGAGGAGAGAGCCGAAGGGGCGGGGCTTGCGCGCCTTGTCTCCTTGGTTCTGCGGTTCGGCCATGGCTTGGTTATCGGCCCCCCCGGACCAATTCTCCAGAGCAGCGGTGCCCGAGGTGGGCTGGATCGTCCTCCGGGGGGTCTCCGGAGGGTCGCGCGCGGGAGGGGGCCCGCGCCCCAGACAGTGGACTTGGTTCGGTGGAAGTGGGTCTACGGGCGTCTCCCGGCGAGTCTAACCGGCAGCGCCTACGACCCCATTCTCTTCGATCGCCCCCCCGGTCTCGGATCCGCCAGATGGCGGTTCCTTGCGCGCAAGGCCCTGCGCGGAACCGCCGCGGGAGGTCTGCGGCGCGTGTGAGAGCTTGGGCAAGAATTGCCCACGTGACCGCGCATCCTCGTCAGAGGATGCGCCAGAGACGTCATCAGGGCCTGGGCAGAGTACGCCAACGATTCCTACCCAGGCCCTGAAGACCGCGTCAGGGCGCCTCGGGGCGCGTCACGCCGTACTCGAGGCCCGCGACCAGCTCGAGCACGAGGCGGTCGGCAGCGATCGCGATCGCGCGCTCGCGCGTCTCCGGCTCGCGACCGGGCACGTCGATCGGCGTTCCGACCACGGTCGTGACGGAGGTCGTCCCGACGACCGCTCCGGTCGAACGATCGATGAGCGAGGCCTGCACCGTGACGATGTTGCTCGTCTCGACGGTCCGGTTGTCCGCGGTGCGCGCGCCCTCGGCGCGTCGGAACTGCTTGATGGAACCGCGCAGCACGAGGTCGGCGTGCTCGGGGGACGCCAGGACCAGGTCCAGGTAGCGCCGCGCCGAGAGGCTCGTCGCCTCGTGCAGGTCCCGCTCCAGGTTCGGGAGCTGGGACTCGTTGCCGAAGATCTCGATGCCGATCGTGTCGGCGAGCGAGCCGTCGTCGAGACGCGCGCCGAGCCCTGCGCGGTAGCCGCAGCCCGCGGGGACGAGAGCGATCATCAGCGCCAGCGCGATCCGGGTCATCCGGAGACCTGAGGAGGGTGTGGCCATGGTGCTTCCGCTACTGGCCTCCGCCCTTGTCGTCGCCGGGGAGGGGGTCGTTCAGGGTGCCTTCGGACGTCGAGTCCTCGGTGCCCTTCTCGATCTCCTTCTCCGTCGCGCGCGGCGTGCGCCGCGGCGCGATCTCGCTCGATCCCGGGGCGAGGTCGGCGGGACCCTGGCCGTCGAAGTTCGAGTCCCCGCGCAGCAGCTCGTCGGGGGACTGGATCTCCGGAAGCTCGCGCGGTGCGCCGAGCTCCTCGATCTCGTCGAGCGATGCGAGGAAGCCCCGGATCTCCTCGAGCTGGTCCGCGTTGCCCGCGCGCTTGGCGTACTCCAGCGCCCGCGCCGCGTGCTGCCGCGCACCCGTGACGCTGAGCACGGTGCGGTAGAAGCGTGCGACGCCCATGTCGTTGTCGGCGAGCCGCTGCAGGCAGTCGACGAGCGTGCGCTCGACCTGCGAGCGGGACTCCTCGTCGGGGTACGCCCGCAGCCACGCCTCCAGTTCGGCGAGCGCGATCATCATCGAGTCGCGCCCGTACTCGGGACCGTCGAGGTCGGCGAGCCGGAGGCGCGGGATCGCCGCCTCGCTCTCCACCCTGTACGGCGAGTCGGGCGCCCACAGGACGAGGTCGCGATGCCGCTCGATCGCGATGTCGAAGCGCCGCTTCTTCTCGTAGATCGCCGCGAGCGTCTGAAGCGCGTCGTCCGACCTGGGGTGCGTCGGGTACTCGGTGCTGAGGTACTCGTAGATCTGCGGGGCGTTCGAGGAGTAGGGGAACAGGAAGAAGCGCCGGCGCCTGTCGTTCTTGAACGAGTCCCCGATCTCCGACAGCAGGTCGCCCGCATCGGTCCTGAGCCCGTGCGACGGATAGCGCTGGTCGATCTTGCGGATCAGCTTGAACGCATCCATCCGCTCGCCGTCGTCGTAGTACAGACGGGCGGCACGGATCCCGGCCCGGACGGCGATCCGCGCGGGCAGCTCGGTCATCGCGAGGTCTTCCAGCGCTCCCGCGTCCTCGCCCCGGGTCGCGAACTCGTCGGCCGCGCGCTCCAGCGTCGTCCGCACCGCGACCCGCGTGCCGGTCTCCAGGCCGACGGCCTTGTTGGCGCCCAGCATGTCCGCGACGACGCGGACGAGCTCCTTGTCGCTCGCGCTCTCGATCGTGACCGCCTGCGACGTCTCCAGCGCCGCGGGGACCTTCTCGGTCTTCATCCGCGTCACGTTCGCGATCGGGCTGGAGGTGCAGCCCGACAGCAGCGCGATCAGCGCGATGGCCACGGCCACGGCTGCACTCCGCGCTGTGGGCGCGGTGCGGAGGCGGGCCAGGCTGCGGAGCGAGTCGGAGGTCACGGTCGGTCGGTCGATCTGTTGCGCCGGTTCCGGTCGGGAGCGGAGAGGAACGCGCCGTGGCTCCGCGGGCGCGCCTCGAGATGGTGGTCGAGGAAGCGTCCGGCGAAGTCCAGCACGCGCTCGGAGAGGTCGTGGGACCAGCCGAGGGCGCCGGCGTGGGACAGCGGCGCGGCGAGGGCCGCCGCAGCCGCCCCGAGGACGTCGGCAGGAAGGGTACCGACGCGGACCCCCGCGGCGTGAGCCTCGTTCGCGTGCTTCGCGCAGAGCCGCCCCCCCGCGGCCGCGGAGAAGGGCACGCGCGGCTCCGGGACGCCCGGATCGACGGGCGGCGCCGGGCCCCCGCAGGAAGCGCAGACCTCCAGCGAAGGGGCGAGCCCGAGGTGGTCGAGGAGATGCAGCTCGAACGCGGCGAGGAGCGCGGAGTGGGGGACTCCTGCGTCCGCGACGTGTCCGTCGAGCGCGTCGAGCGCGGATTCGCCCAGTCGGAACAGGTCCGGGTCGGCGGCGCCCGCTCGCGTGGCGAGGTCGAGCAGCTCGACGACCGTCTGGGCCGCCCGGTAGGCACCGAGCGAACGCGTCAGGTGCCGGCGTCGCGCCTCGAGGGATCCCTCGCCGAGCGTCCCGAGGTCGCCCTCGCGCGAGCCCGTCCAGGCGAGCTCCAGAGTGTCGAACCAGTCGAGCACGCCGGAGAAGCGGGACTTCGGCCGGTGGGCGCCCTTCGCGATCAGCTCGACGCGCCCGTGCCGGAGCGTCAGCACGTGGACGACGAGGGACGTCTCCCCGTAGGACGTGCGACGCAGGAGGAGCGCGCGGTCGGTCGACTTCCTCGTCGTCCGCCGTCTCGAGCCCCGTCCACCCGCGGGGCGCGCGCCCCTGGATCGAGCCGCCGCGCGACCGCTCACGCCCGCTTCCGCGCGTCCTGCGCGACCCGTCCGGTCCGCTCG
>JBCDGE010000004.1:0-125496 GCA_038757895.1 Planctomycetota bacterium | reverse complement strand
CGGCGCTCGGCGTGCCGCGCCCGGCGGCGGTCCCGTCGTCGTTCACGTAGTAGGCGAGCGACAGCCCGAGGTAGAGCACCGTGACGAGGGCGTCCTGACCGCTCTGCAGCGTGCGGATCTCGCTCTCGGCGTGTATGTCGGTGTTGAACTTGTCGAGGAGCGTCAGGACGCCCGCGACCGCGCCGAACCGGCGGGCGAGGCCCTCCTTCGTCGTCTCCGGATCCTCGGGGATCTGCTGACGCGCGATCGAGGTGATCTCGTACGCGGGCGCGGGGACTCGCTTGAGCAGCTCCTTCGTCCTCGCCTCCAGGTCAGGGATGACCTCCTCCAGGGTCGCGGTAGCAGCGCGCAGCGCGCCCTCCTCCTCCTCGAGCTCGAGGACCTTGTCGGCCGAGTCCTCGATCCCGCTGTTGAGCTCCTTGATCTCCTCCTTCCGCGCCTCGATCTGCGCGGTGACGAGGTCGATCTCGTCCGAGAGGAAGTCGAGATCGTCCTGGAGGGCGACCGTCTCGGCGCTGATCAGCTTGCGCAGGTCGATGTACTGCTCCAGCGAAGCGCGCGTCAGGTCGATCGTCTCGCCCGCCGACTCCTGCGTCCGGCCGGCGACCGCTCCGCCGATGAGGAGCACAGCCGGCAGTCCGATCGCCAGGGTCGTCCACCTGCGCCTCTCGCTGGCGCTCGCCTTTTCACCAAGAACCTCGTTGGGTCGTTCCATGGCTGGTACCCGCGAATGCGCGGGACGTCTCGGGGGAGTGCAGGCCACCTGCCTGCGATCAGAAGCTGTAGTTGGCTGCAATGCTCAGGGCGTACTCGATGCCCCGAGTGAAAGACACGTTGACGAGGTCCGGTCCCGTGAACTGGGAGCGGTAGACCTCTTCGATGGTCGGATTGGTCAGGTTCTTCGCCTGGAAGCGAAGCGTCCAATGCCGCGAGAGGCGCTGGGCCAGGCTGAAGTTCAGCGTCCCGAACTCCCTGCGGTAGATCGCGGGGATGTAGTTGCTCTGCTGACCGATGCTGTCGCCCGTCACGAGCGTGTCGCCGCGGACCGTGTAGAAGAGCCCGAGCTGCGTCCCGATGTTCGGGATGTCGTACGTCGTGTAGAGGTTGTAGAGGAACTCCGGCGCGTTCGTGGCGTCCCGCTTCGTGATCGGGAATCCGATGTTCTCGAAGTCATCGATCTGGACCTGAGGCAGCTCGACCTCGGAGTCGATGAGCGTGCCGTTCGCACCAACGGAGAGTCCTTCGAAGCCTCCCCAGAGCGGCTCGAGCTGCTGCCGCAGTTCGAGCTCGAATCCGCTGAGGCGGCCGGTCGGGTAGTTCTCGACGGTGGTGAATCCGAAGTCGATGTTCCGCTGGATGCGCTCGATCGCGTTCTTGATGTCCTTGTAGAAGTAGGACAGAGAGACGAGCGACGTCTCCGTCGGCCGATAGTCGAGCCGGATGTCGTAGTTCGCGAGTTCGGCGAGGACCACGTTCGGGTTGCCGATGAAGACCTCACCGCCGAGGAACTCCTGCTGGAGGATCGGCACGCGTTCCTTGAACGTCGGACGGGCCACGGTCTGGCTGTACGCAAGGCGGACCGTCCAGGCCGGGGTGACGCTGTAGACGGCGGAGAGCGCCGGAAGCAGATCACGCTGGGTGAACGGCTGCCCGATCTCGTCGATGACCTCGGGCGTGAACTGGCGCGCCGCGTCCTCGTCGGGAGGAAAGTAGAGCGCGTTGGCGCCCGGCTGGAGCCTCGTGATGATCTCGGTGTTCTCCACGCGCGCACCGCCGATCAGCTTGAACTTGCTCGTGATCGGGAGGTCGACCATCCCGTACCACGCGTCGATGTTGAACTCGCCGGTGTAGTCGACGTCGACGTCGAGCTCCTGCGAGATTCTGTGGTCCTCGTTCTCCCAGTTCGCGCTCCAGAAGTCGTCCCAGCCGCCGTCGAACGTGATGAACGTCGGCTCGCTGAAGTTGCTGAAGCTCTCCTGGTCGAACGTCCGGTCGACGCGATCGTCGAAGTACCCAACCTTGAAGTAGCCCTGGTCCCCGGACCACTGATCGAACGGCAGCTCGGCGTTGAGCTGGAGCTGGAGGCTGTCCTCCTCGATCTTTCGGAACGTCCGCTGGAGGTTGCCGAGCGTGAAGTTCGCCGCCGGCTTGAACTGCTCGAAGAACGGATCGGTAATGAAGTCTGGATTGCCCTCCACGAAGCTCGGCGGCCTCCATAGCGATCCGAACAGCCTCTTGTCGGGCTGATCCTGGTTCGCGAAGCTCGATGCGAAGGTCCAGGTGAGGATCGGGTTCTTGAACTCCATCCGGTCCTCGGCGCCCCAGGACCGAGTCTCGAACTCGTGTCGACCGTTGAGCTGGAACGTCCCGGTCGTGCGCTCGTTGTATTCGAGCGTCTCGGTCCTCAGCCAAGGCGCCCTCTCCGCGTCCTCCCCCACGTTCCCGACCCCTGCGGGGTCGTTCACGTCGTAGCCGGGAAAGAAGAAGCTCTTGCCACGCGTGTCTTCGGCGAGCGTCGCTGTGTCCGAGGCGGTGTGCGCGTAGAAGAATGTCGCGCCGACGTTGTGGTTGTCCCACTCAGCCCCGACTGACGCCGTCCCACCCCACTGGATGCTCCGCGTGCTCTCCGTGATGTCGAAGAGGTTCGTGACGAAGGGGTCCGCGCTGACACCACCGAGGTCGGTCTGGGGCGTGAGGGTCGGCGCGACCGCGCGGTTGACCCACCAGGAGTCGTCGCGGCCGTTGTCGAAGTGCTGGCTGTCCTTCTCGTAGAAGAGGCTGACGAAGCCGCCGACGCGGACGCCGCTGTCGAGCTCGCGGCTACCGCCGACCGCGGTCGAGAACTTGTAGTCGATGGGCGCGTCGCTCGGGGACACGCCAACAGCGCCGGTCCAGTTGCCCTCGGGCTGGATCGGGCGCGAGTCGCCCTCCAGCCCCCACGCGCCGACGCCCCCGCCGCGGTAGCCCAGGAACCCCTTCTCGTTCGTGGCCTGCGTGTTGTAGCTCGTCTGCCCGCTGAAGCTGAAGATCGGCTCGCGCGGGATGCTCTTCAGGATGATGTTGACCGCACCGCCCGACGCGTCGCCCTGCTGGTCCGGCGTGAACGTCTTCGAGACCTGAACGCTCTCGATCACGGCGCTCGGGAACTGGTCGAGCTCGACCGCGCGCTTCTCCTCGTTCGCCGAGGGCAGCCGGACGCCGTTCACCTGCGAGCTGACGTAGCGATCGGGCAGACCGCGCACGACGGCGGTCGCGTCGTCGGCGACGGTGGCGCCCGAGATCAGGCCGAGCGCCTCGTCCGCGCTGCCAACGGTCGCGCGGCGCAGGAGGTCGGCGCCGATCGAGTCGATCAGAGACGGCGCCTCGAAGCGCAGGTTCAGGAGGCCGACCTCGTCGGCGCCCCCGATCCGCACGATCTCCTCGACGACGTACTCCTCCATGTCGGTGAAGTCGCCCGCGAGCGAGACGTCGAGGTCGGTGCCCTGCCCCGCGACGACGAGGACGTTCGTCCGGACCTCGCTCGTGTACCCCGGCTTCGACACGACGACGGAGTACGCGCCCGGCGCGAGGTCGACGACGCTGTACGAGCCCTGGGCGTTCGACTCGACGGTCACACCTTTCTCCACGACTTCGACGCGCGCGCCGGAGAGAGGTGCTTCGAAGTCCGCGTCGAGGACGGTGCCTCGGATGGACCCGGACTGTTGGCCGAACGCGAAAGCAGTGGTGCACTGCAGGAGCGCGAGGACAACGATCCAGCGGATCGTGATTCTCTTGATCACGGAGGTCGGAAGTCTCCGTAAGGAGGACAGATGCCTCCCGGGGAGCGCCGGCGGGAAAGGTGGTGGGAGGGATCGCCGCGACCGGTCGCAACTGCAGCCGGGCCGTGGAGGGGCGGGGGGTATGCGCGCGGACGGTATGGGCGGTTCTTAAACCCATGATCAAGGCCCACCCTCATGTGCATGAAGGGCTCGAGGCCGACTTGCGGCCGGTCCGAGCGCGCTTCAGGCGGCGGGGATACGCCGCGGACGGTGCCCCTCGGCGGGGTCCTTCTCGGGACCCCGATCGGAGGCCGCGGCCGCACCGCGGGACGCCCCCACGATCGAGTCCGCCACCGCCTCGGCCACCCGGGCGCCGCCCGCCGCGCAGGCCAGCGTGCTCTGGCCCGGGAAGACGCTGTCGCCGACGAGGTGGAACCCCTTCGGCATCCGGCGCCCGAGGACCTCCGCGTACTGGGCGAGCCCCGCCCGCCGCGGGACCCCGCCGACCAGGCCCTCCGCCCGTCCGGTCCAGCGCCGGAACGTCCGGGCCGAGCCCGTGAACTCCCGGACGACCGAGTCCCACTCCGGCGCGAGGCCGGAGATCGTCGCCCGCATCCGATCCTGGATCGCCTGGACGTAGCGCCGCTGGTCGTCGTCGGACGCGCCCCGCAGACGTGCGACGGAGATGTGCGTCGAGACCGTCACGCGCCGCAGCGCCGGGTTCGAGACGCCCTCGCCCTCCGCGCCGATCGAGAGGAAGACGTGGTTGCCCTCCAGGAACGGCTGGTGCGGATCGGCGACGAGCTCCAGGTGGCGCGCGCTCGGGCCCGCGTCCCGCGGCGGCTGCACCGTCCGATAGAGCATCGCGGCGCTCCAGCCGTCCTCGACGCGGCGCGCGACGCGCGCGAGCGACGGGTCGTCCAGTCCGGCGATCCGTGCGGCGTCCTGCGGGAGCGCGTTGAAGACGATGTGCGGCGCGGAGAGCGTCTCGCCGCCCGCGCGGACCGACCAGAGACCGCGTGGATCGCGCTCGGCGCTCCGGACGGGCGCGCCGAAGCGCACCGAGCCGCCGAGGCCCTCGATCGCGCGCGCCATCCCCCACGCGAGCTCGCCGATCCCGCCGCGGACGTGCACGGCGCCGCGGTGGTGGTAGTCGAGCGCCGCGAGTGCGAACGGCGCCTCGGCCTCGCGCACCCCGCACTGGACGGTGATCTGGCACTGCGCGTCCAGCCACGAGACGAGCGGCTCGAACCCGGTCAGCCCGTAGCGCTCCAGCACGCGCCACAGCGGCCGCCCCACGAGGCGCGCGAGCGGCGCGTAGCGCGGCAGCCGCAGGGCGTGCTTCATCACGCGCGAGGGCGTCAGCGGCGGCAGGAGCGCGACATCGTCGAGCGTCGGCCACAGCGCCGAGGCGACGCGCTCCTGGAGACGGAAGAACCGGCGGATGCCGCGGACGGGCGCGCCCTCCATCGCCTCGAACTGCTCGCGCAGGAGGTCCCGGTCGCGCCGCGCCAGCACGGTCGACGTCGGCGTACGCATCTCCAGCGGTGGGTCGAGCCGCTCGTAGCGCACGTCCATGTCGTGGTCGTCGATCCAGCGGCGGAACAGCTGGCCCTCGTCGAACCCGGAGAACAGCGTCGCGCCGCCCTCGAACCAGTCCCCGTCGTGCTCGAACGTGCAGGCGCAGCCGCCGGGGTAGCTCAGCCGCTCCAGCAGGGCCACGCGCGCCCCGCGCTCGGCGAGGGTGAGCGCGGCGCCGAGGCCGCCGAAGCCCGCGCCGACGACGATGGCGTCGTAGGCGGTCACGCGATCCCCCCGCGCTCGGTCCAGCGCACGACGATCCACGCGACGAGCAGCCCGCGCGCGGTCCACGCGAGCGTGCGAACCAGGTTGCCGACCATGAGCGCGCGGTGCGTTCCCTCGTCGAAGCCGGCCTCCAGCCGTCCGTGCTGCGGCACGGCGAACAGCCCCGTCTCGATCCAGACGACGGCGAGCAGTACGAGGCCGACGAGCCACATGCGCCCGTCGGTGCCGGCGGGCGGCGACGTCCACAGCAGGAACGCCGTCGCGAGCTCCACGAGCATCAGCGGCGCCACGATGAACGTGATCCGCTGCATGTGCGACTCGTGGTACGCGCGGAACCCGGACCCGACCGCAGCAAACAGCGGGTAGTGCACGACGTGGATGGTCCAGATGAGGCCGACGAGCGCCCAGGTGGCGGCAGCGTGTACGACGATCATCCAGGCGGAGGACAAGGCGCTCCTCGCGTCAGCGCGCCCGCACGGTGGCGAGACCACCGTCGACGCCGAGGATCTGGCCGGTCACCCAGCCCTGCGCCGGGTCGAGCAGCCACTCGATCGCGCTCGCGACCTCGTCGGGCTGGCCGATGCGGCCGAGCGCGTGCATCGCGCGCGACGTCTCCAGCGCCTTCTCGGAGCCGGTGATCCCCGCGGCCAGCGGCGTATCGACGAGCCCCGGCGCGACGCAGTTCACGCGGATGCCCTGGGATGCGTAGGTGGCGGCGGCGGAGAGCGCGAGGCCCTGCACGCCGGCCTTGGCGGCCGCGATGGCCTCGTGGTTGGAGAGCCCGGCGCGGGCGGCGGCGGTGCTGACGAGCACGATCGACCCGCCGGTCTTGCGGAGCGCGCCCGCGCTCGCGCTGACGGTCGAGAACGCGGTGCGGAGGTTCGCGCGCACGGTCGCGTCGAAGTCCTCGATCTTGGTCAGGTGCGCGGGGCGCAGCAGGATCGAGCCGACGCAGTTCGCGATGCCGTCGAACCGCCCGTGGGCGTCCACGCAGGCGGCGATCGCCGCCTTGACGCCGTCGGGCTCGGCGGCGTCGACGGAGAGGGAGGGCATGTCGAGGTCGCCGGAGAGCGCCTCCAGGCGCCCCTCGTCCCGCGCGGCGAGCAGCACGCGGCCCCCGCGTCCCACGATGCGACGGCTGAGCGCACCCCCGATCCCGCCTGAGGCGCCAAGGACGACGAATGCAGACCCGTTCATGGTGAAGAGTTCGCCTGCCAGGGGGTACGGGATGCGAACCGCGGCGACCCGCCAGCGATGGCAAAATGGGGCCGCGGAGCGCCCGTACGCGCCGGGCGGGCGGCCCCACGCCGCCCGCCCGACCGTCCCTTCCCCCACCCCCGATCTCCCCACCGCACCTTCCGCATGCGCCCTCGACCCTGCTCCCCCGGACGCCCGCTCCGCGCCGCCCTCCTCGCCGCCCCGCTCCTCGCGATGCCGCTCCTGGGGGGCTGCGCGTTCGTCGTCGGCAACTCCGGCAAGCTCCACCTCTCGCGCAACATCTCGGTCGGCCAGGAGCTGATCGACCTCAAGAAGGCCGTCGATACGGGCGCGATCACCGAGGAGGAGTACGTCGTGATGAAGCGCAAGCTCCTGGAGGCGATGGAGTCCATCGAGCTCGTCGGGGCGATCAACGAGAACACGCCGGACGAGCTCCGGCGCACCACAGAGCAGTAGGGGCCGACCCCCCTCCCGGCATGACCGCAACTCGATCCACTCGCTCGCGGGCACGCCGAGCCTTCCTCACGGCCGCGCTCTGCCTTGCCACCGCTGCTGGCGCGACCGCCCAGGAACAGCGCGGCGCGTCGGTCCACGACGCGCAGATGCGCGAGCTGGCCCGCAGCCCCCGGCCGCGATCCGAGGACGCCGCCGCGGCGCGCGCCCTCGCCGCCGCTCCGGGCGCGAACCTCCCCTCGCTCCCGCCCGTCGGCGCGGGCCCGCTCGCCGCGGAGCCGGCGCGGATCGACGACGACTTCATCGTCTTCGGCTACCTGCAGAACGAGACCCAGGTCTTCCACCTGCGGTGGCACGCGCTGACCCACGTCGGCTCGCGTTTCGTCGGCTTCGACTCGTCGGGGCGCCTCACGAGCACGTCCGCGTTCACCGGCCGCTCGTCCTACCTCAAGGCGGGCGGCGCGGCCGAGACCGCGGGCGTCAAGGTCGTGCTCGTCCTCGCCCAGTTCGACGACGGCGCGGGAGGCGCGCTGCAGACGGTGATGACGTCGCCGGCGCGACGCTCGACGCTGGTGAACGAGCTGGTGGCGATCCTGGCCGCGGACTCGTACTCGCACGGCGTCAGCATCGACTTCGAGTTCTCGTGGGGCCCGTCCGTCCGCGACGGGATCACGGCGTTCATGCACGAGCTGCGCGCGGGCCTGAACAGCCTCGGTCCCGAGTACGAGCTGAGCATCTACACGAACGCGATCTTCAGCTCCAGCCAGTGGGACTTCGACGCCCAGACGGGGATCACGCCGGCGATCGACTACATGCTCTACAGCATGTACGACTGGGCCAGCGGCTCGGTTGCACGCGCGATCAGCGACTTCGACAACTGCCTCGGGTCGTCGCGCATGCACGGGTACCTGAACGACGGCCTCCCGCCGGAGAAGTTCGTGCCCGTGATCTCGGCCTACTCGCGTCGCTGGAGCGGCACGAGCGTCTACGGCGGGTCGGGCTTCGGCGCGACGTCGTCGGGGTTCACCGACGCGCTCTACGACGTCACGCTCAACCCGTTCATCGGCCCGTCGGCGCTCGGCTACGTGCGCGGTGACGAGGCCGGCTGGTACGGGTGGAACGACGGCACGTCGCGCGTCCGCACGTTCGACTCGCCGGACGCGATGGAGCTGGAGGTGCGCCACGCGCTGAGCCTCCAGGATCCCGCGGAAACGTGGAGCGGTCGCCGGCTGGGCGGCGTCGGATTCTGGTCGCTCATGTGGCTCGCCGAGTTCACGTCGATCGACCCGCGCACCGGCGGCACGGTCGGGCGCACGCGGACGTACCCGCACGTCTACGAGCTTTGCCACGAGGTCCTGTCGCCGCCGGGGACGCGCCGCTTCCTTCTGGAGGCATTCGACGGCCTCGACTTCCGCTGGCGCGACCCGAACGAGTCGCCCGACACGGCGGGCGACTTCGACGCGAACTCGACGCGCAGCCTCGTCCCGTCCCTCCAGGGGCGCGGGAACGCGATGCGCGTCGACTACGACTTCGAGGGCGGGACGGGGAACCGTGCGGTGCTGGCGCACGAGGTGCTCGCGAGCCCGAGCGCACCGTCGGTGGTCGACACGAACGCCGTGCTCGGCCGCGTGGCGCGCGAGAGCCGGCTGTCGACGCTCGTCTACACGCCGATCGGGCGCTCGGACTACTCCGTCCGGTTCTTGGTGGTCGACGCCAGCGGCCAGATCGAGTCGTCGCCGGCGATGTCGCTCGGGCCGATCGGCTGGCGGACCCTGTCGTGGGACCTGCGCGACCCGGGCTCGGTCACAGGCTTCGGGACGTCCGAGCCGGCGTTCCAGAGCGGCGACGGCGTGCTCGACACGGCCGGCGGCGGCGCGCGTGACCTCGGCGTGTTCGGGTTCGTGATCGAGGGTGAGGGCGCGACGACGGGCACGATCATCTTCGACGAGATCGCGCGCGAGCCGCTCGATCCGAGCGGCGGCGCCTACCGGATCAACGAGCTCCGCTACGCCGACCCGAGCGTCGAGTTCGTCGAGGTGCACGGTCCGGCGGGCCCGGTGCCGCCGGGACTCAGGCTGCGGGTGTACGACGCGGACGACGGCTCGGTCGCGCGGACGTTCCCGATCCCGGGCCCGATCCAGAACGATGGGAGCGGCTTCGGCCTCTACGTACTCGGCGACCCCGGCGTGCCGAACGTCGACTCCAGCGTCGGGTTCTCGGCGGGCAGCGACGACATCCCGAACGTCGACCCGAGCGCGCTCCAGCTCGTCGACGAGGGCCCCGACCTCGTCCACGACTCGCTCGTCTACGAGGCGTTCGGCGGGCTCGACGAGCTCGTCCGGCGCGAGGCGCGCGGCGTGACCGGCAACGGCTGGCCGTGGACCGGCGAGGTCGCGGACGGACGCGACGCGTTCGGGCGTCGCTACGCGCTGGGCCGCTACCCCGACGGCCGCGACACGCGCCGCAACGCGCGGGACTTCTCGTTCCAGATGGCCTCGCCGGGCGAGCCGAACGGCAACGCGCTGACGCTGCCGGCGTCGTTCGACTTCGAGTCCGCGTTCACGACCGGCTTCCAG
The DNA here is from genome assembly GCA_038757895.1 of Planctomycetota bacterium. Classification (GTDB taxonomy): domain Bacteria; phylum Planctomycetota; class UBA1135; order UBA1135; genus Saltatorellus. The sequence goes on along the minus strand of JBCDGE010000004.1, from coordinate 115,685 downwards.
ACCTACGACGTACCGCGGCGCGCGAGCCCGCCTGCCGCCGGCCTGCCGCCGTCGCCGAACGGAGGCCTCGCCTGGCGCTGCCTCGACGAGACGGGCGGTGGCGTGATCGGCGCGCTCGGCGACGCGGCGCTCGGCGCCTCCACCGGCGTCCGGATCACGGGCGAGATCTACGTGCCGCGCGCGGACGAGCCGGCCCAGGCGATCGCGGTCGGCATCTGCGGACGCCAGGGCAGCAACTTCTTCTCCAGCACGGCCGTCGCGCGCTCTGGCTACGAGTCGGGCTACTGGCTGATCTACCAGAACCGCGACGGCGTCGGCCTGGCGAACGGCCGGCCCGACCACGGCGGCGTGTGGGAGCTGGTGCACGCGACGCACGACAACATGGACGGGTCGCCGGTCGACCTCCTGAACGCGCTGCCGAACTTCATCCTCGGTGTCGCGGAGGGCGACTGGGCGCGGTTCGAGATCGTCCTCGATCCGTTCACGCGCGTCGGGCACGAGCTGGTCGTGCGCGTGAACGGTGTCGACGTGTTCCTGGGCGCGCTGCCCGAGAACGGCCCCCGCAGCGGCGCGTTCCAGGTCGGCTTCCGCGAGAACCACTCCGGCGCGCCCGTCCAGTCCGAGGGCACGTGGATCGACGGCCTCCAGATGGAGATCTTCGGACCGACGAACCCGGCGGGCGGCGATCCGCCCTGAGCGTCAGCGCCGCAGCCAGCGGATCGGCCGCTCCGGCCACAGCCCCGTGAGTTCGGGGTGATCCGCGCGGTACTCCGCGACGGAGCGGTCGTCCCAGCGAGGGGCGTCGACGATCGGCATCAGCGTCGACGCTCGGGTCGACTGGACGCGCAGGTAGAGCCGACCGTCTTCGATGAGGTGGTCGGGACTCGACCACCACGACTCGATCCGGTGGCCGGAGCTCACGCTCCAGCGGTCGACGTCCGCTGCCGCGGGGACGTAGATGTGGATCCAGGGCGAGACCGGAACGAAGAGGGCGGCGACGAACAGGACTTCGAGCAGACTCAGGACCAGCCACTTCCTCATGCGGACCTGGACGCGGCAAACGCCCTGTTCTTCCCCGAGGAGGGTCCCACGGTACGCCCGCCGCTGACCGCGCCGATCAGCGGAACGTCACCGCGAACGCGTCGGTGAAGTTCGACGTCGGCCCCGGGTTCGCGTCGCGGAACCAGACCTGGAATCGCCACGTCTCGCCGACGCTCGCGGCCACGGTCCCGGTGGGCTGCGGGAGCGCGAACGGGACCGCTTCCTGGGCGAATGCGCCGTTCGCGCCCGTGCTCTGCACGGCCTGTACGTAGCGGCCGATCGAGCCGCCGAGGCAGAGCGTGCCCTGGCTCCCGCCGGCGCCGGGGACGGACGCCGGGGTCTGCGAAACGAGGACGTAGCCGAGGCTCTGCACCGGCATGCCCGAGGCGAGGAGCCTCAGCCGGCGCCCGGCGATCCGGTTGCTCCCGATGATCCGGAGCTGCGCGGAGAGGCCGCTGGAGTTCGGCGTCGCGGGGTCGCACTCGGTCACTCCGATCGGCGGCGCGGTGATGGTCACCAACGTCAGGTCGAACGTCAGATTCGAGGCGCCGATGAGGTCCCAGGTCACGTCGCCGAATTCCGACGGCAGATACGTCCCCGGAACCAGCAGCGGATCCGGCTGATCGAACACCGATTGCGTGGGATCCTCCAGCCGCATGCGCACGCGCAGGCCCAGCGTCGCGAGCGCCTCCTCGCGCACGTGGATCCCGTCGATGCCGACGACGTCATCGATCCACCAGCAGAGACCGCCCGCCGGGAACCGGTGGCCCTCGACCGCGTTGCCGATGCGCAGCGCGAACGTCGAGTTGTCCATCCACGTGAAGGTCGTGCCGCTGGCCGCAGTCCCCATGACGGGGAGGTCGACCTCGAAGCGCAGCGTGACCGGATCACCGATCTGCGCGTTCACGAACGTGCCGACCGCGGGCGGCGTGCCGGACACGACGGTACCGCGCGCCTCGACGATGAGGTCTCCCGCGGAAGCGGGGCCGGTGAGGAGCGCGAGCGGAGCGAGGAGCGCGCGCCACCTCATCGAACGATCAGCACCGGACAGTGCGCGAGGTGGGACACCTTGTGCCCCACGCTTCCCAGCAGCCACCGCTCCACCGTGCCGAGACCGCGAGAGCCCAGAACGATGAGGTCGACCTCGAGCTCCTTCGCCTTGCTCAGGACCGCGTCCGCGGCGGGCCCCTCGCAGAGCTCCGTCCCGACCTGCGGTCCAGCGTCTCCGAGCCTGGCGTGCATCTCGTCGAGCACCTGCTGTCCCTTCTCGGTGCGCTGCGCCAGGACGTTCGTGTAGACGGGCGAACCGACGATATCCACCGAGCTGGGGAAGGCGTGCACGAGCGTCATGCGGGACTGGAAGGCCTGCGCCAGACGGGCGGCCTGCTCGAGCGTCTTGTCGGCGTGATCCGACTCGTCGACGGCGACGAGGATGTGTTCGTACATGCGTTGCTCCGAGGATCGGCGCGAAGGTGGTCTACGCACGTCGAGGTTGTCATGCGGCAGGCCAGAGGTCGACGGTGAATCCGTAGCCCTCGAAATGCCTGGCAGGCCGGCCGACGCCGCGGGGATTCTCCAGCGTCCCCATCGAACCAGGCGTCGAGCCGGAACAGCGCACACGCAGCGTTACACCCCTTCGATCGAGCGATAGGTCGGGCACGGCGACCGCCCACGGCTGCAGCTGTCGGCTCGCCGCGCGACACTGCCCCTCGATGCGATCACGCTTCACGCTCGCAGCTGCTTCGATCGCCTCGATCCTGCTCGTCGGGACGTACTTAGCGGGCGGCGGTCGGATCCACGGACGTGTGGAGAAGCCCGTCGGAGCGACGGTCGACGAGCCTGCCCTGGAGCCGAGAGGACGGCCGCCGGGTCCCGGGACGGACCGTTCCGACCTTCTCGCGCTGGAGAGCGAGTCGACGCGGACCGCGCTGGTCGACGACGTGCTCGCTCTCCGGATCACGGGCGACGATGGCTCGCACGCCACTGCTCACTTCCTCATCGCAGACGGACGTGTCGAGCAGCGGACCGCGCCGGCGCGAGGCGTCGTTCCTTGCCCCGCCGGTTGGACCGACGTCGTGGTGTCCCTCCGATCCGGCGTGAGGATCTTCCGCACCAGGGCGAGCCTCACCGCGGATGCAGGCGGGGTGCACGAACTCCACGCGACCGTCGAGAAGGTCACGCTCTCGCTCTCCCCGAAGAGCCGAATCGTGGAAGGCCTGGAGCCCGCGATCTCCAGCGTTCAGGCAGCGCCTGCTCCTCCGGATCGCCTCCGAACGGCATCGCACTGGTCGACGGGCAGCGCGTGCAGGCTCCTGGGCCCAAGGCAGCTCGAGCTCGCGCTCGATCGCGAGGCCACACAGGTTCGGCTCCGCGTCGAGCACCCCTTCGCGCTCGGCACGCAGGAAGTTCCCCCGGACACGGCCCTGCTCGTGGCGAGGAGCGAGTTCCAGGAGCCTCTGGAACTCTGGTGGCCTTGTCCGATCCGCTTCCGGCTGAAGCTCGCTGGCTCGTCCTCGGCGCCACGCTCCTTCCGCGCGCGGTGGGCGTTCTTCGACCTCTCGGGAGGACGACTGCACGGGGAAGGGGGGCGGCTGGAGCCCGGGACGACGCGGACCATCGCCGCCCCCATCGGCAGCGCATCCGTGCGGCTCGACGTGTACGACGGCGGCTCCGCGCCCGCCGCCAGCGTGCAAGGAGCGATCGTTCGCCGTGCTCAGATCTTCGAGATCGATCTCGACCGACGGATCGCGACCTTCGTCGTCGTGAACGACCGAGGCGCTCCGGTCCCGAGCGCGATCCTGCGTTCGGGAGGCGTCGATCGGGCGACCACCGACGACGATGGGACGGCTCGGATCCGTCGACACGCCGTGACCGCGTACGGCGTCACGGTTCGACATCCGGCCCACGACACCGTGGTTGTATCCGCCGAGGAAGTGGAAGCGAGCATCACGTCGGGCCTGCCGCACAGGGTCACGCTCTCGGTTCCGACGGTCCTGCGCTTCCGCGTTGCTGGCGACGACGTCCCCCCCTCGTTCGCCGTGGGCCTGAGGTCGGCAGATCTCCTGATCGGAGGGCTCGAGGAGGAGTTCGACATGCCTGACATGGAGGGACTCGTCTTTCAGGACGAGGACACCACCTACTTCTTCAGCGACGAGCAATCGCCCCGCGTCCTCGAAGTCCGGGGCATCTTCGCGCCGCGAGCGTTCAGCGCAGGGACCAGGGTCGTCCTCTGCGACGCCCATCTTCGCGTCCTCCGGTCGGAGTTCGTGGTCCCCCGCAGGGGCCAGGTGGTCGAAGTGGCGGTCGGACCTGGTGTCTTCGGAGACACCCCGGAGCGGGCGACGGAAGCGAGCCGTTCCGGTTCCCACCCGGATCGCGCACACTGACGACGGACCATGGCGCGCACTCGTACCCTCGGCGTCCTCGCTCTGCTCGCCGCCGCGGCGGCGATCGCTCTCCTGGCTCGCACCGCACCGACGACGGAGGCCGATGCAGTCGCCGTGGGCTCGGCGCCGGACGCGACGGCAGGGACGGTGGACGCTTCCCTTTCTCCGCCGGGCGCCCCGTGCACCGCGCGCGCACGAGAGGATGGACACGAGGTCCAGACGTCGACCGAGGGCGAATCGCGGACTGCTCTCTCGATCGTCGTGCGCCGCAAGAGCAGCGGCGCTCCGATTCCTCGCGCGCCGGTCTGGGTCTTCGGCGACGAGCTACGGAACTTCGCGGCGGACGAAGAGGGGCGGGTGGTCGTCGACGTCGCGCCGGGCAGCGTCTCCGTCGGGGCCGGGCCGCCGGCCGGCTCCAGCCTGCTCGCGCACCCCTATGACCCCGAGACGGGCGAACCGAGCGCGGAAACGGACGTTGAGGTCGAGAGCGGAACGATCTGCGAGGTCGAACTCTTCCTCCACGAGGGCGCGACGATCACCGGACACGTGCGCGCCGCCGACGGCTCGCCGGTGCCGGACTTCGAGTTCGTCTGGATGCACGGTGTGGGACAGCAGTGGTCGCGCCCGACCTCCGCGCGCACGGACGAGAACGGTCGGTTCGTCGTGAGGCCTCTGGAGGCCAGCTGGTACCTGCTGAGTCCGCGTCCGGACGGCGACGACGTGTTCCCCTTCGAGCGCTTCGAGCTCGCGAAGGGCGCGACCCGTGACGTGACGCTGCGGCTCGCGCCCGGGCGACTCGCCACGGTGCGCGTGGAGATCGTCCAGGAGGAGTCAGGCGAGCCGTACCCGTACATGGCATGGGCCACGATCGTCCGCGCCGACGGCATCGCCGACGTCGCCGTGGACCGCACCGAGTCCTGGAAGCGACGCGGCTGGACCAGCGTTCCACCGATCGAGTTCGAGCGCGAACTGCGCGTCGCGACCTACCGCGTCACGGCCGAGCGCGACCGCAGCTGGCACTACCAGAACGACGCGACCCTGGTCGCCCGTGACTGGAACCGGTCCGCGTTCGTCGAGGTCACCGAGGACCTGGAGGATCCGGTCGTCCGGTTCGAGGTCCCGCGACTCGGCCCGATCGCCGAGGTCCATGGCCGCCTGACGCGCCCGATTCCGGGCGAGCGCGCGACGCTGTTTGCGAAGTACCAGGACCTGGACGGACTCCATCAAATCGTGCCGCTCTACCCCGATGCAGTGGACGGCGCCTTCCGCCTGGACGTCGATCTGGACGTCGTCAAGGCCGCGCGATTCGTCTTCGAGCAGAGGAACGAGAACGGACGCAGGGTGCTCGCCGAGCGCGAGCTCCAGGAGGGAGCGCAGGAGATCACGCTGACGCCGATCGACGAGTGACACCCGGCCTGGCCGATGGGGCGCGCCGCCTGCCTACCGATCAGACGAAGAACTCCTCCGGGCGCCCCAGGACGTGGTCCCGGAACGCGGTCGACATCGGCGAGCGGCGCTGGAGGTCGTAGAACGCGTCGTCCAGGTCGCTGAAGACCTCGTCCTCGAAGTCGTCGTCGTCGAGGTCGCCGGTGACCGCCCGGACCTGCTCCATCCGTTCGCGATGGTCTCGCGCCGGCGGGACCGGATCGAAACGCGCGACGGCGCGTCGAAGGATCTCTGCGTGCTCGCCGGCACCCATTCGCTCGAATCCGTCGAGCGCCTCCGGCCAGAGGATGCCCGCCGGGTTCCAGAAGAACTGGACGTGTCCACCGTTGTTGATCTCTCGCTCGTACCAGGTGCAGGCGAAGATCGCGATCTGACCCTCCGTCGCGCGCCGGAGCGCGCGCGCGAGCCGCCGCGGTTTCGCCGACGGCGAGATCGCGTCCCACATCCCGTCGATCACGTCCCACTCGACTCCTGAGAGGTCGCTGGGTCTTCGGATCCGATAGCCGCGCATCGATCGAGGCCTCCGAGGCGCGTCTCCCGGTCAGTCCCCGGCCCCGAAGCAGTACAGCGCTTCGGTCGTTCGCAGGTAGACGCGCCCGGAAGCGAGCGCGGGCGTGGCGTACACGTTCTCGCCGAGGTCGCCGGTCCAGAGCGGATCGAAGCCCCCTCCCGCCGCGAGCACCACGGCGAGCCCGTGCTCGCTCACGAAGAACACCTTCCCGTCGCCGGCCACCGGCGACGCGTAGAACGTGTCGTTCGCGTCGTCGAGCCGGCCCTTCTCGATCAGCTCGCCCGTACCCGGACGGAACGTCGTGACAAGACCGCCCGCGTCGGCGAGCACGTAGAGCGTCTCGCGGTGGATGACCGGTGACGGGAGCTGCGGCACCGAGCGGCGGTACGACCACGCGATCGGCTCCTCCCCGCCCGCGCCTCCGCCGAGGCGGAACGCGAGCAGTCCGTTCAGGCTCGCCAGCGCCTGCTCCAGGTAGGCCCAGTCGCGCTCGTCGAGGCCGCCGCTCCGGTCGAGGTCCACGAAGTCGAACCACGCCGCGGCGCGGTTCTGCGGCATCTCCTCGCGCGAGATCGCGCCGTCGCCGTCCGCGTCGCGCTCGGCGACGACCTCGGCGAAGCTCGGCGGCGTGATCTGGTTGCCCGGCTGGTTCATCGGCGACCCGTAGCCGTTCGTCAGCACGAGGTCGCCCCACAGGATCGGCACCGACTTCATCTCGAACGACAGCCCGCCCGCGGACCAGCGCACTTCACCCGTCTTCAGGTCGTACGCGTCGAGGTAGAACGAGCCGGGCAGGAGCACCTCGATGTCCACGCCGTCCTTGGTCGTGTCGAGCGGGCAGAGGATCGGCGTGCAGTGGCCGCTGCGCGCCTTCGGTCGATCGGCGCGCCACAGCTCCTCGCCCGTCGCCGCGTCCAGCGCGACGAAGTACGAACCGAGCGACTGGTCGCACGCGAGCAGCACGCGCCCGTCGTGCAGGATCGGCGACGCGCCCATCCCGTAGACGTTGTCGAACGGCCCGAGCGGGACGCGCCAGAGCTCCTCGGCGAGGTGGTCGTACGCGAGCACGCCGTACTCGGGGAAGAAGACGAACACGCCCTCCGGCCCGACGACCGGCGTCGGCGACGCGGGATGGTTGCGCCCGTCGACCTTCACCGTGCGCGGCCGCGGCGCCGCGCGGCGCCACAGGATCGCGCCCGTGTCCGCGTCGAGGCAGAGCGTGACGAGCGTCTCGCCGTCGAGCGCGGTCAGGTAGACGCGCCCCTTCCACAGCACGGGCGAGCTGTGCCCGGCGGGCAGCGGCGTCCGCCAGCGCAGGTTGGACTCGGGATCGAGCGCCGCCGGGAGCTCCGCTCCCTCGAGGACGCCGGAGCCGTTGGGACCGCGGAAGCGCGTCCAGGTCGTGTACGCCTCGTCGGCGTCCTGGACGGGAGCGATGGAGAGAAGGGCGAGGACGGGGCAGAGCATCGCCGCCACCGTATCGACTACGGCCGGATCGAGAACCCGACCCCGAAGCGGAAGTCCCCGGCCTCGTCGTTCAGCCCGATCCCGACGCTCGCGTCGAACTGCGCCCGGTCGCCGAGCAGCCACTGGTACCCCCCGTTCAGCCAGTGCGCAGAGCCGCCCCGCTCCGGCACGTTCGCCTCCCACTCGGCGAACCCGCTGTGGACCTCGCCCTACGAGAACGGAACCTTCAGCCCGTTCGCGAGGAGCAAGCCGTCCTCCAGATCGGTGAGCAGCAACGTCCCTGCGAGCGGGAGCGAGGCGTCGTGCGCCCACACGAGCCCGGCCGTCGGGTCCCAGCGATCGGTCGTGAACTCCGAGGCCCCCGTCGGAACACCGAGCTCCAGCAGGAGGGCGAGCCGCGTCCGCGCGTCATCCTCGGCCAGCCCGATCTTCGTCCCGACCGCGATGTCCTCGGCGCCGCTCACGTCCGGGCCCGGGACCTGGAGCTGGGACCAGGACAGGGACGCGACGAAGACCTCGACCCGGTCCGCGACGCCAGTCCTGACCTCGGCGAGCGGCAGGGACACGGCGCGCGTCTCGGAGTCGAAGCGCGTGAACGAGAACCCCGTCTCGAGCTGCCAGCGCCCCTCGGGGACGATCCCGGGCGTGAACGAGAACCCGGGCCGGTTCGTGTCGATGTCCTGCGCGCGGGCGGCGCCGGTGGCGGCGCAGGAGAGCGCGGCGGCGGCGATGAGCGGGCGGAATCGAGGTGCGTTCCTCACGAGCGGCGAAGGGTAGCAGCGGACCGTGGGACGGCGATCCGAGGAATCCCCGCGGCTCCTGTAACGCCGGAATCCGAACCGCCTTCTAGCGCCCTCCCCGCCGGGCGCGCGGGCGGGATAGCATCGTCGCTTCCCGAGTGAACCGCGCCCGCGCTCCCGCTGCCCGCGCGGGTTCGCATCGCCACGAACGACAACGAGAGAGAACCACCATGGCCATCCTGCTGGGCGACGAAGCCCCGAACTTCCAGGCCGACACGACCGAGGGCCCGATCGACTTCCACGACTACCTGGGAGACGGCTGGGGCGTCCTCTTTTCGCACCCCAAGGACTACACGCCCGTCTGCACGACCGAACTCGGTCGGGTCGCGGCGCTCAAGGACGAGTTCGCCAAGCGCAACTGCAAGGTGATCGGTCTGAGCGTCGACCCGCTCTCGGACCACGAGGGCTGGTCGAAGGACATCGAGGAGACCCAGGGCACCGCCCTCAACTTCCCGCTGATCGCCGACCCCGACCGCAAGGTCGCGAACCAGTACGACATGATCCACCCGTCCGAGCTCGCGACGCTCACCGTGCGCTCGGTGTTCATCGTGGGACCGGACAAGAAGGTCAAGCTGATGATCACGTACCCGGCCAGCACGGGCCGGAACTTCGACGAGATCCTCCGCGTCATCGACTCGCTCCAGCTCACCGCGAAGCACCAGGTCGCGACGCCGGTCGACTGGAAGGACGGCGACGACGTGATCATCGTCCCGGCGCTCTCGAACGACGAGGCGAAGGAGAAGTTCCCGAACGGCTGGAAGGAGCTGAAGCCGTACCTCAGGGTCACGCCGCAGCCGTAGCTGCATCCGCGTCAGCGGATGCGCCAGAGACGTCTTCGCGAGCTGCGGAGTTGCACGCCGGTGTGACTCCGCATCATCGCAGCTCCGCCGCGAGCCGCGTCAGCGCGCGGTGGAGGCGGGTCCGCACCACGTCGGGCGTGACGCCCACGTCCTCCGGCGTGACCCTCTCGCCCTTCTCCAGCGTGCTGTGGCCGTGCCGGTCGATCCGCGCCCCCGCCTCGCGCTTCTCGTGCGCGCGCTTCGTGAGGCTCCGCGTCGCGGTGGAACGCGAGATCAGCTCGTCGAGCACGCACGGCGACATGAGCGTCTGGTCTCGATTCGCTCGCTCTAGCTTCACCGCGCCCTCGAGCTGCTTGTCACGGCCCGCCGAATCGCTCCCCTCGTTCTCGAGCAGCGACTCCTGGCTCATGTCCGCAAGGACATCGAAGTCGCCCGGGGTGGTTCGAGGGCGCTCTATCCGCCCCGGGCGATTTCTGCCCAGGCCCTGATGATGTCTCTGGCGCATCTTCTGACGAAGATGCGCGCTCGCGTGGGCAGTCCTTGCCCACGCTCTCAGAGGAAGTCGATCCGTAGCCCGTCGGTGAAGTTCGACGTCGGGGAGCCGCCGATCGCGTCCCGGAACCAGCAGGTGAAGTTCCACGTGTCTCCCGGCATTGCGGCGACGTTCATCGTCGGCTGCGGCAGGCGCGTCAGGTCGATCGGCAGCGACACGGCGCCTCCCGTCCCCGTGTTGAGGATCTGACCGAAGCCCACGAAGCGTCCGATGTCGCCACCGAGGCACAGATTCCCCGCGCTCCCCGCCGGTCCTGCGACGAAGCCCTGCGTGCGCGAGATCAGGAAGTACGCGAGCGCGTTCTGCGGCATGTCGGACGCGAACAGCACGACGTCGTTCGGCACGACCGTGACGGAGCCCGTCGCCCGGATCGTCGCCGCGACGCCGGTCGAGTTCGCGTTCGCCGGGCAGTAATTCGTCCCAAGCCCGAAGGGCCCGATCTCGAGCTGCGCCGCGCCGCTCGCGCCGCCCGCTCCGCCCACCTGGATCAAGTACGCGTCCGTCAGCTCGACGTCGTGCAGGTCGACCCGGCTCCACGTCGCGCCGCCCACGTCGTCGCTCGACGCGATGCAGACCGCGCCGCAGTCCCGGCCGCGGTACACCGCCAGGCGCGTGTCGAACGCGGAGCCTTCGGTGCTCAGCGTGAAGCTCCCCGCGCGGCCCGGCGACCACAGGAACACGCGATCGTTCGACGCCACGGCGCCGCACCCTCCTGCGCCGAGGCCCGAGGTCGTCAGCGAGGACGTGTCGAATGCGACGACTCGCTCGCCGAGGATCGGCTCCGGATTTGCGCACGCGTCCCCCGGCGCCACCGCGGCGCCGCACGCGACCGCGCGCGCAGATCCGGCAAGGTCCACGAGCGACCCGTCGGACGGCGCGCCGACGATGAGATCCCCGATCCCGTCCTGGTTCAGGTCGCAGGTCGCTTCCAAAGACCCACCGAACCACGACGCGAACGTGCTGCCCGTGTCGTTCCCGAACACCGTGAGGAGGAGGGACCCGTCAGCGCCGGAGAAGACGCGCACCGCCCCCGGTCCCTCGACGAGCGAGCCCACCGCAACGTCGGGGATCGCGTCCCCATCGATGTCTCCCGGGCCGGCAACCGTCTCGCCGAAGCGACCGCCGAATGCGCCGCCGTCGAGTGTGTGCAACAACTGCCTGGTCCGGGCGGAGTAGACGCGAACGCGCCCCGCCAAGAGTCCGTCGATTCGCTCGAACGGCGCCCCCACCGCGAAGTCGCTGACGCCGTCGCCGTCGGTGTCCCCGAGCGCTGCGATCGAATAGCCGAAGGTGCTGCCCGGGTCGATCCCTCCGATCGCGAACAGCGGCGCGCCGGTCGCCCCCGAGTAGGCACGGATACGCCCCGCCGGCGTGACGCCCGTGATCCCGACGAGGATGTCCGCCACGCCGTCACCGTTGAGGTCGGGCGTGCCGTCGAGCGCGCGGCCGAACCCCGGGAGCCCACCATCGAGCCGATGGATGAGCGCCCCGTCGGCTCCCGAGCGCACGTCGACACGCTGCGCGTTCGCGTGTTGGATGAGCAGGTCCTGCCGGCCGTCCTGGTCGACGTCGTCGATGCTCTCCAGTGTGAGTCCATAGAGTCCGCCGGGTATGGGACCGACCTCCTCCCACAGCACGCTCGCGTCCAGGCCCGAGTACACGCGCACGAGACCGCTGTCGTTCGCGAAGGCCGCGGCACACGCCGCGAAGTCCGCGATCCCGTCACCGTCGACGTCGTCGAGCCCCGCGACGTCGAAGCCGAGGACGTCTCCAGGACCTCCGAACACTTCGTGAAGCAGCGCGCCTGTCGCTCCGGAGTAGACAAAGACGGCTCCCGAGTCCGTGCCACCGGCGTCGGAGACGCGCGCGCCGACGACCACGTCCGGTATCGCGTCTCCGTCCACGAAACCGACCACGTCGACGTCCTCGCCGAAGGTGTCGGCGAAGGCCGAGCCGTAGACCTCGAAGAGCGTGGACTGTGCCGGAGCGGCGGAAGCGGAGAGCTCGACAGAAGCAACGAGCGCGAGCGTGGAGAGGAGCCCGGGAAGGAGGCGGTACGTCATGGCCAGTGCAGCAGATCGCGTTCTCCGGCAATCGGCAACCTAGGGGGTCGGACGGTTCGCCGGTTTGCTGCGACGGTCCCACCGAGCGCCGCTCGAGCGACGGTGTGCGACACCGTCTCCCCGCTCGAGGAGACAACTGCCTGCCCCTCAGAACGGGATGGTCACCGCGTTCGTGAAGTTCGAAGTGGCCGATCCCATGAGTGCGTCGCGGTACCAGACCTGGAAGTTCCAGCGGTCGCCGGCCATGGCGCTCACAGGCCCGGTGGGCTGTGGGATCTGCGTCGGGGAGAGCGTCCGACTCGACGTTCCAGCCCCATCGGCCTGGAAGATCCCGAAGCGGCCGATGCTGCCGCCGACGCAGAGCGTTCCCTGACTGCCGCCCGCGTTCGGGACGAGCCCGGTCGTGGTCGAGGCCAGGTAGTAGCCGAAGACGTTCGGTGGGAGTGCCTCGACGCGAAGCGTCTTCGGCAGGAACAGAGTGGTGTTGCCGGAGATCATTAGGAAGCCGCGGTCCCCGGTGCTGTTGGCCGTGCCGTAGCAGTACTGCACTCCGGCCGCCGGCGGGAGAGAGGTCCCGTGCGTCGCGAAGGCTCCCGAGATCGTGGTCGAACCCGTGTCTTCGGTCGCCCAGACGAAGAGGCCGCCCCAGTTCCCGAGCGTCGAAGGGGCCGCTTCCGTCGCGGCCAGCGATCCGGAGACGATGTTGCCGGCCGGGACCACCCTGCGGCGCTCGACGATCCCGAGCTCGCCGTCGATCGACTCGACCGATGTCATGTAGAGAAGGCCCTTCTCCTCGTAGCCGAGGAGGTACCGGCGCTCGTTGGCGATGATCCGAAGGTCGTTCTGGTTGGGCGAGCGGTCCGCGTGCTCCGAGACCTGGAGCTCGTACGTGCCCAGCAGCGTCGCGCCCCGGCAGGACGCGATCAGGGCATCGGACACGTTCGATGGCCGATCGTCGTACGCCACCAGGTACGGGTTGAAGAGTCCGCCCGCGCCCAGGTTCTCGGACGACACGTGGACATCGAAGTAGAGCTCGGCCGCCGTCGGGCCTGCCACGGTGAACGGACCCAGGCGACTGGAGGCGTCGTAGCGGATGCGCGCGGTCTGGACGCTCGACGCGCCGGTCGAGAGCTCGCGCGCCGCCCATCCCGCGACGTAGTAGAACGCGCCTCCGTAGAACCCGCTCGTGGTCGAGATCCTGGGCGCGCCGTAGTCGAACGACGGGTTCGCAGCGACCGGCCGGTCGTTCCACGTCACGCCGCAGCAGAACCCGAACGAGTGGACGTCGCGGTGTCCGGCATAGACTCGGTTGTAGACCGCGACCTGGCTGCTCCCCTGGCCGTACTCGCCGTCCGTACCGACGTCGGGCGCTGCGCACGAGTACTCCGTCGTCGCCGAGACGGCGACCCTGGGCGGCTGCAACGACATGTCATCGAAGCGCTCCCGCCACACGATGTCGGTCGCCCCGCTGACGCTCGCGCTCGGCCCCACTGCGAGGACCTGCGTGGTTCCAAAGAACCCGGGCTCGACGGCAACTCGGGGTGACTCCCAGCTGTCCGTCGTCTGATCGATATAGGCCGCACCGGACACCACGCCGGCCGGGGTCAGGTACCACGTGAGGACGTCCGAGTCCGTGGCCGAGAAGCGCTCTTCGGCGACGATCGAATAGCGTGAGGCCCTCAGGTCGTATGCCGCGTCCGGCTTCGCAAGGTCGGCGGTCGACGTCGCGATCTGGAACGGCGTCATCAACGGGTCGACGAGGATCGGCCACTCGGCTGCTCGCAGGAACGAGGACCGGACCGTGAGCTCGATCCGGTCGCCCAGCCAGGTGGCCGCCACGGGCGATGAGGAGCCCGTCGAGTCGAACACGGTCGCCGAGCCGTAGAAGACACCGCCGAGCTCGTTGGAGAAGCGGAAGCCTCCCTCCTCTTGGGTGACGTCGAGCTCGGTCTCGACCTCGAGCGTCAGCACGAGATCGCCCGTTCCCTCTGCGGCATCGATGGCGAAGGACTGCTCGACGCCGTCGGAGGTGAGGTCGTAGAGAACGCGAACGGCGCCGCGATCGATGGCGATCCGATCGCCCGAGCGAGTGACCCCGGCCGCCTCTCGAACGGAAAGGGCGTCCGTGCCGCGCTGCGTCGACGCGAGCCGCATGCGAACGGGGAAGTTCCGCGGCGCGTCGGAACCGAGGAAGGGGATGAACGTGAAGCCCGAGGCGCCCGCACGTGCCTTGTAGCCTCCGCCGCGCGCCCAAAGGGTGCCGTCCGGCGAAGCGTCGTGGTGGACACGCGAGAGGTGATCCTTCGGGCTAGCGTCGAAGTGAGGGACCGGCGCTGTTCCGTTGACGGACAGGAGTGAGCAGAGTGCGAGTGCGAGGCAGGTCACGGTCATGGGCGGGCTCGGGGTGGGAACGAAGACGCCACACTAGCGCAAGTCCTGGGGCAGGGGGCGCCCCCCCCGGCGAACGCCGGTTCTGCGCCGCTCGGCCTCCCTCCGTACGCTCGCGACATGGATGCCGCCGAGGACGACGTGACCTGCATCGAAGCCCTTGAAGCGCTCTACGAACGGCCGCAGTCGTACGCGCTCGCCAAGGAGGCGCCCACCGTGATCGACGCCTACCGCCGCCTCGTCGAGGCGTCGCCGTTCGTCGCCCTCGCGAGCGTCGGGCCGGGGGGCGTGGACTGTTCGCCGCGCGGGGACCGGGCCGGCTTCGTGCGCGTCTGGACGAGACGACGCTCGTCCTCCCCGACCGGCGAGGCAACAACCGGCTCGCGCGCCCGTCCTGCGGTGTGAGCCAGCCCCACTCGGGCCAGCTCGCGCTCATCGACTCACTCCCGCAGCTCCGCCGCGAGCCGCGTCAGCGCGCGGTGGAGGCGGGTCCGCACCACGTCGGGCGTGACGCCCATCTCCTCGGCCAGCTCGACGCGGGAGAGGCCCACGATGCGCGCGAGCACGATGAGCGCCCGGTCGCTCTCGGACAGCTTGCCCATCGCCTCCTCGAAGCGCTCCAGCTCCTCGCGCATCGCGGCGTGCCGGCTCGGGGTCGAGATCTGCGCGTAGGCGTCGAGGAGCGCCGCGTCGGCGTCGCCGCCCTGGGCGGTCCGAGCAACGTCCCGGCGCTCGCGCAGCAGGTGGTCCCGGCGGTTCGACAGCTTCCGCAGCGCCGTCGTGAAGAGCCAGCGGCGGAACGCGCCCTCCGACGGGTGCTGGAAGCGATCCGCGTGCGTGAGGACCTCCCGGCAGATCGACTGGACGATGTCCGAGTGAGCCTCGTGCCGCCGCACGATCGGCCCGCTCTTCAGGCGGACGAACGCGCGGAGGTCGGGGAGCAGTCTTTCCAGCAGGACCTCCAGCGCCTCGCGATCGCCCGACGCGGCGGCCGCGGTCAGGCGCTCGAGCTCGTCGTCGCTCTGCTGGGACGGGTCTTCGGACATCGGGTGGGAAAGGGAGACGATCCCGAGAAACCGCGCGGGACGCGGTGTCACGTTTCGCCTTCGCCGCGGATGCTGCCAAATGCACGCCGCCGACGGTGCGGAGCGGCGCTCCTGATCCGCGTTCGAGCCGCCCCCAGGGCGTCGCCCTGCCCCATCCTGCTCGCCTCCCGATGACCCAGGACCGCTCCGAAGAGATCGACGCCCTGGTCCTCCGCTACCTCGACCGGACCGACGGGACCGACGAGCCGCCGACCGAGGTCCTCGACAGGCTGTGCGCGGACCATCCCGAGATGGCGGACGAGCTGCGCGCCTCGGTCCGCGTGCTCGGCGGCATGGGCATGCTCGACGGCTCCACCGACGACCCCTCCGACCGCGTCGGTCCCTACCGGCTCGGGCGCCGGCTCGGGACGGGCGGCATGGGCGTCGTCCACGTCGCGTGGCGTGACGGATCCGACGTACCGGTCGCGCTCAAGCTCCTGCGCGCCGACCAGGGCCTGGAGCCGGGCGTCCTGGAGCGGTTCGCGCGCGAGGTCGAGGCAGCGTCCCGCCTCGACCATCCGGGCATCGTCCGCGTCGTCGACTCGGGCGGGCTCGTGCGGACCGAGGACGGCGCCCCGCCCGGGCAGCCGTACGTCGCACTGGAGTTCCACGGCGGCGGCACACTGGAGCGCGTGACGCGCGCGCAGGCCGGTCGCGATCCGTTGACGCTCACCGGCGCGGACCTGCTCGCGTCGCTCGACCTCGACGCCGCGCCGCACGCCCTGCCGTCGCCGCTGCGCGGGGAGTGGTGGCGGATCGTGGTGACCCTCGTCCGCGAGGTCGCGGTGGCGCTCGCCCACGCCCATACGCGCGGCGTCGTCCACCGCGACGTCAAGCCTTCGAACGTACTCGTCACGCCGGAGGGGCGCGTGCTGCTCCTCGACTTCGGGCTCGCGGCTCTGCGCGGTTCGTCGCGCCTGACCGCGACGGGCGTCCAGCTCGGCTCGCTGCCGTACATGGCGCCCGAGCAGATCCGCGGCCGCACGCAGGCCGACGACCGCGCCGACATCTACTCGCTCGCGGCCACCGCCTACGAGCTGCTGACGCTCCGGCTCCCGTTCATCGCGGACGACCCGGAGAAGCTCGGGATGAAGATCCTCGACGGCGGTATCACTCCACCGTCGAAGCTGCTGCGTGGGCTGCCCGCCGACGTCGCGCTGGCGCTCGACGCCGTGCTGGGATGTGCGATGGAGCGCGAGCCGCGGCACCGCTACGCCTCGGCGGAAGCGTTCGCCGCCGACCTGACGAGCGTCCTGCGCGGCCGCCCGGTCGCCGCGCGCCCGCCGAGCACGATCGAGCGCACGGCGCGATGGGTCCGTCGCAGGCCGTTCGTCGCCACCACCATCGCGCTGATCGCGCTCATCGGCGTGGGTGCGCCGGCCGCCTACGGATTCCTGGAGGCGCGCCACGCGCGGGAGATCGAGCGGTCGGTCGACGCGACGCTCGGGCAACTCTCCAATCTGCTCGCCGCGGTCGAGACGAACGTCGATTCGCTCGCGGTCGGCGCGCTGCACGCCGACGAGCGCGTCGCGCTGCGGCGGTTCCGGACGCTCGACGAAGCGCTCTCGATCCTCCAGGCCGCCGAGCGGGACAGCGCGTCGATCCTGTCGACCTCGACGCCTGAAACGGTCCTGCTTCGCCGGGAGATCCAGGCCGCAAAGGGGAACCTGCTCGCCGCCCGCGGTGGCGTGCTCTCGGTGCTCGAGAGGTACGACGAGGCGGACGCAGCGTTCCGCGAGGTCGAGACGCTCAGCCGTGCGATGCTGGAGTGGGTCGAGGACCCCGTCCCCTTCCAACACGGCCTCGGGCACTCGCTCGTCCGGCAGGTCCACGTCCTCCACCGCCGCGGGCACGACGACACGGACCTCGACCTCGCGCGCGAGGGCATCGAGTGGATCGAGCGCGCCGCGCGCGCCGGGTACGCGACGCCGGCGTCGGTCAAGAATCGGGCCGTCGCGCACATCGAGCTCGCGGAGGCGTATGCGCGGGCGGGAGATCCCACGGCCGCGGCCGCGGCGCTCGAGCGCGTGCTCGAGCTGCTCGACGGGATCGAAGCGCAGGGCGAAGGCACGTTCGTCACCGAGATCCGCCGGGGACTGACCCTGATCGAGCTCGCCGAGATCGGAGAGGAGGAGGCGCCGGGTTCGGGCGAGGACCTGCTGGTCGCCGCGTCCGCCGCGGTCGAGGCGGCGCTCCGCGTCGCTCCCGAAGACCCGTGGGCGCGCGCGCTGCAGATCATGACGGAGCTGGCCTGGGCCGACTCCTACCGCCACCTCGAGGACTTCGAGACGGCGCTCGTGCGGGCGAGCCGAGCGCGTCAGCTCTGCGAGTCCGTGCTCGCCATCGACCCGGGCGACGTGGTCGTCCAGGAGCAGCTCGAGTCGGCGATCGGGCTGGAGGCGTACCTCCGGTCGCAGTCCGAGGGCCCGGACGCGACGGCGCTCCGCGAGGCGGTCGACGAGGCGCGCGATCACCACCTGGACGACCCCGACCACCTGAACTCGGCGATCGTCCTGTGCGAGCGCCTCATCAACCTCGCAAACTTCCTCACGGTCCACACGAAGCCCGGCGACGACGAGGTGCTGGCCGAGGCCGAGGAGCTGATCCTCGAGGCGCTCGCCGTCATCGAGAGCGTCGCGGCACGGGCGTCGACCCAGAACGTCGTCAGGTCGCGTACGTTCGGGAACTACAGCCTGGCCGTCGCGCGGGCGAAGCGGGACGACGTCGCCGGCGCCGACGAGGCCATCGCGCGCCTCCTCGCCGCGGCGAACGAACGGATGCCGCGCCACGCGCGCATGGTCGCGGACGCGCACGCCGAGCGGATGCTCGCCCTGATGCGGACGAACGCGGGGCGCGAGGCGATCGACGCCGCACGGGACGCGACGCTCTCGGCGCTGGAGCAGGCCGTCGAGGTCGGCTACGGCGATCTCGAGGAGATCCGCACCAACCCGGCGCTGGACCCGTTGCGCGGCGAGGCGCGCCTCGAGGCGCTCCTGCGACGGCTCTGAGCGATCGACCGGCCAGGTGGTCCGGCTCAGCGCGCGGGCGCCTTGCGGCCCGCCTCGGCGGCCTTGACGCCCTCCGGCGTGAGCGTCTCGCCCTTTTCCAGCGTGCGGCGCACGTGGCGGTAGATCCGCTCGTCCGCCTCGCGCTTCTCGGGCGCGCGCTTCGCCAGGCTCCGCATCGGCATCGCGATGCGCTGGTTGCCCTGCAGCGCGTCCTCGTGCCGCGCGAGGAACGCCCAGTACATCCGCGTGATCGGGCACGTCTTCTTCGGGTCGAACGCGCAGCCGCCGCAGAAGTCGCTCATGCGGTCGATGTACGCCGCGCCCGAGATGTACGGCTTCGTCGTCATGACGTCGCCGGCGCCGTAGGTCCCCATTCCGAGCACGTTCGGCTCGACGACCCAGTCGTACGCGTCGATGTACGCCGCCCAGAACCAGTCGGTGAGCTGGCGCGGCGAGACGTCGAGCAGGGTGCCCAGGTTGGCGAGCACCATCAGGCGCTCGATGTGGTGGCCGTAGCCGTCCTCCATGACGCGGCCGACCGAGACGTCGAGGCAATCGAGCCCCGAGGTCTCGCCCCAGTACGCGGGCGGGAGGCTCTCCTTCGAGCCGAGCGCGCTCGGCGCCGCACCGACGTCGGCCGCGCCTTCCCAGCTCTCTCCCTGCCATGCCTCCCAGCCTGCGTCGCCGCTCGGCTTGCGCTCCTTCTTGGCGCCCTTCGGCAGATCGCGGAAGCCGTCGGTCGCGCGGTGCACGTGGCGCACGAACTCGCGCCAGCCGAGGATCTGGCGGACGAAGCCCTCGCGCGAGGCGATCGGCGCGTCCGAGGTCGCGACGTCCTCGACGACGTCGCGAGCGAGCAGCCGGTGCAGGTGCAGCAGCGGCGAGATCCGGGTGTGGAACAGGTTCGCCTCCTCGCGCGCCATCGCGTCCTCGTAGGGACCGAAGAGCTCCATGCAGTGGTCCTTCGCCCACTTCCAGACCTTCTTCGCGTGCGCTGCGCGCGTCGGCACCGCGCCCGGATCGAGCGTGCCCGGATGGTGGCCGTAGCGCGTCTCGACGAGGTCGGCGACCTCGGCCTCCAGCTCGTCGTGGCGGAAGCGCGGCACGCGAGGCGCCGGCGGGTCGCCGGGCCACGGCAGCCTGTTCTCGCCGTCGAAGCTGACCTTGCCGCCCTCGAAGGACCCGTCATCCTCCATGAGGATCCCGGTCCGCCGACGGACCTGGCGGTAGAAGCGGTCCATCCGCCACGGCGGCTTGGGCCCGGTGCCCTTCACGAAGTCCTCGGGCGACGTCAGCCAGCCGTCGTGCCGCACGGCGACGAGCGCGCCAGAGCGAACGAGCGGGTCGAGTTCGACGTGGAGTTCGCGCTCGGCGGGCTCCATGTGCCTGAGCGGCCCGAGTTCCTTCGCGGCGCGGCGGAGCGGCTCGGCGTAGCTCTCCCCCTCGCTCGCGACCAGGTAGCGCACGTCGACGCCGCGCTCCGCCTGCTCCAGCGCGAACCGGCGCTGGTTCGCGAGCACGAGGAAGAGCTTCTGCTTGTGGTACGGCCGCCGCCCGGCCTTCCCCGGGCACTCGACGAGCACGAGGCCCGCCTCGCTCGGCGCGAGGTCGGCGAGGGGCCCGATCCGGTCGGTGAGCTGGTCGTACGGCGCGTAGACCCAGGTCCGGTCGCCGGAGCGATCCTGGCCGGCGAGCGCAGCCTCCAGGCGTTCGCGGAAGACCCTCATCGGGACCCTCCCCGCGGCGCAGCGAGGGACGCGCGTCCGGCGGGCTGGACCCCGCGAAGCGAGTTCTGATGGAACAGGAGACCGGAGCAATGCATCGCCGGGGGGGATTCGCCCCCGCGCCCCCCGCGGAGGCGCGCCGATGAGCCGCGGCCCGCTCGTCCTGGGCGACATGGGGCACTCCCTGTTCCGCCTGAGCCGCGCCCGTGCGACGAGCCGCTCCGTCGGCTTCGACGTGAAGGAGGTCCTCTACCCGGGCTTCGAGGGGCGCCCCGTCGCCAACTCGTTCGACGACTTCATGGAGCAGGTCGAGATGCAGGTGGACGTCTACCGCCTCTCCCACGCGAAGCCGCTCGTCTACGCGACGGGGTTCGGGAGCCTCGTCCTGCTGGCCCTCCGCGCTCGGGCGAACGTGCCCGACCTGCCGTCCGTCCTCCAGGGCGCCGTCCCGTGGACCAGCGTCCGCGAGCGCGGCGCCGGCGACGCCGCGTCCGGCACGGCCGAGCGCGCGCGCTACGCCGACCCCGGCACCCAGGAGCAGTTCGTCGTCGACCACTTCCACTCGCCGCTGGACGCGGACGAGCGCCGGTCGTTCTTCTCGGGCTTCGCCACGTGCGACGCCTACCCCTCGCTGCACGAGTGGGTCGACGCCGGCTGGCTCGCCGCCCTGGAGGGGACGCTGGCCGCTCGCCCGCCGGCGATCGACGACATCCGGGTCTGGCTCTGCGGCCTCGACGAGCTCGTCGCGGACGAGGAGCACGACGCCGCCGTCCGCGCCCTCGGGGCCGAGTGGCCGACCGAGTTCGCCGAGCACTGGGGCCACTACCCCTACCTCGACGCGCCCGGGCCGTGGATCGGAGCCCTGCAGACCGTCGGAGTCTGACCTCGTCGTTCCTATCCTGGGGCGATGTCCCCCGGAGCGGATCCGCCCTTCATCGGCCGAGCCGACGAGCTGGCCGTGCTCGACGAGCTCGCCGGCTCCGGCAAGCCGGAGCTCTTCGTCCTGTACGGCCGCCGCCGCGTCGGGAAGACCGAGCTGCTGCAGCGGCTGTGCTCGCTCGGCCACCGCGGCGTGTACTTCCTGGCGGCGCAGGTGCGCGAGAAGGACAACTTGCGCGCGTTCAAGGAGGCACTCAAGGAGGGCCTCGGCGGCGACGCGCTGCTCGACGGGATCGAGTTCCCCGACTGGAGCGCCGCGCTCGGGTTCGCGGCGGAGCGCGCGGGTGACGAGCGGCTCGTGCTCGTGCTCGACGAGTTCCCCTACCTGTGCGACTCCAGCAAGGGGCTGCCGAGCCAGATCCAGCAGTTCTGGGACCTGCGCGGCAAGCGCTCGTCGCTGATGCTCGTCCTGTGCGGCAGCCAGGTGTCGTTCATGGAGAAGGAGGTGCTGGCGGAGCGCTCGCCGCTCTTCGGCCGGCGCACGGGGCAGCGCCGGCTGGAGCCGCTGCGGCCGCCGGAGACGCTCGACTTCTTCCCGAACTGGCCGGTGCGCGACAGGGTGATGGCGTACGCGATCGTCGGCGGGATGCCGGCGTACCTGCGTCGCTTCGACGACTCGAAGAGCGTCCTGGAGAACATCGCCACGGAGATCCTGCGGCCGGAGGGGTACCTGTTCGACGAGGTGCAGTTCCTGCTGCGCTCCGAGCTGACGACGCCGCATACGTACAACTCGATCCTCGCGGCGGTCGCGAAGGGCGCGCACCGCGTCGGCGACATCGCGCTGCACGTCGGCGTCGACTCCCCGACGGCCAGCAAGTACCTGCACGTGCTGCGCGAGCTGCGGCTCGTCGAGCGCGAGGTGCCGATCACCGACCCCGACCCGCTGCGGTCGCGCAAGGGGCGGTACCGGATCGCGGACCGCTTCCTGGCGTTCCACTTCCGCCACCTCCAGCCGAACCTCTCGCTCGTCCACGCGGGGCGCGGCGCGCGCGTACTGAGCGAGTTCGTCGAGCCGGACCTGGAGCACCTGTTCGACGACGCCCGCGTCGACTTCGTGCTCGATCACCTGCGCCGCGAGGCGGCCGAGGTCATCGGCGACGAGATCGTCGAGGTCGGCCGGCACGACGGGACCTTCGTCCGCGCCGTCGGTCGGACGGCGGGCGGTCGGACCGTCGCCGGCGTGGTCGTGCCCGGCGGCACGCGCTCGACGGCCACGCTGGAGAACGAACTGGGCGGTCTTCGGAACGTCTTCGGTGACGATCCCACCAAGCTCGTCTACGGGATCACGTCGCGGCCGGAGAGGCCGCTGGAGGTGGAGCGCGTCCCGGAGGGCGAGCTCCTCTGACCTGATCCGAGGCCCGGCCGTGACCGGGGCAGCACGATGGATAGACTCGACGCCGTGAACCTCGAGGACGAGTTCCAGCGCTACTTCCGGTCCATCGGCGACGGGCCCGACCGGTGCTATCTGTGCCGGCGGACCCCGGCCGAGGTGAAGCGCTTCTTCGGCTTCGACGAGGACGGCGTTCCGCTGGAGGCAGCCGAGCACGGGATCGAAGACGTCGTCCTGGAGGAGATGGACATCATGAGCTACCGCGGCGAGCGCCCCGTGTGCGCCGTCTGCCAGCTCAACATCGACCTCATCGCGACGCTCGACGAGGTCGAGACGCTGCGCGAGCTGAGCCGCCAGATGCGCGAAGAGCGCGATCGGCTCTGGCCTCGGCAGAACGGCGACGCGACGTGACCCCGCCTCCGCCTCCATCCAAGCGCGACGACGCGGACGAGCCCGTCTCGCGAGCCGGCGCGGCCCTCGGCCGCCTGAGCGACTGGCTGGAGCTGCGGAGCTTCGCCAAGTGGGTCGCGCTCTCGGCCGTCGTAGGCGTGCTCGGCGGCCTCGCGGCGGTGCTGTTCTCGGTCTCCGTCGAGTTCGCCAAGGAGGTCGGCTTCGGCCGCGTCGCAGGGACGACGCAGGGCGGGCTGATGCGCGGCGCGAACCCGGCGCTCGTCCTCGCGTTCCCCGCGCTGGGTGGGCTGCTCGTCGGACTGCTCATCCACTTCGCCGGGACGGAGCGCGACGGCGCCGGCACGGACGCGGTCATCCGCGCGTTCCACCGGATGAAGGGCCGCGTCCGCAGGCGCGTGTCGTGGGTCACCGGTCTCGCGTCGACGCTCACGATCGGGTCGGGCGGCTCGGGCGGACAGGAGGGTCCGATCTCGCAGATCGGGGCGAGCATCGGCAGCACGCTCGCGCGCGTGCTCGACTTCTCGGACCGCGACCGGCGGCTGTTCCTGATGGCGGGCGGCAGCGCGGGCGTGGGCGCGATGTTCGCGTCGCCGCTGGGCGGGGCGCTGTTCCTGCCCGAGGTGATGTACCGCCGCGCCGAGTTCGAGGGCGACGGGATCATCCCGTGCGTCGTCTCCTCGTCGGTGGCGTTCGCGACCTTCGACGCCATCCTCGGCCGTGAGCACGCGATCCTCCTGCCCGAGGCCGTGCTCGACAGCCTGCACTTCGGCGGCCTCGCGGAGATCGCGATCTACATCGTCCTCGGCGTCGCGTGCGCGCTGCTCGGGTGGCTGTTCGTGCACGGCGTCCGGTCGCTCGGGACGGTGTTCCGTCGGATCACCTTCCTGCCGACGTTCTTCCAGCCCGCGATCGGCGGGCTGATCGTCGGCGCGATCGCGCTCGCGCTGCTGCCGATCGTCGAGGGACACGGCGTCTCGTTCGGCGGCTACTCGCTGGCGGAGTCCGCGATCTCCGGCGCGCTGAGCCTGCGCATCCTCGCGATCCTCATCCTCGCCAAGGTCTTCGCGACAGCGGTCACGGTCGGCTCGGGTGGCGCGGGCGGCGTGTTCGCTCCGGCGCTGAGCCTCGGTGCCGTGATCGGCGCCGCGGTGGGGCTCGGCGCGGCAACCGTCCTGCCCGGCCTCGACCTCGATCCGGGCGAGTTCGCGCTCGTCGGCATGGGCGGCTTCTTCGCGGGCGTCGGCAAGGTGCCGATCGCCGCCGTCGTGATGGTGTGCGAGATGACGGGCAACTACGCCCTGCTCGCGCCGCTGATGATCGTCGCGGTCGTCCACATGAGCCTGTCGACGCCGTGGTCGCTCTACCCGTCCCAGGTCGCGAGCCCGGTCGACTCGCCGGCGCACACGGGCGACTACATCGTGGACGTGCTGCAGAGCATGAAGGTCTCGGACGTCCTCGACCGCTCGCTGGACCCGACGCTCGTCGACCACAGCACGACGCTCCGGCGGGCGATGCGGATCGTCTCCGACTCGAAGGAGACCCATTTCCCGGTCGTGGACGACAAAGGAGACCTCTGTGGCATCTTCTCGCTGAACGACCTGCGGAGGATCTTCCTGGAGCACGAGGTCCAGGACATCGTCGTGGCGCGGGACTTCATGCGCGAGCAGGTTGCGACGGTGACGCCCGAGGACTCGCTCCACGACGTCCAGAAGCTGTTCACGCGCCGCGCCGTCAGCGCCCTGCCTGTCGTGGACGTCGAGGATCCCCGCCGCGTGATCGCCCTCCTCCGGCGGAACGACGTCGGGAAGGCCTACACGGACCGCCTGCGGGAGC
Source organism: Planctomycetota bacterium (assembly GCA_038757895.1). Classification (GTDB taxonomy): domain Bacteria; phylum Planctomycetota; class UBA1135; order UBA1135; genus Saltatorellus. The sequence goes on along the minus strand of JBCDGE010000004.1, from coordinate 90,900 downwards.
TCAAAGGCGACCCTGGCCAGGTGTCAGGGGTGGTGGGACGGTCCTAAGATCTTCGCCGGCCGGGCGAGCGTCGCCCGGCCCGACCTCCGCCCCAGCACCCGCGCGCGACGCGCGGGCCCAGAGACAGCCCCACGACGCGCCATGTACGACCCGCAGATGGTCCAGCCGTTCCGCGATGAGCTCACCTCGATCGGAGTCAAGGAGCTCCTGACGGCCGACGACGTCGACGCGGCGCTCAAGGAGCCGGGCACGACGCTCGTGTTCGTCAACTCGGTCTGCGGCTGCGCCGCCGGCTCCGCGCGGCCCGGCCTCCGCATGTCGATGATGAGCGAGGCCAAGCCGGACAACGTCGTCACGGTGTTCGCCGGCATGGAGCGCGAGGCGACCGAGCGCGCGCGCGAGTACTTCAAGCCGTACCAGCCGAGCTCGCCGCAGATCGCCCTGATGAAGGACGGCCAGCTCGTGCACATGGTCCAGCGTCACGACATCGAGGGCCAGCAGCCCGACGCGGTCGCGCGCAACCTCACCGACGCGTACACGAAGCACTGCGGATGAGCGGCGAGCCCGCCCTCGACCCGACGCGGCTGGAGCTCGCCGGAGAGTTCCTCCAGGAGGCGGTCTTCCGCTCCCGCGGGGACCAGGCGGGCGCGACGCTGATGGCGGCCGGGAGCGCGTCCTGCGGGCTCGGCGAGAAGCCCGCGGTCGCGCTCGACCTGACGCCGCGGGCCGAGTCGATCTTCGACGAGCTCACGGGCGGGAGGGACGTCGACGTCGATGCGGTCCGCGAGACGATGGCGTCGTGGATCAAGCGTCAGGATGCGCTCGACAGGAAGCGGAACCACTTCCTCAAGGACTTCCGCAACGAGAACGGCTTCGATCGTCGCGCCTACACGGCGGAGCAGTCCGCGGCCTTCGAGGCCGGCCTCGACGCGGTGAACGCGGAGGTCCTGGCGGGCAGAAATGAAGCAGCGGCCGAGCTGCTCGGCCGCTTGAGCGACGCCTGAAGGCGACGGTGCGAGTGCGATCCTCGCGGTGTTGCTCTCTGGGTTGCTGCTAGCCGGCGAAGCCGAACAGCAGGGTCAGGAGGCACATCGAGAAGAGCACGATCTCCGGAAGGACACTCTTCGGTCGACGGGGCCGTGCAGCCCCGTAGTCCAGCGCGCGATTGGTCATGGCAGTGGCCCCGACGCGGGAGAGGAAAAAAACCGTCGGGAGAAGAAGTCTGCCCGGGTCTGGCAGGAACGCCAGACCGATCGCCGCGATTCCTGACGCGCGGCGTGAACTTCCAGCTCACTTGATCCGACGCTGAACTGTCCCGATCCGAGAGCGGATCAGCGGTCGCGCGTGGGGTGCGGACAGTGGCGGCAACCGTTGTCGCAGCACTCCCTCTCCCAGAGCGTCGCTGCGGTCATCACCCACAGTCCCGTGAACGGGTCGAGGTAGAGCGGCTCGCCCGCCAGGATGGCGGCCTCGTGGCACTCGCAGATCTCCTCGTAGTGCGCTGACGCGGGGTCGAGGCGCGAGGGGTGCGGCCGCACGAGGTCCGCAGGAAGAGCTCTGGAGCGCTCTCCCTGGCCTCTCGTGTCCTGGTGATCGTGGTCGGCGGGCCGCATCGCGGGATTCCACTGAACATCGACCATGGCCGCGACGGCCGAATCGGGAATCCCCGCAGAGATCCGCACCACGTCGGCGGGTGTCCAGGAACGACGCGCGACGCAGCGCCACTGCCGCGTCCGATCGACCGGACACGCGCGGCGTACGTCGGCCCTGACCGCAGCCGGGTCGTATCGTCCTCTCTCATGAGAACGGTCCTGCCCATGGTCCGGGTGGGCGCGACGGCCGCGCTCCTCGCTCTCGTGCCCTCGTGCGCCTCTCGGTCGGCCGCGGCGCCGGGCGAACGCAGTGGCCCGCTCCGCTACGACCTCCGGCTCGACGTCGCTCCCGCCGAGGAGCTCGTCCACGTGACGGCGGAGCTCGAGGGTCTCACCGGTCCACTGACCCTCGACTTCGCCGAGCAGTACGCGTTCGCGCGCCTGGAGCCGCGGCTCGTCGGCGACGCCAGGGCGACGGCGCCCGACGGCCGGCCGCTCGCGTGCACGCGGCCGGATCCCTACGAGCTGTGGGTCGATCCCGACGGCGCCACCGAGGCGACGCTCACCTGGAGCGTGCGCGTCGACCATCGCCGGACGCAGGAGGTCGAGACCGCGTTCGACCACTACGAGCACCCCTACCTCGCGGCCGACCACGGCATGCTCCTGACGGCGGCGATATTCCCCGTCCCGCGGCACCCGGACATCAACGCGACGGTGCGTATCGTCGTGCCCGAGGGCTGGCAGGTCACGGCTCCGTGGCCGCAGGTCGAGCCGGAAGTCGAACCTCCGGTCTGGCGCCCCGACCCGCGCGGTCTGCGGAACGACATCGTGGCGCTCGGGCAGTGGACGCGCGTCGAGGGCAGCGCCGGCGGACTCGACTACGCGATCCTCCTCGCGCCCGGACAGGAGCGCCTCGCGGAGGTCGTCGCCGATCGCCTGCCCCCCGTCGTCGAGGCCGAGGTCGAGCTCTTCGGCGGCGCGCCGCAGCCGAAGTACATGTTCGTCTTCGGCCGCCCCGACACGCCGCAGGGCTACGGCGGCTCGCCGAAGGGCAACTCGATGGCGCTCTTCGTGTCGCCCGACCTCCCCGACGACTTCGTGCGCGAGGGTGTGACGCACCTCGTCGCGCACGAGTACCACCACACGTGGATGAAGGCGCGGTGCGAACCGCTGGACGAGCTGCGCTTCGTCATCGAGGGCTTCACCGACTACTACGCGTACCTCGTCCCGTGGCGGCTCGGCATGACGAGCGACGAGAGGCTCGCGACGACGTTCGGCGGGAAGCTCGCCGAGGCCGAGGTCTCGCTCTCGCGCTTCGGCAAGGACCTGGCGCGCGCGGGCGGCCCCGACTTCTTCGCCGGCCGCGACGCGTACACGGCGTGCTACTCGGGCGGCCTCGGGCTCGCGCTGTGGACGGACCTGGCGCTGCGGGACGTCGGGTCGGACCTCGACCGCTTCCTGCGCGCGTTCTACGGCGACGAGGAGTGGAGCGCGTCGCGCCGGCCGTCGCTGGCGGACTGGGAGGCGCTCCTCCGCCAGGAGCTCGGCGACGAGCTGGCGGAGGCGCAGCTCGACGCGGTCTCCGCCGCGGACGGCATCGACTGGGTCGGCCTCTTCGGCCTGCTCGACGTCGAGGTCGAGCGCGGGGAGGCGCCCTTCGAGCGGACCCCGCGGGCGAACTTCGACGGGACGACCGTGACGTTCCTGGACGGGGGCGGCGCCGGGGCGGCCATCGGGCTCCAGCCGGGGGACCGTTTGCTCGAGGTGAACGGCCGCGACGTGGCCGACGAGGCCTCGATCCGGGCCGCGTGGGCGGCACCCGAGGACGGCCGGATCGTCGTGACGCTGGAGCGCGGCAACGAGCGGCTCGTCGTCGACGTACCGGAGCCGACGGCGACGACGTACCGCGTGCCGACCGGAGTCGTCGACCTGCTGCGGTGATCGAGAAACCCCGGATCCCCGCAAGATCGACCTCCCCGGGGCGTCCGTGCCGCCGCGTCCCGTACCCTGTCGCGACGACGCTCCCCCGCCCCCGACTCCCCCACCCCGTCATGTTCAGAAGCCGGTCGCACGCGCTCCCGGTCGCGCTCCTCCTCCTCGTCTCCGGGTTCCTGCTCGGCTGTGCCTCGACGACCTTCCAGGAGGTCCCGCGCGCCGACGCCGCGTCCGAGCTGCCCGCCGAGGGCATGTGCCGGATCTACTGCTTCCGCTCCGGACAGATCGTCGGCACGACGCGATCGGTCGAGGTGCGCGTCGCGGACCGGCTCATCGGCGAGATGGGTCAGGACGGCTACCTGTGCTGGGACCGGCCGCCCGGACGCGTCGTCGCCCAGGTGCTCTACCACGGCCCGTGGATCGACAACAAGACGCCCGAGGGCGTGTTCGAGTTCGACGGCGAGGCCGGCCGCGTCTACTACTTCGAGATGCATCTGACGGAGCGCGACAAGCAGCCCGAGTTCCGCGAGCTGAACGCCGAGGAAGGCAAGGCGGCGATCGCCGCGCGGACGCCGGCCCGGGTCAAGTAGCGCCCCGATGCTCCTCGCGCCGCTCGTCGCGTCACTCGTCGTCTGCAGTGCGGGGCCGGAGTCGCAGCCGGACCTCGAGGCACCCGATCGACTGCGCGTCCTCGTCTGGAACATCGAGCGCGGCGCGAACCCGTACGACCGGGGCGCCGAGAAAGCGCTCGCCGTCGTGCGCGCGGTCGCGCCGGATATCTGCCTCCTCCAGGAGAGCTACGACATCGACGGCGACCGGCCCGAGCTCGGCGCGTGGATGGCGGGCGAGCTGGGCTGGAACGCGTGGCAGGGCGAGAGCCCGCACCTCTGCGTGCTGACGCGCCTCACGATCGAGGCGCGCTACGAGCACGCGCCGTGGCACGGGGTCGGCGCGCGGCTCACGGACGATCGCGGGCGCGCGCTCGACGTCTACTCGATCTGGATCGACTGGCGGGCCTACCTGCCGGGCGCCCTCGCGGAGGACCCCGCGATCACCGACGCGGCGCTGCTCGCATGTGAGTCCGAGGGTTCGAAGCGCGTCGCTCAGGCGCGGGCGATCCTCGAGCACCTCGAGGGAACCGGCAGGACCAAGCGCGAGGTGCCCCTGCTCGTCGGCGGCGACTGGAACTGCCCTTCGCACCTCGACTGGACCGCCGACACCGCGCGCGCGTTCCGCTTCAAGCGACCGCTCGAACTCCCGGTCAGCCGGATGATGGCCGACGCGGGCTTCCTCGACGCGTTCCGGGCCGTGCATCCCGATCCGATGAGGGTCCCGGGGTTCACGTGGACGCCGCTGGAGCGCGGGACCGTCGAGGACCCGAAGCCGCTCGACCGCATCGACCGGCTGTACAGGCTGCCGGCGACGTCGGAGTGGACGCTCGCGCCAACGGCCGCCCACGTGCTGCCGCGCGTGCACGAGCCCGCGGAGCTCGACCGTTCGGCGCGGGCGTTCCCCAGCGACCACGGGGCCGTCGTCGTCGACCTGCACTGGCGCCAGCGGGACTGAGGCCAGGGCCAGCGCCCGCTCGCGGCTCAGTCGAGCGCAACGAGCTCGAACCAGACGGTCGTCCCGACGTCGCGCTCGCTCTCCAGCCCGCACGTCCCGCCGCAGCCCTCGACGACCTGGCGGACGAGCGCCAGCCCGAGGCCGACGCCGGGGATCTCGCCCTCGGCGTGCAGCCGTCGCATGGGCTCGAACACGCGATCCTGGTACTTGGGCGCGATCCCGATCCCGTTGTCCCGCACGCCGAAGCGGACGCGGCCGTCGCGCTTCTCGGCGGTAATGTCGATCGTCAGCGGACGCACGGAGCGGTACTTGATCGCGTTGCTGACGAGGTTGGACACCACCCGCCGCAGGTGGTCGCCGTGGCCGAGGACCGCGGGCAGCTCGCCGACCGTGACGGTCGCACCGATCGGCTCGAGCTCTGCGCGGTGTTCGTCGACCGCGGCAGCGACGACCTCGTCCATCGGCGTGCGCGACATCGTGAGCCGACCTCCCGTGGCGACGTACTCGCGAAGCGCGTCGACGAGCCGCTCCAGCCGGCGCAGACCGGTCTGGACGTTCTCGAGCGACCGACGCCCCTCGGGCTGGACGGCCGCGTCGAGCTGCTCGGCGAAGAAGCCGATCTGCTGGATCGGCGTCATGACGTCGTGCGCCAGCGCGCGCTGGAACTGACGCATGAGCTGGTTCGAGCGCTCGAGGTCGGCGTTGCGCTGGACCAGGTTGCGGCTCGCCCGACGCAGCTCCAGGTGCGCGACGACGACGGCCGCCTGCTCCTGCACCGTGCGGATGTCCGCATCGCTGGGCGTGCGCGGCTCGGTGTCGATCGCGCAGAGCGTGCCGATCGCCGCGCCCTCGCTCGTGATCAGGGGCACGCCGAGGTAGAAGCGGAGGTGGGGCGGACCGGTGACGAGCGGGTTGTCCGAGAACCGTGGATCGTCGGTCGCGTTCTCGACCACGAGCGGCTCCGCCCCGCCCAGGATCGCGTGGGCGCAGAACGCCGAGCTGCGGTCCGTCTCGCGCGTGTCGAGCCCGTAGCACGCCTTGAACCACTGCCGGCTCGTGTCGACCAGCGACACGAGGGCGATCGGGACACCGAGGAGCCGCGCCACGAGGCGGACGACGCTGTCGAAGTCCTCCTCGGGGTCTGTGTCGAGGATCTCCAGGTCCCTCAGGGCCTCGAGTCGTGTCTCCTCGTCGGGCGGAAGCGCGGCCTCCATCCCCTCATGGAAAACCCGAATGCCCGGAGAATCAAGGGATGCGGGCGACTCGCGTCGACGGAATCGCCCCCGGTGCGGCAAAGAGCGCCGATCTGGGCGACGGAACACCGCCCGCGGCCCGGGCACGCCAGGGGCTCCCGAGATTGCCGCCCACCCCGCTACGGCCTAATTTGAGGGGTCGACCGGGTCCCTGGGAACTCCTCCCGGGCCCTCGCCGCACACCCAGACCCAGCCCATGGCCCTCCACTCGACCGCCGCCGAGCCCCAGACGCCCTACCGGCCCCAGCATCCGATCCGGATCGTGACGGCGGCGTCCCTGTTCGACGGCCACGACGCGGCGATCAACGTGATGCGGCGGATCCTCCAGTCGTCGGGGGCAGAGGTCATCCACCTGGGGCACAACCGCTCGGTGGCCGAGATCGTCGACTGCGCGATCCAGGAGGACGCGCACGGGATCGCGCTGACGTCCTACCAGGGCGGGCACCTGGAGTACTTCAAGTACATGGTCGACCTGCTGCGCGAGCGCGGGGCCGACATCAAGGTCTTCGGCGGCGGCGGCGGGACGATCCTGCCGTCCGAGATCGAGGAGCTGCACGCCGCGGGCGTCGCGCGCATCTACTCGCCCGACGACGGTCGCGCGATGGGCCTGCAGGGGATGATCAACGACCTCCTGGAGACCTGCGACGCCGCAGCGAGCGCGCGGATGTCGGTCGACGAGGCGCTCGACGCGCTGGCGACGCGCGCGCCGGCTGCGATCGCGCGGCTGATCTCGGCCGCCGAGAACGAGCCCGGCGCGGCCGACGCGATCAAGGGGCGGCTCGGTGAACTGCCGGGCAGCGCGACGACGCCCGTGCTCGGCATCACCGGAACCGGCGGGTCCGGCAAGTCGAGCCTCGTCGACGAGCTCGTGCGGCGCTTCCTGCGCGACCAGCCCGGTCGCACGATCGCGATCCTGTCGGTCGATCCGAGCAAGCGGAAGACGGGCGGCGCGCTGCTCGGCGACCGGATCCGGATGAACGCGATCGACGACGAGCGCGTGTACATGCGCTCGCTCGCGACGCGTCAGGCGAACCTCGCGCTGAGCCAGCACGTCCAGTCGGCGATCGACGTGTGCAAGGCGGCGGGCTTCGACCTCGTCATCGTCGAGACGAGCGGCATCGGCCAGTCGGACACCGAGATCACCGACCACAGCGACGTGTCGCTCTACGTGATGACGGCCGAGTACGGCGCGGCGACCCAGCTCGAGAAGATCGACATGCTGGACTACGCCGACCTCGTCGCGATCAACAAGTTCGACAAGCGCGGCAGCCTCGACGCGCTGCGCGACGTCAAGAAGCAGGTGCAGCGCGCGCGCGGGCTGTTCCACGCGAACGTCGACGAGATGCCGGTGCACGGCACGATCGCGTCGCAGTTCAACGACCCGGGCACGAACCGGCTCTACATCGCGCTGATGGAGCGCGTCGTCGAGGCGACGGGCGCGCCGCTCGCGCCGCAAGGCGGGATGGCGACCGAGGACGGCGACAAGCGGTCGGTGATCCCGCCGGATCGTGTGCGGTACCTCGACGAGATCCGTGAGTCGGCGGGGCGCTACGACGCCTTCGTCGAGCGCCAGGCGACGATCGCGCGGACGATGTACCAGCTGCACGGGTCGGTGCTGGCGCTGCGCGACGAGAAGCAGGATGGCGCCGTCCTGCCCGCGCTGGAGCCGCGCGAGGGCGACCTCCCCGCGGTGAGCGCGCTGATCGAGCGCTACGCCGCGCTCGCCGCCGACCTAGACGGCCGCGCGCGGCGCGCGCTGGAGGAGTGGCCGGAACTCGTCGAGCGGTTCTCGAGCGACGTGTTCGAGTTCCAGGTGCGCGGCAAGACGCTGCGCCAGCAGCTCACGACCGAGAGCCTCTCGGGCACCAAGGTCAAGCGCGTGGCGCTCCCGCGATTCCGCGACTGGGGCGACATCCTGCGCTGGCGGATGCAGGAGAACGTGCCGGGCGCGTACCCGTTCACGGCGGGCGTGTTCCCGCTGAAGCGCCAGGGCGAGGACCCCGCCCGCATGTTTGCGGGCGAGGGCGGACCGGAGCGCACGAACCGACGCTTCCACTACGTCTCGCGCGGCCTGCCGGCGGCGCGGCTGTCGACCGCGTTCGACTCGGTCACGCTGTACGGCGAGGACCCGGCGACGCGGCCCGACATCTACGGCAAGATCGGCAACTCCGGCGTGTCGATCGCGACCGTCGACGACGCCAAGAAGCTCTACAGCGGCTTCGACCTGTGCGCGCCGACGACGTCGGTGTCGATGACGATCAACGGCCCCGCGCCGATGCTGCTCGCGTTCTTCATGAACGCGGCGATCGACCAGCACTGCGAGAAGCACATCGTCGAGAACGGGCTGCAGGCGGACGTCGAGGCCGCGTTCAAGCGCAAGTATGACGACCGCGGCCTGGAGCGGCCGCGCTACCAGGGCGACCTGCCCGAGGGGAACGACGGGCTCGGGCTGATGCTGCTCGGGCTGTCGGGCGACGAGGTGCTGCCCGCCGACGTCTACGCGACGCTGAAGGCCGAGGCGATGAGCGCCGTCCGCGGCACGGTCCAGGCCGACATCCTCAAGGAGGACCAGGCCCAGAACACGTGCATCTTCTCGACCGAGTTCGCCCTGCGGATGATGGGCGACATCCAGGAGGCGTTCGTCCGGCGCGACGTGCGCAACTTCTACTCGGTCTCGATCAGCGGGTACCACATCGCCGAGGCGGGCGCGAACCCGATCACGCAGCTCGCGTTCACGCTCGCGAACGGGTTCACGTACGTCGAGTACTACCTGTCGCGGGGGATGGACATCGATGCGTTCGCGCCGAACCTGTCGTTCTTCTTCTCGAACGGCACGGACCCCGAGTACTCGGTGATCGGCCGCGTGGCGCGGCGCATCTGGGCCAAGGCCGTGCGCGAGATGTACGGCGGCTCCGAGCGCGCGCAGAAGCTCAAATACCACATCCAGACGAGCGGCCGCTCGCTGCACGCCCAGGAGATCGCGTTCAACGACATCCGGACGACGCTCCAGGCCCTCTACGCGCTGTTCGACAACTGCAACAGCCTGCACACGAACGCGTACGACGAGGCGATCACGACGCCGACCGAGGAGAGCGTGCGCCGCGCCCTCGCGATCCAGCTCATCATCAACAAGGAGCTCGGCCTCGCGAAGAACGAGAACCCGTTCCAGGGCTCGTTCATCGTCGAGGAGCTGACCGACCTCGTCGAGGAAGCGGTCATGCAGGAGTTCCACTCGCTCTCGGAGCGCGGCGGCGTCCTGGGCGCGATGGAGCGCATGTACCAGCGCTCGAAGATCCAGGAGGAGTCGCTGCACTACGAGGCGCTGAAGCACTCCGGCGCGCTCCCGATCGTGGGCGTGAACACCTTCCTGGACAGCAAGGGCTCCCCCACCATCGTGCCCGACGAGGTCATCCGCTCGACCGAGGACGAGAAGCAGTACGCGATCGCGAGCCGCGAGGCGTTCCAGAAGCGGAACGAGGACGCGTCCGACGACGCGCTCGCGGGACTCCAGCAGACCGCCCTCGACGGCGGCAACACGTTCGACGCGCTGCTCGACGTGGCGAAGGTGGCGAGCCTCGGCCAGATGTCGGGCGCGCTGTACGAGGTCGGCGGGCAGTACCGGCGGAACATGTAGGGCCGGCGGCGCCGTGACCGGGCGCGCGACCGCGGACTAGCGGTGTCGATGAAGCGTTCGCTCGCCGCCTGGCGACTCGCCACGTTGCCGTTGCACGCTGCGGTCCTCGCGCAGGCGCCGGGAGGTCCCCGCGTCGAGGTCCCCCACCACGCGATGGCGGCCGGCGGCGGCCGCCACGCCAACCTCACGCCCGTCTCGACGAACGACGAGCGGATCCGCGGGAGCATGACCTTCTCGCGCGCACAGGGCGAGGTCACGATCGAATGGACGTACTTCGTCGATGGGCTTCGTGGCGGCCTGCGCGGGAGGCCCGGGTACGCCCGCCATCGCCAGACCTTCGACGTGCCGTTCGCGCCGACGGGCGTCGCTTGCCTGGACGACGGGAGGATCGCGATCGCCGGCGTCGATGCCATGCACAGGGTGCTCGTCGAGGTCTGGACCTTCGCGGAAGCGACTCCGCCGCGCACGCGCAACGCGACGGGTCGGGACGCTCCCGCGTTCGAAGCGACCGTCGCCTCGAAGCGGACCGTCTACCACGAGCCGCTCGCCGGGGACGACCTCGTCGTCGAGGTGTTCCGCAACTGGGCGGCGCCGGACCGGCCGTTCCTGCTCTTCGGAACCTCTCACCGCGTGCTGCAGCTCGACCTCGTCGACCCACGACGGCGAGCGTGGGTCGCGTCGCACGACGGGAGCCGGGGGATCGAGGCGCCGTCCCTCCGCCATGTCAAGGCGCGCGGCGGCTACACGCGCACCCACAGCGGAGTGCACGAGGAGTACGGTGCGGTCTACTGGCTCTACACGACGCGCCCCTCCGGAATCGAGCCGCTCGTGCTCGTCGACCGCGACCTCGACGGGACCCTCGACGACTCGTTCACGGTGCCCGACTGGGCGCGGTCTGCGCTGCGGCGTCGCGAGCGGTTCGAGCGGTTCCGCTGAGACTCGCCCGCGGGCTCAGGCCCGTGCGTCCGGCTCGATCGTCACGGCCGTGCCGCTGGCCGACACCATGAGCATCGAGCCGTTCTGGCCGATCACCTCGTAGTCGAGGTCCACGCCGACGACGGCGTTCCCGCCCTGCTGCTGGGCCAGCTCCTCCATCTCGCCGATCGCGATCCGGCGCGCCTTGCCGAGCTCCTCCTCGTACGCCGCCGAGCGGCCGCCCACGAGGTCACGGATGCCCGCGAAGAGGTCGCGGAAGAGGTTGGCGCCCAGGATCGCCTCTCCGGTGACGATGCCGTGGTACTCGCGGATCCGGTGCCCGTCGACGGTCGGGGTGGTGGTCGTGATCATGGGGCCGTTCTACGCGAAGGGGCGGCCCGCATTCACGCCCTCAGTCCGTCCCGAGATCGACCTCCAGGCGCACGTCCTCGCCGGCGATCGCGACGTCGTACCGCTGCACCTCCTCGCCGTCCCGTCGGACGACGAGCGTGTACGCGCCGTCGACTAGGTCGAGGTGGATCTCCGGCCCCCAGCGTCCGAGCCACGTCGAGTCCGCCGGGCGGCCGTTCGCGTCGAGCGCGACCGCCGTCGCCCACGGGTGCTCCAGGTCGCCGGTCGCGATCGTGAGCTTCGAGGTGGGCCGGAGCTCCAGGACGACGTCGCTCGCGGAACCCTGGCGCACGTCGACCCGCACCGCGAGGGACGCGAGTCGCGCGTCGTGCGGTCGCGGCGAGCGCGCCTCCAGGCCGGGTGACTGCACCGCGTAGACGCCCGGCTCCAGGTCCTGGATCAGGAAGTCGCCGTCGACGCTGCTCCTCGTCGAGGTCTGCCGCACCCAGTCCACCCGTCCGGTGGTCTCGTCGATCCGGCCCCACTTCACGACGGCCTCGTAGGACTTGCCGTCGCTGTCCCGCACGACGCCGCCGATCTCGACGGGCGCGTGCAGAACGACCTCACCGATCTCCAGGGTCGCACCTCGCTCGACCAGGATCTCCTGCTTCGACGTGGCGCGCCCCTCAGCCTGGACGACCAGCCAGCGCTTGCCCGGGACGACGCTCTCGAGCACGGCGGCCCCGGTCGTCGGGTCGGTGTCGTACGTCGTCTCGCCGTTCAGGAACGCATGCTCGCCCACGAAGACGCGCGCGGCGAGCGGTCCCCCGGTCGCCGCGTCGACGACGGCGAGCCGCACGGTCCCGCGCAGAGCGTCCAGGTGTTCGGGGTCGAGTACGAACTCGACGGTCCGGGTGTCATCGTCGATTCGACGGGATGCGAGGACCTGGTGGCTGGCGACGAGCGAGAGCCACGCCGGCCCGTCCTCGTGGACCATCACGGCGCCGTACTCGTCCTCGGTCTCCGGCTCCAGCGCCCAGCGGCCCGCCTGCCAGAACGCCCCGATCCCGAAGGTGTTGTTGAGGCTCCCCTCCACTTCGGTGAACGTCGCGCCGGGCTCCTCGGCGGTCGCGACGGGCACGAGCTGGACGCGCCACAGGCTGTGGCCCGCTTCGACCAATGCCGGGAGCGCCGGCTCCCCCGCACTGTTCACGATGCGCACGCGGACGATCCGCATGGGAGACAGGACGAGGTCCTTGCGCGTCCCATCGCCGAGCGGCGTCGACGCAAGATCCAGCGGCACGTCGAGGGTCCTGTACAGCTTGCTGCCGACGGACAGGCTCCGCGTCGCCCGCGAGATCGACGCGAGGACGTAGCGCCCGTCCGCATCGGTCCAAGTGCGGATCTGATCCCCGTTCGGCTGCTCCGCGAGGATCGAGACGCGATCGAGGAGGTTGCCGTCGAGGTCCGCGACCGTGCCGTAGACGAGCGCCGAAGCATCCGCCGCGGGCAGCTCGTCGGCGCGCTCTGCGGCGACGACCTCCTCGGACGCGGTCGGCGATGGTCCCGCTGTCGCGGTCGCGGCAGCAGGCGTCTCACGAGCCTCGACGTCCACCAGGGACGTCGACGTGGGCGCCTCGTGCGTGATCGCGGGAACGGGGCGCTCCACGCGCTCCGCCGCCGGCGTCTGCCGCGGCAAGAGCGCCCCGACCGCGAAGTACGCGGCGACGAAACCGAGGATCGCCCCCGCCCACGACATGCTCCGCCCCGCCATCTCAGCGACCTCCCAGCGACACGAGTCGCTCCTCGTTCCCCACGTCGAACGGCTTCCGCCACACCTCTCGGCTATCGCGCAAGAGCACCGCGAAGTGCGCGCCCGGCGCGAGGAGCGGAACGAAGGGCAGCGATCGAGACTCCGTGAGCTGCACGCCGCGCGCATCGAGTACGAGCAAGGCGTCCTCCGCACCGAGCTCCACTCCGTCGAGCGCCACGCGGACGCCCTTCGGCACGACCAGCTCGACGTCCTTGGTCTCGCGCGTGTCGACCTCGACGCCGACGCGCGCGAGTCCGTCGCGGCCCCCCGCGCGCACGAGCGTTCGCCCGGGCGCGAGCCACGAGACCTCCATCGTCCCGTCCGGACCGCGCGAACCACCGATGCGCAGATCGAGGTCGAGCGGTCCCGCGGCGAGGTCCGGCCGCACGGCCTGGGGGACCGCGTCGACGGGATTCCCCTCCTCGTCGACCGTGCGGACACGGAACGCCTCCGCGCGGCCGATGGCGATCGTCCCAAGGTCGACCTCTTGCCCTGGGAGCACCTCCACCCCGTGCTGCAGCGCCTCGAACTCTCCGTACCGTCGGTCGACCTCCATCTCTCCCGGAGGGACGTTCTCGAACACGACCGCGTCGCCGTCGATTCGCGAGCGGACGATCACGCCACCGGACGGATGGCCGAGACCCACGCCCTCGGTGATCGGCGCACCTGTCTCCCGGTCGACGACGCGGACGCGCACCGACCCGCCGAGCTCGGCGAGCGGCGGGATCTCGAAGACGAGCTCCTCCTCGCCGCCCGAGAGCACTCGCGTCTCCAGGACCGTGTTCCGATAGACGAGCGAAACGTGTAGCGGCGGCGCGGCCGTGAGCAGGAGCTCGCCGTGGTAGCGCGCATCGAGGTCGGCCGGCGTCGAGCGCTCCGAGCGCGAGTTGAAGCGCCCACACTCGCTCCGGATCATGATGCGTCCGCCGACGTCCATCGTCGCCGGCGGCGGCGCCGTGGTCGCCGCCACGCCGAGGAAGTTCTCGTGCGCGCCCAACTCGGGCCGCACCGCCTCTCCGTTCGCGGTTTCGAAGCGCACGGGGAGCGTCATCGCGCGCGCGAGCGTCACGTCGCGGCGCCACGCGCTTCCCTCCGGCACCGTGACGCGCTCGCGCAGAGTGAGCGACCCCGGACTCGAGACCGTCATCTCGTACTCGCCCGGCGCGAGCTCCATGGCGGACCAGCCGCCGCCCTCGTCGCTGTACGCGTACGTCGACTCCAGCGGCGAGGCGACGAGCTGGACCCGTGCGCGCTTCAGCGGCTCCCCCGCCTCGTCGGTGATCCGGCCGTGCCCGATCACGCCGAAGTCGGGATCGACGCCGGACGTGACGCTCGCCGTCCGCGAGGTCACGCCCGTGACGGGTGCCGTCATCGGGCGGGCGAGGTCCGCGTCCGGCGTGGCGTCGCGCACGACGCGGCCCAAAGTGTCGGTCACTCGATCGGGACCTGCCGCAGCGGAGTGGTCGGCGGCGATCCAGGAACCGCCCGCGGCGAGAGCGCCCGCCAGGGCGCCGAGGAGTGTCGTCTTCATGGCGAGGATCGTCGTCAGCGTCGCGGCAGCGCCCGTCACGGGCGCAACGCCGCTCCATCCGGTGAGCGGCATCAGTGCGACCGCCCAGTCGTTCCACGTGCGCCCGTCCGAGCGCTGCAGCGCGCCGCGAAGGAGCGACCGCCCGTGCGCGAGCCTCCAGCGCACGGTGCCGGCGGGCGCGCCTTCGGCCTGGGCGATCGCGGCGGGCGCGACGCCCTGGTAGTAGTGCAGGTAGAGGGTCCTGCGGTACGGCTCGGGCACCTCCTGCAGCGCACCCGCGAGCGCGCGCGCCAGCTCCAGCCGCTCGGCCGCCTCCTCGGGCGTCGGGAGCGGGCCGACCTCGGGCGTCGCGAGCTCCTCGTGCAGCGCGCGCCGCTCCGCGCTGCGGCGCTGCCTGGACGCCCCGCGCCGCGCGACACGCGCGAGCCAGCCGCGCGCCGACGCCACCCCCTCGCCGCCGCGCACGGCGGCGAGCCAGGTCTCCTGCGCGAGGTCGTCTGCGTCCGCGTCGCTCCGGACGAGGCTCCGCGAAAGCCTCTGCAGCCAGCTCGATTCGGCGAGCAGCTCGGAGAGGTCGGGGGTGCGGGGGTCGAGGGCCACGCGAACAGGGTGCCCGCGCGCACGGAAGCGTTGGACGAATCCCGGGATCTTGGCCAGCGTGCGGGACGGCCTGGCGGGAGCCGGGCCAGGGACTAGGGTGGCGCCATGGCTTCGAACCGCTCGCCCGTCGCCTCCCTCCTGCTCGTCCTCGCGCTCCTCGTCGTCGCCGGGGGCGTCTTCGTGGTTCTCTCGGATCCACCCGAAGGGGATGCCGCGACCGTGAACCCCTCATCGCACGCCGCCGAGCGTCCCGCGCCGCAGCGAGAGGCCGCCGAGCTGGCGGAGATCGAACCGGAGGAGGCGAGCCGCGCTCGCGCGCGCGAGGAAACGGTCGTCGAGCCAGTGCCGGACGAGACGCGCGCCGCCGTACTCCGCGAGACCCCGTTCGTCCTTGCAGGCACGGTCGTGATCGAGGAGCCCGACGGGTCCCTCACGGAGCCTGCCCGTGGCGAGGTCCAGATCGGCCTGGGGACCGGCGGCTCGCGCAGGCTCCAGGACGTCCCGGTGACGAACGGAACGTGGCAGGTGGAGTTCATCGTCGGAACGGGCGGAGACGTTTGGACGGTCGCCGGCTCCAACCTCGGCCCCACCGACGCGGGCCCGCTGACGTTCAGCGTTCATCGACTGGACGTCTCCGACGACCGCGGCGGCGTCGTTCTCGAGATGGACCTCGAGGAGCGCTTCGAGCCGGGGACGATGGACGTCGTCGTCACGGGGCGCCGACTGTCATCGATCACGCTGGAGGTCGTCGACGTGAACACCGGCGAGCACCTGCGCGACGTCCGGGTGGCGAGGATCACGGGCCCGCACTGGATTCGCGACGACGACAAGCACCCGGGCGACGCGACGCTCGAGGACCTCGTCGCAAGCGCCGACTCGCCCGTGAGGGTGCAGCCGTCGAGCCAGGAGGCGCAGTGGAACTCCGGCTCTGTCCTCGTCGGGAGTCCTGGGTACGCGTGGATACCGATCGACATCGACCTGCGCGCGGGCGGTACGCGCCGCATCGAGCTCGAGCCTGGCGGCACGCTGGAGATCATCGTGCGCGGGACGCCGCGCCCGGGGAGCCATGTCCGGCTCTACGCGGCAACGGGCGGACGCCCCCACGCGAACTGGTCGCTCGAAAAGACGGACCGCATCACCTTCGAAGGAGTCGCGCCCGGCGACTACGACGTGCGCGCCGAGACCGGCATGTGGTTCCGCTCGCCGCGCGTGGACGCGAGCGCAGAGGTGACCGTCGTCGCCAGCGCGACCGAGCGGATCGAGCTGCAGATCGCGGACCACCTGGAGCCTGCGCGTGGCGCGCTCTCCGGCCGCCTGGTGCTGCCGCGCGAATGGGGCCTCAACATGTTCCACCTGAACCTGGAGCTCCTGGGGTCGGCCCTGGACGGAGGCGACGGCCGGATCAGGATCCAGCCGAGCCAGTTCGAGCGTGTCGGAAGGTCGAAGGACACGTTCGCCTTCGACGTTGGCGAGGTCCTCGTCGGCCAGTACAAGGCGACGCTCAGCGAGCTCGAGTACTCGATCGTGTTCGACCTCGGCCCCGAGGGGCGTAGCGATCTTCTGATCGAAGTGCCGCCGCCCGCCCAGATCACGGTCAGGGTCATCGACACCACGACCGGCCGGGTGGCCGACCTCGACACTCTCGCGTGGAATCCGGTGCGACCGAAGGAGGCGATGGGCGGCGGCCTCAACTCGGCGGAGCGGCGCGCGGACGAGGAGGACTTCCGCCTGACCGTTCCGAGGGGTCCGGTGCACATCTCGACCCACTCCGACATGTACGGATGGACCGGTGAGGACGTCGACGCCCTCGATGGCGCCGAGATCGTCCTGGAGGTCGCGCCCGTCCCGCGCGCGATCCTGCGCCTCGTCGACGGCGAGACGGCCGTGCCCTGGCCCCGCGACGACTACGGAAAGGGCGAGGCCGTCGACGGAAGCGGCCGCCTCGGGTCGCGCGGCCAGCGCGAGGGCGCGCTCCACTTCAACGTGACCGAGGCCGGCCGCTACCGGCTGAACATCCCCGAGATCAACGGCTTCGAGCCGCACCCGCCGGTCGAGCTCGACCTCGTCGCCGGGGAGCTCGTCGAGCACGTGGTCGAGCTCGTCCGGCGACGATGAGTCTCGATCAGAAGAACACTATCTCGTAGCCGTCGCCGAAGTTGCTCGTCGCGCCCGCCGGGGCGGTGTCGCGGTACCAGGCGGTGAAGTTCCACGTGTCGCCGGGCTGCACCATCACGAAGCCCGTAGGCGTCGGGTGCTGGGTCAGATCCAGCGTGAGCGAGATCTCGCCGGCCGCGCCCGAGTTCTGGATCTGCCCCGGCCCGACGTAGCGGCCGATCTGGCCCCCGAGGCACAGGTTCCCCGAGCTCCCGCCCGGGTTCACGATGAGGCCCTGCGTCAGGCTCGTCAGGAAGAAGCCGAACGAGTTCGTCGGCAGGTCGACGCAGGTGAGCGTGACGTCGTTCTGGGCCACGGCGTTGCTCCCGGCGCCGGTCATCATGGCCGGCACGCCGGTCGAGTTCGCGATGGCGGCGCAGTAGTTCGTGCCGAGCGAGGCGTCCGAGCGCTGCACGATCTGGAACCCGTTGATGATGCCCGAGTCGAGCTGGCTCCCGATCACGAGCCCCACGACCACGAGCGTCCCGCCGGACACGCGCACGTCGTGCTCCGCGTAGGTCTGCCCGAGCGCGTGCGCGCCGGGCCAGCCCGCGCCGACGCCCTGCGGCGGGCTCGTCGATCCCATCACGGAGATCTCGGTCCGCGCTGACGGCAGCGACGGGTCGGAGGCGTAGGTGAAGACCGTGTAGTCCCCGTCGGCGAGCCCCTCGAACGTCCACGTCGACGGCATGTTCAGGTTCGGCGTCAGGTGGAAGTCCTCCATCAGCTTCTGGTCGTCGCCCGGCACCATCACGCCGGGGAAGACGTTGAACGTGGAGGTCGCGTCCGAGCGAACCGTGACCGACGTCGTGACGCCGTCGAGACCGGCGATCGCGATCGGCGTGAACGTCGGGAAGAGCGCGTTCCACTCCCCGCTCTGCCCGGACGCCGCGCCGTACACAGGGTCCGGCAGACCGGCGAAGAGGTCGATGTTCATGCCGACGTCGATATTGAACGACTGGGCGGCTGCGGCGGGTGCGAGCGAGAGCAGCAGGGCGGCGTGGAGCTTCATCTTCGGGTCCGGGTCGTGGGTCTCGGCCATTGGAACCGACCCGGGAGAGCCCCGGGGCGGCCCCGACCCGTTCCCCTGTGTCGATCTCGTACGAACGCGCTGGTATTCGCGCTTCCGGGACCGTGACGTGGGCGCAGGCCCCGAATTCGAGAGCGTCTCGAGAGCGCCATGAGCTACACGATCGACGTCGTCGCGGAGGAGCCCTCGCGGCTCGACTGGCCCGCCCTGGAGGGCGCGCTCGACGAGCGCCGCCTGCGGGTCGTCGAGGCCGAGGAGGTGGACCTCGCGGAGCCATGGCCGCCCGACCTCTATGTCCACGCCTATCTCGACGGCGTGTCGACGCGGACGGTCGAGCTGAACCGCACGGACACCGGGCTGTCGGTGCGCGTCATGACGGCGTCGTGCCACGAGGACGTGCGGCTCGCGCTCGCACTCGCGCGCGCCGCTCTCGATCGCGGCGGTGGGACCGCAGGCGGCGAGGACGGCCTCGATCTCGACGCACTGGACGACGACTGGGTCTCGGGCTACGTCGACTCGGGCGTGCTGTCGGTGTGCGCGATGGCGGCGCGCGAGGAGCAGCCGCTGCGGATCCCCGGGCCGCTGCGCACGACCTCGATCGGTCGACGCGTGATCGACGAGCTGTCCGCGATGCCCGAGGAGGAGCGCGTCGCGGGCTTCATCGAGGTCCTGCGCCGCGTGCAGTGGTTCGAGGACGAGAGCACGTTCGAGGCGAGCCCGCTCCAGATCGCGGGCACGACGCCGGAGACGCCGGCGATGGTCTGGGGCCCGGACGTGCGGATGTACTTCCCCGGGTACGACCACCTGCTGCTCGAGCGAGGCGGCGGCGGCCCCCCGATGGTCGTGCGCGTCGCCGACGTGCCGGAGTTCGCGCCGTCGGCGCGCTTCCTGGACGAGCGCGCATTCGTCATCGACGCGATCCCCGCGGACGAGTGGCCGGCGCTCCTGGAGCGCGCGGCGGTGTTCGAGGACGGTGGCTATCTGCCGTCCCTGCCGGCGTCACCGCCCCCGGAGTCCCCCTCGCCGCAGCCGACCGACCGACCCTGGTGGAAGTTCTGGTAGCGCCTCACCGGGCCCTTCGCGCGTCGCGCAGAGCTTCCTCGAGCACCTCGACGACGACGACGTTCAGCTCCAGGCTCGACAGCCTATCGACCGCGCAGCGCCCCCGCACGACCTCACGCAGGTAGGTCCACTCGTCGGCCAGAGCGCCCTCCAGCGCCGGCGCGTCCACGTCCTCGGCGTCGGCGTCGGGCTTCCGGACGCTCAGCGCACTGCCCCGCCCCACGTGCAGGGAGCCGGCCTCGGTGAAGAGGTCCATCTCCTTGACGTCGTGCGTCCACTGCCAGGACGCCTGCACGACCGCCGTCGCGTCCTCGTACTCCAGGACGATCGTCGCGTCGTCGTCGACCTCGCCGTAGACCTCGGGCTCCAGCGAGCGCGCGGCCGCGACGACACGCAGCGGCCGCTCGCCGCCGCGCAGCCACGTCGCCAGCAGCACGCCGTAGCACCCGAAGTCGACGAGCGCGCCACCGCCGTTCTCGTCGGGATCGGTCAGCCAGTCCGTGAACTCGCGATAGCAGCCGATCTCGATTGGCCCGCTGTGCCCGTGGCGGAAGACCATCCGCCGGAGCGGCGCGAGCTCCCCGCTCCGCACGAGCCGTGCGGCCTCGCGGACCGACGGATACCAGCTCGTCTCGTAGTTCGTCAGGACGAGGACGCCGTGCTCGGCCGCGAGGTCGGCGATGCGCTCGGCGTCGGAGCGGCTGAACGCGAGCGGCTTCTCGACGAGCGCGTGCACGCCGCGCGGCGCGCACTCCTCGATCGTGGCGAGGTGGTCAGCGATCGACGTCATGACGCTCACGGCCTCGGGCCGCGTACGGTCGAGCATCTCCGCCAGGTCGTCGTGACGGAGCGACGCGTCGAGCCCGTGCTTCGCGGCGAGCCGATCGAAGAGCGCGACGTCACGCTCGAAGACGCCGACGATCTCCAGGTCATCGCGACGGCTCGCGTTCCACAGGAGCCCCTCGGCGTGCTGGTGCACCAGCCCGGCGAGCGCGATCCGGAGCGGGCCCTCCTCGGAGGAGAACCGTGGCGCGGGCTTCGGGGCGGACGCGGCGTCGGTGTCCATCGAGCGAGAGGGAGCGAGGCAGGAAGCGAGCAGGGCGAGCGCAGTGAGACTCGCGAGGTGGAGGTTCGACATGGGGCGGGCCTCACGATACCGGGCTGCACGCCACTAGAATGCCCGTATGCGCCCCGCGCTCATCACCGTGGCCGCGGCCCTTTCCGCCGCGCTGGCCTTCGTGGTCGGCATCGAAGCGCCGGTCGCGGCCGCTGCCGCGTGGCTCGCGCTCGTCGCATTCGCGTTCGGGTTCCGGAGAGTGCACCGCACCGCTGGCCGCGCATCCATCGTCGCGGGGACGTTCCTCGCCGTCCTCTGCATCGCCGAGATCGCAGCGCGCGGGCGCCAGCAGGTCCACGCCGCGCTGCGGCCCTCCGACTACAACACGAGCTACTACGCCGACGACGACGTCCTCGGCTACACGACGCTCCCCGGCGGGAGCGGCTCGGTCGAGAAGTGGTACGACGGCGAGCTCGTTTACTCGACCACGTACACGATGGACGAGGTCGGAGGCCGGCGGACCGGCGCGCTCCCCAGGCCCGCTCCCGAGGGCGCGGTGCTGTGCTTCGGCGGCTCGTACATGTTCGGCGAGGGCCTCGCGGACGACGAGACCGTCCCCCATCGCGCGCAGGAAGCGATGAAGGGCACGCTGCGCTTCTACAACTTGTCGCTGCACGGCTGGGGCCCGCACCACATGCTCGCGCGGCTCGACACGGGCCGCGTCGAAGAGGAGGTCCGGGAGACGCCGCGGGTCGCGCTCTACTGGGCGATCCCCGACCACGCGGCGCGGGCGGCGGGCAAGCGCTACTGGGACCGGAACGGTCCGCACTACGAGGCCGACGCGACCGGCCGCGCCACGCGCCTCGGGAGCTTCGTGGAGACGCTCGACCCGCCGCCGCTCGACCCCACGCCGCGCGGGCTGACGAAGATCTCCTGGGTCGCTCGCGAGCTCACGCCAACGACGCGGCGCGTCGTGCCCGGGGACGTCGAGCGCTGGGGCGCCTTGGTCGCGACGGCCCGCGACGAGGTGGAGTCGCGCTTTCCGGGCTGCGCCTTCCACGTCCTGTTCGAGGATCGACCGATGGGGGAGACCGAGGGCATGCTCGCGGAGCTCGAAGAGCACGGCGTCCGCACGCACCTGATGTCCAGGATCCTCCCGGGCTTCCTCGACGGCGATCCGCGATGGACGATCCACCCGTCCGACGTCCACCCGAGCGCGGCGGCGACGGAGCGGATCGCCGACTACGTCGTCGAGTCGATCGTCGAGCCGGCGCTCGCCGCGGGAATCGAATCGCCGCCCCGATGACGGCGGCGGGACCGGGCGACGACCTGCGGTGCGTCGGCGCTGCGGGCGTGCGGTACAACGCGCCGCTCGGAGCGGAGCGGGCCGGGGATCTCGCATCGCGGCTGGAGAGCGCCGGCGCGACCCGCGTCGTCGACCTGTGCTGCGGACGCGGCGCGCTCCTGTGCGATGTGCTGCGCGGCTCGCCAGGTGCTCGCGGTACGGGCGTCGATCTCGACGCGGAGGCGATCGCCGCGGCCGGGGAGCTCGCCCGTGCCGCGGGGCTCGACGATCGAGCATCGTTCGAGGTCGGCGACGCTGCTCACTGGCTCGGCGCGGCGGAGCGAAGCGCGGAGATCGACTGCGCCGTGTGCATCGGCGGCTCGCACGCGTTCGGCGGGTCCGACGGGATGCTCGCCGCGCTCGCGGCGTCGCCCGGAGCCGGGATCGCGCTCGTCGGGGACGGCCTCTACGCCGGCTCACCGGACGGGACCGCTCCGGACGGGGGCGTCGTCGAGATGCTCGGGTCGCTCGTCGTGGGCATGGACGACTACGAGAGGCGCGCCACGAAGGCCGGGTGGCAGGTCCTGTGGAGCGATCGCTCCTCCCTCGATGAGTGGGACGCCTTCGAGGGCGGGTGGACGGACGCCGTGAACGCCCTCGGCACGCCCGAGGCGGCCGCCTTCGCCCGCGAGCGAGAGGCCGCATACGGCCTCTACAGGGGCGTCCTCGAATTCGGCTGGTTCTTACTCGGCCGCGACGGAGCCGCGACGTAGGACGGGACGAGTCCGCTGGCGGCCCGGTGACGAATCGGTGACGCGCGCTCCGGCGGCCCGTGCCAGACTGATCCGGCTAGGTCCCCTCGCCCTGCCAACGCGTGCGGCGCGCCTCTCCCGGGCGCTTGCCACGGAGACGACGTCATGGAACGACCCGATCGCCCGCTCCCCCTGCTCGGCGCTGCCGCAGCGCTCGTCGTGGTCACGCTCAGCCTCTGGGTCGTCCTCGGGGGCGCGGGAGACCAGAACATGACGGACGTCGCACGGGCGGCCGAGGCCGTGGCTCCGGAAGAGCGCGGCGCCCTCGACCCGTCCGAACTCGCCGCGCCGGACGAGCTGGAGCGCACCGAGCGCGTCGAGGTCGCGAGCTCCTCTGTCGAGGAGGACCCGGAGGCCGCCGCCGCCGCCGAGCCCGAGGTGACGTGCAGCGTCGAGGGCCTGCTGCTGCTCCCGCGCACGTTCCCCGCGAACCAGGACGGCACGATCCGGGCGTGGCCGGTCGACCACGAGGACAGCCAGCCGCCGGCCGAAGCCAGGGCGGAGCGCAACCGATCGTGGCGCATCGACGACCTCGCTCCAGGGACGTGGGTGTTCGCCGCGCGCGCCGAGGCGTCCGGGAGGATCGCGTTCGGACGCAGCCGCCCGATCGAGCTCGTGGAGGGCGTCATGCCCGACCTCGTTCGCATCGAACTGATCGAGTACGCGGTCGAGGGCAGGGTCACCGACACGAGCGGCATGCCGGTCGCGGGGCTCGACCTGGAGTATGAGTGGGGCGGCTCGGACGGGTACGCGGGTGAGCCGACAGAAGTGACGGAGCTCGCGAATCTCGCCACGTTCTCGGGCGATGCGGTCATCAGCTACTCGAACAACGGGCTGAGGCTCTCCGCCTCGTCGTTCGAGCTCTCGTCCGCGGACTGGACACCATCGACGAGCACGAACAGTCTCCAGACCCTCGGCTACGGGTCGCCGACGATCGACCTCGAATCGCTCCAGGTCGCGTACGAGGCGGTCCA
Source organism: Planctomycetota bacterium (assembly GCA_038757895.1). GTDB lineage: Bacteria > Planctomycetota > UBA1135 > UBA1135 > Saltatorellus. The sequence goes on along the minus strand of JBCDGE010000004.1, from coordinate 67,336 downwards.
GACCGACGAGGCGCTCCCGATCAGGATCATCGACCTCGCCGAGTACACCCTGGGAGAGGAGCCCGCCGAGGAGCCCACCGGGGAGGGAGCCGACGGGGAGGTGACGGTCGTGCAGCCCCCGAGCGTCTCCTGGGAAGCCAACTCCTGGAAGGGCGGCATCGTCTCGACGGACATCGACGGCCGCTTCTACATCGCGCTGGAGGGCCCGGGCAGCGTGCAGGTCACCGCGCCCAAGGAGAACCCGGAGCCCGGTCCCGGCGTCACACGCTGGATCCAGCAGCGCCAGTCCGTCGAGGCCACGCCAGAGGCGACGATCGTGGAGATGGGCTTCGTTCTCGTGCGCGCCGCGTCGGTCTCCGGGAGCCTGCTCCGATCCGACGGGGCCGAAGGGGGCATCGAGACGTTCCTGCGTCGCGTGGGATCGGGATCGACGGAGAACACGAGCGCGCGGAACGGCACCTTCCGCTTCGACGACTGCGAGCCGGGCGACCACCTCTTCTACGCGCGCAGCGGCGGGAACCGGGGTCAGTCGTTCAGCGCGCACCGCCGGATCACGCTGCGGGAGGGCGAGGAGTTCCGCCTCGACGAGGTTCTGACGCCGTCGTCGACGGCAACGGGGCTGGTCGTCGACAGCGCGGGGGCCCCGGTCGTCGGTGCGACCGTCACCGCGTACGGGTCCGAGAACCGGAACCTCTCGCGCCGCGGAAAGACCGACGCCGCGGGGAGGTTCACGATCGTCGGGATGTACGGGTGCGAGTACACGTTCGAGGTCGAGGACCGTGAATCTGCGGGGTTCCCGACGGTTTCGGTGCGCCAGAACGGGGATCGGGTGGACGTCGGGACGATCGTCGTCGAGTCGAAGTGAAAGGGTGAACGACTGAACGGCGCGGGAGCACCTTGGGGGTGGTCCCGCGCGTTCTTCATCTCTGGCGCATCCGCTGACGCGGATGCAGCGACGTCATCTCTGGCGCATCCGCTGACGCGGATGCAGCTATCGGAAGTCGATCGCGATCGCGTTCGAGAGATTCGACACCGACTGCCCGCCGACCGAGTCGCGGTGCCAGAGCTGGAAGTACCAGCGCTCACCCGTCGTCGCCGCCGTCGGGCCGCCCGGCTGGGCGATCTGCGTCGGGTTCAGCAGCATGAACGTCGTCCCGTTCGCGGTCGTCTGGGCCGCGAAGGCCGAATAGCGGCCGATCGAGCCGCCGACGCAGAGGCGACCGACGCTCCCGCCCGGCTGGAGCACGTCCGCGGGCTGCGTCGCAGCGAGGAAGAACGAGATCGAGAACGGCGGCAGGTCGCTGCCGGTCAGGACCTTCAGGCCGGACGGCGCCTGGCTGCCGAACGCCGAGAGCCAGCCGGTCTCCGCGGTCGAGTTGTACTCGGGCTGGCAGTACTGGATCCCGATCGCACCCGTGGACGAGTGGGCGTCGACGTGCGCGGCCCGGATGCCCGAGAAGATCGGTGCGGTCGCGTTGCGGTCGCCCCAGACGATCAGCGCGTCGTCCGTGGCGCCGCCCATCTCGGCCTCGGAGGCGATGGCCGGCTCCTCCGAATGCGGCACGGCCGGGCTGGCGCTCAGCAGCACGTGACGCTCCGCCAGCGCGACGTCGGGGGCCCCACCGGTCTCGGTCAGATGCACCGTCATCATGTACGTCTTGAGGCGGAGCACGCCGACGGCGTCGAACTCGGAGTACGCGACGATCCAGTTGTCGCCCGTCTCGGCGATCGCAGGGTCCTGCTGGTCCGTGCTGAAGGCGACGCCCTCGCGGGCGCTGAGGTTGTGCAGGCCGAGGGCCCCGTTCTCGTCGCAGACCGCGAGCATCACGTCACCACCGTCGGGCCTCTCCTCGGTGTAGGCGATGAGGAACGGGCGCGTGCCGACGTCCGCAAGCGGGTCGGGGTGGGTCGAAGTGACCGACGGCGAGTGCGAGTCGATGCCGGCGGGCGTGACGTTGAACACCTCCTGGGTGATCACGCCGTCGAAGCGGACCTGCGCGGCGCGGATACGGCGGCCGGTCGGGGCATCGAGCTCCCACGCGAGGTTGAAGAGGCTCGGGCCGGCGAGGTACTCGCCGGTCGTCGCGGAGATCCGCGGCGCGCCTTCGTCCACGGCCCAGCTCGCCGAGATCGCGATGTCGTCGCCCGGCAGGGCGCCGTTGGCGTTGACGACGCGGCCCATGATGTTCCCGCGGTCGAACAGGCCGGTCTCCTCCCAGACGACGAAGTAGCCGGAGCCGGTGAAGGGCACGCGCTCTCCGCCGACGTCGGGCAGGAATGCGTCGCGGGTCCCGGCGGATCCGTTGACCGAGAACACCGAGCCGACGGAGACGCCCTCCTCGATGAGACGGCCGCAGATCCGACGGTTGCCGCCGGCGGCGGGCTCGACCTCCGCGACGACGAGGAACTGGTCGTTCCCGTCGTTCGCCGCGATGCGGACGTTTCGCCACGAGTCGGACGAGATGTCGAGCGCCTCGGGCGACGAGACCACGCCCGAGACGGGGTCGAATGACGCGACGTAGGCGTCCGTGTCGCCGGACGAGAAGAAGCGCTCGTAGACGACGTAGTACGCGCCGCCGCCGTCGACGTCCTTCTCGAAGGCGACGTCCGCGGTCCGCGCCGAGTGACCGGGCTGCGAGATCGCGCGGGTCGAGATCAGCGGGTCGAGCGTGAGCACGTTGCCCTCCTCGACCGGGAACACCGCGGGGACCGTCAGCTCGATCTGCTGGCCGTCGAAGCGGCGCGCGACGTCGGCGCGGCGGCCCGCCTCGTCGAAGGCGAACGCGGCGCCGTAGCGCACGTCTCCCATGGGCCCGTCGAACTCGAGCTCGATGCCGTCGCGGCGGCCCTCCAGGTCGGTCCGGACGTCGAGCGTCACGACGACCTCGCCGGACTGCGCGCGGAACGGGAACAGGAAGGACTGCTCGACCGACTCCGGCGCGCAGTCGTACACCTCGATCACCGCGCCGCGATCGATGAGGACGCGGTCGCCCTCGCGACGGACCGTCGCGTCGCCGTCCAGCGTGACGCGACGATCACCGACGCGGATCTCGGCGACCTCGAAGGTGACGGGGTAGTTGCGCGGCGCGTCGCTCCCGAGGAACGGGACGTACGTCATGCCGTCCGCGCAGAAGCTCGCCTTCCACGTCGCGCCGGCGGCGTGGACCGTGTCCGCGTCGGGCGCGTCGTAGAGGACGATGTCGTCGAGGAGACCGAATGCGGGCATCGCCGCGGTGCGCTCGGCGGCCGGCAGCTCGAGCGGGTTGGACTGTCCGAGAGCCGACACGGCGAGAAGGCTCGGTGCGGATGCGAAGAGGAGGGTGCTGCGGAGTCGCATGGCAGGGAGGGGTGGTGTGTGGCGGCGGGGCCGTCCGGTTCGTAGGTCGTTGAGTTCCAGGGCGAGACGCTCGTCACGCCGCGCCCCTCCGCGCAGTCGGCGCCGCGTTCCTGCCACGAAATCCGCGTTGACGACGTTCCTGCGGCGGACGCCGTGGAATCCGTGCATTCGTGGCAGGCGCCTGCCGCCGACTGCGCCAGAGGAGGTCGAACCACCCGCCACCGTCCACGGAGGCCTCGACCATGACTCAGACCACTGCCGCCACTTCCGTCGCCCTTTCCGACGTTTCGAGCTCCGCGCTCAAGCGCTACGCCGCGTTCGGCTACGGGCTGACCTGCTACGCCGTCGGCGTCTCCGGTCTCGTCGCGATGATCCTCGCGACGCTCGGCATCCTCCCCTTCACGGGCGGCCCGGTGCAGCTCGCGTCGACGCCGACCAAGATCGCCTTCAACCTGGGCCTCGTCGCGCTCTTCGGAATCCAGCACGCGATCATGGCGCGCCCCGCGTTCAAGGAACGCTGGACACGGATCATCCACCCGGCGATCGAGCGCTCGACGTTCACCGGGCTGGCCGGTGCGATCATGGGCACGCTGATCTGGCTATGGCAGCCGATGCCCGCCATGGTCTGGAGCGTCGACAGCGAGGGCATCGCGCTCGCGCTTCGCGGCCTCTGCGCGTTCGGCTGGGCGTATCTGCTCGCGGCGACCTTCGCGGTCGACCACTTCGAGCTGTTCGGCGTGAAGCAGGTCTGGCGCAATCTCCGCGATCTCCCGACGCCACCGCCGAACTTCAAGGAGCGGCTCATGTACCGCTTCGACCGGCATCCGATCATGACCGGCGTCGCGGTCGGGCTGTGGAGTACGCCCTCGATGACCGTCGGGCACCTCGTGCTCGCGCTCGGGTTCTCGACCTACATCGTCCTTGGAGTGGCGCTGGAGGAGCGCGACCTGCGCCGCCACCACGGCGCGCGCTACGCCGACTATGCGCGCCGCGTGAAGACGATCGTCCCGCGGCTCTCGCGGGACGCGTGAGCTCGGCCCCGAACGAAGTGACCGTCAGGCGGGTGCGACGGCGGCCCGCCGCCCGCGCGAGAGGTCGGCTGCGCCCGCGGCGTGGCCGGCCTCGACCGGGACACCCTCGACCCCGTCCCACTGGAGGAGTTCCAGCCGGCCGCTCGGGTGCTCGACCAGCGCCGTGCAGCTCTCGACCCAGTCGCCGTCGTTGGCGTAGAGCACGCCGTCGCACTCCCGGAGCTCTGCCTTGTGGATGTGCCCACAGACGATGCCGTCCACCCGGCGCTCGCGCGCGGCTTCCGCGACGCGCTCCTCGAAGCGGCTCACGAAGCCGACCGCCGACTTGACGCGGTGCTTCAGCCAGAGCGAGAGCGACCAGTAGTCCTTCCCGAGCCGCCGCCGGACGAAGTGGACGATCTCGGCGACCGTCATGGTCATCGTGTAGAGACGATCGCCGAACGCGACCACCCAGGACGACTCCTCGCCGTAATCGTCGAAGCAGTCGCCGTGCGTCACGAGCAGCCGCCGGCCGTCGGCCGTCTGGTGGACGACCTCGTCCCGGACGCCGATGCCGGCGAGCTGGAAGATCCCCTGGCCGCGCAGCTCGGAGTCGTGATTGCCCGGCAGGTAGACGACGTCGACGCCGGACTTTCCGAGTCGGGCGACGTACGCAGCGAGAGCGGTGTGGCTCGCGGGCCAGCGCACGCGCTTCTTGAGCTTCCAGAAGTCGACGATGTCGCCGACGAGGTAGAGGCGCTCGAACTCGACGGTATCGAGGAACTGCAGGAGCTCCTCGGCTTTCGAGTGGCTCGATCCCAGGTGGACGTCGGAGACCCAGACGGTGCGCAGTCGCTTGCGGCCGTTGGCTCCGGCTTCCGGCCAGGCGTTCGGGTGGATCGGCTCGATCCGCTCGGCCCCATCGGGCCGCTTGTGGTCGTGGACGGTCATACGGTCGCGCGCGTGACGACGCGCTCGGTGGATTCGGTGGACTCGTTGGGTTCGGCGGTCGTTCGTTCGACGGGATCGACGCGCGCGGCGGCGATCGATTCCAGGGGCCTCTTCAGCGCGTGCTTCGCGAGGTCACCCGTGTAGACGGCGCTCGGCAGGACCTCGCACTCGGTCCAGCAGCCGGCGCACTTCTTGACCCAGCGCCGCTGCTCGACGGCGTGCGCGCTCTCCCAGAGCTCGGAGAACCGTCGCTCGCGCAGGTTGCCGACGATCCGGGTGTTGTGCTGGCAGGTCGGCACGTCCCCGTTCGGGAAGATCCGCAGGTGCGCGTGCAGCGCGACGCAGGACGGACCGGCGGGACCCTCCTGGCCGAGCAGCCGACGGCGCAGGCCCGCGAGGTAGTAGCTCTTCGCGAGCCTCTCAGGCCGCTCGAGCTCCGCGAGGTCGAATTCGGCCTGGTCGAGCAGCATCTCGATCTCCGCCGTCGAGAATGCGCCGTAGGTCTCGTAGGAGTCAGTCCCGTCGGGCGTGCGCTCCAGGTTTCGCTCCAGCGAGTAGGTGGCGCTCTCCCTGTAGGCGATCACGAGGTGGTTCTTGACGTCGAGCGCACGGAGCTCGTCGCGGAGCGGCCGGTAGTGGCGCGCGCCCTCGGCGTCGACGACGGTCTGGTTCACGGCGATCCGCAGGTTCAGCTCGTGCCGCCGCGCGGCGAGCTCGCGCACGGTCGCCATCGCGCGCTCGTAGCTGCGCGGGACGCCGCGCACCTCGTCGTGCTTCTCCTCGACGCCGTCGATCGACACGAGGACGTGCAGCGGGACCGTTCGATCGCGGTCCTGGGCGAACGCGACGACGCGGTCCGTCAGGAACGCGTTCGTCGTGACGTGCAGGAAGCGCGGCCCCAGGTGCTCGATCGCGAGGTGCGCGATCTCGGTCATGTCGCGCCGCACGAACGGCTCGCCGCCGGTCAATCGCACGGCGTCGAGCTGCGGCAGCTGCGCGTAGATCCGGTCGATCTCGTCGATCGTGAGCTCGTCCTGCTTCGGCAGGCGCCACGAGTCGCACATGACGCAGCGCGCGTTGCAGAGGAACGAGACCGTGTGTGTCAGAGTACGCGGCCGGTGGGACGTGCCGCGGCGCAGACCGCCGAGCTCGCCCAGGTAAGACAGGATTCGCATCGCGAGGTTCGGTGGATCTCCTGGCCCGAGCGCTCCGGCGTCAGGCCTGTCGAGGTCGGCGCACGCCGAAGCCGCCGGCGGGCGCGGGGGACAGCCCCCCTGCGAGGGCGCTGTCGATGAGGTCGAGGGTCGGGCGCGTGCCGTCGACGTCCGTGCCGCGGCACGCGACGCGGAGCGTCGGCACCTCGTCGAGGAAGCCGCGCAGCGCGGCGTCATCGAGGCGGTCGAAGTCGAGGGCGCGGCCTGCGCCGCTCGCCTGGAGGAACCAGGCGTTGATCTCCTGCTCTCGGTTGCCGGGTTCCGGCAGCCCGAGCACGGGCTTGTCGAGGTGGATCGCCTCGCCGACGAGCTGGTTGCCCGCCGTCGTCACGACCGCCGTGCAGGACGCGAGGTCGGCGAGGAAGCCGTCCTCGCTCACCTCGCGCGGGACGAGCGCGCCGCGCGGCGGGAACCAGCCTCGGCCGTAGACGCGGACCTCGATCGGGGACCGCGCGAGCACGTCGAGCGCGCTGTCGGGCGTCCCGCTACGGACGTAGGCGACGAGGTGATCCTCGACGGTCACGGTCGCGCGGCGCACGGCCTCGCGCAGGAGGACGCCTACGAAGCGCACGTCCTCCGAGCCCGCCTTGCGGCCGGGACGGTAGAAGCTCGACGCGACGCGCAGGTCCGCGCGCGGCGTCCAGCGCTTCACGAAGAAGCCGAGGAACGCCGCGTGGCGACGGAGGTGGGCGGGCAGCGCGCCCAGGTCGGCGTGGGCCAGCACGCTCTGGTGGTCGATCCCGAGCACTGGGACACCCGCCCGTCGGGCGGCGCGGGGCAGCGCCGGCTCGAAGTCGTTGAGCACGAGGTCCGCGCGTTCACTGCGCAGGCGATCCGCGAGTCGCTGACTCGTTCGCGCGATCCGCGCGAGCGCCGGCGCGTTCGCGAGGCCCGAGCGCACGTAGTCGACGCGGCCCCGTCGGTCGTAGCGGAAGCGCAGGCCAGGGAGCTCCTCCACCGCGACGTCCGAGCCGGCGTAGAGCGGAGACAGGAACGAGTACGCGTCTCCGAACGTGTGCAGCGTGACGGTGTGCCGCTTGCTGAGCTCGTCGACGAGCGTCCTCGCGCGGGCGGCGTGGCCGCGTCCTTCCCCTGCGAGGCTGAAGTGGATGTTCGCCATCGGCGCGTCCCGGTTCCCTGCCCGGGCTCGCGTACTTCGTCGGCGCCGTTGACGCGGAACCAGTCAAGCCCCTCTCAAGGTGTGCACAAGGTCGCGGCCCGGTATCGACGCGGGTCACGAGATGCCCGCTCCGGGGCATCTGCGGACGACTTCTGCAACCGCCTTCGAACGCCCCGAACGCCCTCTTCGCGCTATCTTCGAGGAATGATCGCGCTGTCCCTTCCCACTCTGATCCTCGCAGGCTCGCTCACCCTTCCCCCGGCCGTCCTACCAGACGAGCCGTACGAGACTGACATCGAGTTCCTCCTCGACACCTTCGAGAAGGACGCCGCCGGACCGATCAAGACCAAGAAGATCGACTGGAAGAAGGTCCGCAAGGAGTTCACCAAGGCCGCGAAGGACATCGAGACAGACCAGGATCACGTGGTCCTGGTCGCGCGCCTGATCGCGCGACTCCAGGACGGTCACGCGAAATTCGGCAAGGAGTTCAACGTCGACATGAAGGGCCACGGTGACGGCCCGATCGCGGGCTGCGGCGTGAGCCTCTACGAGGTCGGAGGAAAGTGGTACGTCCGGCGCGCCACGGGGGCCGCGGAGAAGAGCGGCGTCATGGCCGGCTGGGAGGTCAAGAAGATCGACAAGCAGGACCCCAAGAAGTGGATGGAGGCGGCGTACCAGCGCCTCATCGATCGGGACAGCTTCTCGACCGAGCGCGCGGCGCGCTGGGCCGCGGGGACCTGGGGGATCGTCGGTCCCGAGGGCAAGGGCGTCGGCTTCGAGTTCAAGACGCACAAGCGCAAGAAGAAGAAGGTCACGCTGTCCTGGGACGAGCGCTCGACGCTCATGGGCCCGCTCTTCCTGCCCGACGGCCTGAAGATGATCGGCAAGGACGTGGGCTGGGCCAGGCTCGAGAGCGGCCACGGCTACATGTGGTGCGGCCGCGTCCCGGGGGACCTGCACGAGCTCGTCGACCAGGCGATCGAGGGCTTTGGCGCCGACGCGCCCGGCCTGATCCTCGACTTTCGCTCGTGCCTGGGCGGCGCCTACACGCGCGACGAGCTGCTCGGCCGCTTCGTCCCGAAGGGACAGACGTTCGGCAACGAGGAGAGCGCGGGCCCGACGCCGTACACCGGGCACATCGTCATCCTCGTGGACCCGAACACGATCTCGGCGGGCGAGACGATCGTCGGCGAGATGAAGGAGGAGGGACGCGCGTACCTGATCGGACCCGGCGGCACGCACGGCGCGTCCGGGTCGAAGAAGGAGGTGACGGTCCCGAGCGGACTGTTCTCGGTCCGCTTCGTCACCTACTCGAACAAGATGCGCCTCAACGGCGGCCGCGGCGTCGAGGGCATCGGCATCGCGCCGGACGAGGTCGTCGAGTACGACCCCGAGCTCGTCGTGCAGGGCATCGATCCCGCGATCGTCCGCGCGGTGGAGATCCTGGAGAAGGGGCCGCCGAAGAAGGCGGTCACCTACGTGCCGCCGAAGATGGCGAAGCGCTGACCAAGGACCGTTCCTGAAGCCGACGGGCCCGCTCGATCTCCAGATCGTCGGGCCCGTCGGTCGTCCTGCCGGCCCCCCCCGGCGGCCGACGCGGCCGACGCGGCCGGGAGGGCCAGCACAGCGACGATCGAGAATCGGGGTTGACGGCTCGTGCCCCATAGGTAACCATCGGGTGACATATGAACGACGACGCACAGGACCTCCTCTTCGGCGCCCTCGCTCACAAGACGAGGCGGCGGATCCTGGACGTCCTGAAGGCGAGCCCGGGGTGCAGCGTCAACTACGTCGCGGGCTTCTTCGACGTCTCCCGGATCGCGGTGATGAAGCACCTGCGCGTCCTCGAGGAGGCCGGCCTCGTCGTCTCCCGCAAGGAGGGCCGCACCCGCGTCCTCCACTTCAATCCCGTTCCCATCCAGGAGATCCACGAACGATGGACGACCGAGTTCAGCGAACGGTGGGCGTCGAAGCTCACCCGTATCAAGGCGCGCGTCGAGGGCGGCGCGAAGAATGGACCGGAGGCCCCCGATGAGCTCTGAGCCCGCCCCCGAGATGGAGACCGAGGTCTTCGAGACGAAGATCCGCGGCGCGATCGACGCCGTCTGGCACGAGATCACCAAGACGGACGAGCTGCAGGGCGCGATCTTCAACGCCCGCATGCACACCTCGTCCATGGAGCCGGGCGGCGCGATCCAGATGCGCACCGCCAGCGGCAAGTACGCCAGCATCGTCGGGCACATCCTGGAGTACGACCCGCCGCGGCGCCTCGTCCACACGCTGTCGTTCACGACGCTCGACGACCCCGCGAGCACGGTCGAGTACGACCTGGAGGAGGACGGCGACGAGGTCCGCTTCCGCCTGACGGTCACGATGCCGCGCGGGACGAAGACCTCCAAGCAGATGCGCCAGGGCGGTCCGATGATCGTCAACACGCTGAAGCGCATCGTCGAGACCGGCAAGCCGTCGCTCGGCGTCCGCACGCTCTACGCCCTGTTCAAGGTGCTGGAGCCGATCACGCCGAAGCGCTGCCGCGTCGAACACTGGCCCCTGGAGGCGCGCTCGTAGCGCGCCCCGTCCCTCCCCCACCCCCTTCCCGGTCCTGCCCACCGACCGATATGGCCAAGAGTCCCGAAGAGATGGCGGCGTCGATGATCGCCAACATGAAGGAGAAGACCGGCAAGACGCTGCCGCAATGGCTGAAGATCGCCCGCGCGAGCGGCGAGGAGAAGCACGGCGCGATCGTCAAGCACCTCAAGGGCGAGCACGGCGTGACCCACGGGTTCGCGAACCTCATCGCCCACGAGCACCTCCAGTCCGCGGCGAGCGCGAGCTCCGAGGCGGACCTCGTCTCCGGCCAGTACTCCAAGAAGAAGGAGGTGCTGCGCCCGATCTATGACCGTCTCGTCAAGGCGATCGCAAAGTTCGGCAAGGACGTCGAGCTCTCGCCGAAAAAGGCGTATGTCAGCCTGCGGCGTTCGAAGCAGTTCGGGCTCGTCCAGCCTTCGACGGCGACGCGCGTCGACGTCGGCATCAACCTCAAGGGAGACCCTCCCACCGACCGCCTGGAGGCCTCGGGCAGCTTCAACGCGATGGTCAGCCACCGCGTGCGCCTCACGTCGGTCGACGACATCGACGACGAATTGATCGGCTGGCTGCGCGAGGCGTACGACCGCGCGTGACCAGCACGGGGCGCACGGAGCCGTTAGTCTCCGCGCCCATGAGCGAACGCGACCCCGACGCGCGCCCCGCCGTGCTCTTCCTGTGCGTGCACAACGCCGGCCGGTCCCAGATGGCCGCCGGCTGGCTGCGCCACCTCGGCCAGGGACGGATCGACGTCTACTCCGCCGGCTCCGCCCCCGCCGAGACGATCAACCCGGTCGCGGTCGACGCGATGACCGAGGTCGGCATCGACATCGCGGGCGTGACGCCGCAGAAGTGGACGGACGAGATGGTCGGCATCGTCGACGTCGTCGTCTCGATGGGCTGCGGGGACTCGTGCCCCGTCCTGCCCGGCAAGCGCTACCTCGACTGGGAGCTGACCGACCCCGCAGGCGAGGGCATCGAGCTGGTCCGGCGCGTCCGCGACGAGATCGAGGTGCGGGTGCGCGGCCTCGTGGACGAACTCTCTCCGACGCCGTCGTGACGACGCGCGCAATCACGGCAGAGTTCGTCGGCACGGCGTTCCTGCTCGCCGCTGTCGTCGGCTCCGGGATCATGGCCGAGCGCCTGTCGACGGACGTCGGCCTGCAGCTCCTGCAGAACGCGTTCGCGACCGCCGGCATCCTGACGGCGCTGATCCTCGCGCTCCAAGACGCATCCGGCGCGCACTTCAATCCGGCGGTCACGCTCGCCGCGCGGCTGTTCGGCGAGCTCGACACGCGCACCGCGCTCGGCTACGTCGCGGCCCAGATCGCCGGCGGCGCGGTGGGCGTGATGGCGGCGAACGTCATGTTCGACCTGTCTCCGATCGAGATCTCCACGAAGGCCCGGGACGGACTCCCGCTGGCCTTCGCGGAGGGCGTCGCCACGCTGGGCCTGCTGGTGGTGATCTACGGCGTCGTCCGCTCCGGGAGGCCCGCCATGGCCGCCTTCTCGGTCGGCGGATACATCGCGGGCGCCTACTACTTCACCTCGTCGACGAGTTTCGCGAACCCGGCGGTTACGCTCTCGCGCACGCTATCGGACACGTTCGCGGGCATCGCCCCGGCGTCGGTCCCCGCGTTCCTCGTCGCCCAGGTCGTCGGCGCGCTCGTCGCAGTCGCGACGATCTCGATCCTCTATCCCCGCTCCCCATGATCCGTCGCCTCTCCCTGCTCCCACTCGCGCTGGTCGCCGCCGGATGCAGTACCGCGCCGACGCTCCCCGAGGCGACGTTCGCAGCGGTGGAGGCCGCGGTCGACAGCGCGCCGGAGCTCGCACCCGCGACAACGACCCGGCTCGTCGGTCCGAGGGCGACGAGCGGGCCACAGACGAACTGGATGGATGATCCGTATGCGCCGCAGCGACGGAAGCCGCGCCGCTGGCGCAACGGCGAGGCGCTCCTCCAGGGCTACCTCGGCGTCACCTCGGTCCAGGACTTCCGCCGCGTCGGCGGGCAGGAAGACCTGGAGACGGAAGGCGGGTCGATCAACCAGTGGCCGATCATCGGCGGCGGCGCGCAGTGGAAGCTCGCTGGAGAGCGGGTGGACTTCGGCCTGGAGGCGCTGATGTCGCTCGGCGGTCGCGCGAACGGAGGCGCCTTCATCGCGGGTGGCGGCGGAGCGGCGGTCGCGGTCTCGCTCGACCTCTTCATCCTCGAGTTCTTCGGCGGCCCGTTCCTGAGCATCCCGCTCGGCGAGCGCTTCCGCGTCTACGGGGGCCTGGGACCGCTGATCCAGTTCGTCCAGTACCACCAGTCGAGCGAGTTCCCGTCCATCAACGGCTCGTCGAGCGGCTTCGGCGTCGGCGGCTACGTGCGCGGTGGCTTCGAGGTCAAGACGTCGTCGGACTCCGCGATCGGCCTCGGCGTGCGCTGGTACGACTCGAAGATCGACCTCAACAGCAAGTTCGGCGACCTGGAGCTGCAGGTGGTCGAGGCCATGCTGACGTTCAGCATCAGGGGCTGACGGCCCCCGCATCCGCCGGCGGCGCGGCGGTGTCGTCGGCCTCTCCGTCGGCGTCGAGCCACTGCTTGAACAGCGCGTGACCGAGCGCGAGGACGACCGCGCCCGCGAAGAGCCCGATGATGCCGGCGGCGAGCATGCCGCCGATCGCGCCGAGCAGGATCACCGGCATCGGCACGCTGAGGCCGCGCCCGAGGAGCAGCGGCTTCAGGAACGTGTCCGCGAAGCTGACGATCAGCAGCCAGATCGCGAGCAGGATGGCGGGACCCGTGCCGGCGGCCGTGAAGTACCACGCCGCGACGGGGCCGAGGATCACCAGCGGCGGGAGCTGCACGATCGCGACGAAGAGCACGCCGAGCGCCCAGATGCCCGCCGCCGGCACGCCGGCGATCAGCATCCCGACGCCCGCGGCGAGCGCCTGGATGACCGCGATCCCGATGACGCCCTTCGCCACGCTGCGCATCGTCGCCGTCGCGAGGTCGACGAGCTCGGGCCCGTGCTGGGGCGAGAGCCGGGTGCCGAGCTTCTGCATCATCCCGTAGCCCGACTTGGTCGTCGCGAGGAACACGCCCGCGAGCAGGATCGACACGACGAAGAGCACGACCTCGAGGAGGAGCGAGGTCATCATCGACACGAGCTTGCCCGCGACGACCTTGATCTCGTCCTTGTACTCCACGAGCGCCTCTTCGACGTTCTGGTTCGCGAGCGTCCACGACTCCTGGAGCGACTCGCCGATGAACGGAAGGTCCCCGACCCCCTCGGGCGGCGGCGGCACGGCGAGCGACTCGTCCTGGACGCTCTTCGCGAAGTTGAGGCCCGAGTCGACTGCGGAGATGGTCAACACCGCGGTCGGGATGACTAGCACCGCGATCGCGCCGAGCGTCATCACGGTCGCCGCGGTCTTCTCACGCCCACCGAGCGAGGTCGCGAGGCGCTCGTGCACCGGACGCACGGAGACGGCCAGGATGATCCCCCAGACGACCGGGATCAGGAACGGCGCGAGAATGTAGGCGCACCACAGGAACAGGGTCCCGATGAAGCCGAGCCGGACGATCAGGTCCAGGGTGCGGCGGGTCGATTCGGACTCGTTGCGTGCGGTCGTCGCTGTGCTCATCGCGAGGGGGCGCCTGCGGCGCGCAAGGGGGTCGGAGGGGAGAGCAGACCAATCGGACACCCGCGCCGTCCACCACGACGTCCCTTCCACGGGTGACCGCCCCTCTCTGGCCTCCAGACCGCAGTAGTCTGCTACCTCCGCTCTCCTTTCCCCCCGACCGAATCCACGACATGGCTGCACACGTCGCCGCAGGAATCGCTTCCGCCGCCCTCGCCATCGGCCTCGGACTCGGCGCGTCGATCGCGTCGCGATCGGACGCATCCGAGACCGGCTCGACTCCGTCGATCGCAGGCTTCGTAGCGCCCACCCCGCTGCCGCAGGAAGAAGGCGACCCGGACGGGGTCAAGACCGAGAAGACGGTCCTGCAGATGATGCAGGAGAACCCGTGATCGATCCCCCTGGATCGCCGCGACGGAACGGGCGACCTGCTCGCTCTGTTCCGCGATCCGAATGACAACCCGAAGCGCGAGCCGGGGCCGATCAACATCCAGAAGGCCCTCGGCGGACTCATGTACATGGGCATCCCGACGTTCTTCCGCTCGCCTGTTGCCCTCGGTCCCGAGGACCTCGTCGCCGGCAAGGTGGACGTCGCGATCATGGGCGCGTCGGTCGACATGTCGACGGGCATGCGCGGCTGCGCCTTCGGGCCCCAGGCCGTGCGCGCGGGCGAGATCATCGGCGGCTGGGGCGAGCTGCTGCCGACAGCGCACCCGCAGGCCGGCGAGGTCGACTTCACCAAGGTCCTGAAGGTCGTCGACTACGGCGACTCGCCGGTCGACATCCTCTCGCCGGAGCGCTCGGCCGTCCCCGTGCACAAGATGGTCAAGGAGATCGCCGAGGCGGGCGCGGTCCCCGTGATCGTCGGCGGGGACCACTCGCTCATGTACCCCGACGTGGTCGCAGTGACAGACGTCTACGGCAAGGGCAACGTCGGTGTCGTGCACTTCGACGCGCACTTCGACGGCATCCCGCTCCTCTTCGGCCATTACCTCTCGCACGGCGCGCCGGTGCGCCGCGTGATCGACGAGGGTCACGTCAAGGGACGCAACTTCATCCAGGTCGGCCTCAACTCGGTCAAGCCGGGCAAGAAGGACATCAAGTGGATGCGACGCAACGAGGTCCGCTACCACTTCATGACCGAGTTCGACCGCGACGGCTGGAAGGCGGTGCTGGAGCGTGTGCTGGCCGAAGCGATGGACGGGCCGGAGCACCTGTTCATCTCGATCGACACGGACGTCCTCGACCCCGCGTTCGCGCCCGGCATGGGCACGCCGGAACCTGGCGGCATGACGCTGCGCGAGCTCTGCCCGATGCTCCGTGCGCTCGGGATCCAGAAGAACGTCGTCGGCGTCGAGCTCGTCGAGACGAACCCGGTCGCCGACCCGACCTACCGCTCGGCGCAGGTGTCGAACCGGATCCTGCGCGAGGTCCTGACGGGCATGGCGCTCCGCAAGCAGGGCATCACGGACCCGTACTACGTCGACCCGCTGTGGAACGACCACGGGGTGCCTGCGCCGAAGTGACGCACGGCCGCCGGACGTCGAACCGACGTCGAGGTTCTCGGCAGGCGCTCGTCCTCGTCCGTCCGCATGCGGCGATCGCCGAGCCCGCGAGTCTCGGCGTGTAGACTCCCGGCGACCCTCCTCTCTCGAACCCAACCTCGCGCATGTCAATCCAAGTCACGGCTGGAGTCGGTGCCGCTGCCCTTGCCGGCACCCTCGCCGTCGGTCTCGCTGTCGGGGCGTCACTCGCCGCCGAATCGGACGCCTCCGAATCCGCCACGCCCCCCGCGGTCGCGAGCCTGATCGCTCCGCCCGCCGCCGCTCCGCAGGAGCAGGCGGCGGACGACGGCAAGACCGAGAAGCCCCTGATCGACATGATCCGGGAGAACCCGTGGGCGATCCCGCTCGACCGGCGCGACGCGACCGCCGACCTGCTCTCGCTGTTCCGCGATCCGAACGACAACCCGAAGCGGGAGCCGGGTCCGATCAACATCCAGAAGACCCTGGGCGGCCTCGCCTACATGGGGATCCCGACGTTCTTCCGCTCCCCCGTCGCGCTGGGTCCGGAGGACCTCGTCGCCGGCAAGGTCGACGTCGCGGTCATGGGCGCATCGATCGACATGTCGTCCGGCATGCGGGGGTGCGCGTTCGGCCCCCAGGCCGTCCGTACCGGTGAGGTGATCGGCGCGTGGGGCGAGCTGACTCCCTCCGCCCACCCGCAGGCGGGCGAGGTCGACTTCACGAAGGAGCTGAAGATCGTCGACTACGGCGACGCGCCCGTCGACATCCTCTCGGGCGAGCGCTCGATCCTCCCGGTCCACAAGATGGTCAAGGAGATCGCCGAGACCGGCGCCGTCCCGGTCATCGTCGGCGGCGACCACTCGCTGATGTACGCCGACGTCGTCGCGGTCACGGACGTGTACGGCAAGGGCAACGTCGGCGTGGTGCACTTCGACGCCCACTTCGACGGATCCCTCCTCGTGTTCGGGCACTACCTCTCGCACGGCGGCCCCGTGCGTCGCGTCATCGACGAGGGGCACGTGAAGGGGCGCAACTTCATCCAGGTCGGCCTGAACTCGTTCAAGCCCGGCAAGAAGGACATCAAGTGGATGCGGAAGAACGAGATCCGCTACCACTACATGACCGAGATCGACCGCGACGGCTGGAAGGCCGTCGTCGATCGGGTCCTCGCCGAGGCGATGGATGGGCCGGAGCACCTGTTCATCTCGATCGACACGGACTGCCTGGAGCCGTCGTACGGACCGGGCATGGGGACGCCCGAGCCGGGCGGCCTGACGGTGCGCGAGCTCTTCCCGATGCTGCGGGCGCTCGGCATCCAGAACAACGTCGTCGGCGTCGAGCTCGTCGAGGTCAACCCGCTCACCGACCCGACGTACCGTTCCGGCCAGGTCGCGAACCGGATCCTGCGCGAAGTCCTGACGGGCATGGCGCTGCGCAAGAAGGGCATCACCGACCCGTTCTACGTCGATCCCGAGTGGGCCGACCACGGGGTCGCGGCGCCCAAGTGACGCGCGGTCACTGGACGTCGAACTCGGCGACGGCGCAGTAGACCGGCGCCGTCTCCTTGAAGAGCTGGACGTCGGTCCCGTCGATGTCGACGTTCATGTTGACCGGCAGGTGCTGTTCGTCCTTCGGCAGGATGACGTAGTTGTAGATCGCCAGGAACCGCCCGTCGCGCCAGACGTACCGGACGCAGGAGATCTCGGTGTCGACGTGCAGGCCTCCGACGACACCGAGGTCCGATCGTAGAGTTCGGATCTCGTCGATCGTGAGGCAGTAGTGCTTGTCCTTCGCGTACGGAGTTCCGGCGAAGATCGGCACGAACTGCTGCTCGAGGAGCTTGAACTCGACATCGCCCGGCGACTTGAGGGCATGGTACTTCGCGACCATCTTGTCCAGCTCGCCACGGACGACAACGGGGTCGACGATCCCGTTCTGCATCGGAACGGTGACCGTGTGCAGCACGCCCGACGGATTGCCCTTGTCGAGCCCGAGTTCGCCAATCGCCGTGATTCCATGGCGGACGAGCGCGATCGGCTCGATCTCCTTGTACTCGTGAACGAGATCCCCGGGGAAGTCGATCATCAGCGAGCAGCGCAGCTCGATCGTCCCCTCCGTGATCTGGATGTCGGGGGGCTGGATCTTCGGAGCGACGGCGTTCTTGTCCGAGGACTTGCAGGCCGACAGGACGCAGAGGAAGGAAAGTGCGAGGGCAGGGAGTCGCATTGTCATTCGCGTGTAGGGGGCGGGGATTCGGCCTTCGCGCATCGAAAGCCGGTACTCCAGTGGGGTTTGGAAGCCAATGAGAACCCGAGCGCTACCCTGGAGACGGGTATCGTGAGGTCGAGAGACTCGAACCACGCCGGTCCGCGCTGGGTGACGGTCAACGAGTTGCTCGCCGCTCCATTCATGGCAGCAGTGAACGGCGCAGGACTGGACGTCCACTCGTTGACGTTCCCGAGCGGATGGAAGATCCGCAGCGCTCCCGTCGCGTAGGCCGGGTCTCCGGCCGGGCGCACGTGTCGGACGTAGCCGTCGATCGAGCTCTGATCCTCGAAAGGAACGCCCTGCTCGAATCGTCCCACGACGCGGCCCGTGTCGGGAAGCGATGGCGGCCAACCCGATGAGTCCCGTATGACCGCCAGCTGCCACTCGCCTGTCGTCGGGAGTCGACACCCCTTCATCTCTGCGAACCGACGGGCCTGCAGGAAGGTCACCAGGGTCGCGGGCAGGGACTTCCAATCGGTTCTCTTCGGCGCTGACGCCTCATCGAGGAGTCGGCGTTCGACACCCTCCTCGTTCCAGCGTCCCGCTCGGCGCAGAGTCGACTCGTATTCGCCATGGGTCACACGTGCGCGGGTGATCCAGAACGCTTCGAGAGTGACCTCGGAATCGTTTGGAGCTCCGTCGGCAGACCGACCCGACTCCGGGCCACGTACGACAGCGGTGGTACCGGCCGCGACGCGCGCCCACGACTCGCCGGCCGAAACTCCCGTACAGCGCCCCTCGAGATCTTCTCCACCGCGGAAGACGCGATCGAACGACACCCAGCGATCCCCTACGACCGCCGAGAGCCGCCCGCGCCCCGGCCGAACGCGGAGCCGTTGGCCCGGCTTCTCGTACGTGCCCATCCGCTCGGGCGGGCCGACGCCCCCAAAGCCGTCGGCCTCCTGGAGCACGAGGATCGCGCCGCGATCGGCGTCGCCGAGATCGATCGTCACGTCCACTCGATCGCTTCGCGCTGCCCGCGCGATCTGCACCGCGCCGTAGAGCCCCAGCGCTCCCCCGGCCGCGGCGACCGGGACGGCGCGCACGAGGGTCCGCCGATCGAGGCGGAGGCTCCGGATGCGCTCGCCGGGACCGAGCGGGCGGCCCAGCACGCGCTCGCCGCGCAGCCACCGCTGCAGGTCCTCGCGCATCGCCCCCGCCGACTCGTAGCGCGCGCGCGGGTCGTAGCGCAGCGCCGCGTCACAGATCGCCGCGAGTCCGCGGTCGACGTTCGGCGCGGCGCGGCGGAGCGGCGTCGGGCGGTCGTACAGCACGCGCGCGAGCAGCTCGGCCCCGGTGCTCCCCTCGTGCGGTGGCCGCCCGCTCAACAGCGCGTACAGCACCGCGCCCGCCGAGTAGATGTCCGACCGCGGGTCCGCCGCGTCCCGCAGCGCGCGCGCCTGCTCGGGGCTCATGAACGCGAGCGTCCCCGCGATCTGCTCGGTCCCCGACATCCCGGTGACCTCGAAGTTCCGCGCGAGCCCGAAGTCCGCGAGCCGTGCGCGCCCCTCGCGGTCGACGAGAACGTTGGCGGGCTTCACGTCGCGGTGGATCACACCCTGCCGGTGCGCGTACTCCAGCGCGTCGGCGAGCTGGCGCACGAGATCGGCACAGGCGCGATGGTTGCGCAGGTCCGGCGCGTCCTCGGGCAGCCCGCCGTCGACGCGGCTGCGCTTCAGGAGCTCGTCGAGCGGCCAGCCGTCGACGAGGTCCATCGTGTACCAGCGCAGCTCCCCGTCGACCCCGGACCGGATCACGCGCACGATCCCCGGGTGGTCGAGCCTGGTCGTCGTCGCGATCTCGCGGAGGAACCGCTTCTCGCCCTCCGTCCCCGCGAAGTGACGGAGGAGCTTCAGCGCCACGTCGCGCTCCGGGTCGGACTGGCGCGCGCAATAGACGATCCCCATCCCGCCGGCGCCGAGTACATCGAGCAGCTCGTGCCCGCCGACGTCCGTCCCGATCAGGTCCTTCGGGTCCTTGGCGACGATCGGCGACTCCAGGAACGACCCGTCCTCGTCACCGAGGAGAGCCGCGACGTCGTCGAACAGCTCGGTGTCCTCGCCGCACCGTCCCTGGAGCCACTCGATCCGCGCGTCCGAGGGCTGCTCCAGCGACTCAAGGAAGAGGTCGCGGATCCGGCGCTGGCGATCGAGGTCCATCCTGCTCGTCCCGGGCTTCCCTCAGTGCTGCAGCTTGTTGCGGAGCCACTGCCGGCCGAACCGGTAGCGACGCTCGCCGGTCCGGACGGAGATCCCGACGATCGACGCGGCCTCCTCGACCGTCGCGCCGCCGAAGAACCGGAGCTCGATGAGCCGCGCCGCGACCTCGTCGACCTTCTCGAGCTGCTCCAGCGCGTCGTGCAGCGCGGGGATCTGGACGCCGTCCGACTCGAAGATCGCCACGAGCTCCTCCAGCCGCAGGCTCTCCGGATCGTCGCAGCGGATCGCCGGCGCCTTCTTGCGCGCGTGGTCGATCAGGAGGTTCCGCATCGCGCGCGACGCGGTGGCGAGGAAGTGCTTGCGGTCGTTCCAGGTCGAGTCGACGTCCTGGAGCCGGAGCCAGACCTCGTGCACGAGCGCGGTGGCCTGCAGCGTCTGGCCCGGAGCCTGGCGCTGTAGCTCGCGCTCGGCGCGCGCGCGGAGCATCGAGTAGACGAGGTTCACCACGTCCTCCCCCGCGGCGCGATCTCCATCACGGAGCCGCCGGAGGAGCTGGGTGATCTCGCGATCTGGGTCGGACATCGGATTCGAGGATAGGGGGGAGACGGGCGTCACGGCGCCCTGGCCCCCCCACGAACGAATCCGGGCCGGTCCGCCAGCTTTCTGGCGGGAATCCCGGCCCCGTCAGGCCGACAGCTCGACGATCCACCGGACCGCCGACTCGCCCAGCCGCGAGACCCCGAGGGTCACCACCGCCGCCAGCCCGACGCCGGTGAGCAGCACCGCCCCCACCTCGCACGCCAGCACCGCCGCGAGGCGCCGCCGCGGCATCCCGAGCCGCACCATCGTCGCGATCTCGCGGCGCCGGACCTGCAGCGAGAGCAGGAAGACGAGCGCCATGGTCGCCAGCGTCGCCAGGCCGATCCCCGCGACCGCAGCGGTCACGTACCGGCGCACGGTCAGCACCGTGTCGAGCAGGCGCTCCATCACGCGGAGCGGCCGCACGATCTGCGCCGGGTCGTCCTCGGAGAGGTAGCGCCCCTCCAGGATCGTCGCCGACCTCTGGTCGACGGGGACGGCGAGGATCGCGGAGACCGGGAAGCCGCTCGGGTCGCCGTGGAAGTGGAAGCCCTCGATGTTGTCCTCGGTGATCTCCTGGTACACGCGCACCGCCGCGTTGGCGACGATCGCGTCACCGTCCCGCGAGAGCACGGACGACGCCGCCTCGGGCTTCGAGAGATCCTCGTGCCCGTGCGCCAGACCCGCGATCACCCACGTCGTCTTCACGTCGCACAGGACCGCGCGATCATCGGGACCACCGCTGGGCGCGAGGACGCCGGTGACGCGCATCGCGAGCGGGTACACGCCCGCGAGGTCGAACACGGTCTGGGGCGACGACACCACGCGGTCGCCGACGTCGACGCCGAGCTCGCGCGCCGCGATCGCCCCGACGACGCAGTCGCCGAGGATCGCGAACTCCGCGCCGCGCTCGACGACGAGATCGCGCTCCTCCAGGTACTCGACGGTCGTCCCGACGATCGGCAGGCCCTGCGCGTCGAAGCGCGTGTGCAGCGGGATCGCGGTCGCCAGCCCGGACGACGCCACGCGATCCACCTCGCTCCAGGCGAGGTCCGGCGGCGTCTCGTCGCCGAAGTAGAGCGCGTCGAGCACGAGCTCCAGCGGACTGCCCTTGGCACCGACCAGCAGCGGCGTCGCCTCGGCCCGCGCGGTCAGTGCGTCCGCGCCCCGGTCGAGGAGCACGCGCAGCCCGAGCGGAAGCGCGAGCACGACCGTCACCGACGCGACGAGCACCGCCGTCTTGAACCGGTGGTGCGCCACGTAGCGCCACGCGAGGTACAGGACGTCCTTCACGCGCCGACCTCCTGGAACTCCGCGACGTCGAGCACGCGGTCGAAGCCAGGCAGGAGCCCGTGGTCATGGGTCACGACGACGAGCGTCGTGCCGCGCTCCTTGACGCGCTCCAGCAGCAGCGCGAGCACCTCGTCGGTGGTGCTGGGGTCGAGGTTGCCCGTCGGCTCGTCGCAGAGCAGGACCGGCGGGTCGAGCAGCAGCCCGCGCGCGAGCGCGACGCGCTGGCGCTCGCCCTGGGAGAGCCGACGCACGTTGCGGCGCCACTTGCCGCCGAGCCCGACCTCCTCGACGAGACGCTCGGCGCGCTGCTCGTCCTCGACGCTCGCCTGCAGCCGCGGCGACATGCGGTACGGCAGCAGGACGTTGTCGCGCACGTCGAGGTGGTCGAGCAGCTCGAACTCCTGGAACACGAGCCCCAGCCGATGGAGCCGGAAGTCACGACGCGCGGGCTCGGCCAGCGCGGACACCTCCTCTCCGTCGACCGTCGCCGTCCCGACGCCCGGCACGAGGATCCCGGCGATGAGCGAGAGCAGGGTCGACTTGCCGCTGCCCGACGCCCCCACCACGGCGAGCGTCTCCCCCCGCTCGACGCGCAGCTCGGGCACGACGAGGCGGAAGGCGCCGACGGGGTAGCGGAACTCGATGCTCTCCAGCGCGATCACGGGCCGCGATTGTCCCGATTGCCGGGCGACCCGCCAGCCCGACGCTCCGCATCGGGACGGAGGAAGACTCGATCCGGGTCAGAGCTCCCTCTGCTCGTCCAGGACGTCGATCCCGCGCAGCTTCCACGCCCCCTCCTCCACGACCAGCGAGAGGCGGGCGTCGTAGCGGTTGCGACGATAGTGCACATGCCCGAAGTGGTTCACCGAGCCCGCGACGGTCCACGCCGCGCGGACGAGGTACCCGCCATCGTCGGGCTCGATCGACTCGACCTCGAACACCTCGACGTCGTCCACGCGGGCGCGCGCGCCGCCGCGGTTCTCCAGCTCCAGCGCCCGCCGGTTCTCCAGGTACACGTCGGAGAGCGCGTCGCCGGTGACGCTGACCGCGAGCCGGTCGTAGATCGCGCCCTCGTCGCGCAGGTCGAACGAGCGGTAGACGTTCGTCAGGACGTCGTCGACGACCGCCGCGGCGCCCTCGGTCGAGGGTCGCTCGCCGAGGCCGAAGGGGAGCTGGACCGGCGCGCGCAGGAAGGGCCAGAGACAGAGCGCTCCGATCGCGCCACCTCGCGCCGCAGAGAGCGCGACCTCGGAACGTCGCCCCAGCGTCCGCGCGATGAGCCCCGCGAGGGCGAGGAGCGCGAGCGAGACGAGGGGCCAGCGCGGCGGCTCGACCGTGACGGCGGTGACGTCGCTGCCGGCGAGGCTCGTGAAGTCGCCGGTCCACTCGAGGACGGGCGACTCGATCGTGAGCACGGAGTCGCCGGATCCGGTCGGCGCCGACCAGATCGCGGGCACCGCAGCGTCGGAGGTCGGGAAGCCGCCCCAGGACAGCGAGACCGAGGTCGGCGGTCGGTCGGCGCCGTAGACGAGCGTGACGCCCACGATCGCGTCCGTGAGCGCGATGGGCGCGTCGCCCGTCACGACCGACACTCCGGTCGCGGCGAGCGTGACGAAGTCGGCCCTCTCGAGCAGCGCGACACCGTCGCGTCCGTCGATCCGGACCCGTGTCAGGCTGGAGATCACGTCACGCGTGCGCTCGACGATCTGGGCCTGCGCCTCCAGCCCGACGACGTCGCCCGACGTGGCGTCGATGCCGAGCGGCCCGGTGAAGTCCGCCAGCTTCAGGAGTGCCTCGACGCGCACCTCGCGCGGCTCCATGGAGAGGAAGACGAGCGCCGTGTTCTCCAGCGCCCGAGGTGCCGGCGCGGCGCGCGCGCCGACCCCGCCGGCCCCCGACGCCGCGCTCGCCTCGAGCTGCACCGTCGACCCTTCGCCGACCGCGCTCGAGCGGACGCCGAGGTCGAACGCGGCCGCGCCGAGCGCGACACCGAGGACGCCGAGAGCCGGCGCGACGCGCCGGGCGACTGCTCGAAGGGCAGCCGCGGACGACAGCAGCGCGGCGCCGAGCGCGACCGCGAGGCCGACCGGCGCAGCAGCGCCGAAGGTCGACGCGAGGTGAGCGTCCGAGACCGCGCCGCCCGCGAGCCCGAGGCCGTCGACGACGCCGACCACGAGGACGAGCCCGGCGAGCCGCCCGGCGTCCGTCCCCCGGAGCGCGGCCCGCGCCAGCAGCGCCGCTCCGACCCCGAGCCCGGCGCGACCGAGCGCGGGGTCCAGTGCGGGTACGCCGACGTCGAGCGCGACCGGCGCGAGGAGGTAGCCGAGCGACGCCGCGAGCGCGAGCCGATCGGCTCGCCGGCCCGCGGCTGCGACGATCGCGAGGACGAGCAGCAGTCGCAGCGCCATGGCGACCTCGGGCCCCGCGCCGTCGCGGACGTGCGCGAGAGCGAGCGCGCGCGGCTCCGCTGCTCCGGCACGAAGCTGATCGACCCTCACCCGGATCACTCCGAAGGAGCCGGGAAAGAGGGCGCGCCCGCGCGTCCCGTCCGCCCAGCGGGCGTCGATGATCACCGCCGAGCGCGCCCACGGAAGGACGATGACGTCCCCCGGGCCGAGCGGATCCTCCGCGGCCTCGACCTCCCACCGGACGGTGATCCCGAAGCCGAGCTGGCCGTACTCCGGTCGGGAAGGCGCGCCGAAGCGCTCGGGGAAGAGCGGCGCCCGCAGCGCCGCGAGCAGCGCGGGAGGGACCTCGGCCTCGATCGCCACGCCGCCGTCTGCGCGCTCGATGAGCCGCGCCTCGGTCAGTCCGGTGTCGTCGGCGCTCGCGCTCGGCGCGAGGTAGAGCAGCGCGAGCAGCGCCAGGGCCGCGACACGCGCCGCGCGCGGACCGAACGAGGGGAGCATCGGGCTCACTCCCCCACCAGCTCGACGCGGTACGACTCGCGCAGAGTGTCGATCCGGGCCTGCTGCAGCTCGCGTGCGCGCTCGAACTCGAATTCCTGGCGCACGTAGTCCTCGACATCGTCGAAGGTCGGAACGGACGGGGGGTGACGCTCGACGATCCGGACGAGGTGCCGCCCGCGCGCGGTCTCCAGCGGCTCGCTCCACGCGCCGACGCCGAGCGATTCCAGCGCATCCGCGACGGGGGCGCCGATCCGAGTGACGATGTCGGAGCGCGTGAGCTCGCGCAGGCGACCGCCTCCGTCGAACTCGGACGCCCGGAAGGTCGAGGGATCGGCGCCGCCCCGCAGGCTCTCCAGCGCGGCCTCGACCTCGTCCTGGGAGATGCCGACCTCCCAGGGGAAGAAGACGTGATCGACCGTGACGGACGCGTCGCGGCTGAACCGATCGACGTTGTCCCGGAACCAGGCCTGCAGCTCGGCGGTCGAGGGCGCCGGCGGGACGTCGGACGCCAGCGCACCGCGCATGATCTGCGTGAGGCGCTTGCGCGTGCGCCCGTCGGAGAGGTGGATCCCGCGGCGGAGCGCCTCGGCGATCAGCACCTCGTCGTCGATCATCCCTGCCAGGACCTCGTCGCGCTCCTCGTCGGTGAACGGGCGTCCGGCGAGCTCCTCCTGGGCGGTGACCATCGCCTGGACCGACGCGAGCTCGACGCGGACCTCGGGACGCCCGTCGGGCGCGAGCGCGCGCCACGCGGCGAAGACGGCGAGGCCGACGGCGAGGAACCCGACGGCAGGGTCGGTGAGGAGGGCGCGGGCTCGCATGGGGCGAAGAGTATAGGGGCGCCGCGTCAGCTCCTGAGCTCGGCGGTCGCGGCCTCGAGGCCCGAGAGCGACAGCGGGTACATCCGCCCGCCCATCAGGCGCCGGATGAGGTCGATCGAGCCCGTGTAGTCCCAGAAGTCGTCACGGACCGGATTGATCCACGCGGCGCGCTCGTAGCGGCGGAGGAGGCGCAGCATCCAGGCCTGGCCGGACTCCTCGTTCCAGTGCTCGACGCTCCCACCGGGCTCGGTGATCTCGTACATGCCCATGCTCGCGTCGCCGACGAGGACCACGCGGTGGTCCGGGCCGTACGTGCGCATCAGCTCGTACGTGTCGAGCATGCCGCCGCGCCGGCGCCCGTTGGTGCGCCACACCCGCTCGTACAGGCAGTTGTGGAAGTAGAAGGTCTCCAGCGAGCTGAACTCCGAGCGCGCCGCCGAGAAGAGCTGCTCGACGAGGCCGACGTGGTCGTCCATGGAGCCGCCGACGTCAAGCAGCAGGAGCACGCGCACGCGGTTCTTGCGCTCAGGGCGGTGCGCGAGGTCGAGGTAGCCCGCGTTCCGCGCCGTGCGCTCGATCGTGGCATCGAGGTCGAGCTCGTCGGCAGCGCCCTCGCGCGTGAACTTGCGGAGTCGGCGCAGCGCGAGCTTCATCTGGCGCGTGCCGAGCTCGACGTCGCCGTCGAAGTCGCGGAACTCGCGGCGGTCCCACACCTTGACCGCGCGTCGGTGTCGGGAACCGCTCTGGCCGATCCGGATGCCGGCGGGGTTGTAGCCGTACGCCCCGTAGGGCGACGTGCCGCCGGTCCCGATCCACTTCGAACCGCCTTCGTGGCGCTCGCCCTGCTCCTCCAGCCGCTTCCGCAGCGTCTCCAGGAGCTCGCGGAAGCCGCCCATTTCGCGGATCTTGGCCTTCTCCTCCTCGGTGAAGAACCGATCCGCCATCTTCTCCAGCCACTCCGGCGGAACCGCCTGGAACGGATCCTCGATCGCCTCCATCCGCTCGAACCACGCCGCGAAGACGCGATCGAAGCGGTCGAGCTGGCGCTCGTCCGCGCACAGGCTTGCGCGCGCAAGGTAGTAGAACTGCTCGACGTCGTACTCGGCGACGCCCTTCTCCATCGCGCCGGCGAGCGCGAAGTACTCGCCGATCGTCACGGGGACGCCCGCGGCGCGCAGGTCGAAGAAGAGGTCGAGGAACACCGGGATCTCTCCTCAGCGCGACCAGCCGCGTGAGCCGAGCCACTGCGCGAGGCGCTCCATGTCCTGCTCGTTCTTGACCATGGAGCCGACGTAGGGCGGGACCTGGCTCTCGGCGGCGGTCTCCCGGAGCCGCTCGGGCTCGACGTGCTCGATCACGAGCAGCCGCATCCAGTCGAGCAGCTCGGACGTCGACGGGCGCTTCTTGAGGCCGGGCACGTCGCGCAGACCGAAGAACAGCCCGAGCGCCTCGTTCAAGAGGTCCTTGTGCAGGTCCGGGAAGTGCGCGCGCACGATCGCGGCCATCGTCGCGCCGTCGGGGAACTGGATGTAGTGGAAGAAGCAGCGGCGCAGGAACGCGTCGGGCAGCTCCTTCTCGTTGTTCGACGTGATGAGGACGATCGGCCTCTTCTCGGCGCGCACGGTCTGCTGCGTCTCGTGCACGAAGAACTCCATCCGGTCGAGCTCCAGCAGGAGGTCGTTGGGGAACTCCAGGTCGGCCTTGTCGATCTCGTCGATGAGGAGCACCGCGCCGCCCTCGTTCTCGAACGCCTCCCAGAGCCGCCCCTTGACGATGTAGTTCGCGATGTCGTGGACCTTCTCCCAGCCGAGCTGGGAGTCGCGCAGCCGCGCGACGGCGTCGTACTCGTACAGCCCCTGCTGGGCCTTGGTCGTCGACTTCACGTGCCACGTCAAGAGCGGCAGGCCGAGCGAGGCGGCGACCTCCTGGGCGAGGACGGTCTTGCCGGTGCCGGGCTCGCCCTTGACGAGCAGCGGCCGCTCCAGCGCGACGGCGGCGTTGACGGCGACGATGAGGTCCTCGCCGGCGACGTAGGTCGCCGTGCTGTCGAAGCGAGCGGTCATGGCCGACATGGTCGCCGATCGGGACGCAGGGGTCAGCCGTCGGAGCGGTTTGTCGCCCCCGATCGGGACATCAGCCGAGGGTTCTCATCGATTCGGTCCCGGGGCACCCGTGACTTCGGAGGAGTGCGTAGTGGCGAGCGGCCACCCGAGCGGCACCTCTCCGATCCGAGGCACGCCCGTGGGTCGGTGGCGTCCCCCCATGCGACCGTGCGGACCGGAGGTCGTACGGCGGGAGGTGCGGCGGGCCTCTGCGCGCCCGCCGGCCGTTGGAGGCGGGCGACCGTCGGCGACGAAGCAGTGCGTACGCCCGGCCCGCCTCGACGCCTCACTCTCGTCCTGACCTCCGACTCACACTCATGATCCTTCGACCCGGAACCAAGGTCCTCGTCGCCCACCGCCGCCTCTACGAGACCGACCACGGCCGCTACTTCACGGGCGTCGTCGACGCCTACGAGGCGGGGATGGCGCGGATCACGGGCCACACCTGGATGCACGACGGCTACCGCGGCTCGTACCACCGGAAGGAGGACGAGCGGACCAAGATCGTCCCGATCCTCTCAGGCTCGGTCATCGTCTACCAGCTCCCCTCGAACACGCTGCTCGACGAGCTGACGGTGACGGTCGAGGGCGTGAAGATGTTCCTGCGCGACGGCGCAGGTTTCGAGATGGACCTGACCGAGGGCGTCCTCCAGGACGGCCAGGCCCGGCCCGTCTGCCGGGTGAGCTGAACGGGCCGCAGAATCGTCCGTCCGGAGTCGGGACCGGATTCCGAGTTGACGGATCAGCGCCGGCTCCCCGTGATCTTGGGGCGCAACGCGCCAGGATCCGCCATGGAGAGCTCCGCCGGAGCCCACTCGCCCCACGAGATCGACCGTCAGGACGTCGCCGAGTTCCTCGCGACGACGCAGCTCTTCGGAGGCGTCGACGCGACGGCGCTCCGCGCCTTCGCCGAGGCCTTCGTGCTGCACCGTCTCCGGGGCGGAGCGACGTTCGAGGCCGAGGGCCTGGAGACCGACTCGCTCTACGTGGTGCGCCGCGGGCGGGTCAAGGTGCAGTTCACCGACGTCGACGGAGACGTCGTCCAGTTCGTGCCCGGCAGGGCGAAGTTCTTCGGTGAGCTCAACCTCCTCGCTGCCGAGCCTCGCCTGATCCACGTCAAGGCGGTCCGGGACTCCGAGCTCCTCCGCATGAGCCGTAGCGCGCTCCGCGAGGTGGCGACGCGGTTTCCGGACGCCCTGTGGACGATCACCCAGGCCGTCGTCGCGCGGATGGGCGCGCTGCTGCGGGGCGACACGGAGCGGAGTTCGCGCGTCACCAACCTGGCCGTGATCCCGATCACGGAGGACCGCGCATGCCACGACGTGACCGAGTCGCTCGCGCGCGCGCTCTCCACGCTGGGCCGGACGACCCGCGTCGGACCGCGCGAGGCTCGCGAGCGGTTCGGCCCGGACGCCACCGAGATCGGATGGGACCACGAGCGGAACGCCGACATGTCGGCGTGGCTGGGCGACCTGGAGCTCGACCACGAGTTCGTCGTCGTCGAGGGTCGTTCGGTGCGCGACGAGTGGACGCTGCGCTGCGTCCGTCAGGCCGAGCGGATCCTCGTGGTCGCGCCGCCGGGCGTCGAGCCGGACCTGGACGCGCTGCGGGCTCAGCTCCGGGTCGGCGATCGCTGCTGCGTATCGGATCTCGGCGTCGAGGTTCTCGTCTTCCACCCCTCCGACGCCGAGTATGGCTCAGGAGGCTCCGCCTGGCGGGAGCACGCGGCGGTCGAGCGGATCTACCAGGCTCGGCTCGGGAACGCGCGCGACTTCGAGCGCACCGCGCGGTGCCTCGTCGACCGCGCGGTCGGCGTCGTCCTGGGCGGCGGCGGCGCGCGTGGGATCGCCCAGGTCGGTGCGCTCCAGGCCCTGGAGGACGCCGGGATCCCCGTCGACGTGATCGGCGGCACCAGCATCGGCTCGATCTTCGGCGGCGGCTACGCGATGGGCTGGAGCGCCGCGCGGATCATGGAGAACGTGCGGCGCATCTTCAGCAAGAAGAAGGCGCTGATCGACGTCACGTTCCCCTACGTCGCGCTGCTGTCGGGCGGCAAGCTGACGGACGTCCTCACCGGGCTCTACGGCGAGAAGCTCATCGAGGACCTCTGGCACGACTTCTTCTGCGTGTCGGTCAGCCTCAACTCTGCGAACGTCAACGTGCACGACCGCGGCACGCTCTGGCACCACGTTCGCTCCAGCGTGGCGCTGCCCGGGATCTTCCCGCCGGTCCACGTCGGCGACGACGTACTGATCGACGGCGGCGTGATGAACAACCTGCCGACGGACATCATGGTCGACTACGTCCGTGGCGGGACCGTGATCGCGGTGGACGTGAGCGGCGCGGGGGCGGGCGCCGGCGCGAGCTTCGACAGCACGGTGTCGGGGTGGCGCGAGCTGCGCAGTCGACTGAACCCGTTTGGCGGCCCGAAGGACGAGAAGATGATCAGCATCTTCGACGTGCTGCTCGGCTCGACCGTCGTCGCGAGCCGCTCGAAGCGCAACCGGAAGACCTTCGAGAAGGAGACGTCGCTGTACGTGCGCCCCGCGATCGAGGGCTTCGGGCTGATGGAGTTCGAGCGGTACGAGGAGCTGCACCGCATCGGCTACGAGGGGATGCAGAAGAGCCTGGAGACCTGGGAGCGTCCGTGACCGACTCGCCGACGCCGATCCTGCTCTCCTGGAGCTCCGGCAAGGACAGCGCCTTCGCGCTCCACGTCCTGCGCAGCGACCCAACGGTCGAGCTGCGGGGACTCCTGACGACCGTGAACGCGGAGCACGAGCGCGTCGCGATGCACGCGGTGCGGCGCGAGCTCCTGCGCGAGCAGGCCGCGGCGGTCGGGCTGCCTCTCGTCGAGGTGGACCTGCCGTTCCCGTGCTCGAACGAGGACTACGAGGCCGCGATGCGCGATGCGCTGGTCCCGCATAAGGATGCCGGGATCGAGGCGATCGCATTCGGCGACCTCTTCCTGGAGGACGTGCGGGCTTACCGCGAGGAGCGGAACGAGCCGCTGGGCCTTCGGTCCGTGTTTCCGCTCTGGGGGCGCGACACGACGGAGCTCGCGCGCGAGATGCTCGCCGCCGGCCAGCGCGCCTACCTCACATGCGTCGACCCGGCCCAATGCCCGCGCGAGTTCGCGGGAAGGGCGTACGACGAGCGCCTGCTCGACGAGCTTCCCGAGTCCGTGGATCCATGCGGCGAGCGCGGCGAATTCCACACGTTCGTATGGGACGGGCCGGCGTTCGTGCGCCCGGTTCCCGTACGCCCAGGAGAGGTCGTCGAGCGCGGCGGCTTCGTCTACGCGGACCTCCACCCCGAATCCAACGACTGACATGCGCATCGCCTCCCTCCTCCCCTCCGCGACGGAGATCGTCGCGATCGTCGGCGGCCGCGACGAACTGGTGGGCGTCAGCCACGAGTGCGACTTTCCGGCCGGCGTCGACACGCTGCCGGTGCTCACCAGGACGCGCACGGAGCTGCCTCGATCGAGCGGCGCGATCGACCGCGCGGTCCGCGAGATCCTCCAGGACGCGCTGACTGTCTACGAGATCGAGCTGGACGTGCTTCGCGAGGCGCAGCCGGACGTCATCGTCACCCAGGACCTGTGCGACGTCTGCGCGGTCAGCCTCGACGACGTGCGCAAGGCGCTCGCCGAGCTCGTCCGCGAGGACGCGCAGATCGTGAGCCTCTCGCCCGGTCGGCTGGCCGACGTGTGGAACGACGTGCGCCGCGTCGCCGAGGCCACGGGCCACGGCGAGGAGGGCGCGGCGGCCGTCGCCGAGCTGGAGCGGCGCGTCGCCGAGCTGGAGGAGCGCACGTCCGCGCTCGGTGCCCGGCCCGACGTCCTGACGATCGAGTGGATCGACCCCGTGATGATCGGCGGCACGTGGATGCCCGAGCTCGTTCGTATCGCCGGTGGCACTGCGCTCGTCACCGAGCCCGGCCAGCACGCGCCGACGCTGGACCTCGACGCGCTGCGCGCGCTCGATCCCGACGTGGTCCTCGTCAAGCCGTGCGGCTTCGAGCTGGAGCGGACCCAGAGCGAGTCGGACGTCCTGCGGAAGACGCTGCCGTGGGACGAGTGGTCTGCCGTGCGGAACGGCCGCGTCTACGTCGCCGACGGGAACGCGTTCTTCAACCGGCCGGGTCCTCGCCTCGTCGAGTCGGCCGAGATCCTCGCTGCATGTATTCACCCCGAGGCGTGCGCGGACCTCGCCCGGAAGCACGAAGGCTCCGTCCGACGCATCGCGCCGGACGGAGCCTTCGTGGCTGCGGTGTGAGGAGGTCTTCGTTCAGCGCTGGACGCTGATCGTCACCGACTTCACGTTGCCGGTGAAGTCCGAGTCGTCCATGTCCTCGAACGTCTCGAAGACCACCTGCGTGGCCTCGTCGAGGCCGACGTCGGCGGTCTCGTCGGCCGAGAAGAGCGCGGGCTGGGTGTTGTCGATCTTGCCCTCGGCGACGACGGACCCGTTCACCAGGAGTTGGACGTCACCGCCGAGTCCCGGCTCTTCACCGGCGTATGTGAAGCGCATCTCCACGTTCGCGTCACCTGCTGCAATCGGGTCGGTGGCCGAGACGGTATAGCTCTCCAGCCCGTACCAGTTGTAGGTGTAGGCGAGCTTGCCCCCGTCCATGTAGAAAGCCCAGCCGCCGAACTTGCCGCCTTGGCAGAGGATGATCCCGCGGTCGTTCCCCGCGAGCGAGAGCGACGCGGAGATCGTCTTCGAGGAGTTCTTCACGTTGAGAAACGTGTTCTCCAAGAGGCCGGTCATTCCATCGGACAGCGTGAGACTCGTCCGTTCCCCCATCAGATCGGGACGTCCGGCGGTCGCCGCGTTGAAGCGCTCGTACACGCGGTCGTCCAGCGGATAGACGTTGTTGTGAATCGCCTCACGCTCGAACACGGCCTTGAGCTCGGCGAGCTTCTCCGGTTCGGTGGCCGCGACGTCGTTCGCCAGGCTGAAGTCCTTCGTCGTATCGAAGAGCTCCCAGGTGTCCTCCTGGAGCGGCTGGTACGGGTCCGCCCACGGAGCCTTGTGCACCGCGCGCGCGAGCCAGCCCTCGTGGTAGATCGCCCGGTTGCCGAACATCTCGAAGTACTGCGTCAGGTGACGCTCGTCGGCGCCCGCGTCCGCGGCCGCATAGAGCATGCTCACGCCGTCCATCGGGCGCTGCTGCACGCCGTTGACGCTCTTCGGCTCGGGCAGCTTCGCCGCCTCCAGGATGGTCGGCGCGACGTCGTTGACGTGGTGCCACTGCGACCGGACCTCGCCCTTGGCCGAGAAGCCGGCGGGCCAGTGCATGACCATCCCGTTGCGCGTCCCGCCGAAGTCGGCGGCCATCTGCTTCGTCCAGGTGAACGGCGAATCGGTCGCGACGGCCCAGCCCGCGGCCATGTGCGGGAACGAGTCCGGGCCGCCCCAGTCGTCGGCGCGGGCGAGCATGCTCTCGACGGTCTCGGCCTCGAAGTTGCCGTTCAGGTGGATGAGCTCGTTGAACGTGCCTTCGAAGCCGCCCTCGGCGCTGCTGCCGTTGTCGCCCATGATGTAGACGACGAGCGTGTTGTCGAGCTCGCCGAGTCCATCGATGGCGTCGATGAGGCGGCCGACCTCGTGATCGGTGTGCTCGGCGAAGCCCGCGAAGGTCTCCATCTGGAGGGCGAACAGCTTCTTCTGATCATCGTCGAGCGAGTCCCAGTCCTCGATGCCCGGCGGCTTCGGCGTGAGCACGGCGTCCTGGGGCACGACGCCCATCTTCTTCTGGCGGGCGATCGTGCGAGCGCGCAGCGCGTCCCAGCCGTCGTCGAACTAACCGCGGTACTTCTCGATCCACTCCTTCGGAGCGTGGTGCGGGGCGTGCACGGCGCCGGTGGCGTAGTACACCATGAACGGCTTGTCGGGCGTCAGCGCCTGCTGGAAGCGGACCCACTCGATCGCCTCGTTGGTCATGTCCGCCGTGAAGTGGTAGTCCTCCATGTCCCGCTTCTCGACGCGCGTGACGCCGTCGAAGATGACGGGCTCCCACTGGTTCGTTTCACCGCCGATGAACCCGTAGAACCGGTCGAAGCCGGAGTTCGTCGGCCAGCGGAAGAACGGTCCGGAGATCGAGGTCTCCCACGGCGCGGTCTCGTGCCACTTCCCGAACGCGGCCGTGTTGTAGCCGTTCATCCGGAGCGTCTCGGCGACGTACTTCGCGTTGTCCGGACGCTCGCCCTGGTTGCCCGGGAAGCCGGTCGCGACCTCCATCACCGAGCCGACGTTGATCGCGTGGTGGTTGCGCCCGGCGAGAAGCGCCGCGCGCGTCGGCGAGCACAGCGCCGTCGTGTGGAAGCGGTTGAAGCGCAGCCCGCCCGCCGCGAGACGGTCGAACGTCGGCGTGTTGATCGGTCCGCCGAACGTGCTCGTGGCGCCGAACCCGAGGTCATCGATCAGGATCACGACGACGTTCGGTGCCCCCGCGGGCGGCTCGACGACGAACCGCTCGGGCGTCGTCACGTTGCGCGCGTCCATCTCGGTGATGGGATCGCGCGCCGGCGGCTGCATGGGGAGAACGGTGCGGTCGAGCCCGTCCTTGGACGTGGGCGCGACGGCGGCGGATCGGCCGACAGCGTCCTCGGTCCCGGACGTGCCGGCGCAGGCGAGGGCGAGGAGCGCGAGTGAGGCCAGTGGGGGAGGGAGGGAGTGATGCATGCGGTAGCCGCGAGTCGCGGCGTCTCGGGGAACGGCCCAGTGGCGGAAGGGGCCGAGGGGGCCAAAACCCTATGCGCGACGACGACCCCCCACAATCGCGGGGAATCGTGTTGCGGTCCGAACCCCGGCGGGCCTCGACTCCTGCCATGGCGATCGGAGAGCCCGACCTCGACCTCCTCCTGGCCCAGACCGGCTGGCTGCGGAGCCTTGCGCGACGCCTCGTCGGCGATCCGGCGGATGCCGACGACCTCACCCAGGACACCCTCGCGATGGCTCTGGAGGCGCCTCCGCGGGGTGGCGCCGATCCCAGGGTGCTGCGTGCGTGGCTCGCCACCGTGCTGCGGCGCCGGGCATCGCACGGCGTGCGCGCCGCCGGCCGACGGGCAGACAGGGAGCGGGTCGCCGCGAGAGAGGATCTGAATACGGACGACGCCGCGCGCATCGTCGAGCGCGCGGACACCGCCCGCTCGCTCGCGGAGGAGGTCCTGCGGCTCCCCGATCCGCACCGTTCGGTGCTGCTGCTTCGCTACTTCGAGGGGCGCTCGACCGAGGAGATCGCGGAGGAGCTGGGCCTGACAACCGCTAACGTGCGCATGCGCCTCTCGCGCGCCACGGCCCAACTGCGCGCGTCGCTCGACGACCGCCACCAGGGAGACCGAGACCGATGGATGGCGAGCCTCGCGCCGCTCGCCGGGATCGACTCGAACGAGCTCGCACGTGGCGCCGCGGTGACGCCGTCGGTGGCGGGCCTCGCACTCGCCATGAAGCTCACGCTGCTCGCGACCGCCGTCGCCCTCGCCGCACTCGCCTGGACGGCCTGGCCCACGGCCACCGACTCGACGGAGGTCGCCGACCTCGCTCCGGTCCTCGAACCCGCGCCACCGGTCGTGCCGCCGACGGGCCCAGGCGTCCTTCTCGCCCCCGCGCTCGCTTCCGAACGCGCCCCGGTGTCCGCAACACCCGAACCCGCTCGTACGGACGCGGCATCCGTCGGCCCCACGCTGGACGCCGACGGGTTCTTCCGTCCGACCGTGAGCGGCATCGTCCGCGACCGAGAGGGCGCGGCGGTCCCGGGCGCGCGCATCGAAGCGGACTGGGGTCTGAAGCTCGAATTCATCGACTTCGGGCTCGAGCGACAGCCGCCTGCATGGACCACGAGCGACGAGCGCGGTCGGTACACGCTGACGGTTCCGAAGCGTCGCCTGATGCGCGCCGTCCCGCCCCGACACCGAGGCGCACCAACCGGCGAGACCATGTACTACGAGCTGCGCGTTTTGCGTGAGGGTTTCGAGCCGTTCGCGCTCTTGAACGTC
Organism: Planctomycetota bacterium; assembly: GCA_038757895.1. Taxonomy (GTDB): domain Bacteria; phylum Planctomycetota; class UBA1135; order UBA1135; genus Saltatorellus. The sequence continues at coordinate 31,826 of JBCDGE010000004.1, read as the reverse complement.
TACCCCACTGAAGCGCCGGACTCGGTCGAGTCCGACCTCGAACTCGCACGCGCATCCTCCGTCAAGACCGGCGTGACCATCAGGGTCCAAGCCCCCCTGGACCTCGACGCGAGCGGTGCGAAGGTGGAACTCGTGGCGGCACCCGTCCCGTCGAACGGAGAGAGGGTCACCCCACTCGCGGTCATGGCGTCGGGAGCGGACGGTCGGGCTCTTTTCTCGGAGGTCCCGGAAGTCCCCTTCGTCGCCATCGCGACGCTGGAGATCGGTCTTGTCGGGCAGAGCGAGATCGTCGATCCGTCGGAAGACCCGCTGGTGGAGGTCCCCATTCGTGTGGCCGATCAAGGCTGGATCGGGGGCGTCGTACGCGACGCCGCAGGGACCCCGATGCGGAATGGGCACCTGGACGTCCTTCTCGAAGCACCGCTCGCTCGGCCGAACGATGCGGAGGAGACCGAGGAGGAGATCAAGGTGGGACGGGTGCGCGCGCGGAGCGGTGGTCGCTTCGCCATCGGCGACCTAGAGGAGCGCGACTACTGGCTGCGCCTGCCCGGCGACCACGTCGTCGGCCCCATTCGCCCTCGCGCTTGGATCGACGAGATATGCCCCGACGTCCACCTCGTCACCCTGCGCGTCCTCGACGAACACCACAGAGCCTTCGGCAACCCCATTGGGTTCGCCAGCGGCCCCTCGAACCGCATCCTCGACATGAACCCCAACGAGCTGGGCGAGCAGGTCGTCCAGTTCCCGAGCGGCACCTGGACGCTCCACGTCCATGCGGGTCGAGTCGAACGGAGGAAGTGGAAGTGGAACGGCACGTCCGAGACCTTCACGCTCCCCGGCCACGGCACGGCGCCGATCGAGATCGTCCTGCGGAGCGACTCGTAGCGGCCCGCGGATCGCCGCCGCCTATGCGTTCATCACGCGGACGTACTCCTGGTACAGGTAGACGCGGTCCCGCTTCTTCCCTGTGACTTCGACAACTATCCCGAGTTCTTCGAGCAGCTCGATCGCCTTGGACACCGTGGGCTGAGTGAGACCGGACGTCGCCGCGATCCTGGGGATCGACTGGAATGGGTGGCGCTGCAGCACGTCGTGAACCTGCAGGACGGAGCCCGGTCGACTGCGGCTTTGGCGAATGCGATCGCGGTCCGTCGCGAAGAGTCGGTTGAGGTCCTGCGCGGTCCGCACGGCTTCATTCGCAGACTCGGTCACCGCCTCGAGGAAGAACCGGATCCACTCCGTCCACGCCGATTCGGTCCGCGTGCGCTGGAGGAGGCCGTAGTACTCCTCCCTGTGCTCCTTCAGGAAGAGACTGATATAGAGGAGTGGGTCGTGAAGTGCCCCTTCCCGGAGGAGCATCAACGGCACGAGCATCCGGCCGAGCCGCCCGTTCCCGTCGTCGTACGAGTGGATCGTCTCGAACATCGCGTGAGCGAAGCCAGCCCGAACGAGCGTGCTGTGGCGAGCTTCTCGCTGCCTCGACCTCTATCCCAGGCCGCTGCTTCGATTCAAGTGCCATTAGCCCCCCGCTACGATCGTGCTCAGAAGCGATCGCTATGAAAGCTACCTTTCATAGCGTGTCTCACTAACAAAGACGTCGAGCTAGCGAGGCAAGGAGGACGCGACGAGAGAGTCAGGGCCCCCTTCGAACCGCGCCGTACGCCACTCGGTCCCCCGCCCCCGTCAGCAGCAGCACGCGCACGCGCGCCGTCGCGCCTCGCCACTCGCCGACCGGGAAGGGCCCCGACTCCGACGCTGCCCGCTGGCGCACCACCTCTCCGCCGACGACGAGCTGACAGCGCGCGTGAAGCGGGTGCGTGCCGTCGCTCTCGATCCAGAGTTCGTCCGCGTCGATCCGGAACGGTCGCGTCTCCGCGGTGAGCGCGCGCGGGCGACCGTCGCACCTCAGCTCGCGGAAGCCCGGGCGGCCCGGGTGGTCGACGTCGAGCGGCGTGCCGATCGCCAGTTCGCCGGTGATCGGCGCCGCACCTCGCACGTCGCGCGCTCGCCACGCTCGCCACGCCTGGATCTGCTCGTCATGTGCGCGCGCCACGTCCTCCCGCGCCAGCAGGAGTCGGCCCATGGTCGATTCGAAGACCGTGCGGTAGCCCGCCGCGCGGAACGGCGCACGCACGAGGACGAGCTCGGGGCGCTCGCGCAGGAGGTCCGCGAGCGTCATGGGTGCTCCGTCGACACCACCGAACCCCACGCGCGGCGAGACGATGCCTCCCGCGTCCAGGACACGCACGCCGGAGAGGTGCGCGAGATAGCCCGGCTCGGCCGTCAGGAGCGTCCGCGACGCGAGGCCGGTCTCGCGCAGGAACTCGGCGATCGGCTCGTACGACGCGACACGCGCCAGGTGGTCATGGGAGGTCTCCAGCGCCGCGCGGGCGGTGCGGAGCACGGGCACCGCGGCGACGAACGCCGCGACGACGAGCCCGTGCGCCGCCCACCGCGGGATGCGCACGTGGACCGCCGTGAGGGCAACCGCGGTCAGCAGCAGCCACGCCGGCGCGCGGTGCCAGCGGAAGTGGATCGAGGGGCCGAGGAGCGCGAGTCCCGCAACGATCGCGAGCGCGGCGACCGCGAGCGGCACCGCCGTCGAACGCGACCGCAGACCCCGGAGCGTGCCCAGCCCCACGAGCACGCCGAACCCGAGCGTCAGCACCAGCTGCCACCCGGACGGCAGCGACGGCCACCACGTCACCTCCGCCGGCAGGTCGAGCGCTGCGCGACCGAGGTACTCCACCGGCCCGTGATCGCCCGACTTCGCCGCAAGCGTCGACGGCAGAGGGTCGCCGAAAGTCGCCCACGCGAAGGCGAACCAGGGCAGGCACGGCGCCGCCGCCCAGCCGCAGAATTCGAACGATCGCCGCGTCCCCCATCGCGTGTGCAACCACGCCGCGAGCGGGATCACGAGCAGCACGCCCTCGTGCCGGAGCAGAACGCCGATCCCTGCGACGAGTCCGGCCGCGCGCACCCGGCCGCGTTCCGCGAGCGTGACACATCCGAACGCAGCCGCGACGAACGCCGCCGTCTCCATCCCCCAGTACGCGTGCAGCCGGAACGCGCCGATCGCGACGATACCCGGGAAGAGCATCGCCGCGCGCGGAGCGCGGACGCGATCGAGCCAGACCGCGCCGGAGAACGCCAACAGCCCCAGCGCCGCACCCGACAGTGCGTCGAGCGCGGTCGCCGGTGGCACTCCGGCGGCGATCACCAGGGCGAGCAGCAGGGCCCAGCCCGGAGAGGACGTGCCGAGCACGGCCTCCCCCGGCTGGAACACGAAACCGTGTCCTGCAGCGAGGTTCTCGGCGTAGCGGAGTGTGAGGTAAGCGTCTTCGAACGGGAAACGAGCGAAGGCGAGCACGCCTATGAGCGCACACGCACTCGCTCGCGCAGCGTGCGCTGCGTATGGAGCGAGCATGGGAAGAGCTCGACGGGCCGCAGTTCCCGTGCCAGCTCACCTGCAAATGAGGGTTGCGAGCACCAACTCGGTCTCGCGGAACTCGTAGAGACCGACCGCCGCAACTCCGCTGCCTCTTGGCAGGACACCGCGGCTCGACGACCATCCGAACCTCGCCTGCCATGAAGAGGGACTCGATCACACTGCTCGCGCTGTCGGCGCTGCTCGTCCTTGCGCTCGTGTCGCTCGCGCTGTTCCTCGGGGCCGATCGCGCTGCGCTGGCCCATGACGACCGCGTCGGCTCCACGCGCGACGCAGCGATCGCAGACCGACGCGCGTCGCAAGACGTCGCGCAGATGTCGGCGCCGGGTTCGTCACTCGACCGTTCGATCGCGCGCGAGCAGCCAACGAACGTCACGGACGAGTCTGCGCCCGCCGCGCTCGGACGCATCGACTTCGTCGTACGCGACCGGTCGACGGGCGCGATCGTCCCGCACGCTCGCATCTGGGCGCTCAAGGACGAAATCCTCGATAGAGAGGTCGATGCGAACGGCCGGACGTCGATGGAGGTGCCGGCCGGTACCTACTCGGTGGGCGCGGAGCCGGCGTCGGGCTCGGCGCACCTCGCGCTCCCCTACGATGTCGACACGGGGAACGATGCGGCCGAGACGGAGATCGAGGTCGTCGCCGGACAGGCGGTCGAGGCGGCGCTCGTTCTCCACCGAGGCGCGACGATCGAGGGCATCGTCATCGACGCGCAGCGCGAACCGGTTCCCGAGTTTCAGTTCGTGTGGCTGTCGGCCGACGGCGACCGCTGGATCACTCCGAAGCGCATCCGGACCGACGCGGGCGGGCGGTTCCGGATCGCTGGACTCGAAGCGGGCTGGTACTTGCTGGGCCCCGAGCCGGACGGTGAGGACGTGTTCGGCCTGGAGCGCATGGAGCTCCAGCTCGGGGAGACGCGGTCGTTCACGATGGAGCTCGCGCGGCGGCACGAGGTCACGCTGCGGGTCCGACTCGTCCAGGACGGTGAGACGGTGACCGATGGTCCGCCGCTGAACGTGATCGTCACCCGCGGGGACGGTCTGGGGGATCTCGCGCGGCCCACGGCCAACGGCGCCGCGCGGAAGCGGTCCCTCGGCACGACCGATCGGCCGTTCGAGTGGACGTTCGAGGCTCCGCCGGGTCCGTACGACATCGTCGTCCTACCCTCCAGCCGGGTCGGAGAGGAGTGGCTCATTCACCACTGGAACCACGCGCAGCGCATCGACGTGACGGACGCGAACCGGTCGTTCGACCTCGAGATCGAGCGTCCGGCCGCCGGCCCTTATGTGACGATCGACGTCCTGTTCTCGACGCCTTTCCAACGCGGCACGCCGAGGATTCGCGCCCGGGCGATGACGAGGTTCGGCGTCGCCACCGGTACCTCGCTGCTACCACGGATCGGCGGGCGCTCCGTGCGCCTGCACATCGACCGCACCTACGTGACGTCGGACACGATCGAGTTCGTGCGCAGCGGCGAGACCTTCGCCGCCGCCGGGATCGGCGGCGGCGACCAGCAGGTGACGATCACTCCGCCGGCGGACTGATCGCGCGCGCGCCGACGCGCTCGATCTCCAGATACGCGATCGCCCCGTACGGGTCCGACCACGTGCTCCAGCCCGCGACCTCGTCCTCGGGCACGAGGTCTGCAACGGACGCGAGCTGCTCCTCGGTCCGATAGATCAGCTCCCACCCCATGTACGTCTCCATGTACCCGGCGTCGGGCAGGGTCGGCAGGAAGTTGCTGACGAGCAGCCGCCCGCCCGGCGCGAGCGTCGCGAACACGCTCGCCGTCAGGCGACACGCGAGGTCGTGCTCGAGGTAGTCGTACAGGCCGGCGGAGTACGACAGGTCGAACGTCCCGAAGCGATCGGGACGTGCCAGCAACCGTCCGATCGACATCTCGACCGGCTCGACCTGGTCGAGCCCGAGCCGCTCGACCTCCACCAGGCTCTCGGCGTCCGCGTCCAGCGCGACGAGGCGCTCCACCCCGCCGCGCGCGAGGGCGGCCGAGAGACCTGCCTCGCGCAGGTGTCCGCAGGCGACCGACAGCACGCGCGCGCGGCCGCCGGTCTGGTCGCTGGCGCGATCGATCGCGTGCGCGAGCCACTCGCGGCGCAGCCGCACGGCGCGGGCGGCGGGGCGTCCCACGGCATAGTCGTACACCGCTCGGCCGACGTCCGGCGCGTCGTCGGGCACGCGCAGCCGGTAGATGTAGTCGAGCAGCACGGCGTCGCCCGCGTACCCGCGCGGCTTCTCGAAGCTGCGGCGGGTCATCGGGTCCTGGTGGATGAGCGCGCGCAGGTCGTGGTCCACGACGGCCTCGCGGACCGCGCGCCAGGTCGCGTCCCCCGAGTCGGCACGCAGCCCGTCGAGGCCGTGGAAGAGCTCGCTGAGCGCGGGCACGCCGCGCCCCCGGTCGAGGTCGTCGTGGATCGCGTCGAGGAGGGTCGCGGGGCGCGCGGACGGGTCGTGCTGGTCGGATCGGCTCATGGGTTCGGCAGGAGGCCAGGCGAGGGTCGAGGACGCGAGCTGCAACGGACTCGGAGCCAGGTACATGACAGGGAATCCCAGAAACTGCGCGCGCCCCGCGACCATGAGGTCGCGGGGCGCGATGGGCCCGGTCCAGGGGTGACCCGGGCGTCAGTGTCCTCCGATCACCGGAACAGGATCCCGGCGGCTTCGCTGAAGTTCGACGTCGGACCCGGGTTGGCGTCGCGGTACCAGAGCTGGAAGTACCAGGCGGTCCCCGGCACCACCTGCACCGCGCCGGTCGGCTGCGGGATCGACGTCAGGTCGACGCGCCACGCGGAGACACCGAGAGGCGACGCGAGCTGGACCGAGTCGACGATCCGCCCGACCGGGTTCCCGACGCACAGGTCGCCCTGGGAGCCGCCAGCGCCTGGCACGAAGTCGAGGTTCATGGACGCGAGGAAGTAGCCCGCGGCGCCCGGCGGCAGGCTCGTCGCCCGCAGCTCGAACAGGTTCGCGATGGCGCGGTCGTCGCCGTACGCGGCGATCTCGGACGGCACGCCCGTCGAGTTGGGCTGGGCGCTGCAGACCGTCGCCCCGATCGAATCACCGAGGGTCCGGCAAGTCAGCTCGTACGTCGCGCACTGCGGCACCGAGAGCTGCGACGTGAGCTCGATGCGCAGGACAGCGCGCTCGGGCTCGTCGGTCACGTTGGTGTACACGAGGCGGGGGAACGCGCCTCCGAACGACTCGTTGGCGACGTCACGCTCGAGCAGCGAGCACCCGGGCTCCAGGATCGAGCAGCGCAGGATCGCCATCGGCGTGCTGGTGCGGATCTCGAACTCGGCAGCGCTCGACGGCGGGACGAGGACCTCGAAGTGATCGGCCGCGACCTGGCTGATCTTCAGTTCCTCGTACACGCCCGGCTCGATCGCGAGCGCGTTGCGGCACCCGTTGTTGGGCTCCAGCGCGTCGTCCACGAAGCCGAGGCCGGGCACGCAGGCGTCGCCCTGGCGAATGTCGAAGGTCAGCCGGTACTCGGCGCAGTCCGACGGCGAACGGTCTGGGACGAACACGCGCACGAACAAATCCGCCGGTCCCGAGATGTTGTTGGAGACGAAGAGTCCCTCGTCGGACGCGGGCTGGGTCGCTGCCGCACGGAGGACCAGGTTTCCGCAGTCGCCGATGAACACCTCCAGGTCGACCTCCGAATCGCGTCCCGTGTGGAGGGCTCGGACGTCGAGGATCTCGTCGGCGTCGATGGGAATGCGGTACCAATCGTCGTTCGAGCGCGACACGTTCGTCGTCGGGAGCGTCCCGACCGTGACGTCGGTGGCGGTGAAGCACGTGTCGTTCGGCTCGAACAGGTCCGGCACGGCGCCGCACGCGTCCGGCGTCCCGAAACGGTCGACGAGCGCCGCGAGGGTCTGGCTGTTCTGCTGCGCGGTGACGGCAACGTAGCGGCCCGAGCCGCTCGGGCGCGTCTCCTGGATCCGGATCCTCTGGCCGCCGATCTCGTCGAAGCCGGACCACAGGAGCGGGTCGTCGTCGACCATGAGGACGCTCCGGTAGCGAGCGTCCTCGACGGAGACCGATCCCTGGTAGATCTGCTCGCTCGCGGCTCCCGTGCTGACGCGCTGATAGTCGGTGACGGCGAACGGATCGACGCCGGAGGGTCGATCACCCTCGGTCCGATCAGCGACCCCGTCGACGAGCACCGCGGTGACGAACCCGCCCGGCTCCCCCGCGACGATGTTCGAAGCGAGCCACGTCCCGGCGACCGGGTCGAGCCAGTAGCGGTGGTTCGGGATCCGCCACGGCAGGCCAGGGAACGGCGAGGGCGTCGTGCCCTCCAGGACGAGCAGCGTCTGATCGAGCAGGATGAAGTCGTCGTCGTCGAAGCTGCCGCTCTGGCGGCTTCCGCCCCAGAGGACGCGTCCGTCCTGGGCAACGTGTACGCCGCGGACGGGGCCGCGGAAGTCGCCGAGCCCGGCCGGGAGCGGGCGACCCTCCAAGGCGAGCACGGAGCGCTGGACCACGTTGCCAGCGGCGTCGACCTCGACGGTCGCGAACGCGTCGAGCTCGCTCCCGGTCCCCATCTCCACCGCGATCCCCCGCAGGGCGATCAGGCCGGTGTCCGAGAACCCCATGATCCGGAACTCGTCCCAGACGAATCCGGGCTCGCCGATCGGGTCGCCGGTCTCCGCGATCCGCACGCCGTCGAGCAGGAGCACGGCGTCGCCGGCGAAGAACACCGTCTCGCCAGAGATCGCGAGTCGACCGGCGCTGTCCAGGAACATGAACTGGCTGCCGGCGAAGTTCCCTCCGCCGGGCAGCGGCCCGAACGGCTGCCGAACGGCGCCATCGACCACGACTCCGGCGCCCTCGGTGCCGTAGACCGCCGCGGCGAGCGTGCCCGAGTCGTTGACGGCGTTCGCCAGCGCGGTATTCACGATCCCGATGCCCGGGATGAACTGCCCCGGTTCGACGACGACGTCGACGGACTGAGCCAGGACGGGGGGTGCCACGAACGGGGGTGCCAGCAGCGCGAGGGCTGCCAGCGAGATGCGAGCTGTCATGGAAATGAGCCTCCGCGGCGCGTAGCCGCCGTCCCGGGCAGGGTCACGGGAAACCGAGCTCCGACCGATACAGAGGTTCAACCCAGCAGAAGCGGGACCCGGGGCCTCTCCGGTGCTATTCCGCCCCCAACGTTTCCCGGACTGCAAATAAGGACCCCATGCTCGCTGCCTCGCTGACTCTCGCCGCGCTCGCTCTCGCTTCCCACGCGTCCGACACCACCCTCGACGTCCACTTCAAGGGCAAGGTGACCGAGCTCGGCGAGCTCCGGAACCGCCTTCCCGTCGAGGCGACGGCACCTCTGGAGCTCCACGCCAAGCGCTACGCCGCCTGGGCCGAGGAGTTCGGCTACGAGATCGGCGTCTCGGAGGACGGGCGCGTGCTCCTCTTTGCCGAGTCCGTCCCGACGATCCGGGACCGCATGAAGCTCGTCGAGAAGACCCTCGCGGCCTTCGACGAGCTGCTCCCGCCGGTCGACCGCTCCGGCTCGGACGAGACCTTCGCCGACGGCGCGTTCGGCGAGGCCGACCACCGCCCCGACTCCGCACCGATCGTCCTCTTCGAGGTCGACACCCCCGACGCGTACAAGGCGCTCGCGCTCCTCGTCGGCGAGCAGGAGCCCAAGCTCTCCGCGTGGGCCGCGTCCCAGGCGAACAAGCCAGGCTTCCTGGAGGCGCGCGTCCCCGCCGCCGGCTGGCAGCGCATCCCGCGAGACTTCGACCTCGACAGCGTGTGGCGGACCAAGAACGAGCTCGTGAACCGGCTCGTCCGGCTCGGGCTGCACCGCTCGTACGGCCCGATGCCGACCTGGCTGAGCGTCGGGCTCGCGTGGAACGTCGAGATGAAGGTCATGGGCACGATCTACTCGTTCCCCTACCGCACCGAGTTCGTCGGCGTGGTCGAGCACGAGGGTTGGAAGGCCGAGCTGAAGTCGCGTTTCCGCAAGCGCAAGAAGGACTCGCTGCGCATGGACGAGTTCGCGAACTGGCGGTCGAACACCTGGGACGAGGAGCGTGCGACCGTCGGCTGGGGCGTCGCGGACTTCCTGGCCCGCCACCGCACGGACGCGCTCCCGAAGATCGCCGAGGACTTCCGCACGCTCTACAAGGCCGGCTTCCGCTGGACGAACGACGACGGGACCTGGGGGACGAATCCGACCTACCAGGTCCCGCTCGAAGAGCAGCTGCGCGTCATGGAGGAGCACACCGGCGACGAGCTGCTGCCCGCGCTGACCGCGTACCTCGGGACGTTCAAGAAGCCGCGCAAGAAGCGCTAACGTCATCCGCCGAGCGTGCCGATCGACGCTCCGTTGCTGACGACCCCGACCGAGCTCGTCGCGACGGCGTCTTCGATCCGCTGGCGCGTGCCGAGGAGGCGCGCGTCGGTGGGACGGTGCGCGAGCGCCGTGTTCACGGCGACGAGCGCTTCGCGGTAGCTCTGCTGGACCAGGTACAGGCTGACCTCGTTGAGCGTGACCTGGACGCGGACCTCGGTGAGTTCCTCGCGCGCCTCGGCGATCGCGTCCTTGTCCGCCATCGACGCGCTGCGGCGCCCCGCGGCGCGGTCGAGGGTCGCCAGCGCGCGATCGAGCTCGCGGTACGCGGCGCGGTACGACCGCCGCGCGCGGGAGCTGCTCCGCGTCTGAAGGAGCGCGGATCGGTTCCGTTCCCCGGCGCGCTCGAGGCGGCTGGAAGCCTGATCGATCGCGCGCTGCGCGCCGGCGCTGACGGGGACGGAGGCGTCCATCGCCATCAGCATGGTCTTCGGCTCGGCCTCGGCGGCCGCCGCCTTGAGCGCCTCGGCGCGCGCGAGGCCGTCGCTCACCGCATCGGCGCGATCGGGGTCGAGCCACTTCGCGACGTGGTAATGACGCTTGGCGAGCGAGACGAGCCCTTCCCCCAGTGCGAACTCGGCGATCGCGAGCTGATCCTCGGCGCTGTCGTCGGAGAGCCGTCTGCGGAGGAGCTTGTAGCGTGTTCGCGACGTCAGCGCGGACTGCTCGATCTCACGCTCGACGCCAGAGCGCGGGTCGACGATCCGGATCGCGTCACCGTCGTTGGCGACGAGCTGGGCGCGGAGACGCTCGCCGGACTGGAAGTAGATCGTGGTCTCGGCTGCGGCAGCAGAGGCGCTGGCGTGGGCCGGGGCGAGCAGAGAGAGAGAGCCGGCGAGGATCAGCGCGGTCGTTGCAGGGTTCATCGGATGCGTCCTTGGTGGGCGTGATTCCGCTCGGATCCTGTCCGGGGCGGAGACGGGCCAGAGGTCGCTCGTGCGGGGGCACGAGCCGTCGGGCTCTGGGTACGTGCACCCGGTGCGGCCGGGACGCGGCACCAAGCCACTCGCAGCGATCGGAAGAAACTGCGTTCGGTGACGCGATGGGGTCCCGATAGCACGCGACGAGCCGCAGCGGGAGGACTCCCGCCGCGGCTCGTCGCGGTCGAACGGTCGCGTTCAGTTCGAGCGCGGGAAGCGGCTCGGATCGACGATCGCGAGATCGGCGCGCGTGTCGCCCTCGCTGTGCATCGTGAAGATCAGGATCTTGCCGTCGACAGCGAACGCCCGCGCGAACGACGTGTCGAAGCCGACGTCCGGGACGAGGACGCGCCAGGCGTCGGCCTCGGCGTCGTAGACCTCGATGCTGCGGTTCGCCTCCATCTCGCCGTCCGCCCCCTTCGACATGCCGCCGACGAGATAGCACGAGCCGTCGAGGACGACGCACTCCGCGGTGAGGCGCGGCTTCGCGGGCGCAGAGCATGTGCTCCAGACGCCCGTCGAGAAGTCGTAGACATCCGCTTCTTCGACCAGTTCGAACCCGTCGCGGACGCCGCCGACGAGCATGTAGCGGTCCCCGACCATCGCGCCGGCGAAGCCGCGCCGCGACCGGGGGATCTCGACGTCCGCCTCGGCGAACGCATCGGACTCCCCGTCCCAGCGGAGCACGCTGGTCGGGAGCTGGATCGTGCCCTGCGAGCCGTCGAAGTCGCCGCCGCCGAAGACCCACAGCTCGCCCTCACGCGCGACCATCCCGGCCTGAACGCGGGAGGCCGGGAGCGCCGGACCCTCGACCCAGTCGTCGAACTCGAACTCGTAGAACATCGCCGACGCGGTCGTCTTCGCCGCCTCGCCGTCGTGCGCGAGGCCGCCGACCGCGATGATCTTCTCGCCCTCCGAGACGATTGCAGCCTCCATCGCCTGCCGCGGCGCCGGCATCGAGGTCAAGCGCGTCCAGGCGAGGCTGCCGAGATCGAAACGCCAGACCTCGTCGACGAAGTCGGTCTCGTCCAGGGCATGTGCGCCGAGGCTGCTGTTGCCGCCGAAGAGGTACATCGATCGGTTCTTCACCACGATGCCGTGCCGGTTCCGCGCGGAGCCGGGCGCGGGGATCGTGAATCGCTCGATGCCGCTGACCGCGGTCGATCCGGAGAGGTCGACGCGCTCGATCGCGCGGATCCTGCCCGAGGTGTTCATCCCCGTGATGCCGCCGAGCGCGAAGAGGTCGCCTGCTTCGGACGCGACCAGTTCGTGGAAGATGCGCCCTGTCGTGAGCGACGCGACGTGCGTCCAGGTCATCGCCTCCACGTCGAGCGCGTGGACGTCACCGCTGCGGCCGCTGGCGAGGACCCTGCCGCCCGACTCCACCGCCGTGATGCCGAAGCCGAAGTCGGGGAACTCGGGTCCCTCGGACCAGGTGTCGGTCGCGGGGTCGTAGATCCGGACCTCCTTCGAGATCCCGCCGCGGTTCGGCTTGATGCCGCCGACGATGACGAGCTTGCCGCCCGCCGAAGCAGCGCCGAGCGCGCGCGCCTGGAAGGGCGCGGGGATCGAGGCCCAGCCGTCCTCCGGAGCGGTCAGGTCGAGCGCGAGGACGTCGTCCCGCCACTCGGAGCCACTGCGCGATGTGCCGCCCAGGAGCGCCCAGCCACCCGCGACGAAGAGCGTGTCGCCAACGACCACGGCACGGTGCGACGACCGGGGCTCGGGGAGGTCGGGCAGGTCGATCCACTCCTCTGCCAGCGGGTCGAACATTTCGACCGTCGTGGAGGACTGCAGATCGGTGGGCTCGTCCTCGGTGTTACGAGCGTGCATCCCGGCCACCCGAACGAGCTTGTCGCCGTAGCGGACGAGCTCGACGCTCTGCACGGGCGTGACGTCCGGGAGCAGGCGCACGTCGCGCGTGTCGTGCAGATTGATCCGCAGGAACGCGGCGGATTGCCCCTCGATCGAGTAGTCGTGGGGCGTCCCGAAATAGCCACCGATGACGTACAGGTAGCCGTCCACCACGGCGGACCCGAAGCTGGTCAGCCCGCGGGGCAGGAACCCCACGGTCTCACCGACGGGGAGCGGCTGCCTGATCGTGTCCTCGATGAGCGGCTGGACGGGTTGGGCGAGGGAAGATGTCGCACCGGCGACCAGCGCAGGGAGGAGCATGGAGATCAAGGAAGGGATTCGGGTATGTTCGTGGCGTTAGAAGTGAGGTCGGGGACCCACGGGGAGCGGGCCAGCGGGCTCGAGATGGCACACGCGAAGTGTGACTTGCCGGCCCTACGCGGGCGCCCCGACCTCGAGACTAAACTCAGCGCACCGTGTTTCTGAAGATGCGCGCTGTACCAGCGTCGGCACCGCCGGCCGCGGATCCCGCCGCCGTGATGAAGAGGTCGAGGTCGCCGTCCCCGTCTGCGTCGAAGAGTACCGCACCGCCGGCGATGAACGTCCCCGTTCTGAAGCTGGGATCCCGCAGGAAGGTCGCCGAGCCGCTCTGCCCCAGATAGAGGGGCTGATCGCCGCCCGGCGGCAGGTCGTGGACGTGGAAGACCACGTCGTCTTGGCCGTCGAGGTTCACGTCGCCCACGCTGAGGCCCAGTCGCAGGGCTTCCGCCGGGGACGGCATCTCCTCGATCGCGTCTCGGAGTTCTTCGAACACGCCTTCCGTACCGCCCTGGGCGCCGCCTTGGTTCAGCAGCAGGTCGGCCGAGTTGAACGCCCCCGAGCCGCTCACGACGTTCGAGACGACCACGTCGATGTCGCCATCCCCGTCGTAGTCACGCGCCCGCGCGCCGTAGCTGTTGTCCTCCACGACCGGGATGGCGGTCGAGGGAGCCTCGACGAAGCGGCGGTTGCCGGCGCCGTACAGGAGGGTGTTCTGGGCTCCGTACGAGCCGGTGAACGTCCCGCTATCGGCGCGGCAGACGAGGATGTCGAGGAACGCATCGCCGTTGGCGTCGAACACCTCGACACCCGTCGTCGGGATCGACGCGTCGTTCCAGGGAGCGGCGAGGAAGCTCGCCTCCTCGGTGAGGTTGCCGTTGCCGTCGTTCACGAGCAGGGAATCGAGCCCCGTCTCGTTGAAGTGACCGTTGGCTCCGATGCCGCGGACGAGGTCCTTGTCCCCGTCCCCGTCGATGTCCACCACCGCGATGTCGCTGGTGACCGACTGGGCCTGGGGGAGCGCGGTCGGAAGCACGAAGCGCCCGGTGCGGTCGTTCGGCAGCAGGTAGTCGGTCTGGGCCGACGGCGTGCCGGTGATGACCAGGTCGAGCCAGCCGTCTCCTGTCATGTCCGCCAGATAGACCTTGGCAGTCCCGCCAGGACTCACGGGGACTCGGGACGACGTCGCGTCGACGAAGTCCCCCATGTTCTCCCAGACCACAGGGCCGGTCTGGGTGGCGATGACGAGGTCCTCGTCGCCGTCACGGTCGATGTCGCCTGCCGCGACCCCTCCGCCGAACAGGAACGGCGCGTCCGGGATCGACGGAGCGCCGGCCGGACTGAAGAGGGTCCGCAGGGGGGTCCCGGCGTCCTGCTGGGCGCCGGCCCGTCCGAACGTGAGGTTCGCCTGCGGAGCGGGCGCGCTCGCGAGGAGCGTCAGCGTGAGGAGCATCGTCATCGCCTCCCTTTATGAAGTGCTGGTGCGGTGAGCGCTTCGGATCAGAGGAGCGTCACGGAGACGCCGTTCGAGAAGTTGCTCGTCGCGGACGGGTTGGCGTCGCGGTACCACGTCTGGAAGTTCCAGGTGTCGCCGGCCATCGCCGTCGCGAGGCCGGTCGGCGTCGGAATGGCGGTCAGGTCGATCGTGAGCGAGCCCTCGCCGGCGGAGCCGGAGTTGAACACGAAAGCGTCGTAGCGGCCGACGGCGCCGCCGAGGCACAGGTTGCCCTGGCTACCGCCCGGGTTCGCAGCGAAGCCCTGGTCGAGGCTGTTCAGGAAGAACGCCGACGCGTTGGCCGGGAGCGACGTGGCGACGAGCGTGATGTCGTTGGAGTCCACGAGCTCGGTGCCGCGCGCGCTGATCTCGGCGGGAACGCCGGTCGAGTTGGCGTTGGCCGAGCAGTAGTTCGTTCCGATCGCGCCGTCGACGCGGACGTCGAACAGCGCGGCGTCGAGGCTCAGGTTGCTCGCCATACCGGCGAAGCCGACCTTGAAGGACGTGATCTCAGCGGACTGACCCGTGAGATCCCACGAGAAGTAGTTCTCCGCGGCGAATCCACCACCCCCGCTGAGATCCGTGTACACGTCCGCGGCAAGGGTGACGGTCGAGCCACCGTCGTCGAACTGGAGGAACGGCGAGTTCACGTCGAGCGGGTTGCCGAGCGTGCGGAGCTGCAGGACCACCTCGCGAGCGTCCGTCGCCGTCGTCGTGTCGAGCTCGAACACCGGCGTGGCGCTCGGGTGGTAGATGTTCATCGTCGACGTGATGATCGCGCCCGGCGTCATCTGCGTGATCGTCGACGCAGCCGTCGTCCCGGCATCGTCAGGAGTGTTCGGGCCGCCGAAGGCGATCGTGAACACGTCCCAGCCCGCGAACTCGGCGTTGGTCGTGGCGCGGAAGTCCGGCACCACGTCGAAGTCGAACTTGTCGGCAGCGCCCTGACCGAAGACGGGCGCGGTGAGGAGGACCGCAGGAGCGGCAAAGCGAACGGTGGAGAGGCGCATCGGAGGTGCTTGCGGAGCAGTGCGTGGCCAGATCGAGCGCGAAAAGAGTACTCGGCTGAGATTGGTTCTCAATTACACTTCCGGCAAAAACCCTGAGTCCGGTCCAGGTCTCTGCGGCCCGTCGTCTCACCTCGCCGGCCCACGACGGACCTGCACGCCGTGGAGAGTCACCGTCCCGACCGCGGGAGTGAGCGCGAGCCAGATCGAGGCACCTGGTTCGGCACGCGGCAGCGGCACCACGATCCGACCGGTCTCCGGCCCCACCTCCAGGGGCAGGAGGTCCTCGGCCTGCACCGATCGGTCGATCCGGTGGCCGCGGTAGACGCCGACCGGGCCGGGCCGCTCCGAGCGGATCTCCAGGCCGAGCAGCACATCCGTCGTCGCCGCCAGCCGGGGCCCCACGCGCGGGATCGACCCGAGCGCGACGAATCCCACGCCGCGCTCGACGCCGACCTCGACCCCCTCGGGGACCACGCGCGAGTACGGCGCCCCCACACCGGTGACGACGGGCAGCGCACGGCCGAGATCGACGGTCCGGAGGACCTCCGCCGCCTCGAACTGGTCAGTGATCTCGTCACCGAGGAACACGGGCCGCCGGAACGGCTGCTGCGTCACGAGCGCGACTTCGCTGTAGAGCTCGATCACGACGTCGGGCCGCGCTCGCTCGACCACCTCAGCCTCCAGGTACGCGCGCCGCCGCGCCTCGAGGTACGACGTGCTGAGCGCCAGCAGCGGCAGCAGGTCCGGACCGAACGAGTCGTGCGCGACGACGACGCGCGGACGTGACCGATCGGGGTGCGTCCACCGCCGGTCCTTCGGCGCGCTGCGCGGCGGACGCCCGGCGTCGACGACGCCAGTGTCGCCCCGCGGCACGAGCCGCAGGTTCTCCATGTCGATCACGCCGTCGAGGTACATCCGCGACGCCCAGCTGTCGCCCTCCCCCTCGCGATCGACGGGCCGGAACCCGTCGAGGGGCGTCGGCTGGGGCGCACCGTGCTCCTCGGCCAGAACGCGCGCGACGACCTCGTACGCTGCGTGCGCGCCGACCGCGGTCCATTGCACGCCATGCGGCGAGTACGCGTGCTGCCACGGGCCGTCGAGTCCCTTGCGCGCGCGGAGCGCGTCCGCGATGGCCAGGACACGAACCTCCGAGTTCGCCTCCATGTGCGCGAGGAACTCCTCCAGGCGGGAGGTCCCGCGCGCTCGCTCGATGTTCGCCGGCAACTCCTCGGGGTAGATCGACGACTTGTGCGGGACGAGCACGACGAGGTGATCGACGCCGCGCTCGGCCAGCCATCGCCTGCGGTCCTCCAGGGCCTGCTGCCAGTCGCGCAGGCGCCCCGGACCGAGCGGTGCGACGCCGGCGAAGCTCTCGAACGAGTCGTGCTCGCGGCTGAACACCCAGTCGTTCCTGCCGAAGACGAGCTGCTCCGACGGCGACGTCCCGAACGCCTTCATCGACACGCGGGCGTTCACGCGCAGCGCCCGCTCGCGCCCGCCCCACGCGTCCTCGAACCAGGCGTCGAACCGCGCGGGCCATTCCAGCGCCTCGTCCACGGATCGCGGCACGCCGGGGCGCTCCGGCGGCCGGTGCCGCTCGATCTTGCCCGCGCGCGCCACGTTCTCGCCGCCACGGAGCACGCCGAGGGCGCCCGGGGCGGCGAGCACGAGCACGACCGCCGCGCCGAGCGCGACGTCGATCACCTTGCGGGGAGTCGTGGCGGACATCGGTCAGAAGCGGAAGTACAGAAACGGAGAGTGCGACTGGCCCGCGAGCCCGACGATCGTCACGAGCAGAAGCGCGACGGTCCAGGCGGCCGACCCGGCAGGGACGATCGGGCCGAGGTCGGCGTCGTCGAGCGTGCGCTCGACCGCGGGGACGATCGGTGTCGCGAGCAGGACGCCGAGGACGAGCATCGCGGCCTCCCGCGGGTCGACGTGCAGCGCGAGGGGATGCGCAAGGGCGCCGGTCGCGCCCGCCATGGCGCGATACATCTCCACCGAGCGATCGAACGACTCGGCGCGGAACAGCACCCACCCGAGCATGACGAGGAGCATCGTCCACGCGATGCCGAACGGCCGCGGCAGCCACCCGAGCACGCGCCCGACTCCGATGCGCTCCACCACGAGCGCGGCCCCATGGAGCGCGCCCCAGGCGACGAACGTCCACGCCGCGCCGTGCCACAGGCCGCACAGGAGGAAGACGAGCCCGAGGTGCACGAGCGTGCGCAGCGCTCCGCGCTGGTTGCCCCCCATCGGGATGTACACGTAGTCGCGGAACCACGACGACAGCGAGATGTGCCAGCGGCGCCAGAACTCGGTGATCGACCGCGAGACGTACGGGTGCAGGAAGTTCTCCGGCAGGCGCATGCCGAGCATCAGCCCGATGCCGATCGCCATGTCCGAGTAGCCCGAGAAGTCGAAGTAGATCTGCAGCGTGTACGCGAGCACGCCGACCCACGCGAGCGCCGGCGACAGCGCCTCCGGGCCGAGCGCGAACACCGAGTCTGCGGTACCGGCCACGACGTCCGCGACGAGGACCTTCTTGGCGAGTCCGATCACGAACCGCCGCGCGCCCTCGGCGAAGCGCGCCGCGTCCACCGTGCGCTCGAAGATCTGCTCGGCGAGGTCGCGGTAGCGGACGATCGGACCGGCGACGAGCTGGGGGAACAGCGACACGTACAGCCCGAAATCGGCGGCGCTCCGCGGCGCGGGCGCGTCGCGCCGCGCGAGGTCGACGGCGAACGAGATCGCCTGGAACGTGAAGAACGAGATCCCCAGCGGCAGGTGCAGCGAGGCGCTCGCCCAGTCCGACGCGCGGCCGAGGAGGTCGCCGCCGAAGCGGGCGTGCAGCTCGGCGAGGACCCAGGGCGCGTACTTGAACGTGAACAGGAGCCCCAGGTCGAAGAGCACGACCAGCGCGAGGCGCCCTCGCACCGACCGGCCGTCGTCGCGGGCCCGCACGATCGAGCGGCCGAGCACGTGGTGGAACGCGGTCGAGGCGACGAGCAGCAGCACGAACGCGCCCTCGCCCCAGGCGTAGAACACGAGGCTCGCCGCAAGCAGAACGGGGTTCCGGAGCGGCCTGGGGGCGACGAGGTGCAGCGCCAGGACCAGCGGGAGGAAGGCGAACAGGAAGGTCGGCTGGCTGAAGAGCACGCGCGGTCACTCTGGCGGCTCCCTGCGGCGCCGTCGAGGGCCGCGGCGGCTGCGGGCCCGACCCGAGTGTGTCCAGAGCAAGGAACGCGCATCGCGCGGCGGAGGGAACGGAACCCACCGAGAGCACGCGCCGTCGTACCCTGACACTTCGCTTACAGACGCGTCTCCCCCACGACCCAACCCGCCGATGCGACTCTCCGTCCCCGCCGCCGCGGCTCTCGCCGCCACGACGCTCGCCTTCGCGACGCCGCTCCGTCCGACCGCGGGCGCTCCCTCTGGCCCGACCGGACCGACCGACGACGAGGAGCAGGCGGAGGTCCTCGCCGAGGCGGAGGAGCTGATGCTGCGGCTTCCCCTGACGTACCACGTCGAGGCGTACGAGCTGCTCGCGGGGACCGAGGAGCTGTACGGGATCGAGGAGCTCGTGCGGATGTACGAGAAGCCGCAGGTCCCGAAGGACCAGTCGCGCTATCTGCTCGCGTCGGCGCTCGGGAAGAAGGGCGGCGGCGAGGAGATCGTCCCCCGCCTCGCCGAGTGGCGCGAGGACGCGAACGGCTCGGACGACGCGTGGCTCTGGCGCCACGCGCTCGCGATCGAGGTCCATGAGACGAGCCCCGACGTCGCGCTCGACGTCGCGCGCAACGCAAAAGACGTGATGCTCCGCGGCGCGGCGATCGAGGCGCTCGCCGCGCACCGCGACGAGTCGCTCTACACGCTCGTCCCCGAACTCGCGAAGGCGATGCCGAAGAAGGACGCCGAGAAGATCGCGCTGATGGGGTCGATGGCGACCGCGGTCTCGAAGCTCGCGAACAAGCGGACGCGCACGAAGAGCGAGTGGAAGCAGATGGCGCTGACGCTCATTGCGCTCCTCGACGACGAAGAGTTCCCGCGGGCGGCGAAGCTCGTGCTGGCGCGCCACCTCGGCGCCGCGCTCGACGCGGACCAGATCGTCCTGGAGGGGAACGCGTGGCGGACGCTGATCGCCCAGCGCTCGCGCGAGGAGAAGGAGAAGCGCAAGCCCAAGAAGAAGAGCGAGGACGAGGACAAGAAGGAGATCGAGTACGTCAAGCCGAGCTTCTTCGGCGTCGAGGTCACCGGCGAGCGGATCTGCTATCTGATCGACCTGTCGGACTCGATGGCCGAGCCGATCCCGGAGGAGTGGCGCCCGACGGGCGCGCCGACGTCGGGACCGCGCAAGCGCCGCAAGTGGAAGAAGGGCGAGATCCCGACGGCCGACGACATCCCTTGGTACCGCGTCGAGACGCGCTTCGACCTGGCGCGCGAGCACCTGCGGGTGTCGCTCCTGCGCCTCCAGCCCGACCAGCTGTTCACCGTGATCGGCTTCGGCAGCTACGCCGACTACGTCGACGGCTGCGAGGGCATGGTCAAGGCCAGCAGCGGCACGGTGAAGAAGGTCCTGAAGGCGCTCGACGAGATCGAGGTCGGTTCACCGCAGGGCGAGCGCGTCCACGGCACCCTCTGGGGCGACACCAACATGTTCGCTGGGATCAAGCTGGCCTACGCGACGGGCAAGAAGGGCGAGGTCAAGGACCCCTCCTACGTCGCGCTGGAGACCTTCGAGCACGGCGCGGACACGCTCTTCGTGCTGAGCGACGGTGACCCCTCGATCGACGACTACGTCGTCGAGGACGTCGACTACGGAGACGGCATCGTGGTCAAGGACCGCGAGTCGGGCGAGGAGTCCGATCAGCGCGGGGCGAAGTTGAACTACCCCGGTCCGTACAGGTACTGGGACTTCCTGCTGGAGGAGGTCAAGCGCCTGAACATGCTCCGCGAGCTCGAGATCCACGTGATCTCGGTCGGCGACGCGGACACCGTCGCCCTGGACCGCCTCGCGAAGATCGGCCACGGCAAGGTCGAGATCATCGGGAAGGAGAACTGAGGCGCGCGTCCCGCACCGCCTCGAGCCAGCCGTTGCCGAAGCGCTGGTCCGGCTCGAGGTAGTGCCCCTCGCTCCACTCGTTGAGCGACGCGACGAACGTCAGCGGCTCGTCGACCTGTGCGGGGAACGCCAGAGCGCGCGCGAGCGCGTCGCGGAAGAGCGCGGGGGACTCGCCCGTCACGACCGGCGACCACGGGTACCGGTCAGGGCGGGCGTCGCCGAAGTCGGCCGCGCGCGGGGACGCGTCCCAGCCGGGCGAGACCGACGGCATGTACGGCAGCCCGGCGCGCGCCGCGAAGTCGGGCCACTGCGTCGCGCGGAGCGCCGACATCTCGGCGTAGTCCTGCAGCGACGGTCCCTTCCACTCCGGCAGCAGCACGTAGTGCGTCACGCTGTCGAAGCCGAGGTCGCGCGCGATGGGCGCGAGGTCCGCGTTGGGGTCGATCGCGGCGAGGTGGAACCCGTCGAAGCCGAGGTCGCGCGCGCGCCGCTTGCCCGCTGCGATCGCCCGGCGCGCGCCGTCGGGGCCGAGTTCGCGCACGAAGAACGTCGAGTCGAAGATCGAGAGGTACGGCCGCCCCTCGACCGTCACGTAGTTCGGGCGCGCGAAGTACTCCCGCGCGGCGAGGTCGACGAGCGCGACGAAGTCGTCGACGTCGGAGGAAACGCGCCGCGCCGCGTCGATCACGGGCAGGTCGGTGCGCCGGACGGGCAGGACGCGGCGCGGCATCCGGTTGGCCCACATCACCGCGAAGGGAGTGCGGCGGCCGGTCTCGCTGCCGAGGTAGCCCTCGTCCAGCGCGCTCTCGAACACGCGCTTGCCGCGGCACCAGAACAGCCCGTAGACGAACGCGTCGACCCCGTGCTCGACCGCGAGCGCGATGCGCTCTCCGACCGCGGCGGGGTCCCGGTCGTCGTACTCGCCCAGCGCGGGCACGCGCGGCTGGTGGTGGCCGTCGAAGCGCGGCGCGCACGACCGCACGAGCTCCCACTCGGTGAAGCCCGGGTGGAACGAGGCGTCCCGCTCGGCGATCGGATGCCACCCGGGGTAGACGTAGGCCGCGACGCGCATGGCCGGGCACGATAGCGGCCGGGCGCGCTCCCGGTAGACTCCGCTCGATGGCCGTCGATCCCACCCTTCGCTACACGGGCTACCGCTCGCTCCGAGCGCCGGAAGGGACGCCGCCCTCGCTCCTCGTCGTGCTCGACACGGAGGAGGAGTTCGACTGGTCGCGCGACTTCGATCGCGCCAACACGGGCGTCGAGTCGATCCGCGGCGTCGACGCGTTCCAGGCGATGTGCGACGCGAGCGGCGTCCGGCCGACCTACGTCGTGACGTACCCGATCGCGACCCAGGCGCTGTCGCGGGACCTGCTCGCCGGGCTGCAGGCCGACGGACGAGCGCAGATCGGCGCGCACCAGCACCCGTGGGTGTGCCCTCCGTTCGTCGAAGAGGTGAACGCGTTCCATTCCTACCCCGGCAACCTGCCGGCGGACGTCGAGCGATCGAAGCTGGAGGAGCTGACCGCGGCGATCGAGGAGGGTTTCGGCGCGCGGCCGACGATCTACAAGGCGGGCCGGTACGGCTTCGGTCCGAACACAGCCGCGGCGCTCCAGGGCCTCGGCTACGAGATCGACCTGTCGGCATGCGGGCCGTTCGACCGGTCGGCGGACGGCGGCCCCGACGACTCCCGCATGGCGCCGACGCCGTTCTCGTTCGGGGTGAAGGAGCAGGAGCCACCGCTCGTCTGCTTCCCGACCACCGGCGGCTTCGTCGGCCACCTCCGCGGCGCGGCGGCGCGGTCGGCGTTCGGGCTCTCCCGGCGCCCGGAGCTCGCCTGGTCGCGTCTGGGCGGGATCCTGGCGCGGACGCGCCTGGTCGAACGCATCCTGCTGAGCCCGGAAGGCTACGAACGAGACGACCTGCGGCGTCTCACGAGGGCGCTCCTGGCCCGGGGCGAGCGCGTCTTCACGCTGTCCCTGCACACTCCGTCGCTCGTACCCGGGTACACCTCCTACGTACGGAGCGCCTCGGATCTGGACGCGTTCCTCGGTCGCATCCGCGACTACTTCGACTTCTTCCTCGGCGAGCTCGGAGGCCGCGCGACGACCCCGCACGCGCTGCGCGACGAACTCCTCGCCTCCACTGCCTCGCCCCGCACGGCCACGCCTTGAACGTTCTCGGGATCTCCCCCCTCGACAAGGACGCGACCGCGTCGCTCGTCGTCGACGGTCGCATCGTCTTCGCCGCGGGCGAGGAGCGCTTCAGCCGCCAGAAGCAGCACTCGGGTTTCCCGAGGCTCGCGACGCGAGCCGCGCTGGAGTTCGCCGGCCTCGAGCCGGGCGACATCGACGCCGTCGCGTACGGCTTCCTGACGTGGGACCAGGAGGCGAAGCACATCGCGAAGAGCTTCCAGGACGAGGCGGCGCTCAACACGAAGCACGACGCGAGCGGTCTCGGCCGCTTGCTCTCGGCCGCGAAGGCGCGCGTGCCGGAGCGCACCGAGCCGGTGCACGGTCTCCCCCATCCGAACCAGAGGATGGAGAAAGGCCTCGCCAAGGAGGTCTTCTACCGCCTGACCGGAACGACGGCGCTCGGCAGCAAGAGGGCCGCCAAGCGCTTCTCCGAGGACTGGGAGCGGCGCGCCGTCGAGGACCATCGGAAGTGGCAGCACGAGCTGGAGGCAGGCCTCGCCGAGCTCGGCCTGGAGGGCAAGCTCAAGCGGCTGGAGCACCACTCGACGCACGCGGCGAACAGCTACCACATGAGCGGCTTCGACCGCGCGCTGGTGGTCACGATCGACGGCTACGGCACGGGCCTGGCCGGCTCGATCTCGCTCGGCGAGGGCGGGACGATCAAGCGTTTGCACAGCCTCCGCTTCCCCTACTCCCTCGGCACGTTCTACGAGACGGTCACCTCGTCGCTCGGCTTCAAGCCCGATCGTCACGCGGGCAAGATCGTCGGCCTCGCGGCGTACGGCGACCCGTCGATCCTCTCGGACGTGCTGATGACGCGCGTCGAGGAGACGCCGGGCGACTTCAAGCTCGTCCAGAACCTGAACGTCTACTTCTCGCGGCACCTGGCGAGCCACTTCCCGATGATCGACGTCGCGGCGGCGTACCAGCACGTGCTGGAGCAGCTCGCGACGCGCCTCATCGCGCACTGGGTCAAGGAGACCGGCGTCGAGAACGTCGTCCTGTCGGGCGGCGTGACCGCGAACGTCAAGATGAACCAGCGCATCCACGAGGTCGACGGCGTGCGCGGGCTCTACGTCTACCCGAACATGGGCGACGGCGGCTGCGGCTCGGGCGCGGCGATGCAGCTCTCTTGGCCGGGCGGCGTCGGCGAGCCGTTCGAGACGGCGTACCTGGGCCCGGAGTTCACGCGCGAGGAGATGCTGGCGGAGATCGAGAAGGCCGGCCTCCCGTACGAGGAGCCCGAGAACCTCGCGGCAGCACTCGCCGCCGAGATCCACGGCGGCTCGATCGTGGCGCGCTTCGACGGCCGGATGGAGTACGGCCCGCGCGCGCTGGGCAACCGCTCGATCCTCTACCACGGCCGCGACCCGGGCGTGAACCAGTGGCTGAACCAGCGCCTGGGCCGCACCGAGTTCATGCCCTTCGCCCCGGTCACCCTCTGGGAGGACCGCGAGCGCTGCTACCTGAACCTCGACGGCGCCGAGTACACCGCGCAGTTCATGACGGTGACGTTCGACTGCACGGACTTCATGCTGGAGTCCTGCCCCGCTGCCGTCCACGTCGACCGCACCGCGCGCCCGCAGCTCATCCGCCGCGAGATGAACCCGGGCTACTACGACATCCTCGCGGAGCACAAGAAGCTGTCCGGCTCCCCGTCGCTCATCAACACGAGCTTCAACATGCACGAGGAGCCGATCGTGTGCACCCCGAGCGACGCGATCCGCGCCTTCCTGCTGGGCCACCTGGAGATCCTGGCGATGGGGCCGTTCCTGGTGCGGCGACCGGAATAGGGACGGGCGATACGGCGCCGCAGATCGGAGCGGCATTCCCACCCGAGACGGATCGCACGCCGAGGCTGCACCGCATAGCGGCCAGGCGTCGAACGCCGTACGGATCGAGCCGTCGCGCGGCGACGCAACTGCGCTCCTCCCGAATGAGCCGCCCTCGACGACTCTCGTCTCGGCGGGGCGCACGACATCGCGCTCGATGCGGGCGTACGGCTCCGAACCTCGTCAGCGCTCGGGTACCACGACCGTGACCGGCTCGGTCCCCTCGACCGTGAACTCGAACGGATCGATCGGGCCCGTGTTCGCGGTCGGACCGCGTGTCAGGAGGTAGACCCCGGGCACGAGCGTCGCCTGCTCGACCGCGCTGTAGAGGAACTGCAGGTCGCGGATCCGGACGGGTCCGGGCACCACCGCGCTGAGTGTCCATGTCGCCGACTTCGACGGAGGCGGACACTGCCAGTCGAAGGTGACGACGGCGGGCTCGGGAAACCGATGCACGCCCACCTCGCAGTTCGCGCCGGGGTCGACCGTGTGGAGGCCGAGGAGCGTCGCGCCGAGCGACGGTGCGACGGCACACAGGTCGTACTTCGCCGGAAGCACGGACGAGGCGCTGAACACGCCCGTCGACGGGTCGCACGGAACGCGGAAGACCTCTGCGCCGGACGCTCCGATCACGACGGCCTCGGGGACCGCGTTGCCCTCCGCGTCCAGGACGACCCCGTGCATCTTCCCGAACGTCGGCTCGGGCTCGAGCCGGATCACGATGGGGTCGACGCCCGACTGCACGGGATGTGACGTCGTCCGCGCGTCCGCCACGTCGCCCCGGCGGACCATCGCGGCGACCGCGCCCTCCGGGCGCTCGTGGAAGACGACCTCGCCCGCGTCGTCCGTCTTCTGGACCCGACCCCACTGCGGTGCACCAGGGACGATGCTGAAGATCCCGACGGTGGCCATCGCCACCGGCTCGCGGTTCTCGTCCTCGATGCGGAAGCGCAGCCGCGGGTGCTCTCGCAGACGCGGATCCCAGTCGTACGTCCGACCGACCTCGATCGTCAGGATCGTCGTCGCGAAGGAGCTCGCGTCCTCGGCGTCCTGAGCGAAGACGTGTCGCTGGCCGATGCCGAGCCCGACGAGCTCGAAGCGCCCCTCGTCGTCGGTGAACGTCTCGTTCTCGGAGCCCTGCTGGAGCAGCGCCTTCTGGTCGGGCTCCCACACTCTGGCGCGGACCGCCGGCCGCCCGTCCGCGAGGCGCACGAGGCCGCGCACGCTGGCGCCGTCCCGCAGTGTCATCGTGAGGTCGAGCACGTCGCCCTCGCCCTCTCGGACCAGGTTCACCGTCGCGAGTCCTTGCGCGCCCCCCTGGAAACGGTGTGCGCCGCGCGCCAGGTTCTCGAACCGGAAACGCCCCTCCTCGTCCGTCCGCTTCGTCTCGTTCTTCCGCGCCGCGGGTCCGCCGTCGACGGGCTCCGCGCCGCGGGCGTCGCCGAGCAACACGACCCACGCATCCCGCACCGGTTCGCCGCGCTCGTCGACGACCCGTCCGTCGATCGCCTGCGCCCGACCTCGCGTTCGGATCTCGAGCGACCGACCCTCGGGCGGCATCGTCACGTTGTAGCGGAACGACCGCGCCTCGCCGCCGCCGACCGCCGCGACGGAGACGCCCTCGCGGTCGACGAAGAGCGGACGCCCCATGAGCCGATCCACGGGAACGTCGATGGCCACGGAGCCGGTCCCGTCGACGGCGTACGGCCCCATCGGCTGCCTCTCGTCGCCGTACACCGTGACGACGGCGTCGGCGTTCGGGGCGCCGTCCGCGCGCAGGACGGTCACCGACAGGCGCCGCGTCTCGACGATCGGCGCGACCGGCGCTTGCTCTCCCTCGGTGGGCGCGGCGACGACATCGTTCGCCTCTTCCGCGGGGGCGCGCGCGGCGCCTCCCGCGGCCGGCACCGCGGCGATGTCGGTAGCGTCCTGACCACCCTCGCCCGGCCGGTCGATCGTTGCGGTCGTCGCGTCGTCTGCGCCCCGGTCGGGCTGCAGGAGCCGCAGCGACCCCCAGATGAGTGCGGCGACGACGAGTACGGCCGCGACGAGCCCCAAGAGTCCGAAGGACGACCCAGCGGCGACGGCGTGCGCGGCGCGCGGCGTCCCACCGTGCCCCAGCGCGGTGATCGCGGGCAGCCAGCGGCCGCGGTCCCCGCCGTGCTTGCGATCGAGCACGTCGCGCAACTCCGCGAGCCCGCGGTGGAGCTGGCTGCGCACGGTCGCGTTCGGTCGCCCGGTGCGCTGCACGATCTCGTCGAGGCTCAGCTCGTCGAAGAAGCGCAGCACGAGCACGGTGCGATACGGCTCGCGGAGCGCGTCGACCGACTGACGGAGCATCGCCGCCAGGGCGCGGCGCTCGAGCGCGTCGTCGGGTCCGTCCGTCGCCTCGTCGGCGTCGATCGGGTCGACCGCGCGTCGCTCGGCGTGCCGGCGAAGGTCCGACCGGCGCGCGCGGCGGCGCGCCGAGTGACGGACGACCTGGCGGAGCCACGCCGTCCAGTCGCGGACGCGGCCCTCGGGCTCCTCCAGCGCCGACACCCATGCATCCTGCACGGCGTCATCGGCGTCGTCCCCCTCGCGAACGAGCAACCGCGCCAGGCCCCGGAGCTGGCGGTCGAGGGATTCGAGGCGATCGTCAGGGACGGCGTCGCCATGCGGAACGCCCGGGGGACGGGCGTCAGAGTCGTCGAGCTCGGTCATGATGGCTGGGTGCGCACGAATCTACCGATTCCTCGCAACGCCGCGGGACGTTCGCGACCCCCGCTCGCCACACCCACAAGTCGACGCACAGCGTCCTTGGAGTTTCCATGCAACGGTCGAATCTCGCGTTCCGCCCGCTCGCCCCGTCGTCGCTCGTCGCTGCCCTGGCGCTCTTCCTCGTAGCGCCTGCCTCGTCGCAGTGCGGGCTCGAGCAGATCCTCCCCCAGGCCGGCTTCGAGGACACGATCGCCTGGGGCGTATCGGACGACGGAACGACCGTCGTCGGAGCGTCGTACTTCTCCTTCAGCGGGCCGAACGAACGAGCCTTCAGCTGGAGCGCCGCCACCGGCCTCGTCCCGCTCCCGTCGCCCGGCCTCGATGGATCCGAGGCGTTCGCCGTGTCGGCCGATGGCTCCGTCGTCGTCGGATGCGCGTCCCCCGGTCCCGTCGCCTGGATCGGGGGCGGCTCGCCGCTGACCTTGCTGCCCGCGACCGGGCTCTACGCGGGCGGAGAGGCGCAGGACGTCTCTGCCGGCGGTTCCACGATCGTGGGGTGGACGCGTCGGTCCGTTTCCAACGCGATCGTCGCCTTCCGCTGGACGGCCGCGAGCGGATTCGTCGAGCTGACGGCACCTTCGGGCTTCACGCGTGCGTTCGCCGAGGGCGTCTCGGGGGACGGGTCGGTCGTCGTCGGACGGATGCAGACCAGCGTGATCTCGCCGAGCCGCGCCTTCCGCTGGACGGAGGCGGGCGGATTCGTCGACATCACGCCCCCAGGCGCGGTGTCAGCGCTTGCGCTGGCCGCCTCGGCAGACGGTTCGGTGATCGTCGGGCAGGCGGCGTTCTCCGGCAGCGTCAGGCACGCGGTGCGCTGGGATGCGACCGGCACGGCGACGTCGCTGGGCGCCGCACCCGGCACCGACTCCAGTGCGCGCGCGGTGACGAGCGACGGCCGCTCGGTCGTCGGCGAGGCGAACGGGAGCTTTGACTTCATGGCCTGGTCCGTCGAGACGGGCCCCGTGGATCACGCCGCGTGGATTCCCGAAGGAGGCCTGTTCAACGACGTCTCGGACAACGGCGTCCACGTCGGGCTCACGTACTACGGGCCCTTCGGCGAGAGCTACGCGATCGTCTGGCGTGGGAGCGAGGTCGGCGCGACGTACTGCGACACCGCAGTGCCGAACTCGACGGGCTGCATCGGGCGCCTGAGCGCGGAAGGCAGCGCCGATGTCGCGGCGTCGAACCTCTCGCTACGCGCATCTTCGCTCCCGCAGAACGTCTTCGGGCTCTTCCTCGCCGCGCGAGCGACGGGGAGCACGCTGCGCCCGGGCGGAAGCACGGGCACGCTCTGCCTCTCCGGCCCGATCGGGCGGTTCAGCGGGCCGGGGCAGTCGTCCGGGGCGGCGGGCGAGCTGCGGCTCGCGCTCGACCTCACGGCGCTCCCGACACCGAACGCGCCCAGCGCCGCGCTTCCCGGCGAGACCTGGTACTTCCAGACGTGGTACCGCGACTCGGACGCCGGCGTCGCAACGTCGAACTTCACCGACGCCGTCTCGGTGACCTTCCGTTGATGCGACCACGGGGCGGCACACGTCGGTGACCGTCTGCACGACGGCGGAGTCGGGGACTCGATCACGACTCGCGCCCCGGGCCGCCCTGGATTGGAAACGGGGGTCGTGGGCCAACTGCGTGGTGCGGAAGCTGCGCGCTTCTACTGCGTCCGCTGATAGGTCGAGATCAGATCGAAGCCGAAGAAGAACATCTCCGGGTTCTCCTCGACGCTGATGTTGTATCCGTATCCGACCTGCAGCAGGTTGTTGAAGAGCGTCACCTGGGCGCCCACCGCAATGTCCGCGCCGGTGTCGAACGACGGCGACGACACGTTGACGCCGATGCCCGGAGCCACGACGTCGAAGAATTGCTGCCACCAGTCCGGACGCGGGTGGAAGTTGTACGCGATGCCCGGCGCCGCGCGGAACGACGAGGAGCCGTCGCTCAAGCGATCGAAGAAGATCAGCTGTGCCTCGAACGACGTGTACCAGCCGAACTTCCGAACATTGAGCTGG
Organism: Planctomycetota bacterium; assembly: GCA_038757895.1. Lineage (GTDB taxonomy): Bacteria > Planctomycetota > UBA1135 > UBA1135 > Saltatorellus. The sequence continues at coordinate 2,540 of JBCDGE010000004.1, read as the reverse complement.
GTGGACGCCGTGTGCCTGACCTGGTCCATCTTCTCGCTGTCCGGGTTCGCGATCAGTTCGTAGCGGATGGACAGGCGATCACCGTCGTCGGCCGGACTGTCCGCGAGGTCGATGGTCCCGTCCTGCGCGAGGTCGAGCGAGAAGGGGCGACGCGTGATCTTCCCCGTGTCGAGGTCACCGAATCCTTGAGCGTTCGCCAACTGCTGGATCGCCTTGATCGCACGGAAGAGGTCCGAGATCGCGCCTCCGCCCGGAGCGCCGGCGAGGGCTTTCGCCAGGCTGCCCGCCTCCGCCTCGACCGAGGCCTTGACGCGGTCGATCAGGACCTTCGTGCCGTTCGCGTCGACCAGACCGACGCCGGCCAGCGCCACCTGGAGCGCCTCCACCTTTTGGATCAACCCGCCCCCCTTCAGACCGTCGAGGATCTGCGTCGTGAGGGTCACGAGCTGGATGGGATCCTGGCTCCCGTCGATCAGCTCGAGCTGCACCTTCAGCTTCCGGAGCTCCTCCACGACGGCGCTTGCCGCAGTCTGGACGTCCGCGAGTGAGTCGTCCTCGAGCTCGATCACGCTCTGGAGGTCCTTCAGCAGTCGATCGCTCAGTCGCTTCGTCGCAGCCTTCAGCTCCGCCACGAACTGGTCGCGGAGCTTCTTCATCGCCGCCTCGTCCCTCACGACGACCTTCACCTCGTTGAACGCATCCGCGAGCCGGTCGTAGGCCTCGTATCCCTTCTGCACCTCCGCGATGTCCTCGTCACTCGGGATCCCGATCCTCGAGGACTTCGTCGACCTCTGCTGGTTCTCGACCGTCTGGTAGGGCGAGATGGTGATCTGCCTCTCGTCCTTTCCACGGACGACACCCGCGGTGATCTGGAGCGTCGCCTTGGGGGCCTTCTCGAGGATGGCCGCTTCGGCGGCCTCGACCTCGCCCCTGAGGACGGCGATGAGCTCGTTGATCACGTCCGTCACCTCGCTCGCCACATAGCGGTTGCGGTCGCCGTTCGGGTTCGGTGCCATTCGACCGTAGACGAGATCGTGCTGCTCGTTGGCCTCCTGGATGACGGCGCTCTCGTCCGCAGAGGGGAGGTTGTCCACATCCGGGTTCCACTGGATCGGCCGCTTCATGACCACCGTCTCGACGTAGGTCTTCGCCAACTCGCGCAGTGCGACAATGATCGCAGCGCGTTCTTTCAAGAGCCTCTCGTACTCGACGTCGGCATTGGCCACCGTGCCGGCCTCCAGCTCTCCGAAGTAGGCGAGGGCCTCCGATTCGTAGCGGGCGATCTGCTCGGCGATCGAGCGAAGCCCGTCCGTGGATTCGAGCCGCTCGCGCGCGGCGCGCACCCGTGCGTCGAGCTCGTCGATCTCACTACGACTCAGCCGTCCGTCGGTGGCGCCGTCGAGGGAGATCAGTCGCGCGAGCTTCACGCGGTCCGGGCGCACTGTGAGGACGCTGTCGTAGTCGATGAGGTTCGACCTCGGGCTCAGGGTCGGCTTCCCTCTCTTCCTCGTCTCGAGGATCTCGAACGACTCGACGAAGGTGGCGGGCGGCCCGTGGTGACTGCGTTCCTCCTGGGTCTGGCACGAAGCGACGGCGAGCGTGAGAGCAGCGAGGGAGATGGCGCGACGAATCATGGTGGACCTCAACCCTGCTCCGCCTCGGCGTACTGCGCATCGACGTCCCCCGATCGCAGCTGGAGCCAGTGGAGCTGGCCGGTCACCTCCTCGCGGAGCACGCTGAAGAACGTCATCACGTAGTTCGGCACCGGCTCGAGGAGCTCCTGGAACAGCTCGGCGTTCTGTCCGCCGAGGTACGGCAGGAAGTCCGGATCGGTGACCCAGACGACTCCGCACTTCGAATTGCGGCGCCTCTTGGCGAGGTCGAACGCATTGGGTGCCTGCTGTCCGCGGCCATGGACAACGGCGACAGCGCGGTACTTGGACGAGTCGAGGAATCGATCGAGCTCCGCGCCGATCGTCTCACCGGAGAGAATGAGCTCCTCTTCGGATCCGACGGCGCTGGGAATGACGAGAGCGTGGCTTGAGCCGGGAGCGGGCATGGCAATGTCCTCCGGAGGCGACAACGGTCGGGGCCAGGATCCCCGTCATGGAATCCTGCAGATCGGAGAGTCCCGAGACAACCGAAGGGAGAGAGGCTCACCCGATCTCGCGCGGACTCCACTCGTGATCGAGGAGGGTGACGCCCTACTCGTGCAAGGGCTCGACGCAGGGACGTACGACCTCTCGATCCAGACGATCGCCGAGGACGCGCGCACCACGACGATCGAGGCCGACGACGGCAGCTGTCGGACTCGTACCGGACGACGCTTCGAGCGCACGGTCCGCGTCAAGCTGATCGGCGGCGAACGCGCTCGCGCGAGCGCTTACTGACGCGGCGCGTGGCGTCCATTCGTCAACGTCACCGCGATCGCTCCCGTCGAGACAGACGCCGGCATCCGCCTCAGCCGCGGCGCTCGATCCTGGAACAGGGATCGTCGTCGCCCGCATTCGTGCGACGCTCCGGGGAGTGGACGGTGAACT